>NZ_JAIOTY010000001.1:668205-1336411 GCF_019931275.1 Nitratidesulfovibrio sp. SRB-5 | reverse complement strand
GTCTTCTTCCGCTTCAGCACTGCCTTGCGCTCTTTGCGAATGAGCTGGTTGATAGTGGGCATTCTGCTCCTCCGTGAAAGTGGATCGGAAACAATCGGTAAAGGCGCATGGGCATAGCCCAGCGCCTGACCGTTGTCAAGCAACATGATACGGAACCCGCCCATCACCTACGGGCAGGTTCACGCCGAACACACGGTCACCCGGGCTACCGGACACGCCGCAAGCGCTCCGGTGGGGCGGGGTTCCAGCAGCCAAGCATCCCCGCAAAATCGCCCACCATGGTCCTGAACCCAGTTTGTGTACTCCCTTTCGTCCGGATGGACAAGTTTTTTCCTCGCCACGGGACGCCCCACTGCGCGCACCGCCCATGCATGCGACTTCTCGCGTCGGGCTCCTCTTCGGATATCCCGGCCAAAAAAAGGGGACGTCCCATTCCCTAGACGCATATATATGTATGATGCCTCCCCCGGCCACCTCTCGCCCGCACTGCCCCAAAGCGCCTCCCTCCGGACGACCTCCAGCCACCTCCAGCCTCCCTGCCCACCCCGAGCCACCCCAACTCGCCCCAAGTCTCCCCAGACCATCTCAGGCCGCCATCACGCCTTCGCCCCGCCCTCTCCGCCCTCACCGACGCCCCCGCGCCTTTGCCCCTACCAGCCGCGCAACACCGCGCGCCCTCACGGGCACGCCACCCCCTTGGTCATTTTATCACAACCAAATTGGTGGACAATCGTCACCTCCCTGCCGGTTCCGCCTACAAGCGCCATGCCCAGCCCAACACCCGCGCCAGCGCCTAGACGCATGCGCAACTCACTTTAATACACTGTAAACACGACCTATTTACAGGCGCGCAACACGCACCGTACCCTCCTTCCGCCCAACACATCGCCCCACCCATACCGTCACACGGGCGCCCGCTTCCCCGTGCGTCGGCGAAACACACGCCTTTCCAACGCCAGCACAGCTGCGCGCGCCGTTGCCACGCCCTTTCCCCATCGGCCTTGTGCCGCAGGGGACGCGCCCCTGCCACGCCAAAATCAGCCGCCTGACGCTTTTCTCCCATTTGCCGCTTGACATTATGTAAAATATTTCACAAGAGGGATGCGTGAACGGCGAGATGCACTCCCGAATGCACCGCCGCTCCCGCATGCTTCTCGCACGAGAACAGCTTTTTTCGTACGCCGCCGCCCCCGAAGCGGCGCGCCATGGCAACAACACATTCATTTGGAGGATGGAAGGTATGTCCAAGCTGGTTCCCCCTCATGGTGGTAAGGGCCTCGTCTGCTGCCTGCTCGAAGGTGCCGCCCGCGAAACCGAACTCAAGAAGGCCGCTGGCCTGAAGCAGATCGAAATCAGCTCGCGCACCAAGGGCGACCTCATCATGATGGGCATCGGCGGCTTCTCTCCGCTGAACGGCTTCATGAAGAAGGCCGACTGGAAGAGCGTCTGCGAAAAGATGACCACCGCCGACGGCACCTTCTGGCCCGTGCCGGTGACCATGGACATCTCCAAGGAAGACGCCGCTGCCGTCAAGGTGGGCGACGAAGTGGCCCTGGTGCGCAAGGGTGAAACCTTCGCCACCATGAAGATCGAAGAAATCTACGAAATGACCGAAGCCGACAAGAAGTGGGAATGCGAGCTCGTCTTCAAGGGCGAAGGCCCCGACTCCCAGAAGTTCTGGGAAGTGGCGCTCGAAGACCACCCCGGCGTGAAGATGGTCATGGAACAGAAGGAATTCAACGTCGCCGGCACCGTGAAGGTGCTGTCCGAAGGTGACTTCCCCACCAAGTTCGCCGGCGTGTACAAGCGCCCCGCCGAACTGCGCGCCGAAATGGAAGAACGCGGCTGGGCCAACGTTGCCGCCCTGCAGCTGCGCAACCCCATGCACCGTTCGCACGAATTCCTGGCCAAGATCGCCATCGAAGTGTGCGACGGCGTGGTCATCCACTCCCTGGTGGGCGCCCTGAAGCCCGGCGACATTCCCGCCGAAGTGCGCGTGAAGTGCATCGACACCCTGGTCGAAAAGTACTTCGTGAAGCAGAACGTCATCCAGGCCGGTTACCCCCTCGACATGCGCTACGCCGGTCCCCGCGAAGGTCTGCTGCACGCTACCTTCCGCCAGAACTACGGCATCAACCGCATGATCATCGGCCGTGACCACGCTGGCGTGGGCGACTTCTACGGCATGTTCGAAGCCCAGACCATCTTCGACAAGATCCCCTACACCAACGAAGCCTGCCCCGAACCCGGCAAGGCCCTGATCTGCACCCCGCTGAAGATCGACTGGACCTTCTACTGCTACAAGTGCGACGGCATGGCCTCCCTGCGTACCTGCCCGCACGGCAAGGAAGACCGCGTCATCCTCTCCGGCACCAAGCTGCGCAAGGCCCTGTCCGACGGCGCCCCCGTTGCCGACCACTTCGGTCGCGACGAAGTGCTGGAAATCCTGCGCGCCTACTACGAAGGCCTGACCGAAAAGGTCGAGGTCAAGATGCAGCAGGCCGCTTCCGGCTCCGTGATGAAGTAGGCTCCGGCCACTTCAACGCACGCTACATCGGGGAGGCGCCGCAAGGCGCCTCCCTTTTTTGCGACCGGGCTTCCCGGCGCGGGCGCGATGGCCTGCCCAGCGCACAAGAAAACGTGGCCGCCTCCAGAGGGTATCCGGAGGCGGCCACGTTTTCCTGCGCGAGAGGGTACCGGGCGTGGTGAACATGGTCGCCGACATCGATACGGCCCTGCCTGCCAGGCTGGACCGGCTCCACGACAAAGAGCCCCCTACCGGGCCCACCACGGAACATGCGACCACCCGGAACGCAGCCCCTCGCGCCACAGCGCCGCATCGGGGTCCACCTTGCCCAGCAGGGCATGGAAGCGCGAAGAATGATCCAGGTGCACGGTATGGCAAAGCTCGTGCAGCAACACGTGGCGGGCCAGTTCACGCGGCAGGAACAGCAGGCTGGCGTTGCAACTGATGGTGCCCCGCGCGGAGCAACTGCCCCAGCGGGTCTGCTGCATGCGCACCACGCAGCGCTGGTAGCGGAAGCCGTGCTCCACGGCCAATGCGTGCAACCAGGGGGCCAGCCTTCGCCGGGCCATGGCCCGCAACCAGTCGCGCAACAGGTCCACGGCCACGCCATCGCCAGCCCCCCCTTCCGGCACCCGCAGGCGCAAGGCGGCGTCCACCTCTCGCAGTTCCGGGCGCATGCCCGGAGCCAGGGACGCGCGGATTACGGCATAACGCGCCTGCACCGCAGGCAGCAACACCTCGCCGGGCACGCTGCGGATGCCGTCCGGCCCCAAAAACGCCCCGCCGCCGGGAAGGATGCCATGCATGGCGCCAGTGCCTGCCTCGCCCGGTGCCCCGTCCGTGGTGCTCACCGTGCCGGGCACCGGCTCGGCCAAACCCGCCCGCAGCAGGGCGCGCACGATCCACGTTCGATGCCGTTCCAGCACCTCTGGAATGCGCGTGGCGCTGAACCCGGGCGGTATCACCACCTCCAGCCCGCGCCGGGGCACGATGCGCAACCGCACCCTTCGGGCGCGAGGACTGGTGCGCACGTCGTGGCGGGGCGGCCAGGCAACGTCACCGGGCGAAGGGGCAACACAGGTGGCATCGGGGGCGCCAGCGTCACTCCTTGCGTCATTCGCGACGTCATTCACGGCGTCATTCACGGCGTCATTCACGGCGTCATTCGCGCCATCGGGCCCGGCTTCGGGCCATCCAGACCGGATTCCGGCAAACCGCCGCATCAGGTCTTTCAGGGGGTTCGTAGGGCTCATGGGTACGGGGCTTTACCTGTGCCTGTTTAGCGAATAGTATCGCGTCGCCTCGGGCTGGCCTTTATGCAAGACCCGCACTGGAGATTCGAGACATGCTCGCCTCAAATCGTTCCGCCTCCATCTGGGGCGGCTTTATGCTCGCCGCGCTGGGCGCGGCCTTCTGCACCTGGGCTGCCATCGCCCCGTCCGAGTCGCTGTGCGTCAGCACCGGCTGCTCGCTGTACAGCAACCTGACCATTTGGGGCCTGCCCCTGTGGTGGTACGGCACAGGCGCGTTCTCGCTCCTAGCCCTGTTCTGCATCTTCGGCAAGCAGGGTGCCGCGCGCGGGTTCGTCTGGCTGATGCTGGCCGCCGACACGGCGCTGCTGGCGCTGATGGCCCTCACCGCCCCTTGCGCGGCATGCCTGGTGGTGGCCGCGCTCATCGCGGGCGCCTTCGTGGTCATTCCCGGCGAACCGCGCCGTGACCGCCAACAGGGCATTTCCATCCTGCTTCTGGCGTGGGGCGGCCTGTTCTTTGCCAACGGCGTGGCCCTGACCACCGAGCGCATGGGCGCGTGGAACCTTCAGGGGCCGGACAACGCCCCCGTCACCCTGTATTTCTCACCGTCGTGCCCTGCCTGCCGCCAGGCCATCGCCGCCCTTGCCGGTGCCGCACCGGACACCGTGGCCTACCGCCCGGTGGCTGAAAACGACGACGACATCCTGTCCATCGCGCGGATGCGGCGTTCCGTCGAACAGGGCGTGTCCGTGGCGGATGCCCTGCGCCAGGTTGTGGATGCCCCGAACACCGCGCCGGATCCGGCAATGTCCCTGTTCGAGCAGGCCCGGTTACGCTGGAAGCTGCTGCGCAACAAGACCCGCGTGCTTTCCACCGGCGCGGACCGGCTGCCGGTGATGCTGATGGCAGGCATGCCCCGCCTGCCCTTCGGCCATGGCGTGGATGGCGCCGCGCCCGCGTCCGCCCCTGCTTCTGCGCAGGCCCCGCGCCCCGTCGCCCCGCAACAGGGACCGTCAACGCCCGTGCAGGGACAAACAGGCAAGCCTGCCCCTGTCCCTGCGGGGCAGGACGCCGTGCTGCCGTTCCTCACCAACGACTTTGCGGGCTGCGGGCAAACGCCTGCCAGCAACGCCACCTGCAACTAGGCGTCGCGAGGAGGGCTCCCTCCCCCCGCCCTCCGCGCATTTCCTCGCTGCCTGCCCCGGCGTTCCGCCTTTCTGGCGTGGTTCTTCCGCGGCCCGGTCGTCAAACGACCGGGCCGCTCGCGGTCATGCCCGTCCGCCACCATCCGCCACCATCCGCCACCGTCCGCCACTATCTGCCGCAACCTGCCATCATCCGAGCGTCGTCCGATCGCCGTCCGAGTGCCATTCGGGCGCGTCGATACGGCAACCGAACCTGAATCGCTGCCATCTCCCTGCCCTGCATTTCATGGTTTGATCAAGCAATCAGAACCCGCAAGATTTGTTGACCTTTCGGGTGTTTCAGACTATGTGAAAAAAATCTTTATTTCAGCCATCGCACTCGCGCGCGCCGTGCGCGGGGTTTGCCCGGGGAGGCGACGCATCCCCCCTTTTCGCTTGGACAAAGCGAAAAAAACGCCGTATAGGGGGGTGCGCCGCAAGAGGCGTGCCCGCTAACCGCAACGGCAAAGAGTTCACATGACCATCAGGGACCTGCTCGCCGAGCACAAGGACGCCATCATCCACAAATGGATAGATGCCATGTATGGCACCTATCCGTTTGACACCGTAGGGTTCCTGCGCAGCAGCAGGGACCAGTTCTCCAATCCCGTGGGCCACACCACCGCGGCATCCGCCGTGGTCATCTTCGACGCCGTCGCCGGCGACGAGGTGGACGAGGCCCGCCTTTCCGAGGCCATAGAGGATGTCATCCGCATCCGGGCCATTCAGAACTTCACCCCCGAGCAGGCCGTGGGCGTGCTGTTCGTGCTGAAGACGGTGCTCCGCAAGATGCTGCGGGCCGCCATCATGCAGCACGGGCTGCACGACGAGCAGCTGGAGGTGGAATCGCGCATCGACACCGTGGCGCTCATGGCCTTCGGCAAGTATGCCGCCTGCCGCGAGCGCCTGCACATGATGAAGGTGGACGACTTCAAACGTGGATACGCCCAGCTCCTGCGAAGGGCTGAACGTATATTGGACAAGCCGGTAGGGGAACCGGACACGCAGAAACCGATAGCCTAGCAGCGAGGTAACGGAATGTTCATTTCACTTTTAGCGGTCATTGCGCTGGGTTGCATCGCCTGGCTGGGAGCTGCCTCAGGCTTCCAGTACCTTATCGGGGTGGTGTTGCCGTATGCCGCGGTGCTCGTGTTCATCGGCGGTTTCGTCTGGCGGATGGTGGACTGGGCCAAATCGCCCGTGCCCTTCCGCATTCCGACCACGGGCGGCCAGCAGAAGTCGCTGGACTGGATCAAGCCCGCCCGGCTCGACAGCCCCTTCACCACCGCTGGCACCGTGGGGCGCATGCTTCTCGAAGTGCTGCTGTTCCGGTCGCTTTTCCGGAACACTTCGGTCGAAATCCAGAAAGGCCCCCGCGTGGTCTACTATTCGGCCAAGTGGCTGTGGCTTTTCGCGCTGCTGTTCCACTACTGTTTCCTGTTGATCTTCATCCGGCACTTCCGGTTCTTCCTTGAGCCGGTGCCCTTTGCCCTGACGGCCATCGAGTTCGTTGACGGCATCATGCAGATCGGCGTGCCCCGCATGTTCATGTCCGACGTGCTGGTCGTTGCGGCGCTCGGCTTCCTGCTGGCCCGCCGCCTGTTCAGCGAGAAGGTTCGCTACATCTCGCTGGCCAACGACTACTTCCCGCTGTTCCTGCTGCTGGGCCTCGTGGGCAGCGGCATCTGGATGCGCTACTTCGCCAAGGTGGACATCGCCGCGGTCAAGGTCCTGACCATGGGCCTCGTGACCATGAACCCCGTGCTGCCCGAAGGCATCGGCGCGGCGTTCTTCATCCACATCTTCCTGCTCTCGTGCCTGCTTGTGTACTTCCCGTTCAGCAAGCTGATGCACATGGGCGGCGTCTTCCTCAGCCCCACGCGCAACCTGCCCAACAACACGCGCGCGGTGCGCCACGTGAACCCCTGGAATCCGCCCAAGAAGTACCGCACCTACGCGGAATACGAAGACGAGTTCCGGGAACTGATGGAAGAAGCGGGGCTGCCTGTCGACAAAACCTCTGAAGAAGCCGCTGCCGCCGAGTAAGGAGCCGACATGTCCAAACTGCCAACTCCCGACAAGCTGATCGCGACCATCCCCGCCTTCCCCATGGAAGGGTGGATGGACACCAAGCCGGACTTCAAGCCCGGCACGTGGTGCTATCCGGCCAAGGTCGACAACATGAAGGCCCTCGGCATGCCGAACCCGCACGAGTGGTCGGCCGATCAGGAAGACTGGAACCTGCCGGAAAACTGGGAAGAGATCATTTACGAAGGCCTCAAGTCGCGCCTGGACAAGCACCGCTCGCTCAAGGTGTTCATGGACATCTGCGTGCGCTGTGGCGCCTGCGCCGACAAGTGTCACTTCTTCATCGGCACGGGCGACCCCAAGAACATGCCCGTGCTGCGCGCCGAGTTGCTGCGCTCGGTGTACCGCCGCGACTTCACCACGGCGGGCAAGCTGCTGGGCAAGCTGGCCGGCGCCCGCAAGCTGGACAAGGACGTCATCAAGGAGTGGTTCTACTACTTCTACCAGTGCACCGAATGCCGCCGCTGTTCGCTGTTCTGCCCCTACGGCATCGACACCGCGGAAATCACCGCCATCGCGCGTGAGCTGCTGCACGAACTGGGCCTTGGCATCCACTGGATCATGGAGCCGGTGTTCAACTGCAACCGCACCGGCAACCACCTGGGCATCCAGCCGCACGCCTTCAAGGAAATCGTCGAATTCCTCTGCGAGGACATCGAGACGGTGACCGGCATCAAGATCAACCCGCCCTTCAACGAAAAGGGCCACGAGATCGTGTTCATCACGCCCTCTGGTGACGTGTTCGCCGACCCCGGCATCTACACGTTCATGGGTTACCTGATGCTGTTCCACGAAATCGGGCTGGACTACACCCTGTCCACCTACGCCTCGGAAGGCGGCAACTTCGGCTCGTTCACCACCTTCGACATGGCGAAGAAGCTGAACGCCAAGATGTACGCCGAAGCCGAGCGCCTTGGCTCCAAGTGGATCCTGGGCGGCGAATGCGGCCACATGTGGCGCGTGGTGCACCAGTACATGGACACCTTCAACGGCCCCACCCCGCCCAAGATGGAAGTGCCCAGGTCACCCATCACCGGCACGGTGTTCAAGAACGCGGCGTCCACCAAGATGGTGCACATCGCCGAGTTCACGGCCGACCTCATCAAGCACAACAAGCTGCGCCTCGACCCCAGCCGCAACGACCACCTGACCGTGACCTTCCACGACTCGTGCAACCCGGCGCGCGGCATGGGCCTGCTGGACGAACCCCGCTACGTGCTCCAGAACGTGTGCAACAACTACGTGGACATGCCCGAGAACACCATCCGCGAGCAGACCTTCTGCTGCGGCGGCGGTTCCGGCCTGAACACCGACGAAATCATGGAAATCCGCATGCGCGGCGGCCTGCCCCGTGGCAATGCCCTGCGGTACGTGCAGCAGAAGCACGGCGTGAACACCATGGCCTGCATCTGCGCCATCGACCGGGCCACCCTGCCCCCGCTGGCCAACTACTGGGCCCCCGGCGTCACGGTCTACGGTACCCACGAGCTGGTGGCCAACGCCCTCGTGATGCGCGGCGAACAGAAGCGCACCATGGACCTGCGGCAGGAAGAACTGCCCGGTATGGAGGATGAATAACCATGTATAACGGCAAATACATCATCCCCGGCATCGTGATCTTCGTCGGGCTGTTCACCTTTCCCTTCTGGTCCAACCTGCTGACGCCCAAGTACGAGCGCCCGCAGCTGGCCATGCCCGCGGACCAGAAGGAATGCATCGAACCGGCCGAATACATGCGCGCCGAGCACATGCACATTCTCGACGTGTGGCGCGACCAGGCCCTGCGCGAAGGCAAGCGCGCCTATGTCGCCTCCAACGGCAAGGTCTGGGACATCAGCCTGCAGAACACCTGCATGAAGTGTCACGCCAACAAGGCCGATTTCTGCGACAAGTGCCACAACTCCAACAGCGTGAGCCCCTACTGCTGGGATTGCCATGTGGCGCCGAGGGGGAACCAGTAATGAGCACCACCAGAAGACAATTCCTGAAGATCGCCGGGCTTGCCGCCTTCGGCCTTGGCACTTCGAGCGCGCTGGACGCGGCCGACGCCGTCGCCAAGGACATGCCGGGCGCCAAATACGATGTGGGCGGCAAACACCTTGCCGCCAAGCGCTGGGCCATGGTCATCGACACCCGCAAGCTGGAATCGCGCGAGGACTTCGAGCGCATCATCCACGCCTGCCATTCCGTCCACAACGTCCCCTCGATTCCCTCCAAGCAGGAAATCAAGTGGATATGGACCGACAAGTACGACCGGGTGTTCACCGACGATATGAGCCAGCACCTGTCCCCCGCCGTGCGCGAGAAGGACTACCTGCTGCTCTGCAACCACTGCGAAAACCCGCCCTGCGTGCGCGTGTGCCCCACCAAGGCCACCTTCAAGCGCGCCGACGGCATCGTGGTGATGGACTACCACCGCTGCATCGGCTGTCGCTTCTGCATGGCCGGGTGTCCCTACGGCGCGCGCAGCTTCAACTTCGGCGATCCGCGCCCCTACCTGAAGGACGTCAACCCCGCCTTCCCCACCCGCATGCGCGGCGTGGTGGAAAAATGCACCTTCTGTTCCGAACGGCTTGAGGTGGGTCTGCTGCCCGCCTGCGTCGAAGCCTCGAACGGGGCCATCCTGTTCGGCGACCTCGACGACCCGAATTCGCCGGTTCGCAAGGCCCTTGCCGAGAACTTCAGCATTCGCCGCAAGCCCTCCATCGGGACCCAGCCCGGCGTCTACTACATCGTGTAGGAGGAGAAGCCATGATCGAGAAGGTTCTGAAAGGCTCCCCGGCGTTCTACATCTGGCTGCTGTTCCTTGGCGGCATCGCGAGCCTGGGCGTCTTCGCGTACATCTTCCAGCTCAAGTACGGGCTGACCATCACCGGCATGAGCCGCGACGTTTCGTGGGGGCTGTACATCTCGCAGTTCACCTACTTCGTCGGCGTGGCGGCCTCGGCCGTGATGCTGGTGTTGCCCGCCTACTTCCATCACTACAAGAAGTTCAAGAAGATGATCATCCTCGGCGAGTTCATGGCGATCTCGGCCGTGCTGATGTGCATGCTCTTCATCGTCACCGACATGGGGCAGCCGCAGCGCATGCTGAACGTCATCCTGCACCCCACGCCGAACTCCATCATGTTCTACGACATGATGGTGCTGATGGGGTACCTGTTCATCAACGCGCTGGTCGGCTGGGTTACCCTGGAAGCCGAGCGCCACGATGTTGACCCGCCCAAGTGGATCAAGTTCTTCATCTACCTGTCGGTGGTGTGGGCGTTCTCCATCCACACCGTCACCGCCTTCCTGTACGCGGGCCTGCCCGGCCGCCACTACTGGCTGACGGCCATCATGGCTGCCCGCTTCCTGTCCTCTGCCTTTGCCTCAGGTCCGGCCATCCTGCTGCTGCTGGTCATGGCGCTGCGCCGCCTGACCGGGTTCGATCCGGGCCGCGAAGCCATCCAGACCCTGACCAAGATCATCACCTACGCCATGGCCATCAACGTGTTCTTCTTCCTGCTGGAAGTGTTCACGGCCTTCTACAGCGGCATGCCGGGCCACCAGCACCCGCTCACCTTCCTGTTCGTGGGCCACGACGGCCACGCATCGTGGGTGGTGGGCTGGATGTGGACGGCCGCCGTACTGGCCATGCTGTCGCTGTGCCTGCTCATTCCCCCACAGTTCCGCGACAACGAACGCGTGCTGCCCTGGGCGCTGGGCATCCTGGTCATCGCCAGCTGGATCGACAAGGGCCTGGGCCTCTTGATCGGCGGCTTTACCCCCAACCCCTTCGAGACGGTGACCGAGTACGCGCCCACCTTCCCGGAAATCCTCGTCACCGTGGGCATCTACGCCATCGGCCTGATGGTGCTTTCCGTGCTGTGGAAGATCGCCCTCGACGTGAAGAAGGAAGCGGGCACCTTCTAGCCGCTGTCCTGATCTGATGACCTGATCGCAAAGGGCCCGTGCCGCATCGGCACGGGCCCTTCTGCATTCGTGGCAGCACATTGCAAAAAAGCCTGGCCACGCTGGCCACGCCGCGTTCACGCGAGCATCCCTATCCTACTAGCCCCCCTGCCCCTCCTGCCTCATCCGGGCAGCTTGGCCAGCCGGACACGACGGCATGCACAGCACACGCAGCCGGACTCGTAGCGTGGCCCAGTAGCGGCCACGCTACGAGTCCGGCTGCGAAGGATTACCCCACGACAACGCCGAGCCCGGGTTACCGGCCCGTGCCCGGGGCAAATGCGCACAGGGCGCAACAACGGCGTCTCTGGACCGAAAACGTCCCGGACGACACACACCCCGACACACGCACTTCACGCTTAACAACAGCTATACGCCAGCATGTACGACCTGCACGCTACGGCTACGATCAACTCCTCATCGCCACGCATGTCGCTGCCCGCCCCCTGAACGCAAAAGGGCCGCCCCCGAAGGAGCGGCCCCATGCATGCGTGCGAACGGGGGCTTAGAACTTGTAGCCCAACGAAAGGCCTAGCACGTGGGTGCGGCCATCGTATGAATTGCCTTCGTAAACGCCGTCTGCCCGACGGACGTCGTAATGGGCATCGGACGCAACAATGTAGGTGTAGGAAAGGTCCACGGTGTAGCTGTCCCAATGGAAGCCGACACCCGTGCTGTACAACTGGCGGTCGTCGGTGGGGATCAGGTAGTCGATCCTGTTACCGGGAGCAGGTGACTCGTCGTAGGTAAAGCCAGCGCGCAGGTCCATCCACGGCGTGGCCGCGTACTCGACACCGATGCTGTAGCGCCAAGCGTCTTTCCAGTCCTTTTCCTGATTCACGAGCTTGCCTGCGCCGTTAGCGAAGGGGGGTTCATGATAGATAGCAAGATTGTCGTACAGCGACCAGCGGGTCAGCAGGGCGCCCACTTCGATGCTCAGTTCAGGAATGGGGGTGTAGGATACGCCAAAGGCGAGCATATCGGGCAGAATCACGGAACCGCGCACATCGCAATCCTGATATCCCAACACAGCCGCAGGAATACTCTGTGCACCGGCGCTAAGGGTAAAATTGTTCTCACCCTCTGCTTCCTGTTCGATCTGACTCTTGTAGCTGACACCAGCAGCCCACTGGTCGTTGAACTGGTAGTGCAGACCAGCGGTCAGCCCCCAGCCGTAGCTGTCGGCCTCAAGATTGGAATCGATGTCACGCGAGGTATCGCCGGGGTTGTTGCCGACCACAGGGTTCGCAGCGGCCGGGTCACTTTTCTTGTCCATGAGCAGCTTCAGGGTCATGAACTCGACCCCCACGGCGGCGGACAACTTGTCGGTGAGCTTGAACGCAATGTTGGGATTGTACGAGATGGTCTGGATTTCGGCATTGTAGATGTTGTAGCGACCAGCCCAGTTGCTGTCGTCGTATTCCGTACCCAGGCCGAAGCGGGTGTAGATGCCCATGCCCAGCCACAGGTTGTCCTTGAGCTGGGTGGTCAGGTAGCCGTGCGGGGGCGTCCACACGTTGTCGGCGCCTTCACCGGTGTAGGTCTGGCCGTTGTACTTAACGTCCACCTTGGCGCTGGGGATGATGGCGCTCACGCCAGCCATGACCTGGGTGCCTTCCAGCTGGGTCATCAGGGCCGGGTTGTAGGCCACGGCAGAGGCATCGGGCTTGCGGGCCACCATGGTGCCGCCCAGCGCGTTGCCGCGCGCGCCCCATTCGTACAGGGCAAAGCCCTCGGCCTGCGCGGTGCCCGCCAGGGCGGTGCACACCAGCAGACACGACACAGCCAACGATTTCAGTCGCTTCATGGATCTCCCCTAGAGTTTGTATGCCTGCCGCCGAACGATGCGCACGCGCGAAGAGAGTCCCCCGGCGCGGCTGACCGTCCAAGGGAGTACACACGGAACGTTCCGACTTTTTCAGGCAGAATGACGATTACCGTTCCCCCGCGCGTTCCCTCTCGGCCAATGGCCGAACGCACGTACCGGGGCACGGCACCCCTTAAGCACAATCGGATTTAGCTATCCGATTCGTCAACGATTTGCAACCATTCGGAAACATCCCGGAAACACGGAACAAGCGTCGCTCGCACGCACTGCCCTGGCGCTCCTGCACATATCCGACATGTCCTCCCAGCCCCGCCAAATTGCTTCGCGGCCATCCGCCACCTTATGCCGCTCCGCACCGTCCACCTGCCATTGCCGCTGGCCATCCGCCCGCAAAAGCATCGGGGCGCCGGAATCGGACCCATGATCCGTTCCCGGCGCCCCGGCATGCCGCACGCACCCGCGCGACCTCCATATGCCTACGCTATTCCGGCTCGGCGCGGCAGTCTTTGCTGTTCATGGTGCCGTCTTGCAGGCTGTTCCGCAAATTGCTCAAAGACACGTCCAGCAGGCCTCGCGCGTCCAGCACGGTTTCTATCTCGGCCACCAGGCAGCCGAAATCCACGGGCTTGGAAACATAGCCGTCCATGCCCTCGGCCAGGAACCGCTCCCGGTCCCCGGCCATGGCATGGGCCGTCATGGCGATGACCGGAACGCGCGACGGCACGCCCTTGCGGCCACGCAACGCGCGTATGGTTTCCAGGCCGTCCATCTCGGGCATCTGGATGTCCATCAGCAAAAGGTCGCAGGCTTCGCGTTCCAGCCCGGCCAATACCTCGATGCCGCTGGACACGGTGATGACGTCGTGCCCCATGCGTTCGAAAAAATACACCGCCAGCTTGCGGTTGATCACATCGTCTTCGGCCACCATGATGCGCAGCCGCCGGTTCACGCCCCGGATCACCGGCAGGCTCGCGTCGCGCGGGCGCGGTGCGACCGATTCCCCCAAGGCAAAGCGCATGGTCAGCACGAAAGTGCTGCCCGCCCCTTCCTGACTGCGCACCGCAATGTCGCCGCCCATCATCCGCGCTATCTCGCGCGAGATGGCAAGCCCCAGTCCGGCGCCTCCATATTTCTTGGTCAGGAAATTTTCGGCCAGGGTAAACGGCTCGAAGATGCGTTCCCACTTTTCGGCGGCAATGCCCACCCCGGTGTCCTCCACGGTGACGCGCAGCCCCACCGGGACTCCAGCATGTGCCGCATGCGCCCCCTGTCCGGCACCGGGCACCGGGGGCAATGCGCCATCCAGTTCCACCGACAGCGAGACGCCGCCCACCTCGGTATACTTGATGCCGTTGATGACCAGATTGGTCAGCACCTGGCGCAGCCGCGCGGCATCGCCCACCAACCGGTCGGGAACATCGGGCGACACGTTGCAGGCAAGGGTCAGATTCTTCCAGCGGGCCTGCACGTCCAGAACGCGGATAAGGTCGCCCACGGTCTCGCGCAGGTTGAACGGGGCCTCGTTGAGGGCAATGCGCCCGGCCTCTATGCTGGACATGTCCAGCAGGTTGTTGACGATGGACAGCAAGTCCAGCCCGGCCTGGCGCACCATGCCCAGGCACTCCTCCTGCTCGCCGGCGGGCCCGGCGGCCAGCAGCAGTTCGGTCAGGCCGATGATGCCGTTGAGCGGGGTGCGCAGTTCGTGGCTGATGTTGGCGAGGAACTGGGTCTTGGCGCGGTTGGCCGATTCCGCCTCCACCCTTGCCTGTTCCAGTTCGCGGGTGCGCACGGCCACCTCTGCGGCCAGGTTCTGGTGGTAGCGGCGGTTTTCGGCGCGCAACCGCCCCTGCTCGATGGCCAGGCGCACCCGATGGCCCAGCACTTCCAGATCCATGATGGGCTTGAGGATGAAATCCCAGGCGCCACGTCGCACCGCCTCAATGGCGTCCTGCATGACCCCGGTGCCGGACACCACGATGGTGGGCATGTCCGGCCTCTCGGTCGCCAGTTCGCGCAACACGTCCAGGCCGTCGATGCCGGGCATGCGCAGGTCCACCAGCACGGCGTCCGGCTGCACCGAGCGCACCAGCGCGAGGCCGGTGCGGCCATCGGTACCCTCGTGCACATTGTAGCCAAGATCTTCGAGGTAGGCGGTGATGCTGCGCCGCACCATGGTGTCGTCGTCAATGACGACCACGGTGGGCGTGTCAGACAAGCCAGACGAACCAGAGGAGCCAGGCAGGGCGAAAAAGCCGCTGGCGGAACTCATGCCCCCTCCGGCGCGGAAAGGCGGCGGAAGATGCCCTGCACCAGATCGTCCATGTTCTGCAATGGCTTGATGTACACGTCGGCGCGTTGCACGCCGATGGCGATGAGTTCCGACGGCAGTTTGTAGTTGGTCGAGCCGGTGTGGATGAGATAGCGCAACGTGGGCAGCGCCTGATGGGCGCGGATGATGAAATCGTTGCCGCTCATTCCCGGCAGGCGCATGTCGATGATGCCTACGTCCGGCCGATGGCGTTCCAGCAGGTCCAGCGCGTCCTCCCCGCTGCCTGCCGTAACCACCCGGAACCCTTCGTCCTCAAGGTACGCCTCGAGGTTTTCGCGCACCATCTCTTCGTCATCCACCACAAGGATGAGGATGTCGGCATTGTTCATAGCTACCCCGTACTGCCCGTGCTTCCCCCGCCCGGTGCGCCCCTTCGTGGAGCATGCGACTGCTCGCCGGATACATCATATGCCAGACGCGGCACTGCGTGCAACGCCGGAATGCGGGCCCGGCCGCAAGCGCATCACGCGGTCTGCCGCGGCAGACCGCTACGACGCCTCGCGCACGATGGCCTGCTCCCGCCGCAGCGGACACCACGTGGGGCGGTCCAGCGCGATGTCCAGCGGGCGGTACTTGGGGGTGGAAAGGTTGCAGCGGGCGGGTTCGCCCTGGCTGCAGAAGGGGCAGTCGCTGCACTTGCGGACGACTATGATCATGGTGGTATCCTTGATGCCGCGTGTCGGCGCGGGCTACAGCATGTTGACCGGATCTAAATCAAGTGAAATGCGCAGGTGGCCGATGCCCGGCGTGGCGCCCGCAGCGCCGAACAGAGACCGGATGCTCGGCCAGTCGTCGGCCTTCAGCAGGCACTGGAAACGCTTGCGCCCGCGCAGCAGCGGCAGCGGCGAAGGGGCAGGCCCCAGCACCTGCACGCCACGCTCGCGCCCCTGGGCGCGCACCGCTGCGGCAAAGCGGGCCAGTTCCTCCGCCCCGCCCGTGAAATCCATGGGATAGCTGATGCGCACCAGCGCCAGCCGCACGAACGGAGGGTACCTGCGCCGCTGACGGATGGCAATCTCGTGGGCGTAAAAGCCCTCGTAATCGGTCGTGCGCACGAAATTCCAGCAGTAGTGGGAAGGATCGCGGGTCTGGATGAACACCCGGCCCGGCTTTTCGCCGCGCCCGGCCCGCCCGGCGGACTGCACGAGCAACTGGAAGGTGCGTTCCGCCGCGCGATAGTCCGGCAGGTTCAGGCCAAGGTCGCCGTCGGCCACCACGGCCAGGGTCACGTCCGGAAAGTGGTGCCCCTTGGAGAGCATCTGGGTGCCCACCAGCACCTGCGCCTCGCGCCGGGCAAAGGCCCCCAGGATTTCCTCCATCCGGCCCGGCCTTCTGGTCGAGTCGCGGTCCAGCCGCAGCACCTTGCCTCCGGCGGGCAGGTGCGCCGCCAGGGTTTCCTCCAGCTTTTCCGTGCCTTCGCCCATGGGCAGGTAGTGCATGCACTTGCAGTTGGGGCAGGTGGCCGGATACGGCACCGAATGGCCGCAGTAGTGGCACACCAGCCGCTCGCGCCCCTTGTGGTAGGTGAGGCCGATGTCGCAGTGCGGGCAGCGGGCCACGGTGCCGCAGTCCAGACAATACATCAGCGGGGCGTAGCCGCGCCGGTTCAGCAGGATCACCGCCTGCTCGCCGCGTTCCACCGTTTCGCGCAGGGCCGCGCCGCTCCGGGCGGCCAGCACGGAATCGGTGGAGGAAAGATCCTTGATGTCAACCAGTTCCACGTCGGGCAGGGTGCCGCCACCGGCCCGCTCGGGCAGGGTTGCCATGGGCAGGCGCCCTTCGTGCATGGCGTGGAAGGTCTTCACGTCCGGCGTGGCGGAACCCAGCACCAGCAGTCCCGCGCCCTGCCCCACCCGGAACCAGGCCACTTCCTTGGCCTGATAGGCCAGTCCCTCGTCCTGCTTGAACGAGGTGTCGTGCTCCTCGTCCAGCACCACCACGCCAAGGTCGGGCGCGGGCAGGAACAGGGCCGAGCGTGTTCCCACCACCAGGCACGGCTCGCGCCGGGCCGCCAGCGCGCGAAAGGTGCGTTCGCGCTGGGCCGGTCCCTGATAGCCGTGAAAGAAGAACAGCGGCGCGCCGGGCAGCCGTTCGTTGACGTCGCGGCGCAGCTTGCAGGCCAGGGCCACTTCCGGCGCCAGCAACATCACCGAACGGCCCCGCGCCAGGCATTCGCGCGCAAGGTCCAGGTACACCGCCGTCTTGCCGCTGCCGGTCACGCCGTACAGCAGGCGGTGTTCCGCGCGCGGACCGTCCAGCGCGGCCAGAAAGTCGTCCAGAGCCATGCGCTGGTTCGCGTTCAGTTCGAACGAAGCATCCGGCGGACCATACAGACAGGCCGGGCCTTCGCCCTCGGCGGCCTCGTCGCAGGCGCATTCGCCGTCGTCGCGCCGGGTCACCGCCACAAGGCCGCGCTTCAGCAGCCCCTCCAGCGCCGTGGCCGATGCGGCCCCAAGGTCGCGCAGCATGGCGCGGCGGCTGGCCGATCCCTTGTCCCACAGGTATTCCAGCAGTTGCACCTGGCGCACGGCGGAAGGCCGCACCGGCCACGGCGGGTCCGCCGTCACCGCGCACAGTTCCGCGTCGGCGGCGTCCTCGGCCTTGTCCAGCACCTCGCCCCGCCCATCCATCCAGGCCTGGCCCAGGCGGTGCAGGGCGGAAGGGTCCTTGTCCGCCAGCGGCACAAGGTCGCGGAACTTCAGCGTGCGCGCCCTGCCGTCCTCGAAAAAGCGCAACCGCACCTGGGTGGTACGCAACCCCACGGGCAGGAAGTTGCCCAGTATCTGGCCTTCGCTCACCGCCTGCCGCAGCGCCAGTTGGCGCACCATGTCCAGATACCCGGCGCCCAGCAGCGGCTCGCGCTCCAGCGGCCACAGCATGGGCCGGGGCACCACGCCTTCCGGCAGCGCCCCCCCGCCTGCCGCCGCGTGCGTCTCGTCGTCCAGCAGCACGCCCACGCGCACCGCGCCGTTGCCCAGCGGAACCGCCACCCGCGTGCCCCGACGCCACGCCTGGGGCGGCAGCCACGACGGCACGGCGTACGTCAGCGTGGCGTACGGCGGACTGAGCAGCGCGACGGCGCGCAATGATGAGGCGGCATTGGTGGACATGGCGCAGGGGGTACCAGGGAAGGGACAAGTACAAGAAGAAAACCGGGGGGCGGAAACTCCTCCCCCCGGCCATGGCTCACGACATTCCGGAATACCCGGAAACTACGTGCCGCTGTACGGCAGCAGCGGCTTGAGCTGGCGCACCAGTTCGTCGCGCAGTTCTTCGTCCTGCAGGGCGAAGTAGATGTTGGCGGTAAGGTATTCCGCCCAGTCGCCCGCGTCGAAGCGCATGCCGCGAATTTTCACGGCCAGCAGGCCCCGGTCGTCGGCCAGCATCTGCAAGGCGTCGGTAAGCTGGATCTCACCGCCGTGGCCGGGTTTCATCTGCTCAAGGCAACGGAAGATGTCCGGGGTCAGCACGTAGCGGCCCACGATGGCCAGACGCGAAGGAGCCTCGCCCAGCTTGGGCTTTTCCACCAGCTTGTTGACCTTGAAGATGCCGGGGGCGAATTCCTCGCCGGAGATGATGCCGTAGCGGTTCACCTTGTCGGCGGGCACTTCCATCACCCCGATGACGGGCAGCCGCTCGGAGGCGGCCACGTCGATGAGCTGCTTGATGCCCGGCGTCATGCCGAACATCAGGTCGTCGCCCACCATGACGGCGAAGGATTCGTCGCGCACCACGTCGCGGGCGCACAGCACCGCGTGGCCAAGGCCCAGCTGCTGCTTCTGACGGATGGAGATGATGTTGACCATCTCGGCCACCTCGCGCACCTGCCGCAGCATCTCGGTCTTTCCGGCGCGCTCCAGCACGCCTTCCAGTTGCAGGTTGTAGTCGAAGTGGTCCTCAATGATCTTCTTGTCGCGGTTGGTGACGAAGACCACGTCCCCGATGCCCGAGCGCATGGCCTCTTCGACCACATACTGCACCACCGGCTTGTTGTAGACCGGCAGCATTTCCTTCGGGATGTTCTTGGTGGCGGGAAGCGAACGGGTACCCCAGCCGGCGACGGGAATGACGACCTTGCGGATGTTCATGGGGTGGCTCCTTTGGAATGTGTCGTCGTGTCGGCCTGCGTCGGAAAAGCACGATCGGAAAGACGGCCCGCACCATCGCCGCCAGACAACCGAAGCGGCAACGATTCGCAAACAGGGCCCGCTTGCGAACTAGCGCAGGTGCTTCTGCACCGTCTCCGCCAGCAGCGAAGCAAGCCGCTTCACCTGCTCGGGATCCTCGCCCTCCACCATCACGCGGCAGACGGCTTCCGTGCCCGAGTAGCGCAGCAGCACGCGGCCCCTGTCGCCCAGTTCCGCCTCGACCTTGGCCACCCCGTCGAGCACGGGCTGGCACTGTTCGAAGGGAATCTTCCGCTCCACATGAACATTGATAAGCTCCTGCGGGAAAAGCTGCAACTGGCCCGCCAGTTCGGACAGGGGCCGGTCGCGCTCGCGCATGATGCGCAGGATCTGGAGCGCCGCCATCAGGCCGTCGCCGGTGGTGCCGTGGTCCATGAAGATCAGGTGGCCGGACTGCTCGCCGCCAAGGTTGGCGCCCTCGCGTCGCATGGCCTCGACCACGTAGCGGTCGCCCACAGGGGTGCGCAGCAGCTTGCAGCCGCGCTCCTTCATGTACACTTCGAGCGCCATGTTGCTCATGACCGTGGCCACAAGGGTGTTGTTGCGCAGTGCGCCGCGCCGCAGCATGTCGTCCGCGCACAGGGCCATGATCTGGTCGCCGTCGAGCACGGTGCCCTTCTCGTCCACCACGATCAGCCGGTCGGCGTCGCCGTCCAGTGCCAGCCCCACGTCGGCGCGGGTTTCCAGCACCTTGCCGGCGGCAACGCCGGGGTACAGAGACCCGCACTGGTGGTTGATGTTCAGGCCGTTGGGCTCGGTGCCGATCTTGATGACTTCCGCGCCCAGTTCCTCGAGCGCAAGGGGGGCCACCTTGTAGTTGGCGCCGTTGGCGCAATCGAGCACCACGCGCATGCCATCCAGGGTGAGATGCGCGGGAAAGCTGTTCTTCAGGTAGACGATGTACCGACCGGGAGAGTCCTCGATCTTGGCGGCGCGGCCCACGCGTTCGGGAACGGGGTAATCCCACTGCCAGTCGGGGTCCAGCACCATGTCGGTGATCTTGTTCTCCATCTCGTCGGGCAGCTTGAAGCCGTCCTTGTCGAAGAACTTGATGCCGTTGTCCATGAAGGGATTGTGCGATGCGGAGATGACCACGCCAAGGTCCGCCCGCATGTTGCGGGTCAGGAAGGCGATGGCGGGCGTGGGCAGCGGGCCGACAAGGTAGACGTCCATGCCCGCGGCGCACAGGCCCGCCGTCAGGGCCGACTCGAACACGTAGCCGGAAAGGCGGGTGTCCTTGCCGATGACCACACGGTGGCGGCGGTTGCCGTTGCGAAAATGGGTGCCCGCCGCAAGGCCCAGACGCAGGGCCACGTCGGCGGTCATGGGATAGATGTTCACCTGGCCGCGCAGGCCGTCGGTGCCGAACAGGCGTTTGCCCATCTGCGAATCCTCTCTGGATTGTGCGTTGGCGGCCAGCGCCGCCGGTGCGCCTGACTACAGTATTTGCGGGGGTTGTTCAATGGTCCGCCGGGGACCGGACGGTACGGGACAGGAACGTAACCGGACCAGCCCAGGCCGGGACTGGCCAGCACCGGCCTGGGCTGGCGGTACTGGGCCAGAACAGGCCGGAACAGGCCGGAACAAGGCCAGAGCAGGGCCGTAAGCACACCGCGAGTGACAGGGCCAACCCTGCCACCCCAAACGGACTACTTGCGAAAGGTAACGTTCACCGTGTCGGGCGAAATGTCCTTCAGCCGCACCCTGTCCGGCAGATCCACCCGCACGGGCAGCTTCTCCTGCCCGGCGCCGGTGCCCTCGGGCACTTCCGCGTACACCCGGATGGCACGCAACGTCTCTGCGTCGGCGGCCACGGAGGTGGGCATTTCCAGCAGCAGCGTGACCGTGCGCGGCGACACCTGCGCCCGCAGGCCGTGCGGCGCCTGCACCGCCACCTCGCGCTTGAGGGTGGTTTCCTTCATGCGCAGGGCCGTATCCAGCCGCACGGACACGGTAGGGGGCATGGATTCCGTGGCTTCGGGCAGGGTGGGGGTGGCCTGCACCTCCACAGTGCCCGCCTGGTCCGGCGCCGGAGCGGCCACGGCCACCTTCACCTTGTCGATGCGCGACACCAGCGATTCCGGGCCGCGCAGGTGCACTCTGGCGGGGGTCACCTCGGTCTTGTCGATGCGCACGTCCACGGGCATGGTGCCGTTGATGTCCACGGCCACGGGCACGTCCTTTTCGACGATGGCGTCCACCTCCAGCGTCAGCCGCGAGGGGGTTATCTCCACCACCTCGAAGGCGCGCGCCTCGGGCAGCTTTTCCGCCGTCAGGGGCACGATGTTGGTGCCGCGCTTCAGGTTGCTGAGGTCGATGGCGTAGCTCATGTCGCGCGCGGTCATGACGCGCACGAGGCCCTTTGGACCGCGCACGCGGACGCTGACCTTGTTGACCAGCCCTTCGCGCACCACGAGATTCTGGGGGATGCCCTTGAATTCCAGCCGCACCTCGCCCACCACTTCCACCCGCTCGCGCCCGGTGACCATGTACCACAGGGTGACGGCCATGACGAAGGCCATGACGGCGTACTGCCAGTTGGAACGCACCGCTACTTCTCCAGGATGTTCTTGAGCACGCGCTTCAGGCGCGTGGCATCGAGGCTGGTGGTCAGCTTGCCACCCACGGCCACGGTGACGGCCCCGCGTTCTTCGGAAACCACCACCGCCACCGCGTCGCTTTCTTCGGTAATGCCA
Organism: Nitratidesulfovibrio sp. SRB-5; assembly: GCF_019931275.1. Taxonomy (NCBI): domain Bacteria; kingdom Pseudomonadati; phylum Thermodesulfobacteriota; class Desulfovibrionia; order Desulfovibrionales; family Desulfovibrionaceae; genus Nitratidesulfovibrio; species Nitratidesulfovibrio sp. SRB-5. Next base: position 1,314,365 of record NZ_JAIOTY010000001.1, on the reverse strand, counting down.
AGCGCGGCACGATGCCGGGTGCCGAAGTCCTGCCGGTCCACGGTGGCCAGGGGCAGGATGCACGCCGCCGCCGCCACCTCGCCCTTGCGAATGATCACCGCGCCGTCGTGCAGGGGGGTTTTGGGAAAGAAGATGGTGATGAGCAACTCGCGCGAAAGCGCGGCCCCCAGCTTCACACCGCGTTCGATCATGTCGCCCAGGGCCACGTTGCGCTCGATGACGATGAGCGCGCCGATCTTGCGCTGGGCAAGGTACAGCGCGGCGCCGATGATCTCGTTCAGGGCGTCGTCGGCGGTGGTCTTCTTGCGGAAGAAGCTGCGCGCCCCCATGTCGGTGAGGGCCTGGCGGATGTCGCGCTGGAACAGCACGATGATCACCAGGAACAACGAGCCGAAGAAGCTTTCCAGCAGCCACCCCAGCGTGTACAGCCCCAGCTCGCGCGAGACGAAGTAGGTGACCACCAGCAACAGCAGCCCGTAGATGGCCGACACGGCGCGCGTGTCCTTGACCATGACGATGATGCGGTAGAACAGCGCGGTGACCAGCGCGATGTCCAGCAGGTCGCGCCAGTTGGCGGTGACGTTCTCCAGGCCCAGCATCAGTTCTCCGTGCGTGGCGCGGGGGCCATGGCTTGGGTGAGGCGCAGGGTGCGCACGGTTTCCGCCACGTCGTGCACGCGGTGGCACAGCACCCCGCGTGCGGCCAGCAGGGCCGTGGCAACCTGGGTGGCGCCCGCCCGCTGTCCGTGGCCAAGGTCCAGCAGCCCGCCGAACAACGACTTGTTGGAAAGCCCCATCAGCACGGGGCGGCCCAGCGCGTTGAAACGCTCCATCTGGCGCAGTATCTCGAAATTGTGTTCCGTCAGCTTGCCGAACCCGATGCCGGGATCAAGCAGGATGCGCGATTCCGGCAGCCCGGCGCGCACCAGCATGTCCATCTTTTCGTGAAAGAAGGCCAGCAGCGCGTCCATCACGTTGGCGTAGGCCGGGGCATCCTGCATGGTTTCCGGCCTGCCCAGGCTGTGCATCAGCACGTAGCCGGGCTTGTAGTGGGCCACCACGTCGAGCAGGCCGGGGTCGAAGGCGCAGGCGGAAATGTCGTTGATGATGTCCACGCCTTCGTCCAGCACCGCCGCCGCCGTGCCCGCCTTGTAGGTATCGACGGAAAGCAGCGGCGCACCGCCGGGGCGAAGGGGGGCGGCCTGCCGGTCCGCGTCGGCAGCGTCTGCCTCATCTGGCGCCGGGCGGGTTGCGGTATCGTTTCCGGCACGGTCCGCCATGTGGGCCGCATACCCGTCGCGGATGCCCCGCACCACGGGCAGCACCCGCGCCAGTTCTTCTTCCAGCGGCACCGCATCTGCGTAGGGCCGCGACGATTCACCGCCGATGTCCAGCACGTGCGCGCCCTCCGCCACCAGGCGCAGGGCGTGGGCCACTGCCGCCTCGTGGGTGACGTAGCGCCCACCGTCATGGAACGAGTCCGGCGTGACGTTGACGATGCCGAACACCACAAAGGGATGAGGGGGGGCGGGCGTCACCGCCCTTCCCCCCCTTACGGTCCAGATGGCCTGTTGCGCGTGGCCGCAAGCCGTCGTCATCGGCGCCCCGCGCCACCGTTGTGGTCGTCGTTGCCGCCGGGGCCACCGGCGCCGCGCTCGGCGGTGTCGTCGGACTCCAGGGTGAACTCGTCGCGCCCGGCGGCGTCAGACTCCGCGCTGGCGGGGCCGGGCTGCACGGCGGAGGCCGAGGGCGCTCCGGCGTTTCTGCCGGACGCGGGCTGCTCCCCCGCACGGACGGTTCCGGGGCGGTTGTTGGGCTTTTCCGGGGGCAGCTGTTCGCCGCGCATCAGCACGTCGATGTCGTCGCCGCTGATGGTTTCACGCTCCAGCAGGGCACCGGCGATGGCATGCAGCGAGTCGATGTTCCCTTCGAGCAGGGTGCGGCAACGCTGCCGGGCCTCCTCGATGATGCGCTTGACCTCGGCGTCCACCAGGCGGGCGGTTTCCTCGCTGAAGTTGCGGGAATGCGCCCATTCGCGCCCGATGAACACCTCTTCGCCCTGCTCGCCGATGTTCATGGGGCCGATGGCCTCGCTCATGCCCCATTCGCAGACCATCTTGCGGGCCATCTTGGTGGCGCGCTCGATGTCGTTGCCCGCGCCGGTGGTGATGTCGTTGAACACCACCTCTTCGGCCACGCGGCCACCCAGCAGCAGCACCAGGTTGTTCAGCAGGAACGTGCGCGAGTAGCCGTGGCGGTCGCCTTCCGGCAGTTGCATGGTCACGCCCAGGGCGCGGCCACGCGGGATGATGGTCACCTTGTGCACCGGGTCGGAGCCGGGCAGCAGCTTGGCGGCCAGGGCGTGGCCCGCCTCGTGGTAGGCGGTGATGCGCTTTTCCTCGTCGCTCAGGATGAGGCTGCGGCGCTCCTTGCCCATGAGCACCTTGTCCTTGGCGTACTCGAAGTCGCCCATGTCCACGGTGTCCTTGCCCACCTTGGCGGCCTGCAAGGCGGCCTCGTTGACCAGGTTCTCCAGGTCCGCGCCCGAAAAGCCGGGCGTGCCCTTGGCGATGATGTCCAGTTCCACGCCGGTGGCCAGAGGCGTGCGGCGGGTGTGCACTTCAAGGATGCGCTTGCGGCCACGCACGTCGGGGGTGGGCACCACCACCTGGCGGTCGAAGCGGCCGGGGCGCAGCAGCGCCGGGTCCAGCACGTCGGGCCGGTTGGTGGCGGCGATGAGGATGACGCCCTCGTTGGATTCGAAGCCGTCCATTTCCACCAGCAACTGGTTCAGGGTCTGCTCGCGCTCGTCGTGCCCGCCGCCAAGGCCGGCGCCGCGCTGACGGCCCACTGCGTCGATTTCATCGATGAAGATGAGACAGGGCGCGCTTTTCTTGCCCTGCATGAACAGGTCGCGCACGCGCGATGCGCCCACGCCCACGAACATTTCCACGAAGTCGGAGCCGGAAATGGAAAAGAACGGCACGCCCGCCTCGCCCGCCACGGCACGGGCCAGAAGGGTCTTGCCGGTGCCGGGAGGGCCGACCAGCAGCACACCCTTGGGGATGCGCCCGCCAAGACGGGTGAACTTGCGCGGGTTGGACAGAAACTCCACCACTTCGCTCAGCTCTTCCTTGGCTTCGTCCACGCCTGCAACGTCTTCGAAGGTGACGCGGGCCGATTCCGGGGTGATCATGCGGGCGCGCGACCGCCCGAACGACATGGCCTTGCCCCCGCCGCCCTGCATCTGGCGCATGAAGAATATCCACACGCCGATCAGCAGCAGCATGGGGAACCAGGAAACCAGCAGGGTCATGTACCAGGGAGCTTCTTCCTGCGGTTCCGCCTTCACCTCGACCTTCTGGGAAATGAGGCGGGTAACCAGTTCGGGGTCGTGCGGGGCATAGGTCTGGAACGCCTTGCCCTCGGAGCTTTCGCCCGTCAGCTTCTGGCCCTGGATGGTCACGCGCAGCACCTCGCCGCGTTCGACCTTCTGGAGGAATTCCGTATAGGTAAGACGCGCCTGCGTCCCCTGTGGCTGATTGAACATGTTGAACAGGACGACCATCAGCAACGAGATGATTGCCCAGAGAATCAGATTGCGCGAAAACTGGTTCAAGTCTGGCCTCCGTGCGGAAGTGAACGTCCGTCGTGCGGACGATTTCTCCTTTTTAAGTCGTCGGGAACTATTTGACAATGCGCGCGGGCGCACTTTCCCTGCCTTTTCGTGCCGCCGGGCAAGGTATCCGGATTGCCCCCCCCTCGATCCGGCGCTCAATCCGGCTCTCGAGCCCTACCTTTCACTGTCACCGACCGTTGGTCATCGGCAGTCGGCCATCGGAAGTCGGGCACCGGAAGCCAGCCATCGGAAGCCGGTTTGACCTCGCAGCCCATGCACCCCGCGCTTCCGCGGTTTCGCCCCCCCATCCGGCCATGCCCCGGGCACGCATCCCGTCTTGCCGTGCCACATCGATTCTGCTAGATACGCCGAACCCCTGCGGAAGCGTTTCGTCACCGGTGTGGCGCCCGGTCTTCAAAACCGGTGGTGGGCAGAGATGTCCATGGTAGGTTCGACTCCTATACGCTTCCGCCAGCCATCAAAAGCCACAGAAATGGCTTGAAAAATATCGATGGCGCGGTGTTCCGCTTGTCTGTATCCACATTTGGGATACACACCGGACCCCGCGCCATGCCTCGTTCCAAAGCCCCGGCATCACCCCGCCCTTCCAGCGGCGACGTCTCGCCCCCCCGTCCAGCCTTCTGGCTCACCTGACCACGACGACAACACCCCGCCGCCATCGGCCAGACGCAGCGCCTCCACCACCGCCGCCATGCTGCGGCGCGAGGGCTACGCGGTCTCGCCGGAAGACGAGCGGGGCGCGGCCTTCCCCAAGGCATGCCACATCCGGAAGATCGCCGAAACGGTCTACCTCAAGCAGATCGCTTCGCAGCACTTCACGGGCAATCTTATGGACTCCCGGTGGTGGCCCCCTGCCGCTCGGAGGGAGCAGGAATGAACATTGCGGCCTGCGCCTCCACTCTTTCCGGCACACACTGATCACGTGCTGCAAGGAGCACAAGCCGACCCGCGAGGCGGTCAAGGCCGACCGGCCACACCGGTCGCGCAGATCAGACTGACATCGCGGTGCGCCATGAAGGGAAGCGCTCTCCCGCTGCCTTGTTCGTGGAGGTCACCCAGCACATCGACTGGCACGAGGAGCTTGATCTATCACGGATGACGGTGAGCACGTGGGCATGGGCAAGCGTACATGTCAGTATCCAGCCTCTTCGATACTCTCGCATCCTGCAAGCGAGAGCGCCCAGCCTGCGCTAATCGCGTGGGCAACCCTAATGGTCGCGCTCATAAGACGATGGAATGAAGTCGCTGAATGACCCTAACAGTTGCCGTGCGGTGCCATCTCTAATCATTTCTCGAAATGCAGCAGCAAGCGGAACAACCAAATCCTTGTGCCTTACATTAACAACATGATATGATTTAACTACAACACCATACCTACCCTTGCGCATACCAGATGAAGACTCATCCTTAAAAAAACCTTTTACAACTGATTCTGAAGTAAACACGGCATCCGCGCGACCAGATTGCAGCATTTTTATTCCATGCTCCAACCCAGGAACAAACACTGGATTCATTCCAAAACTTTCAAGTATCGAAGCGGAAATTATCTCACCACGCACGCAGGCAACACGCAATGACTTAAAATCATCAATATTATATTCAGAAAATTTATCGTTCACAAAAAACATCGTATACAATGAACGCAACAAAGGCTCAGGAACGACAAGAAGATTTTCATATTTTGCCACAGCGTGCTTTGTTCTCACAGCACTGGCATCAATCTCACCGTCATTCGCAAGGGAAATATCTCGCATTGGTGGTGAGTACTTGAACACAACACTCATGCCAACTCGCCTATACGCCTCGCCAACAAGGGCTTCCAATTCAGGGATTCTACGCTCTTCACCATGCATGTACGCCACCCCAACAACATATTGGTCAGCATCGGCAATGGCATCCCGCACGATCACAAGGCTGAGCGCAAGAAGAAGAGAGATGACACTGAACTGCACGCGCATAAATACACATCTCTTGTATAATTTTTCACCATAACGCACCAATCAAACACGAACCGCCCCCCCATAGCACACACCATTGCCACTGTCTTTTATTACCACATCAGCATCGATGAACTTTTTACAATCGCCCCCCCCGCTGCGCCCTGACGAGATCGCCGACCATATGGAGCAGTACCGCGCCCGATTCTCCACATTCGACAGCGTCGTGGGGGCGGCCATCTCCAGGCGGAATCGGTTGGGGACGTTCGTCGTGGAGGTCTTCACGGCAGGTACCATGCCCCCGGCGAAAGAATACCCGCCACTCTCGATCAGGCAAGCCGCCGCGCAGATGGTCGCGGCGCAGTCCCCCCCCCAGGCCATCCTCATGAGCAGGGCGGCCCTCGCCCGGCCTTCCGCCTTGCGGTGCGTCGAACAACGAGCAACGACGGCCCTTCTCCACACACGTCACCCACTCAAGGGCGGCGCAGGGATTGACCGTCGCCATCGTCATTGCTCGTGGCAGATTACCGGCTCTTCAGTCCGACGAAGGCTTCCGGCTTACCAAGAACACTGTCCACGACCCGGCGGACATCTCCAAGGCATCACCTGCCGGAAGGGTTTGCCTCGGCACATCGGCATGTCCCACCCTGCTTCTCGTGGACAATACGGTCAAGGATCGTCGATCTACCGTTTCGGATGACATCTGCCTTGATGTCGGCTGCCGTGTAGCCAAAGCAGTAGCAGATTAGTTCAGCGTCCAAACTACTCCCTCCCCTTGGTCGCGTGGCACATTGGTGAACCATGCCACCTGCACCCCGCCCTCGTGTTCAATGGCTTCGGCATCCGCTGCACCGACGACAAGTTCGTGAACCTGACCGACCTCTGGAAGGCCAGAGGCGCGACCCGTTTCTACGGCCCTTCTGAATGGATTCGCATGGAATTGACAGTCGCAGGCCGACAACCTTCCGACATCGCCAGGCAAAGCTCAGGCCACTAGCGTGTTCTACACGCTTCCGCCACGAGCCCAAGGCCCCTTTTCCGGGGCCCTTTTCATTGCCCGCGCGCCGGATACCCTGACCGGCTCGTGCACCCGGCACAGCGGCGGACCGGCATTATAGAAAAACACCATCTTCCATATCCGCAACGCCTTACACAGCCCTCCCACCAAGGCAGCACGCGCGAAAACCCGCGCCAGGGGAGGGCATTGTCATTTGCGACGCTTCTGCTATGACACGCCGCCAGTGGCGCCATCGGCCCGCCGATACCGCAGGTGGCGCGCCCCTTGTCAGCCCGGACGTCCGACCGGCCCGAATATACCGCACAGTTCACCAACAGGCCCGCCATGTCATCATCCCCAGCACTTTTCCGCCGCCAGTCATGGCGCCCCCGCCCCGGATGCGCCTTGCCATACGGGCTTGCCCATTCCATACACGGCGTACTGGCGGGCCTGCGCTTCCCGACTGTCCCGCCAATCCTGCCAGCTCTGCCAGTCAGGGCAGTCAGGGCCGTCAGGACAGTCATGACAGTCCTGTTCACGCTGACCGTACTGTCCGTGCCCTCCCCCTCCACCGCGCTGACAAGCGACGGCGCCGCATCACCCGCCGACGACACCCGCGACGGTGCCTACCTGATGGTGAACACCGTGTACCCGCCCTACGCCATGGAACTCGCCGACGGCAGCGTGGGCGGCACGGCCACCACCCTTGCCGAAGAACTGTTCCGTAGGCTGTCCCTTCCCGTACGGCAGCGATTGCTGCCCTGGAACCGCGTGTTGCGCATGACAGAGGACGGCGCTGCCGATGGGGTGAGCTTGCTGGCCCACGCCCCCGAACGCGATGCGACCATGGCGTTTTCCGTGCCGGTGGCCGAGGCGCACCAGTCCTTCTACTACGCCAGCCCCACCCATGACGGTTTTGCCTGGCAACATTACGAAGACTTGCGCCCCTACCGCATCGGCCTGGTGCAGGGATACACGTATTCACCGGAATTCCTGGCCGCCGTGCAACGGCTGGACCTGGCCGTGGAATATTCCCCGTCGGACGAAAGCAACTTCGCCAAGTTGCGCAGCGGCCGCGTGGACCTGTGCCTGAGCAACGACCTGGTTGCCGAATCCTACCTTAACAGCCAGCAGCATCTGCGCTCCGCAGTGGGCAAGGCGGAACGCCCGGTGCGCAGCTACCCGCTGTACATGGCCTTTTCCCGCAGTTCGCCACTGGCCGGACGCCTGGCTGAAATCGATGCCGAAATCGGGCGGATGCACGAGGACGGAACCCTGCAACGCATTATGGATTCCGGAACGGTGCAACCCCGTTGACCCCCTCCCGCCACGGCATGCCTGTCCCCCCCATGCATGCGAGGCGGGGCCGCGCACCTTTTCCATTTCCATTCTTGCGGCAGCCCGAACCAACGCAACGCTCCGCATGCAAAATAAAAGGCCCGCCTGACCGGACATCCGGCAGGCGGGCCTTGTAATTGCTGCGTATCCGCGTGGTCACCGGCACGTGGCGCACGGGGCGCTCACGGCTGGCGCTGCCGCGCCGAAACTACCAGCGGGGCGGACGGGGAGCGCGGGGCTGGGCTTCGTTGACCTTCAGGGCGCGGCCACCGAAGGAGTAGCCGTTCAGGGCTTCCACGGCGCTGTTGGCGTCGGCGGCTTCCATTTCGACGAAGCCGAAACCGCGGGGACGGCCGGTTTCACGGTCGGAGATCAGCTTCACGCTGAGCACCTGGCCGTGCTGGGAGAACAGGTCGCGGATTTCGTCTTCAGAGGCGGAGAAAGGCAGGTTGCCCACATACAGAGACTTGGACATCAGGAAAACTCCTTGCAGGGAAAATGAGGGGGTTCGCTCGTGCGAAAGATCGGGCAGAAACTCTGTAGGTGGGATGCCTATCGACTCGCCGAAACTCTTGCCACAAGCCCATGCCGATCCCGACGCACGGCACACCCGGAGCATCGACCGACATGATTGGAGAATTAGTCGGAGTTTTTCGAGCGGTCAAGTAGAATCTGTCGCAATTCCGCCTGAAAACGCTTGTCCATGGCCCCGCTACCCCAATTCTATATCCGCAGCCCCATCAAAAGACTGCGCTACTGTCCCACTCCGGCGGGGCCGATTGTCAGTTCGGCGGCACCGGGCGCGGCTGGCACGGCTGGCGCGTTGCCGGTTTCGGGATCCGCGCCATCGGCGATCCGGGGCTGCCCGCCCCTGGCCAGTTCCGCCCAGGCGGTCACGATATGGGCGTAGGCCGCGCGCCGCTGCTCAAGCTTCGACAGGTTGCGCGCCGCGCGCACGGAATACTTGATGGTGGCGCGGGTTTTGGCTGCCTCGCGCACCACCGCCTGCAACACGTCCTCGCGCGGTTCGGGGTGGTACATCACTTCGGCGGCGGTGATGGCCACGGCAAACTTGCCCGCCTCCAGCGCGCGCGAGGCGGCCAGGGTCAGCGACTGGTCGCGTGCGTCCTTGTAGTACCTGCCGCTGGCGGCCTGGGTGACCATGGCCATCCATTCGTTGTCCGACGCCGTCTCGTCCGCCGTGTTCAGGGACGTTACCTCGGCCACGAGTTCGGCGGGCAGCAGGGCCGCTCCGTCGTCCCCCTGCTCCATCACCTGGCCGGTGCCGGGCAGCAGGCCGGAGACGGAAAGCAGGTTGTACAGCGCCCAACTGAACAGCACGGCCAGCAGCAGGGCGGGAATGAGCTTCTTGTTGCGTTGCATCGGATTCCTTGTGCGCTCCGCCGTGGCGCAGGCCAGGCGGAGCATTTGCGTCGGGCCGCCCCCCCTGTGGGAAGGCGGCCCGCTTTCGGACGGGTTATCGGCAATCTGGTCCGGGCGGCCTCAGGGCCTCTTCGCGCCATGAGGATTCCCACTGCCAGGGAAGAATGGTCTTTTGCGGAGGGAACATGCCCTGCTGCATTCGCCAGGAACAAAAACTCGTTCTGACGACGGCAGAGGCCGAAAGGGCCACGGCGTGGCGTTACTCTTCCAGCCAGCCGGACAGCTCCGCCAGTTGCGCCGCCACGGACGCGGGCCCGGTGCCGCCGGGCATCTCGCGCCGGGCCACCGCAGCAGCCGGGTCCAGCACGGCGTAGACGTCGTCACCAACGCGGTCGCAGATGCCTTGCAGGTCGGCCAGAGGAAGTTCTTCCAGCGTGATGGACCGCTCTTCCGCCAGGGCCACGGCGGCCCCGGTCAGGTGGTGCGCCTCGCGGAAGGGTATGCCCTTGCCCACCAGATAGTCGGCAAGTTCTGTGGCGTTCAGAAAGCCCGCACGCAGGGCTGCGCGCATGCGTCCTTCGTTGAAGCCCAATTCGCGCAGCATGCCCGCCATGATCTCCAGCGACGCCGACACGGTGCGATCGCAGTCGAGGAACGGTTCCTTGTCCTCCTGCATGTCGCGGTTGTAGGTCATGGGCAGACCCTTCACCGTGGTCAGCATGGCGGTCAGCGCGCCGTACACGCGGCCCGTCTTGCCGCGCATGATCTCGGCCACGTCGGGGTTCTTCTTCTGGGGCATGATGGACGAGCCCGTGGCGTAGGCGTCGGGCAGCCGCACGAAGCCGAAGGCCGGGTTGGCCCAGATGATGATTTCTTCGCACAGCCGCGACAGGTGGGCCATGATGGTGGCCCCGCAGAACAGCGATTCGAGCACGAAGTCACGATCGGACACGGCGTCCATGCTGTTGCGGAAGGTGCCGTACATGTCCAGCTGCTCGGCCACGTACGCCGGGTCCAGCGGGTAGGTGGTGCCCGCCAGCGCCGCCGCGCCCAGCGGGCACACGCGCGTCCGGCGGTCGCAGTCGGCCAGGCGTTCGGCGTCGCGGCGCAGCATCCATGCATAGGCCAGCAGGTGGTGGCCAAGGCTTACCGGTTGGGCGGGCTGCATGTGGGTGCAGCCGGGCAGCAGCGTGTTGGCGTGCTCGCCCGCGCGCTCGGCCAGCACGGCCACCAGGTCGCGCGCAAGGCCGCGCCAGGCGCGGATGCGGTCGGACACGAACAGGCGGAAGTCCAGCGCCACCTGGTCGTTGCGGCTGCGGCCCGTGTGCAGCTTCTTGCCCACGTCGCCCACCAGTTCGGTGAGGCGGCTTTCGATGTTCATGTGCACGTCTTCCAGCTCGCGCCGCCAGACAAAGGTGCCGCCCTCTATCTCGGCCAGCACCATGTCCAGACCTTCGACGATGCGTGCGGCCTCGTCCGCCGTCAGCACGCCCTGCTTCGCCAGCATGCGCGCATGCGCCTTGGAACCCGCGATGTCCTGCGCGTACAGGGCGCGGTCGAACGACACGGACTGGGTGTATTCCTCGACCAGGGCGGCGGTGGCCTGACGGAACCGCCCCCCCCACATCTTCTTTTCGGCCATTGCTGGGAGACCCTTGTTTAGAGATGAGGGGGAAGAGGTACCGGGGGAAGGGACCCTTTGAAAAGGGTCGCCTTCCCCCGGGCCCCCATCCCCCCAAACTTTTCATTACGGGGCGTGCAGGCTCGGGGTGGGGACCGTGTCCCCCCTCGCTAGCGGCGTCGCCTAGTCCTTCTTCACCCGCTGCGCGTAGCCGCGCACGCGCAGGCCCTGCAACTTGATGAAGCCCGCGGCATCGGCGTGGTCGTAGGTGGCGCAGTCTTCGAAGGTGGCCAGGTCGTGGCAGTACAGGGTGTTGGGCGAGGTGCGGCCCACGGGGCAGGCGTTGCCCTTGTACAGCTTGAGGCGCACGGTGCCGTTGACGGTTTCCTGCGTCTTGTCGATGAACGCCTGCATGGCCTCGCGTTCCGGCGCGAACCAGAAGCCGTTGTACACGGCCTCGGAGTAGCGCGGAATCAGCTGGTCGCGCAGGTGCATGGATTCGCGGTCCATGCAGATGCCTTCCAGGTCGCGGTGGGCGATGTGCAGCACGGTGCCGCCGGGGGTTTCGTACACCCCGCGCGACTTGATGCCCACGAAGCGGTTTTCCACCATGTCCAGGCGACCGATGCCGTGCCTGCCCCCGATGGTGTTCAGGGTGCGGATGATGGAGGCCGGGCTCATGGCTTCGCCGTTGACGGCAACCGCATCGCCCTTCTTGAACTCTATGGTGATGTATTCCGGCGTGTCCGGGGCCTGTTCCACGGGCACGGCCATGACGTGGCTGTTGGGGCCGGGTTCGCACCACGGGTCTTCCAGCTCGCCGCCCTCGAAGCTGCAATGCAGCATGTTGCGGTCCATGCTGTACTGCTTGGACGAGGTGGACAGCGGTATGCCGTGCTGTTCGGCAAAGGCGGTCAGGTCGGTGCGCGAGCGCAGGTCCCAGATACGCCACGGGGCAATCACGTCCAGGTCCGGGGCCAGGGCGTTGACGGCAAGCTCGAAGCGCACCTGGTCGTTGCCCTTGCCAGTGGCCCCGTGGGCCACGGCCTGCGCGCCTTCGGCGCGGGCGATGTCCACCAGGCGCTTGGCGATGAGCGGACGGGCAATGGAGGTGCCCAGCAGGTAGCGCCCCTCGTACACCGCGCCGGAGCGCATCATGGGAAAGATGAAGTCACGCGCGAATTCCTCGCGCAGGTCTTCCACGTAGGCGCGGCTGGCGCCGGTTCGCAGGGCCTTGGCGTCCACGCCGTCCAGGTCCTCTTCCTGCCCCAGGTCGGCGGTAAGGGTCACCACCTCGCAGCCGTAGGTGACGGCGATCCACTTCAGGATCACCGACGTATCCAGCCCGCCGGAATAGGCGAGCACGACCTTCTTGATAGCCTTGGCCATGTCGTTTCAGCCCCGTTATGCGATATGTTGTGCGGTATGCGTCGCGCGGCGTGTGCCGTGGCGCGGAGTTATTCCGAAAGCGCCCATTCCAGAATGGCCTTCTGGATGTGCAGGCGGTTTTCTGCCTGGTCGAAAATGATGGAGGCCGGGCTTTCCATGACCTCGTCGGTCACTTCCTCGCCCCGGTGGGCGGGCAGGCAGTGCATGAACTTGGCGTCGGGCGCGGCAAGGGCCATCATTTCGGTGTCGATGCAGTAGCCCTTGAAGGCGGCCTCGCGCTTCTTCTGCTCTTCTTCCTGGCCCATGGAGGCCCACACGTCGGTGTTCACGTAGTGCGCGCCCTCTACCGCCATGCGCGGGTCGTGCGTCAGGAATATCTTGGCCCCGGCGTTCAGGGCGTAGCCCAGCAGGTCGCGGTCGGGCTCGTAGCCTTCGGGGAAGGCCATGAACAGCTCGAACGGAAAGTAGACGGCTGCCTCGATCCACGAATTGGCCATGTTGTTGCCGTCACCCACCCAGGCCACGCGCACCGTGGACAGGTCGGGGGTGCGCTCGTACATGGTCAGCACGTCGCCCATGATCTGGCAGGGGTGCCCTTCGTCCGTCAGGGCGTTGATGACCGGGATGGAGCCGTATTCGACCAGTTCGGTGATCTTCGACTGCCCGAAGGTGCGCACCACCATGCAGTCCGCATAGCGCGAAAGCACGCGGGCGGTGTCGCGCAGGGGTTCGGAGCGGCCCAGCTGGCTTTCCGCCGGGGTCATGAAGATGGTGGAGCCGCCAAGGTGGCGCACCGCCATCTCGAACGACACGCGCGTGCGGGTGGACGCCTTTTCGAAGATGAGGATGGCGGTCTTGCCTTCCATGATCTTGCCCCGGTGGGCGGTGTCCTTCATTTCCTTGGCGCGTTGCAGCAGCTTCCAGGCGCCCTCGTAGCCGAGGTCCCTGATTCGCGTGAAATGTCTGGGCATGGCTCCATCCTTGTGTTGCGGCACTGCGAGACGTGATGCGGAAAAGGGTTTCCTAGCCTCAAAGCCCGCCGCTTGTAAAGAATGCGGCCCGGCGTGGGCCGGGAGGATGGATAACGGACCGGAGAAGACGCGGGAGGGACGATCCGGCAGGACGGGTCGGAGAAGGTGCGCGGTGCAGAGCGTATGGTGTCGTGAACACCATGGAGCGGAGGAAGGCTTGCCACGAAGACAGGCTTGCCACGAGCGCGGCACGGGCCGGATCGCGATCTACTTCCCCGCCGCCCTGCCCACGCAGATGGATGCCCGCACAAGGGCATGGTCCGAAAAGCGCCGCACGTATTCGGCATGGGTCAGCCCGGCCTCGAGGTCGGCGGGTTGCAGCACGGAAAAACCCGGCAGTCCGGGGCTGCCGCCTGCCCTGTCCGCGCCCGCCTGACCCACCGGACCCGCCTGACCCAGCGCACCCGCAGCATCGGCACATGCGGCGGCGAAGGCGTCTCCGTCGCCGCGCAGCAGGATGCGGTCGTACGGCTTGCGCGTCTTGCCGTGCGGACCGAAGAAGGTCGGCAGGTCGCCGGGGTTGCAGTCGATGAAGCCCTCGCCCGCCAGCGCCTGCAATGCCGGTTCGGTGTGATCCCGGGTGTTCAGGTCGCCCAGCACCAGCACGTCGCGCAGGCCATCGCTGGCCGCCAGCTTCCGCAGGCCGGGCAGCAGCAGGTCGCCTTCCATGGCGCGGGCCTGCATGGGCAGCGAGGTGACGCCCTTGCTGGCCTTCAGGTGCAGCACCACCACGCCGAACTCGCGGGTGCCCGGTCCGGCGTCGAATACGGTCAGGTGCGGCCAGCGGGCCAGCAGCTTCATGCCCTGATCCGGTCCCGCCGCCTGGCGCATGCGCTGGTCCAGATCCTTTTCCGCCGCCAGATCCACCGTGGCCGTGATGGCCTGCGGGGGGCGCTTCAACCGCAATGTCCGACCGTCCCAAGCCACGCCCACGCACTGCGTGGAGGTACGCACCGTGGGCCTGGAATGCGGCGGCACCCGCGCCGGAAACAGCAGGTACGACCACTGCGCGCCCCCCGCGTTGAGCCGGGCAAAGGCGCCATCCAGCACGGCGTTGCGCATGTCTGCGCCGCCGTCGGTCACTGCCGCTTCTTCCAGCGCCAACAGGTGCACGCCGCTGGCCCCGATGGCGGCGGCGATGTCGTCCGCTGTTTGCAGTCCGCCCACGGTGCGCCGGTCGGGCGTGCCCAGCCATTCGATGTTCCAGGCGCCCACCCGGATCACGGCTGCGCAGCCGAAAGCCGGGTCGGTCGGGACGGCAGCGGCTGGGGCGGCACAACCGGAGGCAGCGCCGACGGCGGGGGCCGCCGCACGGGCGAAGGGCATGGCGGGAGCGGACAGCAGCGCGCACAGGAACACGCATCCCAGACAGAGGCGGAGCAAAGGCAGGCGGAATCGCAACATACGGAGCGGACGCAGGGGGAACATCATGCAACCACGCGGGCGGAACATCGGCAGCCTCCTGCCGGGCCACGGGCACGGCGGCGCACACCATACGCCCGCACCCGATGGAGGAAAAGCGCCGCCCGCTCTCCCACGCCCCTGGCCCTATGCCCCCATGCCCCCATGCCCCCATGATTGACGCCCGCCCGCCCCTGTGGTGAAACCGCCCCATGAGCACCAGACGCAACGACACCGGCAAGCGCCCCGCACCCTCCACCCCGGATGCCCCCACCGTGCACACCGACCATGTGCGCGGCTACCGCAAGCGCACCGCCCGCCACCCGGACGAGGTGGTCTTTCAGGTGGTGGTGGAGGAAACCGACCTGTGGGTGACCGCACGGGCGGGCCTGTCGGGCCTGTCGGGCCAGCCCGGCCAGCCCGGCCAGCCCGTACAGCCCGACCTGCCGGACCGCATCGCCGCCTACGTCACCGAACTGCGTGGCCAGATCAAGGCGTGGATGCTGCTGGCGCCCGACTTTCGCACCAGCCTCGTGCCCGTGCCCACGCCCGCCAGCGCCCCGGAAGTGGCCCGGCGCATGGCTCACGGGGCCGACATCGCCGGGGTGGGCCCCTTTGCCGCCGTGGCGGGCACCGTGGCCCAGATGGTGGCGGAACGCTTTGCCCCGGTGTCGCCGGACATCATCGTGGAGAACGGCGGGGACATCTACATCTGCTCGCAACGCGACCGGGTGGTGGGCCTGCTGCCCGATCCGGCCAGCGGCGAGATGATCGGCGTGGTGGTGAAGGCCTCGGACTGCCCGGTCTCGCTGTGCTCGTCGTCGGCCACCATCGGCCATTCGCTGAGCCTTGGCGTGGGCGACATCGCGGCGGTGCGGGCGCGCGACGCCAGTCTGGCCGACGCGGCGGCCACCCTGTTCGGCAACATGCTGCAAGGGCCGGACGACGTGGCCCGCGTGACCGAACGCGCCGCCGCCATGGCCCATCTGGGCATAGAGGGCGTGTACGCCCAGTGCGGCGGGCGCGTGGGGATTTGGGGGAACATGGAACTGGCCGTGGCATGACCTGCACCACGCAAGGCCCTTGGCGAGCGTGAACACAGGGGACACGGGAGAGGCCGGAACTCCGGAGACGCCGGGGATACCGGACGGGAGACGAGGCGCGCCGCCCCCCTACCGAAATTCGTAGCTTTCCTTGATATTCCGGAACAATTCCAGCAGGAAGCGATCCGGCACCGTGTCGCTGTTGATGGCAAGGCGGGAAAGCCGGGTGACGTGGTTGCCGCTGGGCGTGGTGACCGGCTGCAAGGTCAGTTCGTGAGTGCGGCTGCCGCCCTGCCTGCCGCTGGCGGATTCGTCGGTGGTCAGGCGCAGCACCCACGCAGAACCGGACCGGGTCCAGCCCATGGTCACGCGATGCCGCCGGGCGGCGTGACGCTCCACCAGCGCCAGCAGTTCTCGCAGGGTGAAGGCCTTGTCGCGGCCTGACACGCCCAGGTATTCGCCGTTGCGCCGGATGACCAGCGGCCTGTCGAACAGGGTTGCGGGCGGCGTGGTGGCGGAATCCTTGCCGGAAGTGGCCCGGTCATGGCCCGCATCCGCCTGCGAGGCGGAACCGGAAGCGCCGCTGGCCGAAGGGCCGTCGTCCCGCGCGTCGGCGCCGGATGTGGCTTGACCGGATGTCTCGTTACGGGATGCGCCCTGGTGGGATGTGCTTTGACCGGAAGCCGTCTGGCCGAAAGCGTCCTGATCGGAAGCAGCTTGGCCGGGAGAAGTTTGGCCGGAAGCGTTCCGGCTGGCCCCGGCAGCATCGACGCGCGCACCGTCGCCAGCAGCGTTTTCTGCCCCGCCTGCGTTGCCCCCGTCGGTCTTGGTGCCGTTTGTTCCAGCTTCCGCTGGTTCGGCATCCCTCCGTCCGGCTTCCGATGGCCCGGCCTCCGATGAACCGGCACCCGCAGGACCAGACACCACAGCATAATAGTCGTCCACGAGGCGGGTTACCGCTTCGGTGCGTTCGCGGCGCAGCAGTTCCAGCGCCTCGTCCAGCCGGGCCGCACGCTCGTCAAAGGCGGCCAGCAGCATGTCGCGGTCGGCACGCAGTTCCTCCACCTGACGACGCAGGCTGGATAGCTCTTCCAGCATGTGCCCTTGCACCTGAAGCAGCGCGGCCATACGGTCGAGCAGGCCGGGCAGGCCTTCCACGGCAGGGTCCGCAGGGGCAGAGGCCGCCGTGTGCGGTAGAGCGTTCGGCAGTTGGTCCGGCAAGTGGTCCGGCGAGTGCGCCAGCGAGTGCGCCAGCGAGTGCGCTGACGAGCAGTCTGGATCCGGCATGGCATCGGATGCGCGGAACCTGTCCCGCAGGTGCGGTTCCACCCCGGTGCCGGATGCCCGTGCGCCCGCCCTGGCGCCCGATTGCCCACCCGAAAGCCCCCCATGAAGGCCGGACCGGACCGCGTCCCCCGGCTGGCCCACGGGGGCATACAGCGCGGCCACCAGTTGCTCCAGCCGTTCCTCGATCTGCTCCGCCGCCACGTTGCGCGTGTACATGCTCCTGATCTCCCTGAAGATGTCCAGCACATGCACGGGATAGCGCAGCCGCCTGCCCCGCCCTTCTCCGGCGGGCAGGAAGCGCGCGAACCTGTCCTTGTAATAGGCGATACTGGAGGGGGGCACGTCGAGGCGGCGGGCGATTTCGCGGAGGGTCAGCAGTTCGCGGATCATGGGGAGGTGCTCCAGTTCTTGTTGTTGCACAGTTGCGCGTCCAGGAGCATTTTGTCAAGAAATCCGCATAAAAATATTGTCTAGAAAATTGTCCAACAACCTTCGGGCATTGGCACAGTCCCTCGCGGCCTGATGGCGCAATGCTCGGGCACGACGCCGAGATGCAGAGTACCACCGCAAGATGGGCAGTGCCGTGCCCTGCGCAAATCCTGACAGGCTTGCAAGCAAGGTAAATGGCTGGGTGCCCGTCAGGCCGGATGGCGGCGGCAGAATAATGCCCCGAACAGGAGCGCCGTGCCCCACCTTCAGACATGGAACATACGGGGGTACGTGGCCGGGTTGCCCACTGGGCAACGAAGACCTGCTGTCGGCGAGAGCTGCCCTCGTGCGTGCCGAGTCCCTGTCCACCCGCAGCATGGCACCCGCAGCCGCCCCACAACCCGCTTGACTTCCCTTGCCAACTTCAATAACTAGCACATCTCGCTTCTGCGGAGGTAACCGCCGCAAGCACGCGTGCAGACCGGGCAATGGCGCGGACTGTGCGTAACTGCCGGAGTAACTCAGTTGGTAGAGTAGCTGATTCGTAATCAGCAAGTCGTGAGTTCAAGTCTCATCTCCGGCTCCAGAACAAAAGCAAGGGGTTAGGCATCAGCCTAACCCCTCTTTTCATGCGCTGTAACTTCGCCGTCAGGCCTCATGCCGCCGGTAGGCATTGCGGCCCCCGCGCTTTGCTTCGTACAGGGCCGCGTCCGCCTCGGCCAGCAGGGCGTCCAGATCCTGCGGTCCGGCAGGCACGCGGCAGCTGCCGCCCACGCTCGCGGTAAACACCACGGCCCTGCCATCTTCCGCCGCCTGACGCCCGGCCTGCTCCAGCCCCTGCCGGATGCGCTCGCCCACGATGTCGGTCACCGGGCCGTCGGCGTCCGGCAGCAGCGCCGCGAACTCCTCGCCGCCGTAGCGGCAGGTGGCGTCATAGCCACGCACCAGCGAGGGCAGCACCTCGCCGATGCAGCGCAGCACCGCATCGCCCACGGAGTGGCCGTGGGTATCGTTGACCCGCTTGAAGTGGTCCACGTCGAAGATCAGCACGCCCACCGGAGTACCCTTGCGCGCGGCAAGGGCCAACGCTGGTTCCGCGGCGGACAGGAAATGGCGGCGGTTGTGCAGCCCTGTCAGGGCGTCGGTGGTGGCCAGCCGGTGGATGTGCGCCTCGTACCGTTCGCGCAGCACCACCACGAACCACACGCACCCGATGAACGCCAGGGCCTGCAACAGCAGCAGCCCCACCATCTCCATGTGCGGCACGGCGGGAAGGTCCGCCCCCTCGTGCCGGGCCAGCATGTACCCTCCCCTGGCCAGCGCGAACATCGCCACCAGCAGGTACGCGCCGCCGGTCACCCGGTAGAGGCGTTGCGACCTCACGTCGCGCGCGGCAAGCAGCAGTGCTCCGCAAGGCAGAAACAGCAGAGCCGCCGCCAGCGTCTGGACGAAGGCCCGCACCTCGAAAGGCCGTTCGGCCACGGCCACCGCCAGCACCGCGTGCAGCACCACCAGCCCGCCCAGCCAGGGCAACACCCGCACCGGACGACCGGTGCGCACCCGCAGCATGGCCAGCGCCTCCATGCCCAGCCCCACCAGCAGCAGGTAGCGGAACGGCGGCAATACGTCTGAAACCGTGGAAGCAAGGCCGAAGCCCAGCCAACCCGCGGCCTGCATGCCCTTGCCCCATGCCAGCAGCCGCAGGTCGTGCCGGTCGCCATCCAGATGGCCGTGCACAAGCAGCAGCCCCACGGTGACGGCGCAGAGCACGCAAAGTGCCATGGACAGGGAGGCCATGGGTCATCCCCCTTGGGTTGGCGCCATACCCGCCCCCTTAGGGCAGGTTGTCAGGGCAAGGTGGAGCGGTTCCGGCCCGGAACGCGTCAGGGCCTGGGCAGCACCTCGCGCACGGCAGCCGCCACGGTATCGCCCAGCGCCGCCGCCAGCACGCCCTGCGCGGTGACCATGGCGGCATGGTCGCCACCGGCGGGCCGCCGCTCGACCATCCGTCCCCGGCGCAGCGTGGCCCCGGAACGGTCCAGCAGGGCCCACCAGGCATCCAGCACCACCGTTCCGCCCAGGCTGCCGTCCAGCCTGTTCACGTCCACGGCCACCCGGATGTCGGCATCGTCGGCACTGGCGCCGGGAAACACCAGAACGTGCCCGCCACCCAGCGCGCGAGAGATGTCCTCTGCCAGCACGCGGGGCAGGCTTTCGGCCAGCGGTTCGGCCCAGCGGTCGAACTCCGCCAGGGCCAGACGCACCCCGTCGCCCTCGCGGATGACGATCTGCGGACGGTCCAGATACGAAGGCACGCTGACAGGCCCCACCGCCACTCTCGCCTGCGGCGCACCGGGCACGCTGCGGATGCCCCCCGGCGCAGGGGGCGAAAGCAGATAGAAGCGTGTGGCGGCGCTGCTGCCCGCACAGCCTGACAACAGCAGGCACGCCAGCAGCAGGACGACCACGCCGGACATGGCGCGTGCGCCGGATAAAAAGCGTGCGCCTGACAAAAAGCATGCGCCGGATGAAAAACATGCGCCGGACGCGATGCCTGCGCCGGACGTGGCGGACGCGGCTGGCGAGCCGGAACGGGATGCGGGGCACACTGCGTGGCGTTGGCGATGCAGGGCGTTCATCAGCGGTAGTCTCCTTTGCCTCGCAGCAAGGCCTCGGGGTGGCGTTCCAGATACTCGGCAAGGGTCCGCAGCGAGCGGGCGGCGGCCCCCATTTCGCGCAGGGCCTGTTGCACTTCGGTCATGGTGCGCGAATCGTCGCGGATGGTGGAGTGGGCGGCGGACAGCGCCGCCTCGGCCCGCGTGGATGCCGCGGCCAGCGATTTCAGCGTCTGGGTGGTCTGGGCCAGGGCGTCCGGCAACTGGCGGTCCAGCTTGTCGGCCAGCGCACCGTAGCGTTGCGCGGCCCCGGCCAGCGACTGGCCAACGGGGCCCACCTGCCCGTTCACCGAGGCCACCAGCTGCCGCACATCCTTCAGCGTGTCGTTGAGGCTGGACGCGGTGTCGGCCACCACGGGCGAATTGACGATCCTGTTCAGCCCGGCCACGGCCTCGTTCAGCTGTGCCATGATGTTCTCGATGGGCAGGTTCTGGAGAGTGCGGGTCAGTTCCTCCATGGGCGAGGGAAGCGTGGGCAGTTCCGGCGTCTTGCCGTCGCCGCGCAGCACCAGCGGGCTGCCGGGTTCGAAATCCACCTCGATCATCAGTTGCCCGGTGACAAAGCTCTGCAAGGCCAGCCGTGCCCGCAACCCCCTGTCGATCAACTGCTGGAGCACCCGGTAGTCCCCCTGCCGTTCGACCACGCCGCCGTCCTTCATGTTCAGGATGCGCTCCGGCTCGAACGCGATGAACACCGGTATGAAGAATTCCAGCGTGTCGGTGTTGTGAATCAGGCGTATTTCGGACACGCTGCCGATGGGCACCCCCCGGAAGACCACCGGCGCACCGATGTTCAGCCCGCGCACCGACCCCTTGAAATAGAGCACCAGTTGGGGCCGGTCCTTCATGAACCTGCCGGAACCGAACAACAGCACCGCCGCCGCCAGCAGCGCCAGCGCCCCCACCACGAATGCGC
This sequence comes from Nitratidesulfovibrio sp. SRB-5, assembly GCF_019931275.1. NCBI lineage: Bacteria > Pseudomonadati > Thermodesulfobacteriota > Desulfovibrionia > Desulfovibrionales > Desulfovibrionaceae > Nitratidesulfovibrio > Nitratidesulfovibrio sp. SRB-5. The sequence goes on along the minus strand of NZ_JAIOTY010000001.1, from coordinate 1,293,279 downwards.
CGAGCATGGCCTTGTTGGCTGCGCGTGCCATTACCGTTCCTCCTTGCAGCAGAATGGTGCATCGGACCCTGTTCCGGCTTCGTCCGCAGAGTGCGTCACGCACCCCGGTGGCGCCTCGCGCGGTTCGGGCCTGCGTGCCGCGCCCATGGACGATTCGCCCCGGGTCAGGAAGCACACGGCCTTGGGGTCGCGCGCCTCGCGCAAGATGTCGTTGGGATTGCCGCTGGCGGTCATGGTGCGTGTTTCCACGTCCAGGAACACCGAATTGGTGCCGATGGCGAAAATGGACGCCAGTTCGTGCGTGACCACCACGATGGTGGTGCCCAGGCTTTCGCGCAGTTCCAGGATCAGGTCGTCCAGCAGCCGGGCGCTCACCGGGTCCAGCCCTGCCGACGGCTCGTCGAAGAAGACGATCTCCGGGTCCAGCGCAAGCGCCCGGGCCAGCCCGGCCCGCTTGCGCATGCCGCCGCTGATCTCCGAAGGGTAGAACCGCTCGAAGCCCGCCAGCCCCACCAGGGCCAGCTTGAAGGACACGATATCCGCGATCTCGGCGCGCGACAGCCTGGTGTACTGCTCCAGCGGCAGGGCCACGTTCTCGGCCAGGGTCATGGAACTCCACAGCGCGCCGCTCTGGTACAGGATGCCCGCGCGGCGCATCACCGCATCGCGCACTTCCGGGGCGCCGCCCCAGAAGTCGGTGCCGCCGTAATGCACGGTGCCGGAGGCGGGTTGCTTCAGCCCCACCAGCACCTTGAGCAGGGTGGACTTGCCGCAGCCGCTGCCGCCCATGATGATGAAGATGTCGCCGCGCCGGATGTCGAAGTTCAACCCGCGCATGAGCACGAACGTGCCGTACGACACGGTCATGTCGCGCACCCGGATGTGCGGCGCGGGTGGCGAGATGGCGGACGATTCCGTGGTCTGACCCGTATGGCTCATATGCCCAGCACCTCGCAGGCCACGGTGATGAACGCGGTGCACACGATGATGGACACGATGCCGCTGACCACCGCCGCCGTGGTGGCCGCGCCCACCGCCGAGGCGCTGCGGCCGCAGCGCATGCCGTGGTAGCAGCCGCACAGCGCCACCACCACGCCGAATACCGCCCCGTGGGTGATGCCTATCCACAGGTTGGCCAGCGACAGCGCCTCGCGCGTGGCGTTCAGGTATTCCATGGGGTTCAGGTCCAGCATGAACACCCCCACGATGAATCCGCCAAGCATGCCCATGAGGTCCGCGTAGATGGTCAGCAGGGGCAGCATCACCACCAGGGCCAGCAGGCGCGGCAGCACCAGCTGCTCCACCGGGCGCAGGCCCATGGTGGCCAGTGCGTCCACTTCCTCGTTGACCTGCATGGTGCCCAGGATGGCCGCATAGGAGGCCCCTGTGCGGCCGGCCATGGTGATGCCGGTCATGATGGCCCCCATCACCCGCACCATGGCGATGGCCACCAGGCTGGCCACGTAGATCTGCGCGCCGAACACCCGCAATTGCACCGCGCCCACGAAGGCCAGGATGAGCCCCACCAGCATGCTGATCAGCGAGACGATGGGCAGCGCTGCGGAACCGCTTTCGGACATGAACTGCAACAGGTCGCGCCGCCGCATGTCCGCCTTGCCGCGCGCAAGCCGGTACAGGGCGAAGGCCACCTCGCCGATGAAGTCCAGGGTGGACCCCACCGGCCTGGGCAGGGCCAGCACCGCTTCACCGATGCGCTCCAGCAGGCCCGACCGCGCATCGCCACGGGCGGCCCCGGCACGCTCCGGCACGGCAAAGGACAGGTCCACCAGCCGGGTCAGCCCGGCGGGCAGGCCGCTGGTGTCCACGGAAAGGTTGCGTTCGCGGCAGGCGCGGACAACCCCGGCCACGAAAATGGCCAGGCTGCTGTCCCAGTCGCCCAGTCCCTCCGCCACCAGGGTCACGCCCGCAACACCCGGCTCGCGCAGCCGCGCCATGGCCGAAGTACGGGCCGCGCCGTCCGGCGGGGCGTCCAGGTTCCATGCGCCGCTCACGGCCAGTCGCAGGCTGGTTGCCCCCTGCGTTCCGGCACTGGTGACGGTAAGTGTGGCGGGGTGTGGCATGCAGTGTCCGGTATGTGTTGCGGCGGGCTGGCAGTCTGCACGCGGGCGGCCCAGCCTGCCGCCCGCGCGATCATCCGGGCCGTTCCATCCCGGCCCGTCGGGTTCCTGTCCGTTGCCCTTGCGGACCTACGGGCGCAGGTTGCCCGCCTTGAATTCCGCCAGCCGCTTGCCCAACAACTTCGCCCAGTACTCGCAAGCGTCCCTGGCGTCCTGCATGGAACCGCGCAGGGGGGCCTTGGTGCCGCTGCGGCGGTCCACCGCCGCGGCCAGTTGGGCGCCGGTGCCGCCGTCCAGCAGTTCCATTTCCACCGCCGCCTCGCCGGTGCCGATGTGCTCGCCGCCCACGGCCCGGCTGGCGCCGGACACCGCGATGCCGATGGGCACGATGGAGGTCAGCGTGCCGCTCACGGGCTCGCCGGGCACAAGGTCGGTCAGGGCGGCGCGCAGCACCAGCACGCGCGGGCCGGGTTCGCCCACCACGCGGTAGCTCTTGCCCGCCTCGCGCACCAGGGCATCGCCGAAGAAGCTCAGAACTTCATCCAGTTCCTTGGCGTCCACTCCCTTGAAGGGCGCATCGGCCTTGATCCAGGCCTTGGGCCGGTCGATGACCACGGCGTCGTAGTCCTTGGCGCTGATGCCGGACTTGATCCAGATCAGCCCGGCCTGATCATCGCGCCCTTTCTTCAGCTTGCCGTAGTCCTTTAGGAAACCCGAAGGTTTTGCCTCCATCTGATGTGCTGCGCAGCCGGTTACCGCAAGCAGCAGGGCCAGGGCGATGCACGACGTGACGCGGGAAATGCTGGTCATGGCTACCTCTGGTGATCGTTTTCGGGTTGCGCCGTGGCGCGTTGCGGCGTGCCGCGTTCGCTCAGGCGTTGGATGACGGTGAAGAAGACCGGCACGAACATGACGGCAAGGAAGGTGGAGGCCAGCATGCCCCCGAACACCGCCGTGCCCAGGGCACGCTGGCTGGCCGAACCTGCGCCCGAGGCGGTGAGCAGCGGCACCACGCCCAGGATGAACGCGAACGAGGTCATCAGGATGGGCCGCAACCGGGCGCGGGCGCCTTCCACGGCGGCCTCGGGGATGGACATGCCCTTGTGCATGCGCAATTCCCGCGCGAACTCCACGATGAGGATGGCGTTCTTGCTGGCCAGCGCGATGAGCAGCACGATGCCGATCTGGGTGTAGACGTTGTTGTCCATGCCACGGACGGAAACGGCGATGCAGGTGCCCAGCAGGGCCAGCGGCACCACCAGGATGATGGCCGCCGGGGCCGACCAGCTTTCGTACTGGGCGGCCAGCACCAGGAACACCAGCAGCACCGCCAGCCCGAACACCGCGAAGGCCTCGTTGCCGGTGGCCTTTTCCTGGTAGGCCATGGTGGTCCACTCGAAGCCCATGGTCGACGGCAGGGTGCGCCGGGCCATGTCCTCCATCAGGGCCAGCGCCTGGCCGGAACTGAAGCCCGGTGCGGCGGAGCCGATCAGCGATGCCGCCGGGTACAGGTTGTAGCGGGTCACCACGTCGGGGCCCACCACGTCGCGCACGCTGGTCATGGCGCCCAGGGGCACCATGCGGCCATCGGCGTTGCGCACCTCCAGCTGGCCGATGTCCCCGGCCTCCAGCCGGTAGCGGCTGTCGGCCTGCACGCGCACCTGGTACGCCTTGCCGAACTTGTTGAAGTCGTTGACGTACGATGATCCAAGATAGGCCTGCATGGAGCTGAACACGTCGCTCAGCTGCACCCCGTGGTCCTTGACCTTGGTGCGGTCCACATCCACGTACAGCTGCGGCGTGCGGGCGGTGTAGGTGGTTGCCACCCCGGAAAGGCCCGACTGCCCCCCGCCCGCCCCCATCATCTGGTAGGCGGCGTTTTCCAGCGCCTGCGCCCCGGTGGCGGCACGGTCCTGCACCATCATCTCGAAGCCGCCCGCGTTGCCCAGCCCCTGGATGGGCGGCGGCGTGACCACCAGCACCATGCCCTCCTGGATGGCCCCGGTCTTGCGGCGCAAGTTGGCCACCAGCTTGTCCTGGGTCAGGTCTCCCCGCTCGGACCAGTCCTTGTACATGACGAAGATCGTGGCCGAGTTGGGGGTATTGGCGTTGTTCAGGATGGACATGCCGCCGAAGGTGATCCAGTTGGCCACGCCCGGTGTTTCGGCAAGGATGGCATCAAGCCTTGCCGTCACCTCGCGGGTGCGCGACTGCGACGACGCGCCCGGCAACTGCACCGCCACCAGCGCGTAGCCCTGGTCCTCGTCGGGCAGAAAGCCCGTGGGCAGCGTGGAGAAGAACCAGAAGGTGGCCGAGATCAGCCCCACGAAGACCAGCATGGTGGTCCAGGCGTGGTGCACCATGGTGGTCAGCAGCGCCACGAAGAACCGCTCCACCGCGTCGTACGCCTTGTTGAAGCCGCGGTAGAAGGCGTTGCGCCCCGGCACGATGGGCTTCAGGAACAGGGCGCACTGGGCGGGGGTCATGGTGGCGGCCAGCAGCGCGCTGACCAGCGCCGTGGAGGCGATGACCAGCGCGAACTGGCGGTACAGCTGCCCGGTGATGCCCGACATGAACGACGCGGGCAGGAACACGCACGACAGCACCAGGGTGATGCCGATGATGGGGCCGAACAGCTGCACCATGGCCTTCACGGTGGCGTCGCGCGCCGAATCGCCGTGTTCCATGTGGTGCGCCGCCCCTTCCACCACGATGATGGCGTCGTCCACCACGATGCCGATGGCCAGGATGATGCCGAACAGGGTGACCAGGTTCACCGAGAAGCCCAGGGCCATCATGGCCATGAACCCGCCCAGGATGGTGATGGGCACCACCGTGGCGGGCACCAGCGTGGCCCGCCAGTCCTGCAGGAAGATCAGGATCACCGCCAGCACCAGCACGGCTGCCTCGAACAGGGTGTGGTACACCTGCTCGATGGCCGCCTCGACGAAGCGGGTGGTGTCGTAGGGAATGTCCCAGGCCACGCCGGCCGGAAAGTCCTTGCCGATGCGCTGCATGGTGGCGGTGACCTTCTGCGCCACGTCCAGCGCGTTGGCCCCCGGCAACTGGTAGATGATCACCAGCGAGGCTGGCTTGCCGTTCTTCTGGGCGTACAGGTCGTAGGTCTGGCCGCCCAGTTCCACCCGGGCCACGTCCCGCACCCGGACGGTGCGCCCGGTGGGGCCGCCCGTGGCGGTGCGGATGATGATGTCCTCGAATTCCGAAACCTCGGAAAGCCGCCCCTGCGTCTGCACGGTGAACTGGAAGTTCTGGGTGTCCGGCGCGGGCTGCGCGCCGATCTGGCCGGCGGCTACCTGCACGTTCTGTTCGCTGATGGCGTTGACCACGTCCTTGGTGGTCAGGCCCAGGCTTTTCAGGCGCGGGGCGTCCAGCCACACGCGCATGGAATAGCTGGCCGCGCCGAACACCATGGCCTCGCCCACGCCGGGAATGCGCGCCAGTTCGTCGCGCACGCGCAGCGAGGCGAAGTTGCTCAGGTACAGGTCGTCATGGCTGCCGTCGGGAGAGGTAAGCGTGACCACCTGGAGGATGGCGGTGGACTTCTTCTTCACCGTCACGCCCTGCCGCTTCACCTCGTCGGGCAGGCGGGCCATGGCCACGTTGACGCGGTTCTGGACCAGCACCGTGGCCATGTCGATGTTGGTGCCCAGCGCAAAGGTGATGGTGAGGCTGTACGTGCCGTCGTTGGCGCTCTTGGAGGACATGTACAGCATGTCTTCGACGCCGTTCACCTCCTGCTCTATGGGCGCGCCCACCACGTCGGCCAGCACCAGCGAGTTGGAGCCGGGGTAGATGGCCTTCACCTCCACCGTGGGCGGGGTGATGTCCGGGTACTGCGAAATGGGCAGCATGATCAGCGACACGACGCCGATGAGAATCAGCACGATGCCGATGACGTTGGAGAGGATGGGGCGGTCGATGAAGAACTTGGCGAACATGGCGGCCTCGCAGGTGGGAATGTGGTGCCGCTAGCCGGCGGGTTTGGCGGCGGGCTTGCCGTCTCCCTTGCCGTCTCCCTTGCCGCCTTGGCCCGCTCCGGGGGCCGCCGCGTCTGCCGCCACCGGGTCCACCGGGCTGCCGGGCCGGGCGCGCTGCATGCCGTTGACCACCACGCGGTCCCCGGCCTCCAGCCCCTTTTCCACCACCTGCCAGCCTTCGTGCAGCGCCCCCAGCTTCACCGGGCGCTGCTCGGCCACGTTCTGCGCGTTGACGACCATGACGTACGACCCCGACTGGTCCTGCCCCAGGGCGCGTTCCGGCACCAGCAGCGCCGCATCGCGCCTGCCCATGGCCACCCGGATGCGCGCGTACAGCCCGGGCACCAGCCGCCCGCCGGTGTTGGGAAAGATGCCCCGCAACAGCAGCGTGCCGGTGGAAGGGTCCACCGTGGGGTCGGCGTATTCCAGCTTGCCCGCGTGGGGAAAGGCGTCCTCGTCGGCCAGGGCCAGTTCAAGGGGCAGTTCCGGCGGCGTGCCGTTCTTGCCGTTCCTGGGCTTGTCGCCCATCAGCCGCAGCAGGTCGCGTTCGTTGATGCTGAAATACACGTGCACCTGATCGCGGCGCACGATGGTGGCAAGCTTGGTCACCGCGCCGGGGCCCACCACGTTGCCGGGGTCCACCAGGCGGCGGGTCATCTGGCCGTCGAAGGGGGCGACGATGCGCGTGTAGCCAAGGTCGATGCGGGCCGTTTCGATCTGGGCGCTGGCCCGGCTGATGCCCGCCTTGGAGCTGTCGCGCTGCTGCTGCCAGCGCACCACGTCCGCCTCGGACCCGGCCTTTTCGGACAGCAGCTTGCGGCTGCGGGCCAGTTCCGTCTCGGCCCGGTCCAGGGAGGCGCGCTGCACTTCCAGTTCCGCCTCTGCCCGTTGCAGGGCCGCCTGGAACGGTTCCGGCTCGATGAGGAACAGCGGGTCGCCCTTGCGGACCATGGCCCCGTCGCGGAACTGCGCGCTGCGCAACACCCCGGTGACCCGGGCGGTGATGTCCACCGACTCCACCGGGGCGATGGTGCCGGTGAACTCCATGTATTCGACCACCGGCCCCACCCTGGGCGGCGCCACCGTGACCTTGGGCGGCGGGGGCGGCACGAAGGCGTTGCGCGAATCGCACCCGGCAAGCACAGGAAGGGCCAGGGCGGAAAGCAGGACCAGAAACGCCGGGCGGAGAACCTGAAAAACGATGGGGTGGCGCGTCATCGGAATCTCCATGCGAACGGGGTGTGTTCCGGGGGCTTCTAGATGTCGGGGGGGCGCACGTCGCCACCGGTCGGCACGGCGCCGTGCTCTTCGGGCAGCGCGCCCCAGTCGGTGCGCGCACGCATCTCGCGCAGCGTTTCGAGCGGGATGGGCCCGTTTTCGGGCAAGGTGCGCCAGCCGCCCCCCAGCGCCTTGAACACGGCCACGAGGCTCTGGCTGATCTCGCCGCTGGCCTGGGCCAGCGCATCCTGGCGCGTGGAAAGGTCGCGCGCGGCGGTGAGCACCGTGGTGAAGTCGGTGGAGCCTTCCTGGTACTGGACCATGGCCAGTTCCAGCGACCGGGCGGCGTCGGCGGCGCTTTCGGCCAGCAGGGCCGCCCTGCCCTGCGCGTTGAGGTAGCGGTCGATTCCGTCCTCCGTTTCGCGCAGGGCGGACAGCACCGTTTCGCGGTAGGCCGTCAGGGCCTGTTGGAACCGGGCGTCCTGCGCCCGCACGTTGTTCGCGATGCGCCCGTAGTTGAACAGCGGCAGGGTCAGGCCGGGGCCGCCGTAGGCCGTGAACCCGTGCGAGAAGGTGTCGCCCGTGCTGAAGGCCCCCACGTTGCTGGCGGTAAACCCCACGAAGCCGCCCAGCGAGACGGACGGGTAGAAGTCGGCCTTGGCCACGCCCAGCCGGGCGCACTGCCCGGCGGCGGCGTATTCGGCCTTGCGCACGTCGGGGCGGCGGCGCAGCAGGTCGGCGGGAATGCCCAGGGCCAGACCGGGCGGGGCCGTGGGAATGGGGGCCGTGCCGAGCATGGCGGCTATGTCCTGCGGCGGCTTGCCCAGCAGCACGCACAGTGCGTTGCGGGCCTCGCGCAGGGAATGGGCCAGGCTGGGGATGCTGGCTTCCGTATCGCGCAGCAGGGAAAGGGCCTGGCGCATGTCGCGCTCGCTGGTGGCCCCGTAGTTGAAGCGCGCCGTGGCGATGCGCAGGCTTTCGCGCTGGATGGCCACGTTGTTGTCGGCGATGGCCAGTTGCTGTTGCAGGGTGCGGTACAGCACGTACGACTGCGCCACATCCGCCGTTACCGCCACCATGGCAGCCTCGTAGTCGGCCGCGGCGGCGCGCAGGTCGGCGTCGGCGGCTTCCACGCCGCGCCGGTACTTGCCCCAGAAGTCCAGTTCCCACGCGGCGTCCAGGCCAACGCTGGTCTGCACGTAGTCGGGGTTGCCCCGGCCCGTGCCGGGCTGGGGGGCGGTGGGCGTGCGGTCGCTGGGATGGGTCCAGGTCAGGCCGCCGGTGGCCTGCTGCCGTTGCGGGTACAGGTTGCCCACGGCAACGCCAAGGCGGGCGCGGGCTTCCAGTACCCGCAGGGCGGCCACCTGCAACGAAAGATTGCCGCCGCGCGCCTCGGCCAGCAGCCCGTTCAGGGTGGCGTCGTCGAAGGTGCGCCACCACTCCTCGCTCACCTCGCGGGTGGCGGTGGCGCCCAGTACGACGGCATCCTGCCATCCGGTCGGCATGGCGGTGTCCGGCGCGCTGAAATCAGGCCCCACCTTGGCGCATGCGGAAAGCATGAACAGCAGGAGCAGCAGAAGCGACAGACAGCGGGAAGCATCGGTCACGGCGGGGGCCTGTGTCCCCAGTGCGAAAGAGCGGGCAGGCAGCGTCATGGGCTTTCCTCTTTTCCGCGAAAAGATGGGACAAGGATGACTCTGCCTATAGTATCCACGCGCCGTTGGCTTCGGGCAATTAGATTCTCGAACATGCCGTCGCGCAGGAAAAATGGAGCACGGCGATCATGGCCGCCCAACAGATGCATCTCCATCCAGAACTGTAGCATTCCAGCATGTAAATCATGTCAAACAAAGCACATTCAGAATCCACATCATCGCATCCCGTTGCCATGCGCAACACGGACATGCACACTTCGGCACGACAAGAGACGACGCACGCGAAAAACTCCGGGTGCTCGCGAGCATGGTCGATGATGGAGGGATGAAATGCCGCAATGCGGCAAGGCGGAGGGGTGGCGAAACGCCGGGTTGCCCCCATGGAATGCGGCGGGGGCGGAACAGCACGGCCTGCGGGATGCAACGACCGGAAAGGAGGTGCGAAATGAAACCAACAGCGCCCAGACAGCTTGCGCCCAGACAGCTTGCGCGCGGTCAGCCTGTGCTGGGACGGACGCGAGCGATCCCCCCACGCGGAATCGGGCCGCGCGGGGTCAGCCCACCATGGCCTGCCGGATGAGGTTGGCGCCCATGACCAGCAGCATCACGAACAGCGCGCCGTGCAGATTCCCGTCGGGCAGGCGCCGGGAAAGCGCGATACCCGCCCATCCCCCCAGCATCACCGACGGCAGCGATGCGGCGAACTGCAACACCGTCTCCGCAGACTGCACGCCCGCCAGTATCTGCGCGACCACGATGATGGTGCCGCTGGCGATGAAGAACACGCCCAGCGCGGCCTTGGTCTGCTGCGGGGTGCCCCCCCGAAACGACAGGTAGATGGCCAGCGACGGCCCGTTGATGCCGTAGGCCGTGCCCAGACTGGTGGAAAAGAACCCGGCCACGGCCCCCCAGACGCCATGCAGCGCCCTGCGGTGGGGTTTTGCGCACAGCAGCCCCCACAGGGCATACGCCACGAGCAGCCCGCCAAGGCCAAGGCGCAGTCCGGCATCGGGAATGTGGCGCAGCAGCAGCACCCCCACCAGGGCACCCGGCAAGCCGCCCAGGATCAGGGGCCACACGCCGATGCCGCCTTCCAGGTGGTGGCGGTAGTTCCAGGCCATTTGCACGTTGAGGGCCAGCACGATGAGCGCCGAGCCGGGCACCGCCACGGCCATGTCGTTGCCCAGCGCCACCACGGGCAGGGCCACCAGCGCAGCGCCAAACCCCACGATGTTGTTGATGAAGCCGCCAAGCCACCAGCCCAGCATGGCGATGAGCAGGCCTTCGGTCATGAGGCTCCGGGGGGGCGCATGGCGCGGAAGCACCGTGCGCCGGTTGAGGTGCGGGACGGACCGGGCTACCGCAGGACCGGGTTTCCGTCCAGGCCCGTTCAGAACGAACGGGAACATCGAAACCGGGGGGCGGCAGTCGGACACCGTCCGGCTGCCGCCCGGCAAATGTGGCCCCGCCGCAGCGCGGCGTGTGTGGCCCCGCCGCAGCGCGGCGTGTGTGGCCCGGACACGGCCCGGCGGCAACGCTCCCCCCGGGGTCCGCTCCCGGCGGCGCTCCGGGTCCGGTCTACTGCCCGGGTACCGCCCGGTCCGCCTTTCGCTCCCCGGTACCGCTCGTGGCGTCCGGCGAGACCGGGGCGTCCGGCGACACCGGCGTATCCGGCGAGGCCATGGCGTCCAGGCCAAGGCAGGTGGGCTGGGCCTGATCCTGCCCCATCTGGGAGCAGGCTTCAAGGAAGTCTGCGGCGTTCACCCCGCCGGAGGCGAACGACTTCATGGCCTCCTCGTGCAGCAGTTCCAGCGCCTCGAACTTGCAGCGCTGGTACTCGGCAGAGGTCATCATATCGAACGTGCGTGGCCGGGGCAGGTTCACCTGGATCACCTTCTTCACGCAGGCGGGCCGGTTGGTGAGGATGAGCAGGTTGTCGGCCAGGAAGATGGCCTCTTCCAGCTCCGATGTGACGAACAGGTTGGTGCCCCGGTGCTGCTCGAACAGCCGCACGTAGTATTCCTGCATCAGGGCGCGGGTCATGGCGTCCAGCCCCCGGAAGGGTTCGTCCATCAGCATGACCTTGGGCCGGTTTATCATGGCCCGCACCAGTTCGGCGCGGCGCTGCATGCCGCCGGAAAGCTGGGCCGGATACTTGTCCTTGAAGTCCTTCAGGCCCACCAGTTCCAGCAGCTTCATGGTTTCTTCGGCATATTCGTGCTGCGGCAGCTTGCGTTGCGCGCGCGGGCCGTAGCTGACGTTCTCGAAGGTGGTCATCCACGGAAACAGCGCGGTTTCCTGAAACACCACCAGCCGGTCCGGCCCCGGCCCTGTCACGGGCTGGCCGTCGATGAGCACCTTGCCGGAATCGGGCGTTTCGTAACCCGCCAGCGCGTTGACCAGGGTGCTCTTGCCGCAGCCGGAAGGGCCGATGAGCACGGTGAGCTTGCCCTTTTCGAGCACGAAGGAACAACTGCGCAGCACCTGTTTGCGCAGCGGCCCCACGCCGAAGCCCTTGGCCACGTTCTCCACCACCATTTCACCCGCGCCCATGCCGGGCGTCAGTTGCGTCGTCACGGCGTCCATCATGGCCCTCCTAGAATACCCGCAGCCAGGGCGTAAGCCTGCTGCCGATGAAGCGGATCAGTGCGGACGACATGTAGCCCGCGATGCCGATGCTCATCATGCCGATGACGATCAGCGGATACTCGCCCGCCACGTAGGCGCGCCACGTCAGAAACCCCAGGCCGGAACGGCTGGCGATCATCTCTGCCGCCACCACCACCGCCCAGGTGATGCCCATGCCCACGGTCATGCCCACCACGATGCTGGGCAGGGTGGCGGGCAGCATCACCCGCCAGAAGATGTCCGAGCGCGACGAGCCCAGCGAATGGGCCGCGCGTATGTAGCGGATGTCGATGCTGCGCGCGCCGCCCACGATGTTCAGCACCACGGTGAAGAACCCGCCCAGGAACACAACGAACATCATGGACATTTCCGACGTGGGCCAGAAGATGACCGATGCGGGCACCCAGGCCAGCGGCGGGATGGGGCGCATGATCTCGAACACCGGGTAGATGATCTCGCGCGCGGTGCGGTTCATGCCCATCAGCAGCCCCAGCGGAATGCCCAGCACCTGGGCCAGCACGAAGCCGGACAGGATGCGCAGGCAGCTGTCGCGCCAGGACAGCCAGTATTCGGCGCTGACCAGTTGCTTGCCCAGTGCCGCCAGCACCGCAGAGGGCGCGGGCACGTTGCCGATGATGGGCACGTGCAGCCGGGTGCACAGTTCCCAGACAATGGTGAACACGACAATGGCGGCGATGCCGCGCGCCGTGGATATGTTGGCGATCTTCCTGCGGCATCGGGTCCAGTTGAACCCTTGCGCGAGTACTGCTGTAGTCATGATGTGTCTCCGCTGGTGTCCGGTGGTGTACGGGGGGGCGGTCCGGAATACCGGGGCTGTCTCCAAGGCAGGGTTTTCGCTCCCCGGCGGGGAAAACCAGCCTGCCATGCGGGAATATGCCTCAGCCTTCAGGCGAGCTTGCGAACCTTGCGGGCAAGGACGGCAAAGCCATGGCAGGCAATGTTCGCCCCTGTTGCGCACGATGTCCGCAGGGTTCGCAAACTTGCCCAACGGCCACGCTTCGCGCCCTTCAGGGAAACCCCAACGGGCGAAAAGACGATGGAGATCAGGCCATTTCCCGTTCGCCCGCCTTGAACGCCTTCAAGGCCTCCTCGTGCACGGCCTCGATGCATTCCTTCTTCAGCTTGATGTACTTCGACGACGACAGCACGCGGAAGTCGCGCGGCCTCGGGATGTCCACGTCCAGCACGGTCTTGATGCGGGCCGGGCGCGTGGTCATGATGTACACCTTGGTGCCGAGGAAGATGGCCTCTTCCAGGTCGTGGGTGATGAAGAAGATGGTCTTGTTGCTGCGGTCGTACACGTCCAGCAGGAACTGGTGGACCACCGTCTTGGTCAGGGCGTCCATGGCCCGGAAGGGTTCGTCCAGCAGCAGCACGCTGGGGTCGGTCATCATGGCCCGGGCTATCTCCACCCGGCGGCGCATGCCCGACGATATCTCGCTGGGGTAGTTGCCGCCGATGCCCTCCAGCCCCATCTGCGCCAGCAGTTCGCGCGCCCTGTCGCGCGCCTCGCGCTCGGGCATGGCGCCTTGCACCACCGGGCCGAAGGTCACGTTGTCGAGCACGGTGTACCAGGGGAACAGCGCCCCGTTCTGGAAGACCACGATGCGGTCGGAGCCGGGCGGCGGCGTCTTGCCGGGGCCGCACAGCAGCTTGCCGTCCAGCAGTATCTCGCCCGACGTGATGCCGTGAAACCCGGCAATGGCGTTGAGCAGCGTGGTCTTGCCGCAGCCCGAGGGCCCCACCACCACGCAGAACTCGCCCGCCGCTATCTCCATGGAGCAGTTGTCCACCGCCAGCACCTTGGCCCCGTCCGGGTCATACACCTTGGAGACGTTGCGGATGCTGATCTGCCCGCGCGGCGCGGGCACGGAAAGCGCTTCTGCCGTATTCATCGGATTTCCTCCCTCACCTTCCATTGCATCAGCCGGTTGCCCACCATGCGGATCAGCGCGCTGCTCAGCCAGCCGATGACCCCCAGCGTGACCATGGCGATGACGATGACCGGGTACTGCACCATGATGAACGAGTTCCAGATCAGGTAGCCAAGGCCGTATTCGCCGGCCAGCATCTCTCCGGCCACCAGCGAGAACCAGGCAAAGCCCATGCTGATCTGCAACCCGGTGAAGATGAACGGCAACGCGCCCGGCAGGATCACCTTGAAGAACACGTGGCGGGGCTTCGCACCCAGCGAATGGGCCGCGCGGAAGTACACCTCGTCGATGGATTCCACACCCAGCAGGGTGTTCAGCACCGTGGCGAAGAACGAGCCCAGAAAGGTCAGGAAGATGATGGACGCCTCGCGGCCCGGCCACATCAGGATGGACAGCGGCACCCACGCCAGCATGGGGATGGGGCGCAGCGTCTCCAGCAGCGGAAAGGTGTAGTCCTTGAAAGTCTTCTTCCAGCCCATCATCAGCCCCACGGGCACGCCCAGGAACGTGGCCAGGAAGAAGGCCTGCAACACACGCCAGATGCTGGTCAGGATGTGCTGGTAGTATTCGGGGGTGTACAGGGAGATGCCGTAGGACGGATCCTGCGACACCCATTCCTCATATACCCCCACGGGCCCCGGCAGCTTGTTGAACCACGGCACCTTCAGTTTTTCGGTCAGCAGGTACCACAGGAAAATGAAGCCGACGATGCCGAGCAGGTTCAGGTAAGGGGCGACGCTCTTCAACCACTCCCTGAGGCAGAACAGGGTCATCTCCAGGGAACTGGGTGCGGCGTCGTTGCGCGTGGCGGTGGCGGCGCTTGCGGTGCTCACGGATTCCTCCGGCTTGGTTGGCCGTCCCGCCCGTCCCCGAGGGAGGGGGGAGCGGCCTGGGCGGCCCGTCAGGCGGGCACGGGATGTGCGTCCCGCGCCCGCCACGGGAAGGCGGACCGTCGGTCCTTACTCCTTGAACGGGCTGGCGCTGGCGGGGGCGCCTTCGATCACGCCCAGGGTCACGCTGTCGCTGACCGGGGTGATGCCGGCTTCCTTGACCGCGGCACGGGCCATGGCGTCATCCACGGTGCCTTCGGGGGGCAGCGCCTTGATGCGCTTGTCCTTCAGCAGGAAGGGCGCCACTTCGGCGATGTTCTTGCGTTCACGCTCGTTGAAGTAGAACGACTTCCACTCGCGCACGGATTCCTTGGAATCGGCCGGAATCTTGCCGTACAGCGAGTACCACAGCACCTGCTTGGGAATGCCGCTGGCGTGCTTGGACACCATGTCGATGACCTTGGACCAGTTGGCGGGGTCCAGCAGGAAGCGCTGGGCCTCCAGTTCGGCGCGCAGGTAGCCCTTGGCCACGTCGGGGTGCTTCTCCATGAAGTCCTTGCGCATGACCAGGATGCCGAGATCGGGGTTGTCGCAGGCGCGACCGTCGGCGGCGATGTGCGCCACGCCCTCGCCCACGTCGTCGGCGATGCGCGACAGGGTGGGTTCCCACAGCGAGGCGGCGTCGATCTTGCCGATGCGGAAGTTGGTGCCGATGACCTCGATGGACTGGTTGAGGTATTCCTTCGGCTTCACGTTGTACTTTTCGAAGAAGCGCATCAGGTACTGGTCGGACGCGCTGCCCTTGGGCGCGGCGATGACCTTGTCGTCCATCCAGCGGGCCAGGGCCTCGACGGATTCAAAGCGGGGGGCGTCCTTGCGGACCAGGACCAGCGAGCAACGGGTGCCCTCGGACATGCCCAGGGTGGCCACCATCTTGATCTCCGCCTGCTCGGGCTTGGAGCACAGGATGGTGGCGGGCATCACGCTCATGTAGCCGATGTGCGCCTTGTCGGCCAACATGTTGTTGGCGACCACGGTGCCTTGCAGCGCACCCTGGAATTCGATTTCCGTGCCCTGCGGCACGTACTTCTTCCACAGGCCGAGTTCCGCGTTGACGATGGCCTGGTACGAGATGGTGTCGTAAGGCTGGTAGCCCACCACGAATTTCTCGGCCATCGCGGTGGAGGCAAGGGACAGCGTGAGCAGGGTCAGGCCCGTGATGAAACGCCATGACGGTCTTAGCATCGTGTTTCTCCTGCGGTCCGGGTGCGGGTTGTGTTGATCTGGTTGCTCCGGCTCATCAAGGCGCTGCCGGTCGGGTTTCGTTCCATTGCCGGTACAACTCAGGGGTTCCCCCTGGTCAGAGCATGGTTCACGCGGGCGCCGTTCGTGCGGCGGGGGGGCTGACCCTGATGTGGCCAGAGCAAGTACGATACCAAAGCGAGTTGCAGCGCATTTCACGCACCCACCTTGTTCCCGTCAGGCACAATCATGGAAAACGCCTGCCCATCCGAGCCGGATCATGTTGCATTTTTGTACCAACCTTCCGATATCACACCAGCCAGCCACAACGGTACTCCTTTACTTTCAGGATATTACGCGAATACGTTACAACAGTGCAACCATGTTGCAAACATGCAACCATTCGCCCCGCCAAGCGCACCACTGCCAGACGCCTCCAAGCCACACGCGGCCTTGAAAAGAAAAGCCATCAATACAAGAGTATTGATGGCTATTGCGAAATCAACGGCGGAGCATGAGCGATCGATCACTCATCAAGACACGTCAGATTGGGAAAGCATGAACGTTCATTCCACGTCCCCGCAAGGCAGCCGGGCCGGACTACCGCCCGCCAGACGGCCTCATGCCGTCTCTCCCAGCACGCGCAACGCATTGCGGTACATCACCTTTTCCCGCACCTCTGCGGAAAGGGGCATGCTGGCGTAGATGTCCAGCGCGTCCGCCTGTTCGATGAACGGATGCGCGCTGGCGAACACCACCTTGTCGGGGATCAGGGTGTTCATGGCCTGCACGTAGGCATCGGCCATGGGCGCAAGCTCGTACTCCGAGCAGTCCATGTACACGTTGGCGTTGCGCAGGCAGGCGAAGATGGCCTCGTTCACGAAGGGATACCCGCCGTGGCTCATGACGATGCGCAGGTCCGGAAAGTCGCGGGCCACCACGTCCACGTGGCGCGGGTCGGTGTAGCCCATCACCGCGCCGGGCACCTGCGGCGGCGGGGCCGTGGTGACCACCACCGGGATGCCCAGATCGCAGCAGGCCGCGTACACCGGGTAGTAGCGCGCCTCGTCGGGCCGCAGGTGCGCCAGGTACGGGTCGATGGCGGCGCCGCGCATGCCCAGTTCCGCCACGGCGTGGCGCAGTTCGCGCACGGCGGCCATGCCCTTGTGCGGGTCCACCCCCCAGAAACCGGTGAACAGTTCCGGATACGCCCGCACGAAGGCCAGCACGCTCCCGTTGTTGGACGGGGAGCCGTAGGTGGTCTCGCTGTCGCGCCCGGTGATCACGCAGCGCGTGACGCCGCGCGCCGCCAGGCCCGCCACGATGTCCTCAAGGGGTTGGGGCTTGCGCCGTTCGAAGCCGATGGCCGCGCAGGCAGCCTTGAACATGTTGCTGGTGGCGATGCCGGTGATGGTTTCCGGCGTATTGGGCCGGAAGCGAAAGTCGATGACAGGCATGGGGACTCCTGAGGTAAGGGGTGTGCACCCCGAAAAGCAAGAGACATGCCGCCCCGGTCGTGCGGTGCAGCGGCGTGCCCCCGTGCCCCTTGCATCCCTGCACCCATGCCGCGTTCATGTTGAGCCATGTTGCATCAAGTTGCGCCATGTTGCGCCATGTTGCGCCCATGCATCATGCCGGACCCCCGCACAACCCCCTGTTTCCATTCATCCGATGCGGACATGTTACGGAAATGCAACATGACTGCACCTGCCGCCCGGCCAGGCCACGGCCCGCGCGCGTCCTTCTCCGGCGCGTCCACAGACACCAGCCAGCCCCAACCCACCGGCTGCATTGTTCATTTTTCTCCACCCCGCCATTCCGCACGCCCTTGCGCCGCCTTGGCACGGTCGGTGCATCATGAGCGGCAACGCTGACGGCGACACTGACGACGGCAACCATGCTGACGACGACGCCACCGGACAGGAGCGCAGCACACGCCCGTACGAAGACGCAGCCCCGTACCCCGCCTGCGCATGCATGGCCGTGGCGCCCGGCTTCAGCAAAGGATACCTGTTCTGCCACCGGTCGCCGTCCACCGCATGGGGACGGTCGATCGCGACAACATCAAACGGATCAGAGGTGAGCGAGATGCGCAATCCCGAATGCTGCGAGGTCATGACCCCGCACGAACAGCGCCTGTACGACAAGATGGAAGGCAAGGAGGACCGCTTCCGCGCCGGGCACCGGCGAGTGTTCACCATCCTCGAGTCCTTCGAGGGGCTGCGCCCGCGCATCGACGTGGAACGCGCACTGTACTTCACCCGGTCCATGCGCGTCACCGAGGGTCAGCCGCTGGTGTTGCGCTGGGCGAAAGCCATGCTGCACGTGGCCGAGAACATCACCGTGTACATCGACGACCACCAGCTGCTGGCGGGGCGCGCCGGCGCACAGGGGCGCTACGGCATCCTGTACCCGGAACTGGACGGCGACTTCCTGGGCCTTGCCATAGAGGATCTGCCCAAGCGCACCGAATCGCCCTTCACCATCACCCCGGAAGACGCCCGGGTGGTGGTGGAGGAAATCGCCCCCTACTGGAAGGGCCGCACCTACCACGAACACCTGAACATGGCCCTGCCCGCGGAAGTGCACAAGCTGACCTACGATGACTCCGACGGCCTGCATTCGCGGTTCATCGTCAACGAGACCTCGTCGTTCCGCTCGTCCATCCAATGGGTGCACGACTACGAGAAGGTGCTGCAAAAGGGCTTCGGCGGCCTGAAGCAGGAGGCGCTGGACAAACTGGCCGCCCTCGACCCGCTGAGCCCCGCCGACAACTGCGAGAAGCGCCCCTTCCTGGAAGCCGTGACCATCGTGTGCGACGCCATGGTCACCTGGGCCAGGCGTCATGCCGCCCTGGCCCGTGAAAAGGCGGCGGCGGAAAGCAGCCCCGCCCGCAAGGCCGAACTGCTGGCCATGGCCGACATCTGCCAACGCGTGCCCGAGCACCCTGCCCGCACCTTCCGCGAGGCCGTGCAGTCGCAGTGGTTCACCCAGATGTTCTCGCGCATCGAGCAGAAGACCGGCACCATCGTCTCCAACGGGCGCATGGACCAGTACTTCTACCCCTTCTACAAGAAGGACCTGGCCGAAGGCCGCCTGACCGAAGATTCCGCCCTCGAACTCATCGAGTGCATGTGGGTGGGCATGGCCCAGTTCATCGACCTGTACATCTCGCCCACCGGCGGCGCCTTCAACGAAGGCTACGCCCACTGGGAGGCGGTGACCGTGGGCGGCCAGACCCCCGACGGCAGTGACGCCACCAACGACCTGACCTATCTGTTCCTGAAGTCCAAGCGCGAATTCCCGCTGCACTACCCCGACCTTGCGGCGCGCATCCACTCGCGCGCGCCGGAACGCTACCTGTGGGAAGTGGCGGAAACCATCAAGGATGGCTCGGGCTTTCCCAAGCTGATCAACGACGAGGAAATCATCCCCCTCTACGTCTCCAAGGGGGCCACCTTCGAGGAAGCGTACGACTACGCCGTGTCGGGCTGCACCGAGGCGCGCATGCCCAACCGCGACACCTACACCTCGGGCGGCGCCTACATCAACTTCGCCGCCGCGCTGGAAATGGTGCTCTACAATGGCCGCATGAAGAAGTACGGCGAGGCCGACCTTGGCGAACACACCGGCGACCCGCGCGAATTCAAGACCTGGGACGACCTGTGGAACGCCTACGTGGCGCAGCACAAGCTGTTCCTGAAGACGGCCTTCATGCAGCAGCACATCATCAACAACCTGCGTGCCCGCCACTTCGCGCAGCCCATGGGCTCCACCCTGCACGACCTGTGCATGAAGCACTGCCTCGACCTGCACACCCCGCAGATTCCCGAGGGCATCAACCTCGGCTACTTCGAGTACATCGGCTACGGCACCGTGGTGGACTCGCTGGCGGCGCTGAAGAAGGTGGTCTTCGAAGACAAGACCCTGACCATGGCGGAAGTCATCGATGCCCTGGAATGCAACTTCGAGGGCAGGGAGGACGTGCGCCAGATGCTCCGCAACGCCCCCTGCTACGGCAACAACGACGACTACGCCGACACCATAGCCCGCGACATCGACCTGCTGTCCGTGGAATACGGCGCCCGCTACTCCAAAGACCTCGGCATGCACAACGACGTGCGCTACGTGCCCTTCACCTCGCACGTGCCGTTCGGCAAGGTGGTCAGCGCCACCCCCAACGGACGCAAGGCATGGACCCCGCTGTCCGACGGTTCGTCCGCCTCGCACGGGGCCGACGTCAACGGCCCCACGGCGGTGATGCTCTCCAACTTCCACTCCAAGAACTATGGCTACCGGGCGCGCGCGGCGCGCATGCTGAACATCAAGTTCACGCCCAAATGCCTGGAAGGCGACGACGGCACCCAGAAGCTGGTCTCGTTCATCCGCACCTTCTGCGACCTGAAGCTGTGGCACGTGCAGTTCAACGTCATCAACCGCGAAACCCTGCTGGCCGCCCAGCGCGACCCCGAGAAGTACCGCAACCTCATCGTGCGCATCGCGGGCTACAGCGCCTACTTCGTGGACCTGTCGCCCGACCTGCAGAACGACCTGATCGCCCGTACCGAACACGGCACCATGTAGTCCGGGGCGACGGCGGGCCGGACCCGCCGCGCCATGGGGCGCTCCTCCGAGCCTGCGGGAGGAGCGCCCCACAGGACATGCCGTTTCATGCCACACGCACGTTGCGACACGTAAACCCCGTATGACGGGTGCACCGGAACTCTCGCATGAACCCCACGGACGACACAAACGTCAACGGCATCGTCTTCAACATCCAGAAATACTCCGTCCACGATGGCCCGGGCATCCGCACCGTCGTCTTCCTGAAAGGGTGCCCGCTGCGGTGCGACTGGTGCTCCAATCCGGAATCGCAGGCCGCGCGCATTCAACTGGCCTACAACACAGGCCGGTGTCTCGGGCTTGCGCAATGCGTGCGCTGCGTGGAAATGTGCCTGTCCGGGGCCATATCGCGCGGGGAGGATGATCGCATCACCATCGACCGGGCCCTGTGCGCGGAATGCACGCGCGACTGCACCTCCGTCTGCCCGTCCAATGCCCTGATCACCTACGGGGTACGGCGCACGGTGCAGGAGGTACTGCGCACGGTGGAACAGGACAGCCTGTTCTATGCCCGATCCGGCGGCGGCATGACCCTTTCCGGCGGCGAACCCCTGATGCAGGGCGACTTTGCCCTGGCCCTGCTGCGCGAGGCGCGCAGGCGTCGCATCGGCACCGCCGTGGAAACCTGCGGCCACGTGCAGTGGGAAACCCTGGACGAGGCCTGCCGCCTGGCGCGCACCCTGCTCTTCGACCTGAAGCACGTGGACCCGGCCCGGCACGAGGCCGGAACCGGCGTGACCAACACGCTGATCCTGGAAAATTTCCTTCGGGTGATGGAACATCACCCAAAACTGCACGTGATGGTGCGCACCCCCGTCATACCCGGGTTCAACGACGACGAAGCGGCCATTTCAGCCATTCTCGACGTCCTTGCGCCATACCCTCACGTGGAATACAGCCTGCTTCCCTACCACCGGCTGGGCACCCAGAAGTACCACTTCCTGGGACGTGAAACGCCCATGGGCGAGGTGAAGCTGGACGAGGCGCGCATGTCGGGGCTGCTGCGCCTCGTGGCCGCCCGTCGGGGTAAGGGCTAGCCCCCCCCCGGCGGCGGCTCGGTGTCTTGCACGCCCGCGCGTCCTGCCGTACGGTTGCCCCAGCCCCATCCCGCCACGGTGTCCGCCACACGGCAATGGGGCACGCGGCGTCTTCCGTTCCCGCCCGCGCATCGCCGCATCCCGCCAGGGGGCCAAGGCCGCACCATGGAAAAGATACTCCAGCATTTCAAAAGCATCATCGACATCTTCAGCGACGGCATCTACATCTCGGACCGCGACGGCACCACCCTGCTGGTCAACCGGATGTACGAGCAGCTGACAGGCCTGCGCCAGCAGGACCTGCGCGGTCGCAATGTCACCACGCTGGTGGAGGAAGGGGTTTTCGACCGCATCGTCAACCCCGAGATCGTGCGTTCCAGACGCCCGTCCACCTCGGTGCAGAACGTGCGCGGCGAAAAGAAGATCATCCTGCGCGGCTACCCCGTGCTGGACGAGACGGGCGAGGTGTGCCTGGTGGTCACCTTCGCGCGGGACATCACCATGATCACCCAGTTCCGCGACCAGATCGCCCAGCAGAAACAGCTCATCGACGAATTTCACGAGCGTCTGGAAAGCATGATCCAGACCAGCGCATCGCCCACGCACCCCATTTTTTGCAGCGAGGCCATGCGGTCACTGGTGGCGCGGCTGCAACGGGTGGCGGGCACGGACGCCACGCTCCTGCTGCTGGGCGAGACCGGGGTCGGCAAGGACGTGCTGGCCCGCCTGGCGCACGAGCACAGCCCCCGCAGCGAACGCATGTTCCTGAAGGTGGACTGCGGCAGCATCGCCCCGAACCTCATCGAATCGGAACTGTTCGGGTACGTGCCGGGGGCTTTTTCCGGCGCCAACGCCAAGGGCAAGGCCGGTTATTTCGAGATGGCGGAAGGCGGCACCGTGTTTCTGGACGAGATAGGCGAACTGCCCCTGTCCATGCAGACCAAGCTGTTGCGCGTGCTGCAGGACCAGGAGGTAACCCGCGTGGGCGCCACCCAGCCGCGCAAGGTGGACGTGCGCATCATCGCCGCCACCAACCGCGACCTGGGCGACGACGTGCGCACCGGCAAGTTCCGCAGCGACCTGTTCTACCGACTGAGCGTGGCGGTGCTGCAAATCCCGCCGCTACGCGAACGGCGCGAGGACATCGCCCCCCTGGCCCGCCACTTTCTGGAGCGCTACGCATCCAAGTACCGAAGATCCATGGAAATTGCGGAATCAACACTGGACGCTCTGGAAAGCTATGGCTGGCCCGGCAACGTGCGCGAGATGCAGAACTTCATCCAGGGCATGGTGGTTACCGGAGACCGCCCCACCATCACCTGTGCCGACCTGCCCCCGCACATGGCCGAGGCCTGCCGCCCCGGCCAAGCCTACACCATGCCGGAGATGCAGGAACCGCGTGCACTGCGCGAAATCATGGATGAAATAGAGCGCGAAATCCTGGAGCGGGCCATCACCCGGCATGGCTCCGTGAACAAGGTGGCGCGCCTGTTCAAGGTCAGCCGCACAACCATCTTCCGGAAACTGCGCGAACAGTCCCCCGGCAGCGAACCCGATGGTCAGGATGAGACCGGCGGAACGGACGGGATCAACAAGGCTGGCGGGATCAACAAGACTGGCGAAGCTGGCAAGACTGGCTGATAATCCGCGCCGCAACCGGGACGCGGGAAGACGGCTGCCGAATGCCGAGGGCAACTGCCCGCCGGGCCGGCATCTTTCGCCCTTCCCCTGCCGTGCCGGAAGATGCCGGGCAGCGCCACAACCTCACTCGCAGGTGGACATGTCCTGCAGGTGGTAGCTGTTCTTGCCCGCCTGCTTGGCCACGTACATGGCCTTGTCGGCCTCTTCCAGCAGAACGCGCAGGGGGGCGGGGGCGCCGGGCAACGTTGCCCCCACGCTATGGGGGCTGCCGTCCGCAAGGCCATCCGCCCCGCCGCTTCCGCCACCAGTCCCGGCACCAGCATCTTCCGGGCGCATGGCAGCCTGACCGGCGTCCGTTCCATCGTCCGGCAGCCCTGCGGGGGCGTCCTCTTCCGACAATTCGGGATATCCGCCCGTCCTGCCCAGCGCGATGCCCACGCTGCATCCGACGCCAAGCCCTATCTGCGCCACCCCGGATACCACGCGCGCGGCCACGCCGCGGGCCACCTCGCAGGCCGTGTCGGCCTGCAAGACCAGGCACAGCACGAATTCGTCCCCGCCCAGACGCCCCACGACATCCGACGAGCGCACCGCGCCCTCCAGCACCCGGGCCGTGCGAAGCAGAACCGCATCTCCTTCGGCGTGGCCGTACTGGTCGTTGAGCTGCTTGAACCCGTCAAGATCGATGAACATGACGGCCAGCCGCAATGATGTGTCGTGGCGGCTGGTTTCCAGAAGGCGCCGGGCATGCCTCAGAAACAGCGCCCGTCCCGCCAGGCCGGTCAGGCCGTCGCGCAGGGCCATTTCCTCGCGCTCGCGGGCGGCGGCCAGTTCATCACCCACCTGGCGCAATTCGCGCACCATGGTGCGGCGGGCCGGTTCGTCCTCCGCCTGCGGCAGAAGGCACGAACGGGCAGCCAGTTCCACCTCCCTGACGAATCGGCGCGACAGCAGCCACGCCCCGGCAAACCCCATGACGATGCAGGCCCCGCCAATGCCCGCCAGGTGCAACAGATAATCGCGCATGGCTGCCTGCAACATGGCCACGGGCACT
Organism: Nitratidesulfovibrio sp. SRB-5; assembly: GCF_019931275.1. Classification (NCBI taxonomy): domain Bacteria; kingdom Pseudomonadati; phylum Thermodesulfobacteriota; class Desulfovibrionia; order Desulfovibrionales; family Desulfovibrionaceae; genus Nitratidesulfovibrio; species Nitratidesulfovibrio sp. SRB-5. The sequence goes on along the minus strand of NZ_JAIOTY010000001.1, from coordinate 1,269,320 downwards.
TGCACCACCGCGTGCCAGCCCCACCCCCCCACCGGAGCCACGGCAAAGCGCACGGGATCCCCCTCGCGATTGTCTGCTTCCATCACTTCGGAAGAGCGAAACATCTCGCGCAGGCGCGGCCCCACCACCTGCCCCACGGTCACCTCGGGCCGCAGCGTCCGGGCCAGGATGGTCCCCTGCCCGTCCACCAGTGTGGAGGCCCACCCCTCCGGCAGGCGTTCCTCCTCCAGCAGGCGGGCGTACGCCGCCACCCCGATGTACATGCGCAGCACGTACCGGTGCCCCCGGTCCACCTGCATCGGCACGCCCAGCGCCGTGACCGGCTGGAGCAGGATGCTGCCCTGAAACAGGTCGGACACCACGGGCCGGTCCTCGTCCAGGGCACGCCGGACGGACGCCAAGTCGCCCGTGGGCGGCAGCACAACGCCCAGCGGTTCCCACGTGTTGAAAACCTGGTTGCCGTCATGGCCCGCCAGCGCCAGCGACTGCACCTCGCGGTGCACGCTGCCCACGCCCTTGGCCTGGCGGTACAACTGGCCGATATCCATTCTTTCCGGATCCTGCGAGGCCGCCAGGGCGTGCAGCATGGCCGCCTTGGCCGACAGTTCCGCATCAACGGCCTGGGCCACGGCCAGCACCTGCCGCCGCAGTTCCGCGTCGGTCTTCTCCTGCTGTGCCCGCATGTGCTCGACCATGGCGAACACGGAAAACATGGTGGTGGGCAGGCCGGCGACCAGCGCGAGCAGCAACAGCCAGCCGCGCACCCCCATGGTGGGCGTGTTCCGATGACGCTCGAAGCTTGCCATGCCCCCTCCCTCGCCCCCCTGCATGCCGCCCGGCACGCGCCCGTACCGGTGTCCCCGTACCGGTGCGCGTGCCCCACCCGTCCCCCCGGACGCGGAACTGTAAAACCGCCGGGGGCGCAAACCGCGCGCGAATCCCCGTCACCCACGATAACCGCACCAACCCACGACAGGCAATCGCCATGACCGTGCCCGGCACACGCAAAACGCCCCGGCGACCATGGCCGCCGGGGCGTTGCAAACAATGGCATGCCGCGCCGAAACCGCGCGGCCGGGCATCCTAATCGGCCAGGTCGGCCTCTTCGTCCTCTTCCTCGTCGAAGGGAAAGGCGTCCTCGATCTCGGCCACGTACATTTCGGGGCCAAAGTCGTGCTGTTCCCACGCCTCGTACAAGTGTTCGGGAACATTCCGATGGATGCGCGTCACCTCGCGTTCGTCGTCGAGGGTCATCTCGATGACCAGCGTCCCCGTCCCTTCCGTCATGCCGTCGGTCTGGATGAAGTCAACGTCATGGATTTCAAGGCCATCGGGATCCGTCTGCGAGAGTTGTGACATGGAAGGCATACCTCCGGGCAATGCGTTTCGTTACGTATGGTTGGCGGCGGCACGGGCGGTGCGCCACATCTGGCGGCGTGGTGCGGATGTGGTCCGCCATGCGTTGTTGCCGCCGACTTTCCTGCGGATACACCCGGCGCACCCCGCTGGCAACACGCCATGCGCGTGTTTTTTGCGCAAAGCCGCCCGCCCGGCATCTTTGACCAGCCCGTACGCGTGCAGGCATTCTCATGGCGGGCGGCCTGCACACGCGGTAAACTGGTCCAACCCGGAACCCCCTACCCGCCGGAGGCCCCATGCCCACCTGTGTGCGTTGCGGAAAGTGCTGTGCCCTGCTGCACCTGATGACCGTGGACGCGGGCGACGTGGCCCGCTGGCGGCGCGAAGGGCGGGAAGACATCCTGTGCAGGGTGGGCGAAACCCGTGGCCCCGACGGCACGACCCACGAGGTCTGGCTTTCGCCCCGTGCCGACGGCGGGGGCAGCGGCGGCGGCGATGACGGCCACTGCCCGTGGCTGCGCCATACCCCGGACGGGCACGGCATCTGCTCCATCCACGAGACCAAGCCCACCCTCTGCCGCGACTATCCGGCAGGATGCGCCCAAGCCCGGCGCATCGGCTGCCTGGCCCGGCCCTGAGCGCCAACCGCCCACGAATGTGGCCACGCACCTGCCCGCCTGCCCGGCATGTCCCTTTACAGCCTGCCCGGCATGCCACCTGCCACGCGTAGCCCAGGCGCCCCCGCCCGACAACTGCACCAGCCTTCGCCACGCCCCCCGCTACGTCAGGGGCCACCACCCCTGCCACCACACCACACGGCCAATCGCATACTGTTCCGCATACACCTTGCAGTATTTTCAAACGTAATGTGCAGTTTTAAAAGCACGTACCATGGACTATAAGAAGCATTTCACATCACGCAGTGCACCACAGGGCGCTTCCTTTCCGCACAGGTCATGGGTGTCATGAATTTTCGCAAACAGGCTTGACTTCAACATTCATCCATGTAATCATGGTGTCTATAACTCACACATCATGCACACGTCATCAAGACGTGTATTCCTCCACCAACCTCATGCAGCAGCAGAACACCACCACAAAACACATCTTCACACGCGTCAATGCGCCGCAGCCCCCGTGCGCCGCGCATGGCCGTGGTGCGTGTTCCGGACGCTTCCGCTCCACCGCCGCCCCGCGCGGCATCTTCCTCCGTGCCGTCCGCGAGGCGCACGGGGGGTAGTCCTGATTACCTCGGCCGTTCCGGCCACGGACGTCCCCCCTTTCTCCGCAACGGAAAGGGGGGACTTTTGCGTCGTCCGCTCCCCGGCCTCTTCAACCCCGCATCCATCACCTTCACGAGGTACCACCCCATGTCGCACCACGCGCAAGCATCCACGCACGCCACCACCCCCACGTCCCGCAACGCCGTCGTACCCCATTCCGTGATCCCCCCGGTGCCCCCTCCCGCACTGTCGGCGGCACCGGACGCACGGAATGCGCCGGGCGTTGCGGATGTCCCGGAATCTTCCGGTCTGCATGGCTCCCTCAGGTCCCACCACCCGACGCGGGAAGCAGCCTCGGCGTCAACACCCGCTGCCCCGGCGGGCCTGCCCCCGGCCACGCAGGCCGCGCGCCAGTGCTACCTGCACCACACTACGCCCGTGCCGGGCAGCCGGTCCGGCTTCCGGCAACTGGGGCCGGTGCGCATGCTGGTGTGCTTCTGGGAGGACCGCATGTCGCTGCTGCAAATCCATTCCGACGCCCGACGCGCCGGGCACGGCTCGCAGGCCATGGCCCTGCTGGTGGCCATTGCCGAACGCCACGGACTGCACATTGTGGCCAATGCCCTGCCCCTGGCCCACGGCAACGGCTGCCTGGACCAGCGCACGCTGACCGAGTGGTATCTGGGCTTCGGCTTTCAGCGCATTCCGGACAGCGCCATGAACGCCATCATCTATACTCCCGCCCGCCTTGCCCGCATCGCAGGCACGGACTGAAGCGCCGCAAACCCGGCAATCCGCGCCTGCCGGAGCACAGGGAAACCTTTTCCCCTTACACGTCTTTTGCATGCCCGCTCGCACGCCGAAATGGGCGGCAGGTCCTGCCGGGAGCCAAGCGCGTCCCGCCCTCCCCGTGGCAGCCGAAACAGCCGCAGACGCGGGGCGGACAGCCGCCAACCATGCATGGAGGGTGCGTTCATGAGCGATTGGACAATGGAATTGATGCAGGGCTACGGGGTGTCGTCCACCGACTACATTTCGGGCATCTCCAACACCCGGCGTGCCACGCAAAGTGTTGCCGCCACGCAGTCCGGCGACCGGGTGTCCATATCCGAGGAAGCCATGCGCCTTGCCCGCGAGATGCTGGCCGCGCGCCAGCAGGCCGAGGCGGACGCCGCCCAGCAGGCGGGCACCCTGACCGAAGCGGGCACGACGGACGGAGACACCGCCGACGCGTCGGCCTCTTCCTCCACCTCTGCCTCTGCCGCCGCTGATGGTGGCGGTTCGGGCGGCGATTCCACGGCCAAGCAGATCGAGGAACTGCAAAAGAAGATCGAACAGTTGCAGCAGCAAATCTCGCAGGTGGAGCAGGGTTCCTCGCCCGACGGGGTGAAGGAATCGGTCACCCGCCCGCTGTATCAGCAGATCAACGAGTTGCAGCAGCAGATCAACGAATTGCAGGCCCAGGCCGCCAAGCAGGCCTCCGGCGGGGGCGGCGGCAGCGCCGTGTCGTTCGCGTCTCTCGGCAAGTCGGCAAAATAGCGGCGCCGCAACGGCACCCTGATTCGACGCCGAACGCATGCGGGGCGCGGTCCACCGGACCGCGCCCCGCTTCGCTTGCGCGTCTTGCCGGGCAGCCCCCGGCCTTGTCACATGAAGAAATCGGAATGCACACCCGGCTACTTCACGCCGGACACCCGCTTCACCCCGGCCACGAAATTGGCCAGTGTGTCGGAAATGGCGCCCTTTTCCAACCGCACGTCGATGAGTTGGAAGCGCCCGCGCTCCGTGGTGGCCGAGGCAAACGCCGCCGCCAGTTCGCGCCGGGTGGTCACGCGGTAGCCGTGCCCGCCCAGCGCATCGGCAAAGGCGGCGAAGTCCAGCGTATTGATGGCGCTGTACGAGGTTTCCGGCTGGAACACCCGCAGCATCTCCCACGAGGCGTTGTTGAACACCACGACCACCGGGTCGATGCCGAGACGCGCGCAGTTGCCAAGCTCCATGCCGGTCATCTGGAAGGCTCCGTCGCCCACCAGTGTCAACGAACGCTGCCCGGTGGTCACCTGCAGGCCCATGCCCGCAGGCACGCCAAAACCCATGCTGGCGTAGTACCCCGGCCCCACCATGGGCACGGGGCGCACCGACAGCGCGGTGAACAGGCAGTCGCCGATGTCGCAGGCCAGCGGCCACGGCAAGGGGCGCCCGCCAAAGGGCCACGGGAACGGATCCGGCTCGGCGCTGACCGCCGGTCCGTTCAACACGCCATCGTAGAAATCGTTGAGCAGCACGGCGATGTCGTCGGGCGTCACCGGGGCGTCGTCCGCCACGAAACCGCGCCGATACACCACGTTGCGGCCCAGCGCCCCCCCATCGCCGTCCAGGCCTGCCGGAACGGCACAGGCCTGCCCGCCTTCAGGAAGGGCTGCCAGCAGCGCATCCACCAGACTTTCCAGCGGGATGTCGTGATAGGTATGGAAGCCCATGCGCACCTGGCGGTCCTCGGCGTGCATCAGGCGGCGGCGGTCGATGTGGCTGGCAGACACCCCGAAGTTGGTGTCGGACATGATCACCCCCAGCAGCAACAGGCCGTCGGAGCCTTCCACTGCCTGGGTGATGGCGGCATCCCCCGCCACGCCCATGTAGGTGCCTTGCAGGCAGGCCTTGCCAGCCAGCAGCCCGCGCCCCATGAAGCTGGTGACCACGGGCACGCCCAGCCTGTCGGCCAGTTCCGCCACACGGTCCTCAAGGCCGTAGCGGCGCACCTCCACCCCCACCATCAGTACCGGACGGCTGGCGGCGCGCAGCCGGGCCAACACTTCCGCCGCGCAGGCGGCCACGGCCTCTGCATCGCAGGGGGTGGGCATGTGCGGGGCCACCGGGCCGCAGGCCACGGCGGGCATGTCGCGCGGAATTTCCAGGTACACCGGGCGCGAATGCTCAAGGCAGTTGCGCAGCACCCGCTCAATGATGGCGGGGGCGGTGGCCGGGTCGTCCAGAATGCCCTGGTCGCAGGTGACTTCCTGGTACATGCGGAACTGCGAGCCCACGGTCTTCACCTGATGGTGCAGCAGAAGGCCGCGCGCCCTCTCCGCCGTGCCCGGCGCGCCGGAAACGACCACCAGCGGCGACTTTTCGGCAAAGGCCTGGGCCACGGCGTTCAGCATGTTGATGGCCCCGGCCCCGTAGGTGACGGCGGCCACGCTGAGCCCCCGGCGGATGCGCGCGGCGGCGTCGGCGGCAAAGCCCAGCCCCGGCTCATGCGTCAGGGTGACCAGCGGCAGGATGCCGGTCTGCTCGATGATCTTGAAATACGGCAGCGCGAAGTCGCCGGGAATGCCCCAGACCTCGCGCGCGCCGCGTTCCTTCAGGGCGTGCAGCAGCGCTTCGGTGATGTTCATGCTCTTCCTCGTGAGGCTTGCGGTCCCGGTGACCTGCCGGGTTATGCGCCGGACAATGTGCCGAGTGACGTGACTGGTGACGTGCCGGAGATATGCTGGAGACATGCCGGATGACGCGCCGCAAGGCCGCCGCGCGGGCGGCCAGATGACGGCATACCGCACCTAGACCAAAAGCCGGGGCGCGGCAAGCCGAAGCCGCCGCACCCGTGGGGAACGTCCGCCGATCCGGCGCGGGTCAGCCCGCGTCCCGGCCCAGCGCGCGGGCCACCCGTTCCGGCAGGCTGGCCAGGTCGGGGCACACGGCAAAACCCGCGTCGCGCATGGCCTGCAACTTGCCGTCCACGCCGCCGGTGGCCTCGTCCAGGATGGCCCCGGCGTGGCCCATGCGGCGGCCCGGCGGGGCCGTGCGCGCGGCAATGAAGCCCAGCACCGGCTTGGCGAAGCCGGTGGCGGTCACCCAGCGGGCCAGGTCCTCTTCCGCCGTGCCGCCCACTTCGCCCAGCACCAGCACGGCCTCGGTGGCGTCGTCGTCGCGGATGCACTCGAACAGCGAGATGAAGTCGCTGCCGATGAACGAATCGCCCCCCACCCCGGCGCAGAACGACTGCCCGATGCCCGCCGCCGACAGGCGTGCCGCCGCCTCGTAGGTCAGCGTGCCCGAGCGCGAGAAGATGGCCACCGGCCCCGGCGTGAACACGTAGCCCGGCATGATGCCGATCTTGGTGGCCCCCGGCACGATGATGCCCGGCGTGTTGGGGCCGATGACCCGCGTGGGCGACGGCGGCACGTTCTTCAGCGCGGAAAGCATGGCCCGCTGCGGAATGCCTTCGGTGATGCACACCGCCCACGGGATTTCCTCCGCCGCCGCCTCCATGACCGCATCGGGCGCGAAGGGCGCGGGCACGAAAATGATGGAGGCGTCGATGCGGTGGTGCCTGCATGCCTCGTGCACCGAATCGTACACCGGCACGCCCAGCACGCTCTGTCCGCCCTTGAACGGGGTTACCCCGGCCACGATGCGCGTGCCGTATTCCTGCATCAGCTGCACGTGGCGCTGGGCCACCTTGCCGGTGATGCCCTGCACCAGCACCCGGGTATCCGGCCCCAGCCACGGCACGCCGCGCCTGCCGGAACGCCGGTAGCCCTTGCGGGCGGCGGGGGGCAGCGGCCACGCCTCGTCGGCAAGGGGGTATGCAACGGGCGGAACGGCAGGGGCCGTGCCCGCTGTCCGGTGGGCCCGGTTCACCTCATCCAGCCGCCGCAGGGCGTCCAGCGCGTCGGCCACCTCGTCGGCGATGATCACGTCCGGATGGGCGAAGGCGCGCAGCAGTTCGCGGCCCTCCGCCGATTCGTGCCCCGCCATACGCATTACTATGGGTTGCACGGCGCGTTCCGTGCCCAGCGCCTCCATGAGCGCGCGGGCCACCCCGGCGCAGGACACGATGCCCCCGAACAGGTTGATGAACACCGCCCGCACCTGCGGATTGGCAAACAGCAAATCCAGCGCCCGGCGCATGCGCGCGCCGTCCGCCGCTCCGCCAAGGTCCATGAAGTTGGCGGCGGGCAGGCCGGAAAAGTTCAGCAGGTCCATGGTGGCCATGGCAAGGCCCGCGCCGTTGACCAAAAGGCCCACCCAGCCGGAAAGCCCCACGTAGCTCAGCCCGGCATCGCGCGCGGCGTTTTCTTCCGCGCCGTGGTGTTCCGGCGTGTAGTAGCCCTGCAGATCGGCCCGCAGGTCCACCACGTTGTCGTCCAGTTCAACCTTGCCGTCCAGGGCCACCCACTGCCCTGCCCCGGTGAATACCAGCGGGTTGATTTCCGCCAGCAGCAGGCCATCGTCGCGTACTGCCCGGAAAAGGCGCTCGGCAAGGTCGCGAAAGCCCGCCCAGCCCGCCGGGTCCGCCCCCAGTTCGAAGAACGCCGCCCGCAGGTGGTGTTCGCGCAGGCCCGCGTCCAGCGGCACCCGCTGCACCAGCGGCTTGCGGCTGTCCGCCGTGGCCTCCACCTCCATGCCGCCCCGGTGGCTGGTGGTCAGCAGCATCTCGCGCCGCTGGCGCGAAAGCATGAACGACAGGTAGCATTCCTTGCGAATGTCCGTGGCCGGTTCCACCCGCACGAAGGGCACGGCGTGGCCCTTGATGGTCATGCCCAGGATGGTCCGCGCGGTGGCGCGCAACGCATCGGGCGTATCGGCCCGCAGCACGCCGCCCGCCTTGCCGCGCCCGCCGGTAAGCACCTGCGCCTTGACGTACCAGGGGCCGGGAAACGGCGGCGCATACGCGTCCACGTCTTCCGGCCCCAGACAATCCCCGGCGGGGACGGCAATCCCCGCCGCGGCGAACAGCTTCTTGCTCTGGTGTTCGTTCAGGAACATCCGTCCCCCTGCGTGCGGCGTGCGGTGCGCGGGCCGCCAACTGCCGGGGACGCCGCGCGCCCCGGTCCGGCCCGTGTCGGCCCTGCCAGGGGCGCATCGCGCTGCCGTTGCCGATGGCTGCGCCGCTCCGGGTCATCCGACGAGGTGAGTCGCCCCAACATGCCGGAAACAGACGCGCAAGGGAATGGGGGCGGCGTGTTTTTCCGCCCCCTTGAATGCACAACCCGGGGTTCGGCTACAGCCCGGTGTCCTCGTTGATGAGAATCACGTGGATGCGCTTGGCCGGGAAGGCCTTTTCCGTGATGGTCCAGACGTTACAGATGCGGTCGGGGCTCTTGCAGTCCATGCACTCCGCCACCTTGGTGCACGGGGTCTTCTTGGCCAGGCGGATGGCGTTGGTGGGCGCGGAGAATTCCTTGATGCGGCGCATGCCGTCGTCCACGCTGTCCACCACCTTGTTGCGGCCCACGAACAGCACCACCTTCCTGGGGCCGAAGTTGATGCCGCCCACGCGGTTGCCGATCATGTCCAGGTTCACCAGCTTGCCGTCCACGGTAAGGGCGTTGGTGCTGGACAGGAACAGGTCCACCAGCAGGGCCTGGCGGCGCAGTTCGTACATTTCCGCCGCGGGCAGCTTGTAGTTCATGGTGTCCAGCAGTTCGATGGCATCCATGGCGCGCAGGGCCTCGGGCACGCCGCTCTTGCCGATGCTCATGGAACCGCCGAAGGACACGGTTTTTGCGCCGGACGCGGGCAGGATGTCTTCCAGAAAGATGCGGGCCGCGTCGGCCAGGTTTTCGGCCATGGACACCTCGAAGTTGTTGGCTTCAAGGGCTTCCTTGGTGGTGGCCAGGCGGATGGTCCAGAAGGTGTCCACAGGATTCGCAGGCGGATTTGCGGGCGGGGTGGCGGTCTTGCTCATGGTATTTCTCCGAAGGATGTGCGTTTGCTCGTGCGCTACCGGGCTAAAAGCCGTAGCGCGTGTATCGCTTTGCCTTTCTATCAATGCACTGCACGTAGCGGTAGTTGCCCTTCAGGTGGGCTTCCTCCAGCAGGCGGCGGCCAATGCCCGCGCACCTGTCGCAGGCGCTGATGGGAATCTCGATGCCCACGCTGAGCGGGTTCACCGTGGACCAGGTTTCTATCTTCACCGTGCCCGAGCAGTCCGGGCACAGCAGCACCGATTCCACCTGGCTCTCGCTGATGCCATCGGTATCGTAGTAGATGTCCTTGGTGCGCACCCACCAGTCGCCGGAGCGTTCGCCCTGCTTGGGCAGGGCCGGGGGCTTGCGCCACACCTTCAGCATCTCGTCGCACAGCCGCTCGATGTACGCGGTCACCTGGTCCGACTGGGCGATGGCCGCCGGGTCGAATTCCGGCTCGCGCACCCCGTCGAAGTCCAGCCCGGCCATGGCCAGGCAGATGCCCAGATTGACGTACGGCAGCGCGCCCTGAATGGCGTAGCCGCCTTCCAGCACGGCGATGTCGGGGTTCAGCCGCCTGTTCAGCATGGCGTAACCCCGCGCCGAGAAGTTCATGTTGGTGATGGGGTCGGAAAAGTGGTTGTCCTGCCCGGCGGAATTGATGACGAGGTCCGGCTTGAAGTCTTCCAGCACCGGCAGCACCAGGTTGTCGATGACATGCAGGAACCCCTTGTCCGACGTGCCGGGCGGCAGCGGAATGTTCAGGGTGCGGCCCATGGCGTTGGGGCCGCCCAGTTCGTGCGGAAAGCCGGTGCCGGGGTACAGGGTGCGGCCATCCTGATGCAGCGAGATGAACAGGGTGTCGCGGTCGTTCCAGTAGATGTCCTGCGTGCCGTCGCCGTGGTGGCAGTCGGTGTCCACGATGGCCACGCGCAACGGGCCGTAGTGCTCGCGGATGTGTTCGAGCATCACGGCTTCGATGTTGATGTTGCAGAACCCCCGGTTGCCGTGCACCACCTTCATGGCGTGGTGCCCCGGCGGGCGCACCAGCGCGAAGGCCTTTTCCTCCTCCTTCTCCATCACCAGCCGGGCGGCGGTGATGGCCCCCCCGGCGGAGATGAGGTGCGACTTGGTGCACACGCTCTCCACGCCGGGAATGCAGAAATGCACGCGCTCCACGTCTTCGCGGGTGGCGATTTCCGGCTTGTATTCGGTGATGCCCGCGATGTCGAACAGACCTTCCTCGCGCAGTTGGTCCTGCGTGTAGAGCAGCCGTTCCTCGCGTTCCGGGTGGGTGGCGCTGATGGCCCAGTCGAAGGCCGGAAAGAAGATGATGCCCAGCCGGTTCTTTGCTTCCAGCATGGGAATGTCCTTCGCGGGGCTTGCCCGCCGTTACGGGTGGCCCGCCGTCATGCGCGGTCCGCCGTCATGAGCAATCCGCCGTCACGGACGCGCCGGGGCCGACAAGGCGGACCGCACGGCGCGCATGACGTCCTCGAACACCTCGTCGGGCGTGCGGGTGGCATCCACCACCCGGAACCGCGCAGGATGCAGCGCGGCCCACGTCAGATAGCCTTCGCGCACCCGGGCGTGAAAGGCAAGGTGCTCCGCCTCGAACCGCCCTTCGGAAACGCTGGTGCCCTCGCGCAGGTTGCGGGTCATGGCCCGGCGCAGGCCTTCTTCCGGCGGCAGGTCGAACACCAGGGTCAGGTCGGGCCACAGCCCGCCCACGGCCATGTCGTTCAGTTCGCGCAGCCGTTCCGGGTCCAGCCCGCGCCCGTAGCCCTGGTAGACCACGGTGGAGTCGGCGTAGCGGTCGGACAGCACCACCACGCCCTCCTCCAGGGCCGGGCGGATCACCTGCCCCACGTGCTGGGCGCGGTCGGCCAGGTACAGGAACAGTTCCGCCTCGGGCACGATGTCGTCGTTGGAAAGGTCCAGCAGGATGGAGCGCAGCGTGCGCCCCAGGCGGCTGCCGCCCGGCTCGCGCGTCAGCAGCACCCCGTGCCCCGCGTCAAGCAGCGCCTGCTGCACACGGTTCAGGGCCGTGCTCTTGCCGGAGCCTTCCATTCCTTCAAAGGTGATGAACATTGCAGATTCCTGAAAAAATACAGCCTGTTGATGAGCGACAGAACACTGCCGCCGTGGTCTACAGCAACGATGCCTGCACGCTCTGCGGCCCGGCCTTGGCGGCATCGTCCGCGCCATCGGCGCCAGCCTTGCCGCCGCCCTTGTGGGCCGGGCTGCTCTTGCGCGCCGGGCGGGGCTCCTCGGGCGAGCGGGCCGGACGGTACAGGAAGCGCCCCAGCGTGGGCTGGAACGGCGTCCAGCCGGTGGCGTCCTCTTCGTGGTTGGCGAACAGCCCCCGGAACTGGGCCATCTTGGCGTCCAGGTTGTCCGCGTAGTGCAGGGCCATGGCTTCCGCCGTCTTGGGCCGCCGGGGAGAGCCGAATTCGTACTCGCCATGGTGGCTGAGGATAAGGTGCTTGAAATGGGTCACCAGTTCCGGCGCGAGGCCGGACTTGCGCAGGTGCGGCTCGATGCGTTCCAGCCCGATGTGGATGTGCCCCAGCAGGCGTCCTTCGTCGGAATAATCGTTGGCAAGGCCGCCGGTCAGCTCCCACACCTTGCCGATGTCGTGGAACAGCGCCCCGGCCAGCAGGGCCTGGCGGTCCAATTCCGGGTAGTGGTCGGCGATGCGCAGGGCCAGCCCGACCACGGACAGCATGTGCTCCACAAGGCCGCCCACGTAGGCATGGTGCACCGACTTGGCGGCGGGCGCTGCCAGCAGGCGCGGGGCGATGTCCTCGTCGCGCAGCACGGCCAGCACGAACTTGCGCCACGGCGCGTGGGTGAACTCCGCCTTGCACAGGGCGATCAGTTCATCCAGCATCTCCTGCGCGGGGCGCGGGCTGGCGGGCAGGAACAGGCCAAGGTCCAGCCCGGCCTGCTCGGCGTCGTCCAGCACGCGCAGGCGGCCTATGGTCACCTCCACCTTGTCGCGGTACGTGCCGGAGCGGCCTTCCACGTCCACGATCTGCCCGGCGGCCAAGTCCGGATAGGCCTGGCTCTGGGGGCTCCAGATCTTGGCCTCCATGCTGCCGGAGGCGTCGCGCAGTTCCAGCCGCCAGAAGGGGCCGTTGCGCGACTGTTGCAGGGTGGCCGAACCGAGCAGGAACAGCCCGCTCACCTCGTCATTGGCGGCGATATCTCGTATGGTTTGTCTTTTTTCCATGTGCGTCGTAAGGAAGCGGCCATGCCCGATGCCCTGAATGCGCCGGTTACACCGGAAACGCCGGGACGCGGACGGAAGAAATGCCCGCGCGGGGACGGCCAATTTGCCGCAAGGTGCCTGCTTTTCGACCACGTTGTCAATGCGAACGGCACGCCGGACGCGCCACAGGTGCGCGCCCGCACGAAGCGTGACGAAGCCTGGACGGACAATCGTCGCGCCGCCGCCCGCACGCCTTCCGGCCGACGCCAGCCTGTCATCGCGACGTCGCCGTTTCCCGGCAGCATGCTGCGCAGCACGGCACCGAAACATCACGCAACAGCAGCACGGGACGCGCGTCATCATGCCGTCCCTGAGAGAGGATACCCCATGATCGTAGCCCTGACCAACGACGACGGCATCCAGGCCCCCGGCCTGCGCGCCATGTACAAGGCCCTGCTGGACGCCGGGCACGAGGTGCACGTGGTGGCCCCGGTCACCGAACAGTCCGCCGTGGGCCACGCCGTGACCATCAGCCTGCCCCTGCGCGTGAAGGAATTCCACGAAAACGGCTTTCGCGGGCGCGGGGTGTACGGCACCCCCACCGACTGCGTGAAGCTGGGCCTGTCGTGCCTGCTGGACAAGAAGCCCGACGTGGTGGTGTCCGGCATCAACGCCGGGGCCAACGTGGGGCCGGACATCCTGTACTCCGGTACGGTGTCCGCCGCGACGGAGGCGGCGCACATGGGCTACCCCGCCCTGGCCGTTTCGTACGATTCGTTCCGGCCCGCCGACCTTTCCGGACAGGCCGCCCACGCCGCCGGGCTGCTGGCCACGCTGGACTGGAATGCCCTTCCCGCCCGCTGCGTCGTGAACCTGAACTACCCCGCCCTGCCCATGCCCGAGGTGAAGGGCGTGCGCGCCTGCCCCCAGACCCGCGCCGTGTGGAAGGACTGGTATGACCACCGCACGGACCCGCGCGGCGGCTCGTACTGGTGGCTGAACGGCGTCATTCCGCCGGAAACAGTGGCCCCCGGCACCGACCGCGCCCTGCTGACCGAAGGGTGGATCACCCTTACCCCGCTGCGCTTCGACTTCACCGACCACGAGGCCATGGACGTGCTGGCCAGAGTGCAGGGCGACGGAGCCGGTGGGCAAGCAAACGCCCAGACCGTCGACCAGACCGGCGGCGAGATATAGCCGCGCACGCCGCCTCGTTGCCCGCGCCACTTATCGCCGGATGGGCCCTGTCCGAATGCGGGCGACACACGCACGGCAGCATGAGAATCAAAAGGGTCGTAGCGGAAAGCCATGAACCGAAGGGGGCACCAACTCTTTGTTTCCCCGCCTGCTGCCGCGTGCCGTCCGGACAACCCGACGAACTCCGCATCACGGGCTGCCCGCTGCCCAGACCGCTCTGATATTGACCCCCGGCGCAGATAAGGCCAAAAGCAATACATGCTTCAAGGACAGGTGCACCATGACCATAGAAAAAATTGCAATGCCTGTATCATCCACAGTCTTGCACAAATATTATCCAATAATCAAACTCATACCCAGCAAGTTCATCGACATAATCACCATCGGGAAAACTTCAGAATGCATGGTGCGCTTGGCACGAAGGCTATAGCGTCATCCCTGCTTCGCGCAAGATAGATATTTCTCCATACGCCATGGGACTGTACACCAGCGAACAGTGGGAATGGGTGGATGACACAAAAAGGCCAAAGAAGAAGCTTCTCATCGACCACGCCTCACTTGAAGCTACACAATATGATTTCGACCATGAAATTGTTATCTGTGAAAAATTCACCCATAACGGAAACAAAAACTGCAATACAATATACACTGGACTTTTTCAGTTCGACAATGACGCTCTCAATTTGTATGTAAACAACAAGAAAATTCTGCGCGATACTATCCTGAAAGAATACGGTTTCAAGGATACATCACTTCCACTGGTCGTATGTTTTACAACAATAATGGATGACCATCATGAACTTGTAGAACCGCTTATAGAAATCTCACAGCATACGAATCTTATCGTCAAGACGTATGCGTGGCATACTGAATTGCAAGAAAAAATATCCAAGGCAGGTGTCACCACGTTCGGGATGCGCGACTTCAGACATATAGATCCGCGCCTTGCCGCAGATTGCTTCCTCACATCATACTCCACAACGGCACTCATGACGGCTGTCATGCTTGGACAAAACATCACCGTATACCACACAACGCGCGAATTCGACATCGGACGTACAAACACATACTATGAACGCGGCGTTTTTCAGCACCCCCTCTTTCCACGTTGCCGAGACCTTGAGGCCCGGCTGGGTTCCATCCCTATTACAGATGTCGGCGCCCTTCTGCGCAACTTTCAGGAAACGATGAGCTCGCAAACCTACAAAGACAGACTGAAGGCATTGCAGGACGAAACCTACGGGCGCTATCACATCGTCAACGCCCCCGCCATGACGGCCATGGAAGTGCTTTCCGTATTCAGGCGAGGGCGCTTCTCCGGTGTGCTCGGCGATACAGACAGCCCCGCCGCGTAGCGTCCTCACCCTTCACACTGATCCGGCATTGATGCGTCGAAAGAACAGCCGGGTGACCACGTTTTGCGGTCACCCGGCTGTTCTTTCGTCACGTGGTCCCCACCCTTTCGGATGGCAACCGCATGGCACAAACAACTACAATGTACGTCCGCCATCCAGCAGGGAAAGCAGCAGTTCCGCCGTTCGTCGCGCGCCGTGACGCACATCGCTGCGGCCCAGTACGCTCAGCCGGATGGCCTCGTTCCTTGCTGGATACTCCGCGTCATCCAGCAGCGCCTCAAGATGCCGCTGCAACGCGGGCACATCCGCGATGGAACATGACCCGCCCAACCCGGCGATGATGGCCTGCCCCCTGGGGTTGGCATCGGGCCTGACCGTGCCGCGCGGGCGCAATTTCTGGCGGTCCCGGCTGCCTTCGCAGTATTCCCGTTCCTGCTCGGTGTGGTAGGGCAGCACGCGCTGCCCGGTCAGGAACACCGAAAGCAGCGTGGACCCGGCAAGGCCGCACAGTACGCAGTCTGCGGCCATGCGCAGTTCGTTGCCGCCCGCCCCCGAACGCGACCAGACCAGTGCACGGCCCATGTCCAGCGCCGCGTAGCGTTCCACGTCGTCCGGAAACGGTTTCAGCACCACCAGTCCGCCCTGCGGGTGCAGGGCGTCGGCCAGCCCCCGCAGGCCATCGGCCACCTCGTGGCAGTTGTCCAGCGCCGAGGCATAGCAGACCACCAGCGGCCCGCCACGGTCTTCCTGCCCCAACTCCCGCATGGCTCGTCCGCGCAGTGCGGCCCTGTCCGCGAACATCAGGCGCAGCATCTCTTCCGTAAACTGGTATGGCCCGGTGAACAGGCACTGCTGCCATGGGGCCTGGGCCCGCTGCTGCAACGCCAATGCCTCGAAGGGATAGATGCAGTGGCTCTGGTAGGGATGAACGGCTCCGCCCGCATACGTGGTATTGTGCGCCAGATACGCCACCACGGGGGGCAGCACATCCTCCGGTCCGGTGACGGGGAAATGCATCTGGATGGCGTGGTCCGCAGCCACCATGGCATAGCGCCACCACTCTGGTCGGGGAACGTGCTCGCAGGGACCAAACCCCAGGGCAAGCACCTCTGCGCGGGCGGCACCATCCACCCCCCAGCTGTCGCCGCCGGTATCCACATCCACGCGGTCCGGGGGCAACAGGCGCAGTACCGGCAGGAAATACGACAGAAAATAGCCCCGGATGACGAACAGCATCCGCCCGTTGCAGCCGTGCTCTGCATGACGCCGGACCGCCTCCGCCCGGTGCGCCTGCGCCAGCAGCGACGCGATGCCCGTCTGCTCCGGCATGGCCTGCCAGGCCCGCAGGAACAGGCGCTTGGCCCGGTCCGGCTCCTCCTTGTGCAGGTGCAACATTCCCAGGCGGCACAACGCCTCCACGTCGGCAATGCGACTCATGCCACGCTCCCCGCCGTCTTGCGGCCCCGGCATGCACTGCCCCATTCCAGGCGCCCGTATCCCCCGCCCATCATGCGCCCCCCGTTCCGGATGCCGGGGCAAGGGACGCCTCGCCCTTTTCCGGCGACTCCGCCAGCCCGGGCACATCCAACATTTCCAGCACCGCGCGCGCGGAGGCCCCGACATCCCCGTGTTCGCCAAAACGCAGGGTCAGATGCGGTTCGCGCGGCACCTCCACCATGCGCTCGCAGGCCATGTCCCGCACCTGACCGTTGGCAGCGGCGGCATAGAGGCCCTTGGGATCCCGCCTGCGGCGTTCCTCCTCCGGCACATCGAGCCACACTTCGAGATACCCGGGCAGGTGTTCCCGGTTCCAGGCATGCAGGTCGTGGAACAGGCTGATGGTTGCGACCACCACGGTAAACCCTTGCAAGGCCAACATGCGCGCCATGCGCGCATAGGTGAAGGCAAGGCGCTGCCTGCTTTCCCGGTCAAAGCCGCACCGGGCCGCGTCCAGCACCTCGCGCAGTTCGTCGCCGTCCAGCAGCACCGCGCGTTCCCCCAGGCAGGGCATGAGAACCCTGGCCAGAGTGGTCTTGCCCGCGCCGGAAAACCCGGTGATCCAGATGACCCTGCCGCTAGGGTGCCGTGCCGTCATGGCCTAGGCCTTGCGGGCTATCCACGCGCGGGTGGTATAGGGAATGTCGATCGTCTCCACGCCCAGCGCGTGCAGGTAGTCGGCTATGGCGGCAATGACCTGTTCGAACCTATCCCCCGCCTGGCGGTGCAGCGTGCCGTGCGAACGCCACGCCTCGATCACGCCTTCGACGGTCTGCACGTGCATCACCCCGCCGCTTACGGCCTGAACGTTGGTGAACAGCCCGGAACCGGCAATGACGTCGGCCTGGTCTTCCCGGCGGGTGCCATAGCCGTAGTCCGGAATGAACCCGCGGATGATGCCTTCGATGTCGGTCTGGATCGCGTCGTCAAGGTCGCGATGGTTCCACATGCAGGTAAACCACCGTCCGGGCTTCAGCAGGCGATACGTTTCCTTGAGCGCCAGTGTCCTGTCCGTGACGTTGAACGACGAACCGAAGGACACGAAATCGAACGCGCCGGACTGCTGCTGCGTATCTTCACCGGTGGCGTCCACCCACTGGACGTTGGCAAAGGCGGCGGTGCGCTTCTGGCCGTTGGCGCGCATGGCGTCATTGGGTTCCACCGCGATCACCTTGTACCCCTTGCCGGCCAGCGGCAGCGTAAGGTGCGCCACACCGGCCCCCACGTCGCAGACAAGATCCCCCTCGCGAAGCCCCGCGAGTTCGAACAGCCGTTCCAACACCTCGGGGGCATATTCGGGGCGTTCCAGGTAGGCGTCCGCAAGTTGCGTGTAATCCCATTCCGTCTTCATGCTTGGCTCCTTCGAAAGCACGTTCTTTCCTGAAAAAATTCCGCTACCGCCAGTCGTGGCTCCAGCCGGGCGCTTCCAGCGCCCTCCGGTAGCGATCAAGATCGTCACCGCTGTCCGTTTCGCACCAGCGCCCCGCCACGGGCACGGCACCCACCGGGGTGTCGTCGCCCAGCAGCAGGCGCAGAAAGGCCGTCATGTCCGTGCGCGCCACCGCGTCGCCTAGCCGGGCGCAACGTTGTGTCACCGTCCGCCAGCCTTCCCGGCTGACCTTGATGAGCCCCATGTACTGCCCGCAGATGTCGTCCAGCGAACCCGGCTTGCCGCCGATCTCCGCCAGCCGCCCCCCTTCCTGCCGGAAGGTTTCCGCATCCAGCAGCGGATCGCCGAAACGCAAGCGCCACAGTGGTTCCCAAAGCGTGTCGTAGGTGATGGCGACATGGTCGGGGTGCGCCAGCAAGGCAGCCACATGGCCGGGGTGGTAGACGATGTCCGAATAGGAGATGACGGCCTGCCCGGCGCCCTGGTCGAACTGACGTTCCAGCCACGGCGCGGCACACAGCAGGGTGGAGAGCATGTTGGTCCGCGCCCAGGCGGGATTTTCGAGCGTGGCGTAGGCATCGGCGGGCATGCCTTGCGTCTCCGGCTCCAGCATGTGCCCCAGGTAGCCGCCCACCACCAGCAGCGGCGCGGCCCCGCCAGTGCGCAGGGCATCGAGCTGCCAGTGCAGCAGGGGGCGCCCCGCGAGTTCGGTGAGGCACTTGGGGCGGTCCCCGGTAAGCCCCTTCATGCGGGACCCGCGTCCCGCCGCCAGGATAAGGCCCACGGCGTGTTTCATATCTGCTCCGGCGTGAACAGGCGTTGCATCAACGCCACGCCGCACGCCCCGTAAGGATGTTCTCGTTCGGGATGCCACAGCACGCCGACCACGCGACGCCCCGGCAGATGAAATGCCTCCACCGTGCCATCCGGGGCCAGGGCGGCGGATGCAAGCCCGGGCGCCAGCATGTCGCGGTCCAGCACCAGGCGGTGGTACGAATTCACGTCTTCCGGCGTCCAGTCCTGCCTTTCGGTCAGGGGGTGCCGCGTTCCGGCGTGCACCGCGCCGTCGGTTGCGCGCGTAGTGCCCCCCAGCATGTGATTGATGACCTGCGCGCCCCGGCACACCCCCAGAACGGGGATATCCCGCGCCATGGCCCAGCGGAACAGGGCCGCCTCGGTGGCGTCCCGCTCGGGAAAGACGCCCCAGTCATCGCCGCCGGTCAGCACAAGGCCGTTGACGGCAAAGGCATCGGCCAGACGCACGGCGTCATCGCCCGCATTGGGCATGGGCAGCCACCCCGCGCCCGGCAGGGCCACGGCAAGAAACCGCCCCCAGTCCTGGGCCAGGGCATCGCGGCGTTCGGCGTGGCCGGGCGCCTCGGTCACGCGCATGGTCAGCGCTAGGCGTGCATTCACGTGTGGCTCACAGGGGTTGCAGGGTGCAGGCGCCAGCATCAAGCAGGGCCGACTGGGCCGAGGTAACCTGTTCGAACAGCAACTCGCCGACCCCGATGGCCGCTGGCAGGCCGTATTCGGCGCAGCGGATGGCCATGTGCGAATTGGTGCCGCCGAACATGGTCACCAGCCCGGCGATGCCGCGCGAGAATATCCAGTCGAAGCCCGGGTCCGCGTTCTCGATGCATACCAGACGCCCGGCAATGTCCACCGAACAGGGCGAATCGGGGTACAGGCGCGCCAGCGGCGCTTCCGTGCGGCCGTGCCCGATGAAGTTGGGCGCGCTGCGATGCTGCGGAACCACGTACACGTCGCGTGCGGAACGGATGATGTATCCAAGCTTGATGCTGCGCCCGAGGTTGAACAGTTCGCGCCCCTTGTCGGCCAGTTCGCGGAAATAGCCGGGGGCGTCACGCAGCAGGGAATGCGATGCCCATTCCATGACGTCGCGCACTTCGAGGTGGGACAGATCGTCGCGCGAAAGCCCCAGCCTGTCGCCCCACAGGGCAAGCATTTCCAGCATGTCCGAAAGGTTGCGCGTAAATATGAACTTCGCCAGTTCGCGCCCGGCGATGCTGCGGCGGGCGTACTCCAGCAGGCCCTCCGGCTGGGTGTTGCCGAAATGCGCCTCGTGCAGGAGCGAGGCGATGTTGTTGTATTCCTGCGGGGTAAGCGCAAACGGAACGCCCGTATCCACCATGGACACGGGGCTGGAATCCGAGAACAGCCCGTCGCGGTCCGCGTAACGCGGGGAAAGGATGTCGTAGCTGCAAGGCCGCAGATGCCCGTAGCGAGCCAGAAACGTTTCCCTGTCCATGCCGTTGCGGCACACGGACATGAGATCGTGCGACATCTCGCCGGAAACGGTCCGGATGGTGGCCTTGAACGCCGCCAGCCGTTCGGGCGACAGCGCGCCCCGCTCCACTGTGGAGCGCAGCAAAGATTCGGCAATAAACGCATGCCGGGCCAGGATGGAAAACGGCAACGTGCCGAACAGGCGGCAATCCTCGGCCAGCAGCACCAACTGGGGCAACGGCTTCATGCCCTGCGCAAGGGCGTCCACCGATATCCTGCCGCGCGCGGCCTGCCTGTTGCGCAGTTCCGTGACCGCCTCGTACGCCCAATCCATCGATGACCGTTGGCCCGACTCCAGGCAGCGTGCCGTCAGCCCGTGCAGCGCCGCGCGAAAGTCCTCGCGCCGGGCGCGGGTCAGCAGCCCCGGATAACGTTCGTCCAGATGTTTGTCGAAGCAGAAATCCAGCGCGGTCTGGGCCACCTGAAACTCCACCTTGTCGTGGAATTGCGGGTGGGTGTCCAGCCTGTCCAGCCATGCCCCCACCAGGGTTTCTGCGGTGACCCCGTCGAGCCCGGCAGGCAGGAAGGAATTGAAGCTGACGCGCACGTCGATGAACGGGCGCCCCGCCACCATGAGCATCAGCTCTTCGGGGGGCATCTGGCGGTACCCCATGAATTCGCGGGCCTGGCTCCACACCCTGCGGGTGATGAGTTCTCGGTACAGCGAGCTTGCCAGCAGGCGGGGGGTGACGCCAATCATTTCCGCCGGGTTCCAGTCGGGCATCACGCCCAGAATGGTGCGCTGCCCGAAAAGGCCCGGCCACTGCCCCACCCTTTCCGAAATGAAGTCCACCACAAAGCCTATCTTGGCGCGCACCTGCCCGTCGGCACCGGCTATCCAGCGGGCCTGCGTGCAGATTGGCCGCACTTGCAACAGGTGCAGCACCCCCGCCCCGTCAAGGCAGAATTCCATGTCCAGTTCATCGTGCCCGCACAGGGCCTCCACCCTGCGCGCCAGCGCGATGAACGAACGCAGCCTGCGCGAATCCCAGTGTTCGTCTTCCGCATCGTGAAAGACGAACACCGTCTTGCTGGCGTTGCGCCCGCCCGTGATGGCGTCGGCCTGGCCCGATTCGTCGTAGTTGACCACGTAGTATGGCGCGCCGTCGGCATGCACGCGCGTCATCATGACGCCGCTGACGACAATGCCTTCGACCATGGGTTGCACCAGCACCTGATCGTCAGGGTCCGCGGGATTGGCGGGGCCGGGGGAATCGGAGAGGCCGGGGGCACCATAGGAAGCAATGACGGTCTCCACGGCAGCGGCAAGGGCATCCCGGTCATTGGCCGGAACGTCGAGCACGGACGTGAAGGCCCCCGCACCGGAGCTTTCCCGGCCATCCTCGCGGCGGCACGAACTGCGCACGGCAAGCATGGCGCCGGGAAAGGCCCGCGCCAGCGAGGCAAGTGTTGCATCCCGCGCTGTCAGCCACTCGCCCACGCGAAAGGAGCGCAGGGGCGGTATGTGCAGATCATCGTACGCGGAAAGCCACTCCAGGGTGTCGGCCTTGGAAGTGAACGGCAGTACACCGCCCCTTGTTTCTTCACGATAGCTCACTACGTGCCCCGTACCATGTTCGTCGACGTTGCCCCAGCCTGCACGGCATGTGCCCCGGTCAGAGTCGTCATGATCTTGACGTGACCTAACAAAACCTGACCCGCCCCGGCATAATCCAGCAAATTTCATTCCACGACCACATATTGTCGGCCCGTTCCCCGTGCCACGGGAACCGACCTGTGCATACGAAAAAAGTCCCGGTCGCACGCATGCCACATCGGCATAATTTGCCGATGCCGGGGCGCCCCGGTGGGGCACATGGGTACAACGGACATTTCCGGAAAGCAGGGCTTCGGTCCTCTCCACCCGCTTGCGGCCCCTTCCCCGCCCCATACGCCCTTGTGACCCCTTTTGCGCGAAGGATGGGCCGCCTTGCGCGGCCCATCTTTATTTTTTCCACGGATTCGGGTATCTTTCCCGCGCCTTCGTCGAGAGGTCATACCCACCCCTGCGCCATGGCATCCCGCGCGGCTGCGCCTGCACGGACACGCCACCGGAAACCACGGACGGGACATCGCGGACGGACCTTCCGGAGGCATGCGCGGATCGCGCGCGCCACCCTGCGGGAACCCGCCGTCGGGGCGCGACCGACGAACTCATTTCCACCGCCGGACCAGCAGGCATCACGCCCGTCCGGCGCAGCAGGAGGAATCCATGCCGCTGACCGGTCCCAAGCAGATGTTCGAGCGGGCCTACAAGGAAGGGTACGCCATCGGCGCCTTCAACGTGAACAACATGGAAATCATCCAGGGCATCATGCAGGCGGCCGGCGAAGAGCAGGCCCCGCTGATCCTTCAGGTTTCCGCCGGCGCCCGCAAGTACGCCGGGCAGAACTACATCGTGAAGCTCATCGAGGCGGCCCTGATGGACACCGACCTGCCGGTGGTGCTGCACCTGGACCACGGTCAGGACTTCAACATCTGCAAGGACTGCATCGACGGCGGCTTCACCTCGGTCATGTACGACGGCTCGCACCTGCCGTACGAAGAAAACATCGCCGTCACCAGACAGGTGGTGGAATACGCCCACGCGCGCGGCGTGTGGGTGGAAGCTGAACTGGGCCAGTTGGCGGGCGTCGAGGACGAGGTTTCGGCGGAACATTCGGTGTACACCGACCCCGACCAGGCCGTGGACTTCGTGAAGCGCACCGGCTGCGATTCGCTGGCCATCGCCATCGGCACCAGCCACGGGGCCTACAAGTTCACCGGCGAGGCCAAGCTGGACTTCGCGCGGCTGGAAAAGATCACCAGCATGCTGCCCGGCTACCCGCTGGTGCTGCATGGCGCGTCCAGCGTGCCCCAGGAATTCGTGGACATGGCCAACACCTACGGCGGCAAGGTGGGCAGCGCCAAGGGCGTGCCCGAGGACCTGCTGCGCAAGGCGGCCACCTACGGCGTGTGCAAGATCAACATCGACACCGACATCCGCCTGGCCATGACCGCCACCATCCGCAAGCATTTCATGGAAAAACCGGCAGATTTCGACCCGCGCGCGTACCTCAAGCCCGCGCGCGACGCCGTGAAGAACATGGTGCAGCACAAGATCCGCAACGTGCTTGGCTGCTCGAACAAGATCTAACCGTCTCAGGGGAACGGAATCATGATCAAGCTTGGGATGAACGGGTTCGGCCGCATTGGCCGCTACCTCGTCAGACTGCTGGCCGATACCGACGACCTTGGCGTGGTTGCCATCAACGCCCGCGCCGACAACGCCTCTCTGGCCCGCCTGTTCAAGTACGATTCGTGCCACGGCACCTTCCGGGGCGAAGTGGCGCACGACGATGCCGGGCTCATCGTCAATGGCCGCCACATTGCCGTCACCCGCGAACGCGCGGGCGAATGGAAGTGGAAGGACCTCGGCATCGACATCTCGGTGGAAACCACCGGCACCATCAAGGACCGCGCGGGCCTTGCGCAGCACCTGGCCTGCGGCGCGAAGAAGTCCGTCATCAGCGCCCCGGCCAAGGACGCCGACGTCACCGTGGTCATGGGCGTGAACCATGGCGACTACGACCCGGCGAAGCACGACGTGATTTCCGCCGCCTCGTGCACCACCAACTGTCTGGCCCCCGCCGCCAAGACCATCCACGAGGCGTTCGGAATCAGGCACGGCCTGATGACCACGGTGCACTCGTACACCATGAGCCAGCGCATCCTGGACGGTTCGCACAAGGACCCGCGCCGCGCCCGCGCCGCCGCCCTGTCCATGATCCCCACCACCACCGGGGCGGCCAAGGCCACCACGCTGGTCATTCCCGCGCTGGCGGGCAAGCTGGACGGCATGGCCGTGCGCGTGCCCACCCCCAACGTGTCGCTGGTGGACCTGACCTGCGAACTGGAACGCCCCACCAGCGTGGAAGAGGTGAACGCCCTGCTGAAGGCCGCGGCCGAGGGACCGCTGCTGGGCAACATGGGCTACACCGAAGAGCCGCTGGTGTCCGTGGACTACATGGGCTCCATCTACGGCGGCGTGGTGGACGCGCTGTGCACCAGCGTCATTGATGGCACCATGCTGAAGCTGATCATCTGGTACGACAACGAGGCGGGCTTCACCAACCAGCTCGTCCGGCTGCTGCGCATGGTCGGCAAGGGCCTGTAGGTCCACCGCCGCACCGCCAATGAACGCAGACGGCGTCCATCCCGCTCGGGGTGGACGCCGTTTCTGACTGCTGACAAATCCCAACTCCTCCGGGTGAAGAGCCCCTTCTAAAAAAGAGGGGGCTCTCCCAGCCCCTCGCCCCGAAAACTTCTTCTGTGTTCCCAGCATATTATGAGAGCATGAAATATGGGGTTCCAAGGGACGGATGCCCCTTGGCCGCCGGAGGCGTCCAAAAGCAGACGTTGCCAGCAACAATGACGGCGCCCATCCCCATACGGGGTGGACGCCGCTCTCTTTTCGGGTACCGGAAGGCAACTAACCGGTCAGCACTCCACCACGCTGACCGCAAGCCCGCCGGACGACGTTTCCTTGAACTTGGCGTTCATGTCGCGCCCTATCTCGGCCATGGCCGCGATGACGCTGTCCAGCGCCACCCGGTGGTGGCGCGGGTCTTCGCAGGTGGCCAACAGGCAGGCGTTGTAGGCCTTCACCGCGCCCACGGCGTTGCGCTCGATGCACGGAATCTGCACGTAGCCGCCCACCGGGTCGCAGGTCAGGCCCAGGTGGTGTTCCAAGGCGATTTCCGCCGCGTTCTCCACCACGTGCACCGGGTTGCCGCGCGCGTGGGCCAGCATGGCGGCGGCCATGGCGGAAGCCACGCCCACCTCGCCCTGGCAGCCCACCTCGGCCCCGGCGATGCCCGCGTTGTGCTTGGCCAGAAAGCCCACCGCCGCCGATGCCAGCACCCCCTCGCGCACGGCCCGGTCGCCGATGGCAAGGTCGTGGCGCATGGCGTAGAGCAGCGCGGGCATCACCCCCGCCGCGCCGCAGGTAGGCGCGGTGACGATGACCCCGCCCGCCGCGTTTTCCTCGGCGGCGGCAAAGGCGTAGGCGTTCAGTCGCCCCAGAAAGACATCCACCTCGTTGGGCAGGCGCTGGGCACGCATCAGCAGCACGCGGGCCTTGCGGTGCACCCCCAGGGTGCCGGGCAGCGGGCCGCCGTCCTCAATGCCGCGCCGCACGCTGGCTTCCATCAGTTCGATGATGGCGGCCAGCCGGTCCAGAATGGCGGCACGGCCCATGCCGGTAACTGCCATTTCGTTTTCCAGGATCAGTTCATGGATGGTCAGCCCGGTTTCCACCAGCCGCGCGCGCAGTTGCGCCATGCTGCGGTACGGGTGCGCGGGCTTGCCTCGTTCTTCGGGCTGCCAGCCCTTCCACTGGATGAAACCGCCGCCCACTGAATAGTACTCGCGCCCGCACAGCACCACGCCGTGCGCATCCAGCAGTTCCATGACCAGCGTGTTGCTGAAGGGGTAGGCGTGCTGCACCGCATCGCGCCGCACCGTACCTTCGGCCAGCACCAGGGCCGCCGGGCCCAGGCGCAGGGTGCGTTCCCCTTCCGGCAGCGCGGGCAGCGATTCCAGCAGCCCCGGCGGGCAGGTGGCGGGACGGTGCCCCAGCAGCCCGGCCAGCACCGCGCCGGTGGTGCCGTGGCCTACGCCGGTGGCGCTCAGCGAGCCGAACAGGCGCACCCGGATGTCAGCCGCGCAGGCCAGCACCTCTGGCGGCAGGGCCGCGCACAGGGTGCGGAAGTCGTGCCCGGCCTTCATGGGACCGATGGTATGGGAACTGGACGGGCCGGGACCGGCCTCGAACATGTCGAACAGCGACGTTTCTATGGTGGCGACCAGAGGCTGCATTCTTACTCCCGCCTGTCGTGAAAGAAGGCGCTCCATTCCAGCGCGCCCGCGTAGGCCATGGCCAGGTCCGCCTGGGTAAGCCCCATGGCTTCGCCGCTGGCCAGCACTTCGTCCCAGCGGCCCCGTTCGTAGTGCTCCAGCAGTTCCAGCCACGGCGCGTAGGGGCCGGTGTGCGCGGCAAGGGCCTCGGTCAGCTCATCCGCCAACGGCAGGGAACGCAACAGTTCCGCCAGCGGCAGACACAGCAGTGGTTCCAGCAGCGAGAACAGCCCGAGCATGAACATCGCCCCCGACTGCGGAGCGGGCCGGGCCTGTCCAGTACCCGCGTGTCCGGCTTCCATGTGTCCGGCGTCCACCTGTCCGGCGTCCATTTGTCTGGCCCGCGACGTGGCGCGGGATGCGCACAATTCCAGAAACTTGGCGCGCAGGGCGGAAACCGCGATGAGTTCGCGCGCCATGGGCCCGGTGTCGAATTCGGAAAGCACGGTGACGCACAGCCACTGCACCAGATTGCGCGTGCCCAGCAGCGAGATGCCGTGCTGGATGGACGTGACCTTGACCGGCAGCCCGAAATGCACGGAATTGATGTACCGCAGCAGCTTGTACGAAAGGGCCGCGTCGGACCGCACCACCTCGGTGGCGGCCTTGATGTTCACGTCCTCGCGGGCCAGGGTGGCCAAAAGGCGCATCTTGGCCGCCTGCGAACTGTCCAGCCGCCTGCCGTGCACCAGTTCCGGCCTGCTGAAGAAGAACCCCTGGAACAGCGAAAAACCCAGGGCCTCGCACTGCCTGTGCGTGGCGAGGTCTTCCACTTTTTCCGCCAGCAACTGGCACTGGCGGGAGCGCAGACCAGCCACGTCGCGGGCCAGGTCCGTCAGCGGGCGGCCCAGCACGTCGATCTTGACGATATCCGCCAGGTCCAGCAGCGCATCCATGCCGGGCTGCCCCGCGTAGTCGTCCACCACGATCAGGTAGCCCTCGGCCTTGAGGGCGGAAAGCGCCAGCAGCACGGCCTCGGTGGCGGGCACCGTTTCCAGCACCTCCACCCCGCACACGTCGGGGGGCAGGATGCGCGGCGTGCCCTCCAGCAACATGTCCTCCGCGAAGTTCACCAGCAGCCGCTGCCCCTGCCCAAGGGCCGGACGGGCCATGGCGAAGCCATCGGCAATGACCGACGCGGTGGCCACGCTGGCGTCCACATCGCCGCTGCAACATTCGGGGGAATCGGGATGGCGAAACAGCAGTTCGTAGCCCCACACCTCTCCCGAGGCGTCGAACACCGGCTGCCGGGCCACCAGCAACACCGGGCCGCAGGCCGTGCCGTCCTGAACGGTCGGCGGGACGATGCGCGCGCCGGAAGACGGAGCCGCCTTTCCCGCCTCCTGACCGCTGGTGGCGGAAGGGGTGCGGGCAGGGTGGTCGTCGTCATCCGCAAGGCCGAGCAAAGACCGCATGCGCCTGAGCATGTGCGAAATCCCTTCCCCCCCGATGTTCCCACAATCCCGCGCCAGCGGCGCAGTTCCCTGCGGGCCTCCGCAAGGTTGTGGCGGACTGTATGCGGTATGCCGCACGTCGGTCAACACGCCGACACAATCCGCGGGAGTGCAAGGGAAACGAGGGCTGGCTACTCAGCGCCGTCCGCCGCGCCCCTTGCCGGTGGTGGCGCGGGCGGGCTTTGCAGCGGGTAGCGGGACGGTGGCGTCCGGACCATTGTCCAGGCGCAGGGCGCCTTCCAACGTGGCGTCGGGCGCCACGGAAAGGGACCGGGACACCGCATCCACCCGCACGGCGCCGGGGGCGGCACCCTTCACGGCACGCACGTCGCGCACCAGGGCCACCATGATCCGGGCGCGGGCGGCGTTGCGCTGCCAGCTTTTCACCGCCACAAGCGCGGCGGCCTCGGCCAGGGTGCGTTCCGGCACCTGATGCGCCGGGTGGTCGCGCCGGATGATCAGGTGCGCGCTGGGGCCGTCCTCCGCGTGCAGCCACCAGTCGAAGGGCGAGGCGATGCGCAGCAGTTCCGCGTTGCCCTCGGCGCACCGCCCCCGCAACAGCAGGAAGCCGTCGGAACTGCGAAAGCGCTGCACGTCGCTGCCGGTTCCGGCGTCGCGGGGCTGCCTGCGCGAATCCGAGGTGGCCTTGCCGCCCTTGCCCAGCCTGACCGGGGAGGCGGGAGTGAACCGGGCCTGCACCGGGGGCAATCCGCCGCCTGGGGGCATGGCTGCGCCCTGCTCGGCGGCGGCAAGGTCGCGGGCCACTTCCGCCCGGCGGCGTTCGAGAATGGCGAGTCCGCGCGCGCCCCGGTCGGACCGGTGGAACATGGCGGCCATGTTCTCGCGCACGGTCAGCAGCGGGTCGAGACGGATGGTGCGGCCTGCGGGACCTGCGCCGAGGGTGCCCTCCGGGGACGATGGCCCGTCGCCCGCGCCTTCCGGCCATGCCGACACGGGCAAGGCCTCATCGGGCACCACCACTTCCGGCAGGCGGGCATCCGGCGGGTACTGGTAGAGCACCGCTTGCAGGGCCACGCCATCGGCCCGCTGGTCCAGCAGGGCGCGCAGGCGGCGCTCCTCGTCGTCCAGTTTGGCCAGCAGGCGGCGCAGCCGCCTGGCTTCGGCCTTGAACGGGGCGGCGGCATCCGTGCGCGCGGCATCGGCAAGCCCGGTGAACGCGGCGGCCTCGCCCAGGATGGCGGCGGCATCCAGCGCGGATTCGTGCACCTCTTCCGTCCGGTTGCCGCGCAGGGATGCGGGCAGGGGCCATGCGGAAAGCTCGTCGGGTTCGCCGGGACCGTCGGCCTCGCCGGGGCCATCCCCCGACTCGCTGCGCTGGCGGTACAGGAACACGTCGCCCTCGCCGGAATCCAGGTCCACCAGCAGGGCGCAGGCGTCGAGCACGCCGTCTTCCGGGACGTCAACGAAGGTAGCGGACAAGGCGTCGGGGGAACTGTCGGGGACGCTGCCGGAAGGGCTGCCGGAGGGTCTGGCGGAAGGGCTGGCGTGCTGCCCACCACCCACGAGGGCTGTCAGGGTGCGCCGCAGGGCCGGAGTAAGCACCGGGTCGGACCCGGTGGCGGCATCGTCGCACAGCGAAAGCAGGGTGGCCTTCAAGGCGCCGGGCTGCGAGGGGGGCGGCAACTGCGGCCAGACCGGGTCCGCGCCGAAGTCGGGGGGAAGGGCATCCACGAGGCGCATGCCCTCGCGCAGGTCCAGCAGCACCAGGGCGCCCTGCCCTGCGCCCTTACCGTTTGGCCGCCCGTCCGCAGTCCCATCCGCAGCCCCGTCCGTCGCCCCGTCAGGCTGTCCGGCTGGCGGCGCCATGCGCAGGGCCAGCCTGCGGCGGGGCCAGTCGCACCCGGCCCAGGCCACGCGGCGTCCGGCCAGATGCTTGCGCAGCAACATGATCTGGGCGTCGGGCCGGGCCGGATTGGGCGGCTTGTGCGCGGCCAGATACAACAGCGGCGCCCGGCGCCCGTGGCGCAGCACCAGCACCTGCTTGCGCCCGGCGGCGAAGATGGTGAGCGAATGGATGTCCGGCGCGGGTGCGTGGATCTTTTCGATGCGGCACCCGGCCAGCAACGGAACCAGCGCCCGGCAGACGCGGCGGAACAGATGGGCGTCCATCGTCGTTTCCCTGGCTGTGCGCCCTGAAAGCATGCGTGGGCAGCCGCCCCCGGCAGGGCCCGAAGGACCGAACGGGCCGGACAGCTCCGGAGCAGGCGTCTGATGCATCCTCCCGGCTGCCACTGGCTACCGGGCATCTGGCAGAACGCGCAACACGGCGCGCAACACGGCGCAACAAAAAACGGCCCCTCATCCCGGCAGGGGTGAGGGGCCGTGGTGGGCGTTAATCGCCTCGGACGCGCTCGTCGTCTTCCTGCTTGCTCTTGCAGTTGATGCACAGCTTGGTCACGGGTCGCGCCTTCAGGCGCGGCACGCCGATTTCCTCGCCGCATTCGTCGCAGATGCCGAACGAGCCATCCTCTATGCGGCCCAGCGCCGCCTGAATTTTCTTGATCAGCCGCCGCTCGCGGTCACGGATGCGCAGGGTGAAGGCGCGATCCGATTCCATGGTGGCGCGGTCCGCCGGATCGGCGAAGACCTCGTTGTTATCCGTCATGTCTTCCAGCGTGAGGTCGCCCTTTTGCGTGGCTTCTTCCAGCATCTGGGTCAGCAATACGCGGAAGTACTCGATATCCTTCTGATCCATGGGGAACCTCCTCGCGGTACGCAGCGCACCGCATCCTGGCGGCACGCGTGCCGGGTGGGGCTGTCGCTTGCAAGGCAACTGCCATAAATCATCCGGCCAATAAAAGTAAAGGGGCGAGGCCTGATTTCCGTTCACGGAAACCCGGACGGACCGCCCGCAGCGTTGGCAGGCGCTGACTGACGCCAGAAAAACCACGAATGACGCGGAACAAGGGCGGATGCAACGGCGCACGTGCCCCGTGCGCCGACAAACGACGAGACAGGCCAGACGGACGGAGCAGGAACGACCGGGCTGCGCGACGGACTGCACCACGGGGCAAGCCCCAACCGACCGGGACATGAAAACCGCCGTCGCCATGGCCGCGCCGTGCCCGCAAATCCGCACCGGCCAACATATTATGGAAATTGGTCGTGTTTTTTCAAAAACCTCGCTTGACAGGGAGCGGGGCTGTGACGTAGAAGGCTCTCCTCGTTGAGCGGGAGTAACTCAGTGGTAGAGTGCAACCTTGCCAAGGTTGAAGTCGCGGGTTCAAATCCCGTCTCCCGCTCCAACGAAACCGATGAGGCGGCATAGCCAAGTGGTAAGGCAGAGGTCTGCAAAACCTCCATTCTCCGGTTCAAATCCGGATGCCGCCTCCAGCATCGGTGCGGGAGTAACTCAGTGGTAGAGTGCAACCTTGCCAAGGTTGAAGTCGCGGGTTCAAATCCCGTCTCCCGCTCCACCGTCTCCTTCGGGTGCACCGCCCAGCGCGGAAAACCCTAGCGATACCCCACCATTAGCGGGAATAACTCAACGGTAGAGTGTCAGCTTCCCAAGCTGAAGGTTGCGGGTTCAAATCCCGTTTCCCGCTCCAGAACACATAGCCCCTGCGCCATGCGCGGGGGCTTTTTGCCGCGTGGCCGCAAAGCCCCCCATATTACCTACCTATCGGCCAGTGCGCGCCGACTCCGCCAGCCCCGCCATGAACGTGGACACCTTTTCCACGGGGCCGAAGGCCGGATCAATGCCGTGACGTACGGCCAGCGCCTCCGGTCGCTCGTAGGACAGCACGGTGACGCCTTCTGCCTCGCGCACCAGCATGCGCAACGGCAAGTCCATGGCGATGCCCGGAGCTTCAAGCATCAGCAGCGTGCCCACGGCGGGGTTTCCAAAGGTCACCACCCGCGTGGCAGGCATGCGCAGCCCCGCTTTTTCCGCGTTGGCCGCATGGTCCACGGTGCAGAACACAGGCACGTTCATGTCGTCCAGGGTTCCCAGCAAGCGCCCCCAAACCTCCGGAACCGTCCCCTCACAGATCACGTGGCAGGTCACGCAAACCACCTCGTCGCTCTTTGCTTCCATCATATCTCCTCCTTTCTTCCGAACGGTTGCGCGCAGGAACCGACACCATATGCCCAATGCGCAGCCGCGCGCTCTCCGGTCCCGACATCCGAGACCGCACGATGCGGCAGACACCGCCATCCTACGCCTTTTCCCCCGCGCAATAAACGGCACGTGGTGCCCCTCTTCGGCATCGCGCCCCGCGTCGCGCTGCCGCCCCCCCCTGCCCGGTGCGCCATTTTTTTTCGTGCATGCATGTTGACAAGTCCCCGACAAAAAGGGTAGCTCTCCCTCCGCACGAGGGAACGGCGGCTTCGCCCCGTCCGCGTGTCGCCCGAAAGGGCGGGAGTAACTCAGTGGTAGAGTGCAACCTTGCCAAGGTTGAAGTCGCGGGTTCAAATCCCGTCTCCCGCTCCAAAATTTCGCCCCTCGGGGGTACGGAAGGTCGCCGCAAGGCGACCTTCGCCGTTTCCGGCGGAATGAACGGCGGTGACGGGGACTATGCCTCCATGCCTTTTTCCGGCCAACCCGGGCCTGCCGTGGCCCGTTCCGGCCCGCACCGGCTGCCCGCCGCCACGGCATATCCCGGCCTGACGGACCGCCTCTCCCCATTCCTCGCGCACCGGCGCAACGCCAGCCAGCGCCTTCTCCGATCAGCCCGGTCCGGTGTTCTTTCCCTTGTGCCTCCGGCGCCCACATCTTCCCCATCGGCCCGGGCACGGCAGCATCGCGCGCAGCCGCCGCAACCGGCCAAAGCGGTTGCTCACCAGCCGTTACCGGCATATGCCGAAAACATCACCCCAGCCGCAGGACGCCCCATGCCCCGCATTGCCATCCGCCTTGCCACCCCGGACGACGCCGCCGCCGTCACCGCCGTGTTCCATGCCGCCATCAACGGCAAGGCGACATGCAGCTACGACGCGGAGCAGCTGTCCGCATGGTGCGCTGGCCGCACTGTGGAGCAGTTCCGGCGGGAGCTTGAACTGGGCATGAACCCGTTTCTGGTGGCGGAGGCAGGGGTTGCGACGCCCCTTGACCCACCAGTCGCCCCACCCCCTGGGGAAGCGCCGAACCCAGAAGCCCGCAGACCACGGGGGGGTACGCCGCCCGCCCCCGCGACGTCCTTCCGCGTGGTCGGCTTCGGCGCGCTGCGCGGCGACGAGGTGGCCTACCTGTACGCCGCACCGCAGGCCCCGCCCGGCACCGGCAGCGAACTGCTGCGCGAACTGGAACGCCGTGCCGTGGAACAGGGCTGGCCGGAACTGCGCCTGACCGCCTCGCTCAACGCCCTCGCCTTCTACAAGGAGCACGGCTACCGCGAACTGCGCCGGGACATCCGGGTGATGTCCGTGGAGGGCGGCTTCGTGCGGCTGGTGGCCATAGAGGCCCGCAAGCGGCTCACGCCGCGGGGCGGGCTGCCTTCCCGAAGTTCCGGCGAACCGGCCCTGGCGGAATGACCATTGTGCCGGGCGTCCGTGTACTCTGGCCAGTCGGGCCAGTCCTTGTAATCCGGCCAGTCCTTGTAGCCGGGCCAGTCCGCCCAGTCCGGCCAGCCCGGCCGCCTTCCGCATCCCCGGCGCGGGTGCTGTGCCCCCCTGCCCGCTCGCCCTTCATCCCAGCGCCAGCAGGCCATATCGCCCGGCCCCACCCGTGCCCTTATCCCCGCGCCGCCATCCGCCGCAAAGCGCGTGCTTACCCCCGCCCAACTTGCACTGCCCGCCCTGTTGAGGCATGAACTCCGGACGCGCCGCCGCCAGCCCTCTCGTGCCCTCCGGCACGCCGGGTTCTTCCGGCCTTCGCATCCGCCCGCCCGGCGCGCGCCCCGGCAACCGGCTCACCGCAGCCATCGGCCCACAAAAGGACAGCCCATGACCGAACAACCGGACACCCCGGACCTCCATAGCACCGAAACCGCGCCCACGGCGGAAGCGCACGCCGCCGAACTGGAACGCCTGCTGGCCAGGGCGCGCGAACGCTACGAAGTGGAATTCGAAACCCTCACCGTGGATGACGCGCCGCTGGAAATCCTGCAAATCCGCAACATGACCGGCCACCTCGACCGGCTCATCGCCACCAACGCCATCAAGGACCCGCTGCGCGACCTGCCCCTGTGGGCCAAGATATGGCCCGCCTCGTTCCTGCTGGGGCGCTTTCTGCGCAAGCTGGACCCGGCGGGCAAGAGCCTGCTGGAAGTCGGCGGGGGCTGCGGCGTCACCGGGCTCATCGCCGCGCGCTACGGCTTTGCCCGCGTGACCATCACCGACGTGAACGACGACGCCCTGCTCTTCGCGCGCATCAACGTGCTGCGCAATGGCCTGGCCGACCGAGTGGAGGTGCGCCGCTGCGACATCACCACCGCGCGGCTGGACGCCCGCTACGACGTCATCGCCGGGGCCGAAATCCTTTACCTGGAAGACCTGCACCGCCCGCTGGCCAAGTTCCTGGCCCGCCACGTGGCCTCCGGCGGGCAGGCCATGCTGTGCACCGACAAGCGCCGCAAGGCCGCCCACTTCCTGAAGCTGGCCGGGCGCGACTTCGACGTGGCCGAGCAGCCCGTGGGCATCAAGTCCACCGGCGACGACGGGCAGGAAGAACGCCGCCTGTTCCTGGTGCACCGGCTTACCCCCAAGCGCACGGGCGCCGCGCCCGCCGCCCCCGCCTAGTCGGCCCAGCCGATCACGGCACCGGTCGGCGTAGCCAGCCGGATCACCAAACGGCCCGCATCCGCAACCTCGACCCCACACGGACCATCCGCATGATCAAGCTCTCTCCCTGCCCCAAGGGCTATACCAAGGACCAGGACAAGGCCACCTCGCCCGTGGAAACCGTGCGCCGCGTGCGCCAGCGCCTTGCCAGCCTCGACGTGGACATCCTTGCCGAAACCCGCCGCGTGGACGTGGACCGGCTGGGCATTCCCGTGTTTCTCAGCATGTGCGGGGCCGACGCCAAGCGCGTCATGCCCACCCGCAAGCAGATGGGCAAGGGCGCGTCCGTGGAGCAGGCCGAGGCATCGGCCCTGATGGAACTGATGGAGCGCTATAGCTTCTTCACCTTCTGGCGCGACATGCCCGGCATGGTCGAAGCCACCTGGAGCGAGGCGCAGGCCCGCTTCGGCGATGCGCTGCTGCCGGTGGAAGAGATCGCCAAATCCGTGCACGACCCCATCGCCCCGCACGACGCCGTGCGCGCCCTGGACCTGATCCGCTGGAAGTTCTTCCCCGCCACCGTCATCCCGCGCGACGGCACCGAGGGCCGCGAGGTGTGGCTGCCGCTGGACTGGTTCAAGAAGCTGGGCGAGTTCAACGGCTCGTCGGCGGGCAACACCGAAGAGGAATCCATCCTCCAGGGCGCCTGCGAACTGGTGGAGCGCCACGTGTGCTGCATCATCGACGAAACCATGCCCGAACTGCCCACCATCGACATCTCGCCCGAAAACTCCGGCGACGACGCCGTGCTGCGCGACCTGCTGGACCGCTTTGCCCGGCACGGCGTGCAGGTGGTGCTGAAGGAATTTTCCCTTGGCCTGCCCGTGCCCACCGTGGGCGCCGTGGCCTGGGACCCGGCCACCTTCCCGGCCCGCTCCGAAATCGTCTACACCGCCGGCACCGCCGCCACCCCGGTCAAGGCCGCCGTGCGCGCCCTGACCGAAATCGCCCAGCTCGCGGGCGACTTCATCACCGGCGCCTGCTACGAGGCCTCCGGCCTGCCCAAGTACGAACGGCTGGAAGACATCGAATGGCTGCGGCGCGGCCCCGTGGTGCCGCTGTCCTCGCTGCCCACCGTGGAATCGGACGACATCCTGCGCGAGCTCACCACCCTCTCCGACGGCCTCGCCCGGCAGGGCTACACCCTGCTGTCCATCTCCACCCGCAACCCCGACGCGGACGTGTCCACCCACTACAACATCGTGCCGGGGTTCCGCTTTCGCGAACGGGACAAGAACGCCTCCATCGGCCTGTTCGTGGGCCGCATCCTGAGCGAGGAAGCCGACGCCGAAACCGCCCTGCGCGGCCTAGAGGTGCTGGCAGGGATATACCCCGGCGCGCACTTCGTGCCGTTCTTCCGGGGCATGCTGGCCCTGCGCGCCGAAGCCCTGGACGAGGCACGCCACTGGTTCGAAACCAGCGAACCCCTGCAACCAGACGCCGACGCGCGCGGCCTTGCCGCCTTCTACGGCGCCTACGTGCATACCCTGGCCCAGGACTGGGGCGCAGCCCTGCCCGGCCTTGACCGCGCCGTGGCCGCCTGCCCGGAAATGAAGGAATACTTCAACCTGCGCGGCGTGTGCCACTTCAAGCTGGGCGACTACGCCAAGGCCGCCGCCAACTTCGAAAGCGTGCTGCACCTGGACAAGGGCTCGGTCATCGACCTCGCCAACCTGGGCCTGTGCCACAAATTCCTCGGCGATGCCGACAC
This sequence comes from Nitratidesulfovibrio sp. SRB-5, assembly GCF_019931275.1. Lineage (NCBI taxonomy): Bacteria > Pseudomonadati > Thermodesulfobacteriota > Desulfovibrionia > Desulfovibrionales > Desulfovibrionaceae > Nitratidesulfovibrio > Nitratidesulfovibrio sp. SRB-5. The sequence goes on along the minus strand of NZ_JAIOTY010000001.1, from coordinate 1,233,279 downwards.
CGCCGCGCACCTGCTGGAAGCCGCCCTCGAAATCGACCCCTCCCTCGACTTCGCCCGTACCCATCTTGCGGAACTGCAAGCCCAGGGGGGGTAGGGAAAGACGAAAAACGAACCGGGGGAAGGAACCTTTTGTAAAAGGTTCCTTCCCCCGGCCCCCCTACCTCCCAAACTTTTTAGTTGGGGTAGGAAATCGGCTCATGGCCATGGACCATGAAACTCACAAGAACCCGCACACGAAAGTAAAGCGGGGAGAAGGCGATACGCCTTCTCCCCGTTCTTTTTTTTTACCTTGAAGGGGTGCAGGGGACGGCAGCCGTTATGCGAGTCTTCGAGCATTACGGATGGCGATCGCAACGCGCGGCAGCCGTTATGCGAGTCTTCGAGCATTACGGATGGCGATCGCAACGCGCGGTAGCCCCCTGCACGCCGGAGGCGTACAAAAACAACAAAAACCAAAACGCCAGCGCCTCACAAAGAATCGAAAGACCCGCTACGCCCCGGGCCCACCGGCCTGCTGGTCGCGTTCGCGGATTTCGGCACGCTTGATCTTGCCGCTGATGGTCTTGGGCAGTTCGGCCACGTAGTCGATGATGCGCGGGTACTTGTACGGCGCGGTCACCTTCTTCACGTGGTCCTGAAGCTCCTTGGTCAGTGCGTCCGAGGCGGTGTAGCCAGCGGCCAGCACCACGGTGGCTTTCACGGCCTGTCCGCGCAGCGGATCGGGCACGCCGGTCACGGCGGCCTCCACCACGGCGGGGTGGGCCACGAGGGCGCTTTCCACCTCGAACGGTCCGATGCGGTAGCCAGAGCTCTTGATCAGGTCATCCACGCGGCCCAGGAACCAGTAGTAGCCGTCTTCGTCCATCCAGGCCTTGTCGCCGGTGTGGTAGTAGCCGCCGAACATAACCGAGGCGGTCTTTTCCGGCTCTTCCAGGTAGCCCCGGAACAGCCCCACGGGCAGGCCCTCGGCCACGCGCACGCAGATTTCGCCTTCCTCGCCGGGGGGGCAGATGTTGCCCGCCGCGTCCTGCAACACCACATCCCAGCCGGGCATGGGGCGACCGATGGAACCCGCCTTGGGGGTCATGCACGGCAACGTGGCGATTTGCAGGGTGGTTTCGGTCTGCCCGTAGCCTTCGTGGATTTCAAGGCCGGTGGCGGCCTTCCAGGCGTGGAACACGCTGTCGTTCAGCAGTTCGCCCGCCGTGGTGCAGTGGCGCAGCTTCGACAGGTCGTACGTGGACAGATCCTGCCGGACCAGAAAGCGGTACACGGTGGGCGGCGCGCAGAAGGTGGTCACGGCGTGGGTGGCCAGCACGTCCAGCAGGGCCGCCGGTTCGAACTTGCCCCGGAAGTCGTAGACGAACACCGAGGCCCCGGCCATCCACTGGCCGTAGAACTTGCCCCACACCGCCTTGCCCCAGCCGGTGTCGGCCAGGGTCAGGTGCAGGTCGCCGGGCACCAGGTCGTGCCAGTACATGCCGGTCAGCAGGTGGCCCAGCGGATAGGTGTGCACGTGCTCCACCATCTTGGGCATGCCCGTGGTGCCGGACGAAAAGAAGATCAGCAGCGGGTCTTCACCGCCCGCGAATTCCAGCGGGCTTTCCGGACGGGGAAACCTGGCCTCCGCCGGGGTGAAGATGGTGTCGTAGTCCACCCAGCCGCGCGGCAGGGCGTCGCCGCCCACCTGCACGCACACGGCAAGGCCGGGACAGTCGGGCCGGGCGGCCTCCACGCGGTCGGTGATGGAATGGTCCACGATGACGCACCGGGTCTTGGCGCGCTCCACGCGGAACACGATGTCCTTGGGGGTGAGCTGGGCCGGTGCGGGAATGGCCACCGCGCCAAGGCGGTGCAGGGCCAGCATGGACACCCAGAACTCGATGCGCCGGTACAGCACCAGCATCACCCGGTCGCCCTTGCGGATGCCCTGCAAACGCAGCGCATTGGCCAGTTTGGCAGAGGCCTCGGCCATCCAGGCGAAGGAGTAGTCGCGCCGCACGCCCGCATCATCCACATGGGCTATGCACAGCCGACCCGGGTCAGCCGCCGCGATGGGGTCCAGCACATCAAAGGCGAAATTGAAGGTGTCCGGGGCGTCGATGCGGAACGCGGCGCAGAATTCCTTGTAATCCTTGGCCGTAAACTTTGTGGTGTAGGTCATGGGTGCATCCCTGTGAAGCAAACCCTTGCGGGCTTGTTGACTGATGGCGTGTACGGCGCGCCCCCCATGGTGGCGGTGGGGGCGTTTTCCTGCGGCGTAATAGCGGGCTACGCCCGAAGGACCGCGGCCCGGTGCGGATTTTCGTTCGCTGGCAAGGAAAACAAGTCCGGCCTGAGGGAACATACGCTTTCGGTATTTGACCGAATGCCGGACGCTGTTTGACCGCGTTGCGCTCGATGCCCGTAAAGCTCGCAAGCTCGCTTAACGGGCACGCTTCGCGCCCTTCGGGTCGGTCAGCCAGCGGACGAAAGGCCCACCGGGACGGCCCTAGCTAATTACGTCCAGAAAGACCGCATCCACACCATCAAGGCCGCGCAGGGCGTGCGGGATGCGCGAACTGAAGTACAGGCTGTCACCCGCGGCCAGCACGTGGCGCGCGTCGTTCAACCATATCTCCAGGCGGCCTTCCAGGATGTAGATGAATTCCTGGCCCCGGTGGTAGTTGAACACCAGATCCTTTTCTTCCTTGGGGGGCACGCGCACCAGAAACGGCTCCATGCGCCGGTTGGTGAAGCGCGAGGCCAGGTTCCAGTAGTCGTAGTCCTTGCGGCGCTGCACCGAAAGGCCCTCGCCCTTGCGCACCAGGCTGTAGCCGTGCAGGTGGGCGTCGCCGCCGGAAATCAGCGCGGTCAGGTCCACGCCGCATTCGCGGGCCACGTCGGTGAGAAAGCTCACCGGTATCTCCACCTCGCCGCTTTCGAAGCGGGCCACCTCTGCCTCGGTTGCGCCCACCTTGTCCGCCAGTTCCTGCCGCGTAAAGCCGCAGGCGTCACGCAGCCCGGCCAGGCGCGGCGCTATTTCCTTGTAGGGCGGTTGTTGCATCGTCCGGTCCTCCTGTTGTGCTCCGGCGCCCCCGTACATTGCGGTAGCGCTCTCGATGGCTGGGGGAAGCATTGCGATACCCCAGCGTGCCGTAAATGAAAAGCCCGCCATGCCAATGACATCCGCAGGTCGGGCAGCCTGCCGGTGTCTCTGCTGTTCCTGTCCGCCCCCCGGGCACGGACAAAACGAAAGGCGGCGCGAACCGGGGAGGTCCGCGCCGCCGTAATGGCATGCGCCCTGCCAACCGCGTACGCGGCGGCACCCCCCATGGCTAGGGGTAGGTAATTCGACCGTTGCGTTCGATGAGCGACAGCGTGTTGGTGACCTGACGGCCCAACGGCGTTTCGCGGCTCATTTCGCGCTCGATGGAGGTGATGCCCTTCAGCACCGTGGAATGGCGGCGGCTGAACCGGTCGCCGATCTCCTTCAGAGAAAGGTCGGTGTGCTTGCGGGCCAGGTAGAACACGGAGTTGCGGGCAACCACGTATTCACGCTTGCGGCTGCGCGAATTGAGCTGCTTGGGCGAAATGCCGAAGCCTTCGCACACCTTGCGCACGATGCCCTCGAAGTCCATGACCACTTCCTGCTGGGCATAGTGGCCAAGCACTTCCCAGGCCATCTCCATGGAAATCTGGCGGTTCAGCAGCTTGGCCTTCAGCACCAGGTTGTGCAGGCAGCTTTCGATCTGGCGCACGTCGGTGCGGATGCGGTCGGCCAGCAGATCGGTGACGTTGTCGGGCAGCATCACCTGATGCAGGCGGGCCTTTTCGCACAGGATGCGACGGCGGGTCTCGAAGCCGGGCTTGTCGATGTGCGCAAGAAAGCCGGAGCAGAACCGCGACACCAACTGGGTATCCAGGTTCTTGAGGTCGCGCGCGGCGAACGAGCTGGACAGCACCACGCGGCTGCCGCGCGACTTCAGCGCCTTCACCGTGGCCAGCACCTCGTCCTGCATGCGTTCCTTGCCCTGAAGGAAATGCACGTCCTCCAGCAGCAGCACGTCAACGTCGCGGTAGCGGGCCTTGAAGCGGTCCACTTCCCGCGCCTTCAGGGCGGCGATGAGCCGGGTGGCGAATTCCTCGGCGGTCAGGTACTCCACGCGCGGCGTGGCGCGGTTGCTGGCCTCGCACAGGGCGCGGCCCACGGCCTGCATCAGGTGCGTCTTGCCAAGGCCCGGACCGGAGCTGAGAAACAGCGTGTCTGCGGAAAGGGTTTCGCGGCAGATGCCGCGCGAGGCCGCAAAGGCCAGTTCGTTGTTGGGCCCCACCACGAACGAGTCGAACGAAAAGCGCCAGTTAAGGGCGCGGTTCGGGGCGGGCATGTCCAGCGGCAGGCCCAGCTGTGAGGGCTGGGCGACGTGGGCGGCACGCGCACCGACGCCGGATGCGGAGCGGGCGGCCACGGCCTGCACGGCAGAGGAAATCTGGACGGCGGGCACGGGCTGGGTGCCGTCTGCGGCATTCGCGCCCGGTACGGCGGCGGATGCGGATGCACCCGCGCGGCCCATGCGCGGCGAAAGGCTGCCCGCGCCCTGCGGCGCGGCATCCACCACCACGGTGGGGGCACTGCCCAGCACGGCGGTGGCCGCCTGCACGATGTCATCCAGCAGCCGGTCGCGGACCCAGGCCGCAACGAATTCGTTGGGAGCCACCAGGCGCAGCACGTCGTCCTGGACCTCTGCCGCCAACGGCGAGATCCAGACCTTGAAGAGCCCCGGATTGAGACTCTTTTCTAGAATATTCTGAATTTGGCCCCAAATTGAAATCATGGTGCTTGGTTTACGGAGTTCGAGGTTGGGTTGCAACAGAGAAAAAGCGCCTGTCGTCATGCGTAACTCGCGCCCTGTTTCCCAAGACTTTTTTCGAGATAACCAACTGCAATCACAGAATCTAACCACTCGATGGCGTCATTCCGCCGTTTTGCGGACACCTTGGCAGGCAAGACTTTCCACAGCCGAGAACCCCTGTTTTCCACATCAACGAAAAAACTTTTCCACAGGCACATTCTTGAATTACGCCCAAAAATTGCCCGTGCATCTATTTTTTTCTCACCACGACACCATCCGCGTGAAACAAATACACTGCGCCCGGCATCCCGCGTCACCGAGCAGGCACGTGCAGCGCCGTGTCCCGACAAAGAGACAGGGCAGCCGCCCACACGCGCGGCGGGAAACAACGCTGCCTCGAACGCAGCAAAAGCCATTGGACAGCCTGTCTTTTCAGAGTGTTGGCCAACGCAGTGCGATTCCGCCCGCCATGCGGAAAAAAGACGTTGCGCGTGGCGCCCCCCGCCCGTCTGCCAGCGGCTTCCCGCCGGCTTCCCGCTGGCCGTGCGCTTGCGCACGATCACTCAGGGCTGACGCAGGGGATACCGGCCACAGGTGAACCGTTCGCCCTCCGGGCAGTAGCCCAGCCGTTCGCACTTGGCCCCGGCCACGGCGAACAGTTCCGGCAGCACGCCGCGGCACAGGCCCAGCATGGCGTCGGCCATGGCCCGGATCTCCCACTGGGCGCGCATGCAGCAGCGATGCTCGAAGAAGTTGAGCAGGCTGCGGCAGTTCATGGTCAGCACGATGCGCGTTTCCGCCGCCTGTGGCAGCACGAAGCGGGCATCCTCGTTGGACCTGGACCCGGCCCTGCCGTCGGCTTCCAGCAGGGCCTTGATGTCGCGGTAGGCGTCGCCGATCTCGGCCATGCACTGCTCGAAGCGGGCCAGGGCCTGCGGATTGCGGGCAATGGCCGGGGGCAGCACGTAGTCGAAGTTGCTGCCGTCCACGTAGCGCTGGCTTTGCTGCGAATACGAGGCGATGCGGTGGCGCACCAACTGGTGGGTCAGCGCGCGGGACACCCCTTCCGCCGCGAAGGTAAAGCTGACGTGCTCCACCGGGCTGGCATGGCCTGATTCCATCACCGAAGCCACGAACTGGGCCTGCTTCTCGCGCGCGATCTCGCCGGACAGCAGGCGCGGCCACATGTCGGCCACGAACCCGGAATGGTAGCACTGGCGAAAGGCGGCATAGATGAGCGAGAGCGGTTCCGGGGTATGGGCCAGCAGTTCGACCCGCAGCGTCGTCTTGGGCATGGGGATTCCGTAACCGGCAGATGGCCGGGCAAGGGGTGGAGACAGGATATTGCGGCGCATATCCTACCGCGCGCAACCTGTCCGGCGGCAGCCAGTCCGCACGGGGCAGGCCGCACGGGTCAGGCAGCACAGGTCAGGCTGCATGGGTCGGGCCGCGCGAAATTGACCACACAGGTCGGGTCACGCGGGATTGACCTGTGGGGCCGCCCGCCGTCAAGCCAGTGGCAGGTCAGATGATCTGGCCAGATGATCTGGCCGGATGGTCAGGCCAGCAGGTTGAGGTGCCGGTAAGCCTTGGCCGTGGCCACGCGACCACGCGGGGTGCGCTTCAGAAAGCCGCACTGGATCAGGTACGGTTCGTAAATGTCTTCTATGGTTCGCACCTCTTCGGAGCAGGCCACGGCCAGGGTCTTCACCCCCACCGGGCCGCCGCCGAAGTGCTCTATGAGCACGGACAGCAGCTTGCGGTCCATCTGGTCCAACCCGCTCTCGTCCACGTCCATGCGGCCCAGCGCGGCGGATGCCTGTTCCGGGGTGATGGTGCCGTTGCCGTGCACGGCGGCGAAATCGCGCACCCGGCGCAGCAGCCGGTTGGCGATGCGCGGGGTGCCCCGCGAGCGGCGGCCTATCTCCACCGCGCCTTCCGGGGTCAGGTTGGCCCCCAGGATGCGCGCCGTGCGCGTGACGATGCGCGCAAGGTCGGCGGGCGAATAGAATTCCAGCCTGCTGATGATGCCGAAGCGGTCGCGCAGGGGCGACGACAACAGCCCGATGCGGGTGGTGGCCCCCACCAGGGTGAACGGCTCGAGGTCGATCTTCACCGTGCGCGCCCCCGGTCCCTGGCCGATGACCAGGTCCAGCTTGAAGTCCTCCAGCGCGGGGTACAGCACTTCCTCTACCGCCACGGGCATGCGGTGGATCTCGTCCACGAACAGGATGTCGTGCCGCCCGAGGTTGGTCAGGATGGCCGCCAGGTCGCCGCTGCGCTCAAGCACCGGGCCGGAGGTGGACACCAGGTTCACGCCCAGTTCCGCCGCGATGATCTGGGCCAGGGTGGTCTTGCCGAGGCCGGGGTTGCCGTAGAACAGCAGGTGGTCCATGGCCTGCCCGCGCTCCAGCGCCGCCGCCACGAAAACCTTGAGGTTGGCCCGCAACTCGTCCTGCCCGATGAAATCGTCCAGGCTGCGCGGCCGCACGTTCTCGTCCATGCAGATGGTTGCGCAGTTGCCTGCGCCCCCTCCATCCGGTCCCTTGCACTGTGCCGTCATCAGCGCCCCCTCGCCAGGGCCTTCAGGGCCGCGCGCAGCGCCCCGGCCACGTCAAGGTCTGGCTCGGCCTTCAGCACTTCCTTCAGCACCGGGGCGGCCTCGTCCTCGAGGTAGCCAAGGTTGCCAAGCCCGGCCAGCGCATCGCGGAACACCCCGCCCGGCGCGGCCCCGCCCGCCAGCACAAGGCCCGCGGGCAGTTCTTCCACCTTCAGTTTGTACTTCAATTCCAGAAAGATGTGTTGCGCGGTCTTTTTGCCGATGCCGGACACCCGCGTCAGCGCCAGCACGTCGTCCTCCACCACCAGGCGGCGCAGGTCGTCGGGGCGGAACTGCGAAAGGATGGCCAGAGCCGTGCGCGCGCCCACCTTGCTGATGGTGGTGAGCACCATGAAGGTCTGCCGTTCGTCCCAGGAGGAAAAGCCGAACAGTTCCAGGGCATCCTCGCGCACTTCCGTCCGCACGTGAAAGGCCACCTGCCCGCCCCGTTCCGGCAGGCGCGACAGGGTGTGCGCGGGCAGGTGCACCTCGTACCCCACGCCCCCATCCGTCACCACCACGCAGGCATTGCCGGAAATTTCGGCAACGCGGCCTTCGACATACGCGATCATGGTTCCACCTCTCGCGGCACCCTACACAAAAAGCGTCCGGGCCGAAAGCCGGGCGCGCAGCACGGTCCTGCCACAGCCTGCCCAGCATGCCCCGCCCTATCCCGCCTGCCTGGCCCAGCTCGCCCCTGCCTGGCCCAGTTCGCCCTGTCTGGCCCAGTTCGACACTGCCTGGCCCACTCCAGCCCGGTCCTGTCCGGTCCTGTCCGGTACGGCCCAGTCCGCCCGCCGGAAAAAACCTTCCTTTCCGGATAACGCCCTTGGTACGAATCGGAAAACCCCGTATGATCCCACGCACCCCGCATCAGGGAAACCCGCCCGGAGCCCCCGCATGCCCTTGCCGACCCGCCCGCTTTCTCCCTTCGCATTGTTCCGCCTGCACGCGGAACGCACCCCCATCCGCCTGCTGCTGCTGACACTGATACTGCTGCTGCCCTGCGCACTCTACGTGGCCGACAGATATGCCGACATGTGGGCGGTCCGCGCGCTGGATGACATGGTGGCCGATGCCAAGGCGCGGCTGGCCCTGCGCCAGCGCACGGTGAACGACGAATTCGAGCTGGCCTTTGCCGGGCTGCGCCGCCTGCCCGACCTGCTGGCACAGGACGACCGCATACGTGACGAGGCGGCACCAAGGCCGGAGGCGGCACCGCGCAAACAGCAGCAGGCCGACGTGAGGCGCCGTGCCCCCGTCAACACCTTCCTGAAGACCTTTGCCGAAACCATGGACCTGCACATCGCCTGGCTCATGGACCACTCCGGCACGTGCATTGCCACCAGCAACTACGACTCCGCGGACAGCCTGCTGGGCACCAACTACGCCGACCGCGCCTACTTCATCGCCGCCATGTCCGGCGAGCGTGGCCGCCAGTTTGCCGTGGGGCGCGTTTCCAGCGTGCCGGGGTTCTTCTTCGCCTCTCCGGTGCGCCAGTACGGCACGGTGCTGGGCGTGGTGGCCGTGAAGACCGACCTGCCCACCCTTTCGCGCCGACTGCGCCTGGACGCCGCCTTCATCACCGACGAACAGGGCGTGGTGGTGCTGGCCAACGACAAGACGCACATATTCCATGCCCTGCCGGATGCCCCGGTGCGCGACATGCCCATCTCCGCGCGCATCCTGCGCTACAAGCGCGAGGCGTTTCCCGAGCTGTCGCTGCGCCCCTTCGTGGTGCGGGGCATCGGCGAAAAGCACGGGCTGACGCTCATCGGCGATGCCACCCGCCCCGCGCTGCTGGGGGTGATCCACCGCCCGCAGGACGGCCTTTCGCTGCACGTGGCCGAAGAGGTGGGCGAAGCCCTGAGCCTGGAGGACCGGCGGCAGGTGCGCTTCCACTTCGCGGTGCTGTGCGGCCTGGCCGTGCTGGGCACCCTGCTTTCCGCCGTCATCTACACCCTGCACAACCATGCGCAGTTGCGCATCATAGAGGGCAACAACCAGGCCCTCACCCGCCTGAACGAGGAACTGCGCCGCATTGCGGAACGCGACCACCTGACCGGCTGCTTCAACCGGCGGCGGCTGGACGAGGCCATGAACGCCGAACTGGCCCGCAGCGCGCGCAGCGGCCACCCGCTGGCCCTGGCCATGCTGGACCTTGACCACTTCAAGGCGGTGAACGACCAGCACGGCCACGGCGTGGGCGATGCCATGCTGGCCCACGTGACCGAGATCATCCGCAACCAGTTGCGCGAACCGGACCTGCTGGCCCGCGTGGGCGGCGAGGAATTCGCCCTGCTGCTGCCCGACACGGGCGAGCGTGAAGCCGTAACCCTGCTGGAACGGGTGCGCCGCAAGGTGCAGGAAACCCCGCTGCCCCATGCCGACGGCCCCATCCCCATGACGGTCAGCGCGGGCGTGGCCGAGTCGCGCCCGGATATGGAACCCGGTCGCTGGATGCACGTGGCGGACGCGGCGCTGTACATGGCCAAGCGCTGTGGCCGCAACCGCACGGTGCGGGCCACGCAGGTGCCCGAGGAAACGCTGACGGGCGGAAGCCCGCCGCCGCACTGTGTCATCCTGAGTGAGCCCGGGAGCGAAGACTGAAGCCCGACACGGGGCAGAAGGCCAGCCGGGACGACGCTCGGGACGAAGACGGGAACAATGCGGAAGCCGTGGCGTCGCGATCCGGGTCGCTCACATGTCCCGCGCGCACCTGCCTGCACAGCCTGCCCGCTCCACCTGTCCAGACCGCACCCGTTCCCCTGAAAAAACACGGGCCGCCCGGTAACGCCGGACGGCCTTTTTCTCAGGGCACCATGCCTTCGGGGCCATGTATTCAGTCACCCCGTCACGGTGCCCGCATGGCGCGGGATGTCCCCTGCCGACTGTTCTCCCCCTTCGCGCCGGACAGGCCCTTGCGCGAAAGGGGCAGGCGGGCAAGGCCCGTCAGCCCAGCCTGGCCAACCGGGACAGCCGCCGGGCGTTCAGGTGGCACACGGCTGCGGCCAGCGCGTCGCCCGTATCCAGCCCCCAGCCGCCCTTGGCGCCCAGCACCCGGGCCACCATGAAGCTTACCTGTTCCTTGTCCGCCCCTCCGGTGCCCACCAGAGCCTTCTTGATTTCCGTGGGCTGGTAGTCGGCCACTATCACCCCGTGCGCGGCGCAGGCGGCCACGGCCACCCCGCGCGCCTGCCCCAGCTTGAGGGCGGTGGCCACGTTGCGGGCGGCGTGCACGTTCTCGATGGCGGCCTCGTCCGGCGCGTAACGGCCCACCAGGGCGTGCAGTTCGCGGAACAGGTGGCCAAGTCGCGCGGCGAAGTCGTCGCCCTTGGGCCGGATGGCTCCGCAGTCCACCAGGGTGAGCACGCCCGACATTTCGCGCACCACCCCCCAGCCGGTGCACTGCGAGCCGGGGTCGATGCCGATGACGGTGACGCCGCCGACGGTCCCACTGGTGACTGAAACCGGGCTGGCGGGCGTTTCCGCCTGGGGCGATGCGGGCTTGCGGGGGGGCATGGGGCCTCCGGCTGGTGCCGGGAATGCAGGGTGATGCCGCAGCGCGGCGGATGCCAATCTTCGGACGGGTGCGCGCCACGTCCGTGCCGCCGCCGTCACGGGTGTTACGGGCGTCGCGCGCGTCACGGGCACCCCGGTGCTGATCTGCCAACCGGAGCCCGACCTGCCGCAGCGGGCACGACAGCGGGCACGACAGCGGGCACGACAGCGGGCACGACAGCGGGCACGACACGAACGCGACAGGGGCGTCACACGGACGCCGGAAACGCCGGAGCCCGCGCAAGGCGGGCTCCGGAGCGGGGCATGTCGGCTATTCCAGTTCGGCCAGCACTTCGTCGGGCAGGTCGAAGTTGGCGTGCACGTTCTGCACGTCGTCGTTGTCTTCCAGGGCGTCCACCAGGCGCATCAGCTTGCGGCCGGTTTCCGCGTCCACTTCCACCGTGTTCTGGGGAATCATGGACAGTTCGGCGGAATCCATTTCCATGCCAGCGGCTTCCAGCGCGTCGCGCACGGCGGCAAAGTCGGACACGGCGGTGTGGATTTCCCAGGTGCCGCCCTCGTCGCGCACGTCGTCGGCGCCCGCGTCCAGCGCGGCTTCCATCACCTGGTCCTCGGTGTACTTGCCGCCGTCCAGGGTGATCACGCCCTTGCGCTCGAACATCCAGCCCACGCACCCGGCCTCGCCCATGGAGCCGCCGTGCTTGGAAAGAATGTGGCGCACTTCGGCCACGGTGCGGTTGCGGTTGTCGGTGGCCGCTTCCACGATCAGGGCCACGCCGCCGGGGCCGTAGCCCTCGTACGAGATTTCGAGGATGTCGCCGCCCGCCAGTTCGCCGGTGCCCTTCTTGATGGCGTTGTCGATCTTGTCCTTGGGCAGGTTCACGGCCTTGGCGGCGGCAATGGCGGCGCGCAGGCGGGCGTTGCTGGCCGGGTCGCCACCGCCCTTGGCGGCGATGATGATTTCCTTGGCGGCCTTGGTGAACAGCTTGCCGCGCTTGGCGTCCTGACGCCCCTTGCGGTGCTGGATGTTGGCCCATTTGCTATGTCCGGCCATGCGTCCTCCTGAAAGAAATGACTGCGAAAGAGATGTGTGCGGAAACGCCACGGCGCGGCCCCGGCGGGCGTCATGCCTGCCGGGCTCGCGCCATCGGCGCCGTGCGTCAGTCCTGCTGTCCGTCGCCCCGGTACCCGAGGCAGACGTAGAATGTTTCCTTGCTTTCGACCCGCGAGCTTTTGGGCTTGAAGGTCTTCACGGTCTCGAAGCGGGCCCGCAGCGCATCAAGCAACTGCTTGACGTCCGGCCCCATGAAAATCTTGACCACGAAACTGCCGCCCTTTATCAGGCAATGGTCCGCCACCGCAAGAGCCTCGATGCACAATTCCAGCGAACGGGCCTGGTCGGTGAACCTGGTGCCCGTGGTGCGCGGGGCCATGTCGCTGATCACGACGTGGAACGGCCCCATGGCCGCCAGCGCGTCCTCGAAGGCCTCGGAGCGGTTGAACACGTCCTCTTGCATGAAAGTGACGTTGGGCGGAAACTGGGTATCGGTGTTTTGCAGGTCGCAGGCCAGCACCCGTCCCTTCGGCCCCACCCGCTCGGCCGCGCCAAGCGACCACGAGCCGGGGGCCGCCCCCAGGTCCAGCACCTTCATGCCCTGACGGAACAGCTTGAAGCGATTGTCGATTTCCTTCAGCTTGTAGATGGACCGCGCGGGATAGTTTTCCTGCTTGGCCTTCAGAAAATAGTGGTCTCGGTATGTCTTCATGTGGTCACCCGTGGCCGCTTGTACCCGAAAGCCCTCCGCCCGCCAAGGACTCACATGGCCCGCCCCGCCCGACTGCGCATCCCCAACGAACTGGGCCAGCTCCGGACCCTGCCCGACGTGGCGGGGCCCGACATGGCGGAACCTGACGTGGCGGCACCTGACGAGATCGCGCCAGGCAACATTGCCACAACCAGAGCTGGGGCGGGCGGCACGCTGCCGGGCGACATCCTGCCCGCCACCTTCGACATGCTGCCCCCGCGCGGACAGGGGGCCGACGCCCCCGCCGAGGTGGTGGTGCTGGGCCTGGGGCCAAGCCCGGCCACGGCGCAACGGGCGGTGGACGTCGCACTGGCGGGGCTGCGGAACAAGCATGCGTCCCGCCGTGGGGCAAACGCATCCACACCGGGCGCATCAGCTCCGGACGGACAGGGCGCCCCCACCGTGCACGTCATCGAATGCCCGGCGTTCATCCATCATATGGAAGAGGCCACGCACGGCGCATGGCGCGCGGCCATCCCCGCAGGATGGACGCTGGCCGCGCCGGAAGACTTTCCGCCCCAAAGGCTGTCCCGCGCGGTGGTGGTGGTCTACCGCGAGGCGGAACGGCTGTTCCCCTCCTTCTGGGGGCCGCTGCTGGGCACGGCGCGGGCCGTGCGCATGGCACCCGGGCTTGCGCTGCCGCCGAAAGGCATGGGGGACCACGCCGGGGTGCGTTCCGCCCGGTCACGCACCGTGCTGCTGCCCGGCGCGGAAGGGTCGCTGCTGCTGCCGGAACTGGAGTCCGCCCTTGCCGCAGAGGGGCTGACCCCGCGCCGGGCCGATCCGGACACCCTGCACGCCGACCTGCCTCGTCTGCTGGCCGACCAGCGCCCGGACCTGTTCCTGAGCGTGAATCTGAAGGGCCTCGACGCCTGGGGCGAACGCTTCCATCTGCTGCGCGCCTGCGGGGTGGACGTGGCCGTGTGGTGCGTGGACAACCCCTTCCATCTGCTTTCGGCCCTGCGCGGACCGTGGTGGCGCGGGGCGCTGCTGTGCGTCACCGACGCCTCGTTCATTCCCCTGCTGCGCGCCCACGGGGCACAGCGGGTACTGCACCTGCCGCTGGCCACCGGTCCGGAATTTTTCGGGCCGGAGTCGGCAGGCCCTGAACCGGCAGGGGATGCCGGAGACACCGTAACGACCCGGCCTTCTCCGGCAGTCATGGCCGCCCTGAACCCCGTGGTGTTCGTGGGCCGGTCCGCCTTCCCCGGCAAGGGGGGCTTTTTCGCGGGGCAACATATAGCCCCGGCCCTGCTGGACGAGGCGCTTGCCCTGCTCCACGCGCCCGGTCCCCGCCCCGACTTCCATTGCCAGCCCGACTTTCATTGCCGACCCGACTTCCATTGGTGGACCGCGCGCCTCGGCATCGCGGAACTGTGGCCCGGCAACGCGGTGCGCGCGGCGGGCCTGGGGGCCGAGGAATGCGCACTGGCCCGGCGGGTGCGCTGCCTTGCCGCCGCCGCGCCGCATGGCCTGACCGTGTTCGGCGATGACGGCTGGCAGGCGCTGCTGGCGCCGGGCACCGACCTGCGCCCCCCGGTGGACTACTACGCCACCCTGCCCGCCGTGTACCGGGCGGCCCGCTGGTCGCTGAACGTCACCAGCCTGCTGCTGCCCGCCGGACTCACCCAGCGCCACTTCGACGTCTGGGCGGCGGGAGGCTTCTGCATCACCGACGACACGCCGGGCCTGGACATCTTTCCCGAGGAACTGCGCCGCGAGGTCGCCTTTTCCCCGGCCCGCAGCGGCGGCAATGACACGGCGTCCCCCGCCGCCCGTGTCGCCCCGCCTAGTGGCGAAGCCCCCGGCCTTGATGCGCTGCTGCACCGGCTGGGGCGCGAGCCAGCCCTGCGCGCCGACCTTGTGACGGCATGGCGGGCGCACATCCTGTCACGCCATACCTACCGCCACCGGGTGCGCACCCTGTGCGAGGCGCTGAGGCTTGAATAGCGGCCAGCGCCTGCCGCCGCCCCACAGTCCTGCTGCCCGCCGCCTGCTGCCCGCCGTGCACGCCAGCCGGACGTCCGCACCGCCTTCCCGCATCGTCAAATTTTTCCGTCCCGGCCTCTTGCAGTCGGGCGGCAACAGGTATATACAGCCTTCTCCTGACTGGGGACGTAGCTCAACTGGGAGAGCGCAGCGTTCGCAATGCTGAGGTCGTGAGTTCAATCCTCATCGTCTCCACCAGCCAAAAACGGGCTTGCCGAGCACATCGGCAAGCCCTTTTTTCGTTTGCGGATCAGGATGCGAGCACGGTTCCGACGTACTACCCACCGTATCCCTGCGACTGCGCCATCCTTGGCAACTGGGCCAGCAGCAGTGACAGCGGACGGCGCGGACAACACAGCCGATGCACCGGGGGCCGCAATCCCTGAGGCGGCATCTGCGATCCGGCCACGGCCATTTCCGCCGCTTCCACGTATTCGGCCCGGCAGTGGCAGCCGATGGAGAACGGCGGCAGCCATGCCGCCAAGTCCGGATGGGTGCCCGAAAGCACCACGCCATGCAGGGCCATGCATTCAGGGCAGGCAGCGGCACGGTCCTCGTCATCCACCATCAGGCGCAGGCCGCCGCCCGGCGCGTCGCGCAACCGTTCCAGCACGGCCAGCGCCGCCCCCCGCCACGCAACGTAATGGTCCATGAACAGGCCGCATTCGTCGTCGTCCGCGCCCGCTTCTTCCGCCAGATTCCACACCACCTGCCCGGTCAGCCGGGCCAGCAGGGGGTGGCTGTCCACCAGCCTGCCCGTGGCCGCAAGGCCGCCGGATTCCCGACGCCCGGCGCTCTGCTCGGTGGCATCCTGTTTCGTCATGGCAGTGCTCCTGGTATCCCGGATGAAATCTGGCAGTGGCGCGCACGGGCCAACCAGCCCGGTGACCACGCCACACGCCCTGCGGCGGCCAGCCAACGGGCGAAGGGACCATTCGGAACGGCCCCTACGGCTTCACGTAGGCATACCCCTTGCGCTGCAAGTCCACCAGTTCCACGATGCCCGCAGGCACCACGGTGCAGGCGGGGTTCAGCCATGCCGCATCCAGGCCGAAGTGGCGCATGGCGTTGGCGCATACGCGAATGTCCAGCCCCAGCGCGCGCAGTTCGCGCAGCGGCTCGGCAAAGTCCGGATCATCCGCGCCCATCAGCCGGATGCCCGGCCCGTTGACCACCAGCACGCTGGTGAAGGACTCCCCTTCCAGGGCCTTGTGGTAGTTGCGCACGTTGCTGATGGCAATGTTGAGTTCCGCCGGGCCGTTGTCGAAATGAAAGACGATGTCGTAGTGCATGGATGTCCTGCCCGTAGTGCGTTGACGGTGATGACGCCCGAAACAACCCCCAGGGGGTGTTTTTTAATTAGGATTTTCGTTCGTTGGCAAGGAAAACGAGCCTGGCATGAGGGAGTATATTCTTATCGTATTTGACCGAGCCTTAGCCGTTAGGTGAGCGAAGTGAACCTTACGGATAAGGACAGCAGGGCTATGGCAGGCGAAGTTTGACCGCTCTGCGCTCGATGCCCGTAGGACTCGCAAGCTCGCCCAACGGGCACGCTGCGCGCCCTTCGGGTCGGTCAGCCAACGGGCGAAAGAACTATTAGAAAAACACCCCCTAGCGCACCATGCGCCGATACTCCCCGCTCTCCTGCAATTGCCGCAGCCCCGCGTCAAAGGCATCGCGCACGACCGGGTCGCGGAACACGAAAAAGCGGTCCTGCGCCGGAAAGATGCGGTGGATGCGCACCGGCGCGCCCACGCCCCGCGCTGCCAGCCGGGCGCGATGAAAGGCAAAGATGCGCTCGTCCACCACGATGACCCGGTCACGCCGGTGAAAGAACGCCTCCACCTGGGCCCGCTGGTCCACCTGTTCCTCGTAGCGGGGGTTGGCGCCAGCCATGGCCGCGAAATCCGGCCCCATGAACACCCGCGCGTTGTGGAAGGCCGTCACCGGCAGGTTCTGCAGATCGGCCAGCGAATTGATGTCCAGCCCGGCGGCTTCCAGCGATACCGCCACGTTGCGGTATTGCAGGTACATGTCTCCCAGGGCCAGCCCGGCAACGTCGGCATGGCGCCCCACGGGGCCGCAGCCGTCCAGCGTGCCCTTGCGCACCAACTCCAGGGCGCGGGCATGCGGCAGGAATACCGGCACGACGCGGTAGCCGGACCGCCCCAGTGCGGCAGCCACCAGACGGGGCTCCAGGCCGCTCTTGTTGACCATGTCCACGTACGGCAACGAGGAGGTGCTGAAGCCGATGCGCAGTTCCTGTCCGGCGGGGGGAGGGGCCGCAGGCACGGCAGCCGGGATTTCCGCCTCGTCGACGGCGTTCTGGCTGGCCGCATCCTGCCTGGGCGCATCCTGGCTGACGGCATCCTGGCTGACGGCATCATGGCTGGTGGCATGCTGGCTGGCCGTATCCGGCGTGGACTCCAGGGCCTGCCGGACCGTCGCCTCGGCGGCCCGAGCGGCCCGCGCACCGGGCACGCCGGAAACCAGCACGCAGACCAGTGCCAGCACGGCGCACACGGCCATGTTGTGCACAATCGCTGCGACCCCGCGTGCCCTGTGCCCCCAATGTCTCATCGGAATGTGCCTGCCTTCGCATGGGCATGGTAAAGAATGGTTGCAGAATACCCCGCCGTTCCCGTGGCGGCAAGCCGCCGCGGCTTGCCTTTTCCCCCGGCATGGCTATGTTGGACGCGTCGCATGACACGGACTGCGCCCTCCATGGCGTGTTGTCCTTATGCCCGGCCCCGGCCGGGTTTT
The DNA here is from genome assembly GCF_019931275.1 of Nitratidesulfovibrio sp. SRB-5. Lineage (NCBI taxonomy): Bacteria > Pseudomonadati > Thermodesulfobacteriota > Desulfovibrionia > Desulfovibrionales > Desulfovibrionaceae > Nitratidesulfovibrio > Nitratidesulfovibrio sp. SRB-5. The sequence continues at coordinate 1,215,769 of NZ_JAIOTY010000001.1, read as the reverse complement.
TTATTATCCGCAACCTGCCGCGTTCGCGCGGCACAGGAGCCGCCATGCCCACCATGTTCACCTCGATCGCCACTACCCTTGCCGGGGCATCCGGCGCCGCCGGTTCATGGATCGCCCTGTTCGCCGCCGGACTGTTCGAAGTGGGCTGGGCCGTGGGGCTCAAGTACACCCAGGGCTTCACCCGCCCCGTGCCCTCTGCGCTCACCGTGGTGGCCATGGTCGTCAGCCTGTACCTGCTGGCCGTGGCCCTGCGCCACCTGCCCCTGGGCACCGCCTACGCGGTGTGGACCGGCGTGGGCACGGTGGGCACCGCGCTGCTCGGCATCGCGCTGTTCGGCGAGCCCGCAACCGCCGCGCGCCTGGGCTGCATCCTGTGCATCGTGGCGGGCATTGCGGGGCTGAAGCTGCTTGCCAACTCCTGACGCAACGCATCGACGCACACCCCCACGCAACGTGCAACGTCACGCCACCGTGCATCACCCCGCCGAAACAATGGTGCCCGTTCGCCGGTAGCCCCCATCGGGGCACCCGGCGACGGCACTGGCCACATCACGCCAATGGTGCTGCACGGCTGTCCGCCACACGGCACCCCATGCCCGCCATTGAAAGCCGAATCCGGACTGATGTAATGAACAGCGATTTTCTGTAGTGTTTACTCACATAATAAACAGCAACTAGCTACTCATTTCACAAAGCGTCGCATTCATTTCACCGCATTAGATCAGGCGCCTGACGTCTTTTTTGGCAAATCTTTTGTACTTGCAGCATGATCCGATCAACTTGCGAATTTTTTTTCCTACGGCGAAAAAAATTGGTCGCGCGGTCAAACATTGGCATGGACACGCTTTTTTCTTTGTCGCGCCCTGTTTTGTACCACTCATTCACAATCAGGGGGGTTGAAAGAAGTCTCCAGTCAAAATAAGGTGGAGCCACAAATTGGTTGTTCAACCAATTTGCACCATACACGCTCAACGACGGAGACTCGCATGACCACCGCTCCGCCTGTCGCCGAACTGCCGTTCCTGGCCATGCTGGGGGCACTGCTGTTGCTCGGCGGCGCCGTGTCGGCCCTAGCGGCACGCCGACGCCCCTTCACCATGCTGGGCCTGATGTGCCTTTCCGACATCGGCCTCACGCTTCTCGGCCTTGGCCTTGGCGATGGCGCCGGGCTGGTCGGGGGAACCACCCAATTCATCTACCAGTTCGCGGCGCGGTGCCTTGCGCTGCTCACCCTTGTCCGTCTTGCCCGCACGGCGGGGTCGGACCGACTGGACGACCTGCGCGGCATCCGCGCGGCGCTGCCCCTGACGGGGCTGTTCTTCGGGTTCGCCATGTTTGCGGGCATGGGGCTTTCCGTCTTCCTCGTGCCGGACGGGCGGGCCTTCATCCTGCATGCCGCCTTTGCCGCCGGGCACTGGGGCTACGCCGTAGCCGTGGCCTTCGCGGGCATGGCCCTGGCCGCCGCCACCGTGCTGTCGGTACAGGCCATCTGTCTTGAATCCGGCCAGTGGCGCGAATCCGCCCACGTTCCCCACGCCCCGTCCGTCACGTTCCACGTGCTGGCGGGGCTTTTTGCGGCCTTCCTTGCCGCGTTCGGCCTGGCCGGACACGCCGCCACCGCGCAGGTGGCCGACGCATTGGGCGTTGCGCGCGACACCCTGCCCGCCTTCGGCGCGCACTGGCACCCCGCCGCCCTCGTGCCCTACGCGGGCGCCTTTGCCGTGTGGTGCATCGGCCTTGCTTCCGGTCGCGCCCGCGCCCTGGCCGGCGTGGCCCTGGTGGCCGCCTCGGTGGCGCTGACCTGGACCGACACCGCCATCGACCCGCTGTCCCGCCTGTTCGGGGTGATCATCGCGGGCATCGGCCTGGTGGTGGCGGTGTACTCGACCGGCTACATCCACCACGACCGTCGCGCGGGCGGCTACTGGTTCTTCCTGCTGCTGATGTGCGGCTCGCTCTCGGGCCTGGCCCTTGCGCGCGACTTCGGCGGCTTCTACGTGTTCTGGGAACTGATGACCTTCTCGTCGTACTTCCTGGTGGCCCATGAGGCCACGGACAAGGCATTCCACGCCGCCGTGAAGTACTTCGTGATGTGCGTGGCCGGGGCCTGCGCCATGCTGCCCGGCTTCATGCTGCTGTCCGCCCAGGCGGGCACCCTGGACTTCGCGGCCCTTGCCGGTCTTGCCGCCACCCTGCCCGCCCCCGTGGTGAAGGGCGCGGTGGTGCTGGCCTTCGTGGGCTTTGCGGTCAAGGCGGGCCTTGTGCCCGGCCACGGCTGGCTGCCCGACGCGCACCCCGCCGCCCCTTCGTCCATTTCCGGCCCGCTGTCAGGCATCCTGACCAAGACCGGCGTGTACGGCACCGTGCGGCTGATGCTGGCGGTGTTCGGCTCCGCCGTGCTGCTGAAGGCCGGGGAATCCGCCGGTGGCTTCAGCTCCATGGGCCTCTTGGTCACCGCGCTGGGCACGGCCACCATGCTCTACGGCGAACTGATGGCCCTGAAGCAGGACGACCTGAAGCGCCTGCTGGCCTACTCGACCATGGGACAGGTGGGGGAAATCTTCATGGTCATCGGCCTCGGCACCTGGCTGGCCACCACCGGCTCGCTGCTGCACGTGCTGAACCATGCCATCATGAAGAACCTGCTGTTCCTCTGCGCGGGTGGCCTCATCCTGCGCGCGGGCAGCAAGAAGCTGGCGGACCTTGCGGGCATGGCCCGGGTCATGCCCTTCACCTCCGGGTGCATGGTCGTGGGCCTCATCTCCATCATGGGCCTGCCCCCGTTCAACGGCTTTGTCGGCAAGTACCTGATGCTGCAAGCCCTTGTGGCCGCCGGGCACCCCGCCGTGGCCGCCGTGCTGCTGCTGGGCAGCCTTGCCGGGTGTGTCTACTACATGCGCATCGTGCGCACGCTGGTCTTCCAGCCCTACACCGGCCCCATGGTGCAGGAGGCCCCGGTCTCCATGCGCGTGGCCACCGGCGTGCTGGCCGCGCTGTGCCTGGTGCTGGGCGTGCTGCCGCAGCTGGGCCTGTCGCTGGTCACCCCCGTGGCCGACATGCTGGCGGGCGCGGGCAAGCTGGACGCCCAGGCCCTGCCCATGCTGGCGGTGACCTGGCATCCCTTCGTGCTCGTTCCCATGCTGGGCGCCGTGGTGCCCTTCCTGCTGCGGCGCGACCGCAAGGCGGCGGGCCTGGCCACCGCCATCATCCTGGCCGTTGCGGCCATCGCGGTGGTGTTGTTCGGGCGCGGGCTGGATTCCATCTCCTTCGCCTTCGCGCTCGTGGTGCCGGTCATCGGCTGCCTGAACATGTTCTACGCCGTGGGCTACATGGAGCACAGCCACACCCAGTGGCGCTTCTACACGTTCTTCCTGTTCATGGTGGGCGGGCTGATGGGCGTTGCCGCCAGCAACGACCTGTTCGGCTTCTTCACCTTCTGGGAGATCATGAGCTCGTGGAGCCTGTACTTCGTCATCGTGCATGAGGAAAACCCCGCCGCGCTGCGCGAGGGCTTCAAGTACTTCTTCTTCAACGTGCTGGGCGCGGCCCTCCTGTTCCTGGGGGTGGTCATGCTGTCCTCCATGGCGGGCGACCCCAGCTTCGGCGCGGTGCGTTCCGCCCTGCCGACCATGCCGGTGGCCCTGGCCGCCACCGCCGTGGCCCTGATGGCCATCGGCTTCACCATGAAGGCGGCGCAGCTGCCCTTCCGCATCGACGTGCAGATGCACCCGGCAACGGCCCCCACGCCTGTTTCCGGCTACATTTCGTCGGTACTGCTGAAGAGCGCCCTGTTCGGCCTCGCCAAGCTGTTCTTCGTGCTGGGCGGCGCGGGCTTCTTCACCGGTCTGGCCGCCCAGTGGGGCCAGCCGCAGGTGATGTACGCCATCGCCTGGGTGGGCGGCATCACCATCGTCATGGCCGCCCTGCTGGCGGTGATGCAGTCGGACCTCAAGCTGGTGCTCATCTACTCCACCGTCAGCCAGCTGGGCTACATGGTGGTGGGCGTGGCCCTGGGCACCCCGCTGGGCATGGCCGGGGGCATGCTGCACCTGGTCAACCACGTGCTGTTCAAGGACCTGCTGTTCCTGGTGGCCGGTTCGCTCATCCTGTGCACCCACAAGCACTCGCTGGACGAACTGGGCGGCATCGGGCAGCGCATGCCCGTCACCCTGACCATGTTCGCCATCGGGGCGCTTTCGGTGGTCGGCGTGCCGCCCACCAACGGCTTTGCCTCCAAGTGGATCCTCTACCACGCGCTGATGGCCGAGGGCGAAGTGGCGCTGGCCCTGCTCTCGCTGGCGGGCAGCGTGCTGACCCTGGCCTACTTCGCCAAGTTCCTGCACTCGGCCTTCCTGGGCCGCCCCTCGCCGGAACTGGCCCACGTGCATGAAGCCCCGCGCATCATGCTGGTGCCCATGGGCATCCTGGCCGCCGGGTGCATCATCACCGGCGTGTTCCCGGGCCTGCCCCTGCTGGCCATCGACATGATGGGCCGCGAACTGGGCTTTGCCGGGCTGATGGTGGCGCCGTGGGGCGTGGCTTCCGGCGCGGGGGCGTTCAACGCCACCGCCCTGGCCGTGCTGCTGGCGGTTGCCTTCTTCGGCGGGCGGACCGCCCTGCGCAGGCTCATCGGCACCGTGCGCACCACCGACATCCACACCTGCGGCGTGGCCATGAAGGCCGACGAGGCCCGCCTTGCCCCGCAGGACATCTACGGCGCACCCCTGGCCCTGCTGCGGCAGCTGGCCCAGGCGGCCATGCCCGCCCTGAAGCGGAGGTAGACCATGTCCTACGCCACTGAACTCTTCACCCAAACCGGCCTTGGCCTGCTTGGCCTGCTGGTGTTCCCGGGCGGGTTGTTCGCCCTGATGGTCGGCCTGTTCCTGAAGGGGCTTGACCGGCGCATCGAGGCGCGCTTGCAGCGCCGCGTGGGCCCGCCCCTGATCCAGCCCTACCTGGATATCGCCAAGCTGTTCACCAAGGAAACGGTCATGCCTGCTTCCGCCAACCGGGCCGCCTTCCTGCTGGCCCCGCTGCTGGGCCTGACCGGCATGGCGGTGTGCGCCGCGCTGCTGCCCGTGCCGGGCGTCAGCGGCGGCCTGCCCGCCATGGGCGACCTGCTGGTGATCTTCTACCTGCTGCCGCTGCCCGCCATCGCGCTGATGGTTGGCGGTTCCGCCTCCAGCTCGCCGTTCGGGGCCATGGGCTTCTCGCGCGAGATGACGCTGATGTTCGCCTACGAAATGCCGCTGCTGGCCGTGATGCTGGCCGTGGCCATGAAGGTGGGCATGGCCACCGGCGGCGGGGCCGAGTTCTCGTTGGCCAATATCGTGGACTACCAGCTTGCCAACGGGCAGCTGGCCTTCGACCCGGTGATGATTCCGGCCCTGCTGGCCTACCTGCTGTTCCTGCCCGGCACCATGGGCACCGTGCCCTTTGACGTGCCCGAGGCCGAAACGGAAATCATAGAAGGCCCCCTGCTGGAATACTCCGGCCCGGCGCTGGCCTTCTTTCACATCGCCTCGGCGCTCAAGGCCGTGGTGGTGCTGGGGCTTGGCGTGGCGCTGTTCCTGCCGGGCACGGTTCCCGGCGGCATCGTAGCCAACATTCCGTGGTTCGTGCTGAAGTGCGCGGCGCTGATGGCCGTTTCGCTGACGCTGGTCAAGTCGGCCACCGGACGCTTCCGCGTGGACCAGGCCTTCACCTTCTACCTCAAGTACCCCTCGGTGCTGGCCCTGGCGAGTCTGGTGCTGGCATGGCGCGGTATGTAGGCGGAGAGGAGACGATATGAACTTCCTGAAGAAGCTCTCCGTGCGGTCGCCGTGGCTGTACCGGATCAACGCGGGCTCGTGCAACGGCTGCGACGTGGAACTGGCAACCACCGCCTGCATCCCCCGCTACGACGTGGAACGCCTGGGCTGCAAGTACTGCGGCAGCCCCCGCCATGCGGACATCGTGCTCATCACCGGACCGCTGACCGCCCGCGTGAAGGACAAGGTGCTGCGCGTGTGGGACGAGATTCCCGAACCCAAGGTCACCGTGGCCGTGGGCATCTGTCCGGTGAGCGGCGGCGTGTTCCGCGACGGGTACTCCATCGAGGGCCCCATCGACCGCTACATCCCCGTGGACGTCAACGTGCCCGGCTGCCCGCCGCGCCCGCAGGCCATCATCGAAGGCGTGATCAAGGCCCGCGACGTATGGATGGCCCGCCTTGGATTGCAGGAGTAAGCCATGCTGGGATTCCTGAAGATACTAGCCCGCAACGTGGCCCAGGGGCCGTCCACCGACCCCTTCCCCTTTGCCGAGACGCATACCCCCAGCCGCTTTCGCGGCAAGGTGACCATGGACCCGGCCAAGTGCGTGGGCTGTGCCATCTGCCGCCACGTGTGCGCTGGCGGGGCCATCCGCATCGAGCCGCGCGAGGACCGCAGCGGCTACGACTTCACGGTGTGGCACAACACCTGCGCCCTGTGCGGGCTGTGCCGCCACTACTGCCCCACCGGGGCCATCACCATGACCAACGACTGGCACAACGCGCACCTGCAGGAACGCAAGTACGACTGGGCGGAGCACCACTTCGTCCCGTACCTGCGCTGCACCGGCTGCGACACGCACATCCGCATGCTGCCGCCGGACCTGGCCACCCGCGTGTACGCAAACCACGCCCACGACCTGGACTTCCCGGCGCTGCTGCGCATGTGCCCCAAGTGCCGCCAGGTGGCCGCCGCCACCCGCTCCGCCGCCCTGAACGCCGCTACGGACGCTGAAGGAACCGCCCCGGCGGACACGGGCAACGGCAACGGCTCCCGCCCGGCGGCCAAGGCCGCCGCCAACGAAGAAACCACCCCCGCCACCCCCCACACGGTGAAGGACGGAGGACGCACCGATGCTGACACGCCCCGCGCAACTGCAGGCTAAGGCACTGCTGGACCAGCGGCTGCCCGACGCCGCAGGCGCAGACATATCCTGGACCGAGGACGCCCACGGCAACATCTACGGCTGGATCATGCTGGACAACGCCCCGCGCCTTGCGGAACTGGCCCCGGCCATGTCCCGCTGCCGCCTGCGCCTGTGCACCATGACCGCCTACGATCCGGAGCGCGACCCGGCCAACCCGCAGCGCGCCATCGCCTACCACTTCGACCTGGACGGCCTGACCCTTACCGTCACCGCGCCGCTGGACATGCCCGAAGCGGATGAAAACGGCGACGTGACCGGCAAGCCGGAAGTGCCCTCCATCACCCCGTGGTTCCGCAACGCCGACTGGAACGAGCGTGAATTCATGGAGATGTACGACATCGCGGTCACCGGCCACCCCAACCCCAGACGGCTGTTCCTGGACGAGCGGCTGGACGCGGGCATCATGGGCCAGATGATTCCCCTTTCCACCATGATGAACGGTGCCTCCACGCAAGACCTGTGGGAGCGCATCATGTCGGCGAAGCTGCCCGAGGGCACCACCGTCGCCACCGGCGCCCCCGTCGGCGCCATCGCCACCGTCACCGACGAGGAGGCACAGGCATGAGCACCACCGCGCATACTCCCCACATGGACGACCACGTGAACACCGACCCGCGCGCCGGCTTCACCCTGCCCGTGGGCCCGCTGCACGTGGCCCTGGAAGAACCCATGTACTTCCGCGTGAGCGTGGAAGGCGAAACCGTGAAGCGCGTGGACATCACCGCCGGGCACGTGCACCGGGGCATGGAGGCGCTGGCCCTGCGGCGCAACCTGTTCCAGAACATCGTGCTCACCGAGCGGGTGTGCTCGCTGTGCTCCAACAGCCACCCCTTCACCTACTGCATGGCGGTGGAAAACCTGGCGGGCATCGTGGTGCCCGAACGGGCCCGCTACCTGCGCTCCATGGCCGAAGAGATCAAGCGCATCGCCTCGCACCTGTTCAACGTGGCCATTCTCGCGCACATCATCGGCTTCAAGTCGCTGTTCATGCACGTGATGGAAGTGCGCGAGATCATGCAGGACATCAAGGAGACGGTGTACGGCAACCGCATGGACCTCGCCGCCAACTGCATCGGCGGCGTGAAGTACAACGTGGACGCCGACCTGCTCACCTTCCTGACCCGCAACCTGGACCGCGTGCAGAAGCACGTGGAAGAGATCTACAACATCTACCGCAACGACCCCATGGTGCGCGGGCGTACCGTGGGCGTGGGCCTGCTGTCGCCCGAAGACGCGGTGGAATACGCCGTGGTGGGCCCCGTGGCGCGCGGCAGCGGCCTTGCCGTGGACATCCGCAAGGATGTGCCCCACGCCGCATACTCCCGCCTTGCCTTCGACGTGATTACCGAAACCGGCTGCGACGTGCATTCGCGCGCCCTGGTGCGCCTGCGCGAGGCGCTGGAATCCATCAGCCTTGTGCGCCAGTGCGCCCGCGACCTGCCCGGCGGCGAACTGGTGGCCCGGCTGCCGGAAATTCCGGCGGGCGAGGCCGTGGCCCGCAGCGAGGCCCCGCGCGGCGAACTGATCTACTTCCTGCGCACCGACGGCACCGACGTGCCCAACCGCCTGAAGTGGCGCGTGCCCTCGTACATGAACTGGGACGCGCTGGGCGTGATGATGCACGACTGCAAGGTTTCGGACGTGCCGCTCATCGTCAACTCCATCGACCCGTGCATATCGTGCACGGAACGATAGGAGGCGTCTCCAAATCGTCCTTTCGCCCGTTGGCGTTGTCAAACTTCGCCCGCCATATCGGTCGAATACGATAAGAGTATACTCCCTCATGGCGGGCTTGTTTTCCTCGCCAACGAACGAAAAACCTGATTTGGAAACGCCTCCCGGAAAGACACACAGGAAATAACGGCGGTCATCATGCACGAATCCTCCATCGTCGAAGGCATCCTGCGCATCGTCTCTGACGAGGCGGCGCGACACGGCGCACCCCGCATCAGCCGGGTGAACCTTGCCGTGGGCCTTCTGGCGTGCGTCGAGCCGCGCACCCTGACCGCCTGTTTCGAACTGCTGGCCGAAGGGACGCCCGCCGAGGGCGCGCCGCTGGACGTGCAACTGCTGCCCCTGCGCGGCGTATGCCTGGCCTGCGGCGACGTGGAAACCCGGAAGCGGAAATTCTCCTGCCCTTCGTGCGGCGACGACGCCGTGCACTGGATTGGCGGCAGGGAACTGTACATCGCAAGCATAGAAGTGCCCGGCCCGGATGCCACCGACCTTCCGGCAGCGGCGCAAACCACGGAAGGATAGCACCATGACCAATTCGCTCATGCGGTACGTCGTCTTCGCTGAAGCAGACAAGTGCAAGGCCTGCAAGAAGTGCGAACTTGCCTGCATCGCCTCGCACAACAACATGACCATCAAGGAAGCAGTGAAGAAGCGCAATCTCTTCCAGCCCCGCGTGCACGTCATCAAGACCGACAGCGTCAAGATGCCCGTGCAGTGCCGCCAGTGCGCCGATGCGCCCTGCGCCCGCGTGTGCCCCACCGACGCGCTGGTGCAGGAAGACGGCGTGGTGGTGATGCGCCAGCAGTACTGCGCCGCCTGCCAGCTGTGCGTCATGGCCTGCCCGTACGGCGCCATCGAGCTGTCCTTCATCGGCCTGCCCGAAGAAGGCGCCGATGCCGCCCGGCCCGCCCAGCACCGCCGTGAAGTGGCCGTGCGCTGCGACGTGTGCGCCGACTGGCGCGCCAAGGAAGGCAAGGACCAGGGCGCCTGCGTGGAGGCCTGCCCGGTCAAGGCGCTGCACATGGTCACTCTGGACGAATACCGCGCCATGCAGCGCTAGCGGCGGTTTCCGGCAAGCGGGTTCGCCTGCCTGCTCCCGCCGCCTGCCTGACAGGAAGCCCACGCCAAGCCCGGCATGCGTTCATGACGGAGCGGGGAGATTCCCCGCTCCGTTTTTTTGCGCGACCAGGCATGGTGCCGTGCGGGGAGGACGTCACCAACGAGCCGTCACAAACCACTCCGGCACGGCCCGAAATACGACTGGTCAACCGCTCAACACCCCGGCACGATTGGACTTCTCGAAACATTGCCAGATGTCACCGTTCCGTAACAAAATCGCGTTATTTCGTGGCGAATCAATGACGATGCCGGTTGCCCGGACGCCGGGGGAAGCGTAGAATCCCCGCGGTCCCGACCGGCCTTTTTTGCGCACGGGGCAGTGCCGTCCGGCACCCGCCGAAACCGCGACACATCCGTAACCTTCCGCCGCTCATGGCGGACCGTCGTCACAGATGGACCCGGCCGACCCTGCGGGCCAGCCGAACCCAAGGGCCTGCCAGGCCCGCGTGCACAACGACAACACCGGAGCCAACGCATGGCCTTGAACCTGTTCCCCAAGACCGTCCGCTTCTTTGAACTGCTAAGCCGCCAGAATGCCATGCTGGTGGAAGCGGCCGACTTGCTCACCCGCATCCTTGAGGATTTCGGCAAGGTCGACGACGCCTGCAAGCGCGTGAACCTGGTCGAGGTGGAGGCCGACGAACTGTGCCGCGAAATCTCGCGCCAGCTTTCGCTCACCTTCATCACCCCCATCGACCGCGAGGACATCTACCGCCTGAACCTGGCGCAGGAAGACTCCATCAACCTCATCAAGGGCATTGCCACCCGCGCGCGGCTGTACGGGTTCACCTACATCCGCTTCCCTGCCCGCAAGATGGTCCGCAACCTGCGCGAGATGTGCGCCGTCACCGGCGAGATGATCTGTTGCCTGAAGGACAAGACCGACGTTGCCGCGCAGGTCAAGCAGCTGAAGGCCATCAAGGGCGAATGCGAGATGCTGCTGGGCACCGGCCTTGCCGAACTGCACGACACCGAAAATCTCGACATGCGCGCCGTGGTGGACATCATGAAGTGGACCCAGGTGTACGACCGCATCGAGTTGGCCGTGGAGCGCCTGGACGATCTCGCGGACGCCATCGAGGAAGTGGTGCTGAAGAATGCTTGAGATACCGGTGCTGCTCGTCGTCATCGTCATCGTCGCGCTGATCTTCGACTTCACCAACGGGGCGCACGACTGCGCCAACGCCATTGCCACCGTGGTCTCCACCAAGGTGCTTTCCCCGCGCACCGCCGTGGCCATGGCCGCCGTGCTGAACCTTTTCGGCGCCATGCTGGGCGAAGAGGTGGCGCACACCCTGGGCCAGGGCATCGTGAACACCAACATGGTCGCGGGCAGCCAGACCCTGGTGCTGGCCGCGCTCATCGGGGCCATCGCCTGGAACCTGATCACCTGGTACTACGGCCTGCCTTCCTCGTCGTCGCACGCGCTCATCGGGGGGCTGATGGGGGCTGCCATCACCCACGCGGGGTTCAGCACGCTGAACGCCATGTCCATCGTCAAGAAGATCCTGCTGCCGCTGGTGCTCTCGCCCCTGGCGGGCTTTGCCGTCAGCTACGCGTGCATGATGCTGCTGATGCTGCTGTTCTGGCGCACCAACCGGCGCACGGTGACGCGGTCGTTCGAAAAATTGCAGATCGTCTCTTCCGCGTTCATGGCCACCAGCCATGGCCTCAACGACGCGCAAAAGACCATGGGCGTCATCACCCTGGCCCTGTTCCTGTTCCATCAGATAGACACCATCCACGTGCCGTTGTGGGTCAAGCTGTCGTGCGCGCTGGCCATGGCCATGGGCACCGCCCTTGGCGGGTGGAAGATCGTGAAGACCATGGGCCACAAGATATTCAAGCTGGAGCCGGTGCACGGCTTCGCGGCGGAAACGTCCGCCGCCGTGGTCATCACCGGGGCTTCGCTGATGGGCGCGCCCATTTCCACCACCCACACCATCACCGCCTGCGTGTTCGGCGTGGGGGCCACCAAGCGCCTGTCCGCCGTGCGCTGGGGCATTGCGGGCAACCTGGTGGTGGCGTGGATTCTCACCATTCCCGCCGCCGCCACCATGGCTTCCATCAGCTTTCTGATTCTGGAACTGCTGGGCATCGCCGACTAGCGCCCCCTGTTCCGACGGGCCGACACAGCACACGACAAAGGGGCTCCCCGTGGGGAGCCCCTTTTGCCGTTCCGGAGCACGACAGCCTCTGCGTCAGCGCCCGGCCCGGTAAACGTCTTCCGGCACCATTTCCAGCCATTCCGCGGTGCTGCCGTCCAGCTGTTCCTGCACGGCCACATGAGCCATGGCCGTATCGGGCCGGGCGCCATGCCAGTGCTCTTCACCGGCCATGATCCATACCGTGTCCCCCGGGCGGATTTCCTCCACCGGTCCGCCCCGGCGCTGCACAAGGCCGCATCCGGCGGTGACGAACAGCATCTGGCCCAGGGGATGGCGGTGCCACACCGTGCGCGCCCCCGGTTCAAAGGTGACCACCGTTGCGGTAACCCGCGACGGGTCGTACGGCTCGGCCACCAACGGGTCCACGCGCACCGGACCGGTGTACCGTTCGGCCATCCCCACCGCCGACGCCTGCGATCCTGCCCGCCTGATCTCCATCGTGCCGTCCTTTTCGTGCTGCCGGTTGCGCGCCCCGCGCACGACGAACACACGCTTCCGCCGTGCGCGGGAAACCCTGCCCAACGCTAGCCTGCCAGCTGCGTCTTCGCAATGGCCGGGCGCAACGGGATGACATGGCCGGATGTCATGCCGGGGCGAAATGGCGGGCAGGCCGATGACGCCCGGGATGCCGGGCCGCCCCATCTCCGCGCAGCGCCGGGCGGAATGTTGCGCCATACGACGCAAAACGGCCCGCGAGCATCAGCATCGCGGGCCGTTCGGGGGTGGTCGGGTATGGGGGCTAGCTGCCCCCCTCCATCTCTTCCTGGCAGGCCTTGCACAAACCCACTCCCGGCACGGCGGCCAGCCGGGCGGGGGGGATGGGTTCGCCGCACTCGCGGCAGCAGGCAACGCCGTCGATCCATTCGGGCCCCTCGCGCCCCTGCGCGGAGGCGTTCCGCGCACGGGACAAGGCGGCTTCGCGTTCCAGCCGCTCCAGTTCCTGGGCCTGATCGAAAATGTCCATGAGACCTCCTGGTTGTCCCGATCCGCTCCCTGTCAGTACCAGGTCCGCCCCCCTGGGCGCGGGCGGTGCCCGCGCGCATTCGGCCTGACTCCATCAGCCGTCGATATGCCTGAATTCCCCGCCGGTTCCACCGTTCCGGTATTCCCGTTGCTCCCACCCGCCGCTGGCTCGGCGCGCGTTGATGCGGCGCATGTTGACTCGGCGCGTGCCGGTTTGGCGCGTGCCGGTCCGGCGCATGCCGGTTCGGCGCTTCCGCCCCTTGCTACCCGTCCAGCCCGCACGGGGGGATGCCCGCCACCGCCAGAGCGTCCACGCGCACCTTGGCCACCGCCTTGACCATGGCAGCAGGGCCGCCCTGCACGGCAATGCCCGGCATGTGCGCATCCTCCGGAAACAGCGCCGCAAAGGTGCCGGGTTGCAGCAGCACGCGGGTGCAGGGGTGCCCCGTCACGGAAAAAAAGCGCACGTCCCTGTCGTCGGCGTACGGACCCAGGGCAGCCAGTCCGGGCAGTGGCGTCCAGTCCAACCATTCCATACCCGAAAGAACGTACTGGATGTCAATATGCCTGCGGTGGGCTTCCAGCCGCCCGCTGCCTTCCGGCCTGGTATCGTAGCGCCCCACTTCCACGTACACGCTGCCTTCCGGCGCATCCACGCAAGGCACGGGATGGCGGCCAGTGGCCGCATCGGGCGTCAGGTTGGCCAGAAAGGCGAAGGCCGCCCGCCATGCCGGGCCAAGGTCGTAACGCATCCACGTGTCCAGCGTGCCGATGATCATCGTTTCCTCCAGGTTCGTGGCCGGGTTCCACCTTATTGGCGGCGCACAATATAGTGTCGTCGTGTAGCGCGCAACCGGTCGCGACAGGACGCGCGGCCAGTACGCCGCAATGGCGCGCACCCGGCCACAGGCGTGCGGAACTGCGCACGGCGGTGCGCTGCCGCCGTACCGCAACCAAAACGTCACTCCTGCGGGATGTGGTGCCGCCCCGGATTTTGCACCATGCAATGCGCCCCGCGCCTTGCCAATCATCAGGAATGGGGGCATGAAGGCCGCGCGGCAGGCGGATGCAGCTGGGGAGCCATCCGATTGCCGTAGCGGGGCACACTCACGCAACCCCGCGCACGCGCGACGGAAGGGTTCACGGCGGGCAAACCGTAAACAACCAAGTCGCCTTGGGGGGCAACATGTCTCTGACCATCCGCAGCAAACTGATCATCGCCTTTCTCCTGTCCATCGTCGTCGCCATCGGCAGCGTTTCCGCCGTGGTGTCCATCGAAATCCGGCGCGCCTCGCTGCGCGACTTCGAAGACTCGTCCGGCGCCCAACTGGAGCGGGTGAACGACTTCGTCACCACCTTCTTCGAGGCGGCCCAGCGCAACGTGGTCTACATGGCTTCGCTGCCCCGCGTGGTTGACGCCAAGGGCCAGGTGGCCTCTTACGCCGACACCAAACAGGACAACAAGCTGTACCACGCCTCGCTCACGCAGGAGGAGCAGGCGCTGGCCAAGGTGTTCACCCTGATGGGCAAGGCCAACAACTGGTACGATGAAATCTTCATCGGCTATCAGGACGGCGGCTTTCTCAGCCACATCGACGGTTCCGGCGTGCCCGCGGGCTACGACCCGCGCAAGCGCCCGTGGTACAAGGAGGCCATGGCCCACTCGGGCAACACGCTGATCAGCAAGGCCTACCTGTCCACCACCGGATATCCCGTGGCCAGCGTCATGAGCAAGGTGCGCACGGGCTCGGGCGACATCGTGGGCATCATGGGCGTGGACATCAACCTTTCCACCCTGACCAAGGTTACCTCCAACCTGCGCATCGGCAAGACCGGCTACGTCATGCTGCTGGAGGACACCTCGGTCATCCTGTCCGACCCGAAGCACGAAAAGTTCGGTTTCAAGAAAGCCGAAGACACCGGCGTGCCCGCGCTTGCCCAGATCATGAGGATGCAGCGCGGCACCTTCGAGTCGTCCATGGACGGCACGGACAAGCTGGTCACCGTGTTCACCGGCTACCAGGGCTGGAAGCTGGTGGCCGTCATCGACAAGGCAGAGGTGTACGCCCAGTCGACCAGCGTGGTGAACTATATTCTGATGGTGGGCGCGGGCATTGCCATGGCCCTGATGGTGGTGGCCTGGCTGCTGGCCCGTTCCGTGGCCAACCCGGTGCAGATGCTGGTGGCCGCGTCCGGTCGCGTGGCGGCGGGCGAATTCGACGCCCTGCCCGAAGCGCGCCACTTCTCGGGCGAACTGTTGGACCTGCACGGCAGCCTGCGCGCCATGGTGGGCAACCTGGGCGAACTGCTGGCCACGGGCAAGACCAAGACCGCCGAGGCGGAAGAGCAGACCCGCAAGGCGGAAACCGCCCTGCGCGAGGCCGAACAGGCCCGCCTGCGCGGCGAACAGGCTCGCAAGGAAGGCATCCGCCACACGGCGGAACGGCTGGAAGGCATCGTGGCCAACGTGCGCAACGCCTCGCACGAACTGGCCGGGCAGGTGGACGAAGCCCGGTCCGGCGCAGAGGTGCAGCGCGCCCGCACGGCGGAAGCCGCCACCGCCATGGAACAGATGAACGCCAGCGTGCTTGAGGTGGCGGCCAACGCCTCTCGCGCGGCGGAAAGCGCCGAAAGCGCCAGGGCACAGGCCGAGGCGGGCGGGGCCATCGTGCGCGACGTGGTGGACAGCATCCGCAAGGTGGACGAGTTCGCCCGCGAGATGAGCACCGGCCTCGGCGACCTGGGCAAGCGGGCCGAGGGCATCGGCAACATCATGACCGTGATCACCGACATTGCCGACCAGACCAACCTGCTGGCCCTGAACGCGGCCATCGAGGCGGCCCGCGCCGGTGACGCCGGGCGCGGCTTCGCCGTGGTGGCCGACGAGGTGCGCAAGCTGGCCGAAAAGACCATGCAGGCCACCAAGGAAGTGGGCGACGCCATCACCGCCATCCAGCGCGGCACGCAGGACAACATCACCGGCATGAGCCACGCGGCGGAAGTGGTGCAGCGCAGCACCGACCTGGCCTCACGGGCGGGCGAGGCGCTGGCGCGCATCGTGTCCATCGTGGAATCCACCGCCGACCAGGTGCGCTCCATAGCCACGGCGTCGGAACAGCAGTCCGCCGCGTCCGAGCAGATCAACAGGGGCACCGACGAGGTGAACCGCATCGCCTCCGAAATGGCCGAGGCCATGGCCCAGTCCACCCGCGAAGTGGGCGAGTTGGCCCGGCTCTCATCGGAATTGCAGGACGTCATCCGCGAACTGAAGGAAGACAGCTAGGCGGCGGACCTTCAGCCTGCCCCCGGCCATGAAACACAGCGCCCCGGCATTACCCCATGCCGGGGCGCTTCGCGTATCCGGGCACATGGCGCGCGCGGGTGCGGCGGGGCACGGAGAGCACCTGTCCTCTCTGCCCGGCCTGTTCTGCGTGTTCTGCGTGTTCCGTGTGTTCTGTGTGTTCTGTGCGTTCAGTATGTTCGGCCCGCCCCATTTCCCACCAGATCGGGAGGAAATCGTGACAAGCGGAGCGGAAGTGCTTACTCTCTGCCCCGTGGCCGGGGCGCCCGCGAGATGCTCCGTGACCGCATCCCTGAAAGCGCCCGGCAACCTTCCGGCAACCGTCAGCCCGCGAGGCGTCGCATGAAGTACCGCATCCACCCCATCGTCATGGGTTCCAAGGTGTTCGACAAGGGCATGATGACCTACCAGCACGACTACGGCACGCCCTACACCATCCCCATCTACACCTGGTACATCGAGGGCGGCGACAAGCGCATCCTGGTGGACACCGGCGAACTGAACCCCATCGTCTCGCCCGACCGCGAGGCGGCCCTGGGCGGCAAGATTTATACCTTCGAGGCGGGGCTGGCCAAATTCGGCCTCACCCCGGCGGACATCGACGTGGTCATCCACACCCATCTGCACAACGACCACTGCGAAAACGACTACAAGTGCGAAAACGCGGAAATCTGGGTGCACGAAAAGGAACTGGAGTCCATCCACGACCCGCATCCGCTGGATTTCCGCTACCTTGAAGACTACATCGCCGATGTCGAGGACAACGGCCAGTTGCGCGTGATTACCGAAGAAGAGCGCGAAATCCTGCCCGGCATCCGCGTGGTGCACACCCCGGTGCATACCGAGGGTGGCCTGACCGTGTTCGTGGATACGGAACAGGGCACCGCCGCCATCACCGGGTTCTGCATCATCGACGAGAACATGAATCCGCCCGCCGCCATCCGGGGCATGGAGATGGAGGTCATTCCCCCCGGCACCTGCATCAACCCCAAGCAGGGCTACGACATCATGCTCAAGGTGAAGGAGGCGGCGGACATCGTCCTTCCGCTGCACGAACCGCGCTTTGCCCGCATGGAGACCATCGGCTGAGCACGCCGCCCCGCGCGGAGCAGGTACGCGGCCACGCCGCCATACGGCGCCCGGCAACGGCGCCACGCACCACCCACACCTCCAGCCAGGCACACCGGACGCGGCGCGCCGTTCCCGCGCCCGCTCCATCGCACCCGAATGCCGGAACATTCACAGGAGCCGCACATGACCATGAAGTTCATCGACGTCGCCTTCAACGGCGGCATGAAGATCGACGCCATACTCCACCCCCCCGTCACCCCCGCCGGGCCGGACACCCCCGCCCCCGCTTCCACCGTCATCCGCACCGACCAGCCGGTGAAGGACGGCGGTGAAGGCACCGCCCCCACCCCGTTCGAACTGTTTCTGGCTTCGCTGGCCACCTGCGCGGGCGTGTACGCCCAGCGCTTCTGCGAGGCCCGCAAGATATCCACGGAAGGGCTGGGCATCCGCGTGGGCTGCGAATTCGCGCCCAAGGGCTTTCAGGTCACCCGCATGACCTTCGTGGTCACGCCGCCGCAGGGCTTTCCGGATGAATACCGCGATGCGCTGGTGCGCGCCGTGGAACTGTGCGCCGTAAAGAAGCACATCATGACGCCGCCTGCGTTTGAAGTGGTGCTGGCATAAAGCCTGTTGATCCACCGGCGCGGCTGCCCCGCCACACGCCGTGTCCGACGGCTTTCCACCAGTCCTCTCGCATCTCCGCAGCGCCGTGGCCCGCCACGGCGCTGCCGCATTTCCGGGGCAGCCATGCGCGCGCTGGCCGTCCGGGCGGCAGTGGTCCTTCTTTGCCCATTCCCACGCGGGCGGTCCTGTGGCAGATTCGTCATCGCCAACATATCGACCATGGGGAGCAGTTGCGCCCCGCGCGCCGCCCCCGACAAGAAACGCCAACCGGAATCGCCGCCACCGGAGCCGCCATGCCTCACCGTTCCGTCAACCTTGCCCTGCACGTCATGAAAGACCCGGCCGCCATGGCCGAAAAGACCGCCCAACTGCTGCTGGAACGCTGCGAACGGGCCGTGGCCGCGCGCGGCGTGTTCACCCTGGCCCTGTCCGGCGGCAGCACGCCCATCCCGCTGTTCCGCCTGCTGGCCACCCCGGCCTGGCTCGACCGCCTGCCGTGGGAAAAGATCGCCGTATACTGGGTGGACGAACGCTGCGTGGAGCCGGACAACCCGCAGAGCAACTACGGCGTGGCCCGGCGCGAACTGCTGTCGCTGGCCCCGGCCACCCGCTTCTACCGCATGAAGGGCGAGATGGACCCGGTGGAGGGCGCCGCCGCCTACGAATCGCTGCTGCGCGAACATTTCGACCTGGAAGACGGCGCCTGGCCGCGCTTCGACATGGTGCTGCTGGGCATGGGCGAGGACGGGCACACCGCCTCGCTGTTCCCCGACGGGACGGGCCTTGCCGAGCGCACGCGCCTGGTCATCGACCAGTACGTGCTGGCCACCAAGAGCGACCGGCTTACCCTGACCCTGCCGGTGCTGAACAACGCCCGCTGTTGCGTGTTCCTTGTTTCCGGCAGGGAAAAGCACCCCGTGCTGGCGCGGGCGCTGGACCTGCTGGCGGAACCCACCCTGCCCGCGCAATTCGTGAAGCCCGCCAATGGGGACCTGGTGTGGATCGTGGATGAGGGCGCGGCCAAGGGGTAATGCAACGCGCTCTTTCGCCCGCAGTGGATCTGGTCATGCTGAGCCGGGCCGAAGCAGGGCCGGGACTGGGCCTAAACCGGGCAGCAGCCCGGGGCCTAAACCGGGCAGCAGCCCGGGGCCGCAACCGGGTCAATCTTCTGCCGGGGGCAGCACGTCCACCAGCGCCTCACCGGCGGCCATGTCGATGACGGCGGCCATGAATGCGGCGGTGTGCTCCACGGGCAGGCCGATGATGCATTCCACGTCGGCCCCGTGCACTTCGGACAGGATGGCCGCCTCGTATGCGGGCAGCAGCCGCCGCAACGCCCCGGCCCTGCCGTGGGCCAGCACCACCGACACCCGCGCGGGCACGATGCGCTGGCGCAGGGGCAGGCCGTCCAGCCCCAGCCGGGCCATGGCCGCATAGGCCCGCACCAGCCCGCCGGTGCCCAGCTTGACCCCGCCGAAATATCGTGTCACCACCGCCGCCACCTCGCCCACGCCGCCGTGCAGCAGTTGCTGCAGCATGGGGCGACCGGCGGTGCCGTGGGGCTCGCCGTCGTCGCTGCACCCGATGCGGGCGGTGTCGCCCGGCGGCCCGGCGGCAAAGGCCCAGCAGTTGTGGGTGGCGTCGGCGAATTCGGCGCGCACCGCCTCGATGAAGGCCCGCGCCGTGGCCGTGTCCGGCGCGTGGGCCACGCTGACTATGAACCGGCTGCGCTTGATGGAGTCTTCCCGCCGGTACACGCCCCCGGCAAAACCGACCCCTCCGGAAAACCCGGCAATATGGACCAGTTCCGCGCCCTGCGCCAGGGCCTCCGGCCCTGCCGCGTCCGTCCTGCCTGACTGGCCGGACAGAAAGGGCACCGGATAGCGGGCGGGGGTGGGCTGCCCCGCCGGGGGTGCGGATTCGCCCGTTGCGGTTTCCGCTCCCGGCGCGGCCCCGGATGGAGTACTGGTACGCTGGTCGGTCATGGCCTCCGGCTGTAGCCGTCCGCCCGTGGCGGGTCAAGCTGCCGGTCTGGCGTCAGGCGGGCATTGGGCGGGCATTGGGCGGGCATTGGTCCCGCATAGGTCGAGCATCGGTCGGACTGCCCCGCCCCCATGGCGCTTCCACTCCCCAACCTTTCACCCTGTTGCCCGCAAGCACCCGAATCCCCATGTCCAAGACCCTGATCATCGCGGAAAAGCCCTCCGTCGCGCGCGAACTGGCTCCCCTTGTGGGCGCCACGCAGCGCCGGGCGGGCTTTCTGGAAGGGCCGGACCATCTGGTCAGTTGGGCCGTGGGGCATCTTGTGGGCATTGCCGAGCCGGAAGAACAGGACCCGGCCTGGGCGGGCCGCTGGACCCTGGACCAGTTGCCCATACTGCCGCCGCGCTTTCGGCTGCGGGTGCTGCCGGAAACGGCGGACCAGTTCGCCGTGCTGCGCCGCCTGCTGACCGATGAGCGCGTAACCGGCGTCATCAACGCCACCGACGCCGGACGCGAGGGCGAGCTGATCTTTCGGCGCATCTACCTGATGGCCGAATGCGCGAAACCCGTGCGCCGCCTGTGGGCCAACGACATGACCGAAGAAGGCCTGCGCAAGAGCCTTGCCCGCCTGCTGCCCGACGCGGAAAAGCGCAACCTGGGACTGGCATCCTTTGCCCGGGCCGAGGCCGACTGGCTGGTGGGCATGAACTATTCGCGCCTGTTCACGGTAAGGACCGGCGGCCTCGTCTCCGTGGGGCGCGTGCAGACCCCGGTGTTGTGCCTGCTCACCGCCCGTCGCCGCGAAATCGAACAGTTCGTGCCGCAGGATTTCTGGACCGTGGAAGGGGTGTTCACCCCCGGCGGCAAGGGACGCGCCGCGCAGGGCGGCGTGGCGGCACCCGATGCGTCACCGGACGCGACAGCCGATGCCTCGCCCGACACAACACAGGACACGCCCGCGCCCGCTTCCGACGCGCCGGACTCCTTCCCCGCCGTATGGCACCGCCCGCCCGAACTGCGCGAAACCCGCGTGGACAGCGAGGACGAGGCCTCGGCCATCGCCAACGCCTGCACCGGGCGCGAAGGTGTGGTGGAATCGGTGGCCAGCAAGGCGGGCAGCCAGCAGCCCCCCCTGCCCTTCGACCTGACCACCCTGCAGCGAGAAGCCAACACCCGCTTCGGCCTGTCCGCCAAGGACACTCTGACCCACGCCCAGGCGCTGTACGAAACGCACAAGCTGATCACCTACCCGCGTACCGACTCCCGCCACCTGACCAAGGAACTGTTCGCGGAAATCCTGAATCACTTCCGGGCCATCCACCACCTGTACCCGGACGGGACCATGCTGGCGGTCGCGCGCATCAAGTCCGGCAAGGTCAAGTTCCCCTGCGTGGACGACCGCAAGGTCACCGACCACCACGCCATCATCCCCACCGCCCGCAAGGGCGACCCGGCCCGCCTTTCGCAGCCGGAACGGCAGATTTACGAAATGATCTGCCGCCGGTTCATCGCCGCCTTCTGCGCCGAGGCCAGGTTCGCCACCTCCACCGTCACGGTGAAGGTGGGCGAGCACGCCTTCATCGCGCGGGGCAAGGTGTTCAAGGAAAAGGGCTGGCTGGCCGTGGAACCGTGGCGCGCGGCGGAAGACACCCCCCTGCCCCCCCTGCGCAAGGGTGCGAAGCTGCACACGGACGACATCCGCCGGGTGACGCGCCAGACCAAGGCCCCGGCCCACTACACCGATGCCTCGCTGCTGGCGGCCATGGAAACCGCCGGAAAGCTGGTGGAGGACGAGGAACTGCGCCAGGCCATGAAGGAACGCGGCCTCGGCACCCCCGCCACCCGCGCCCAGGTCATCGAAACGCTGCTCCAGCGCGGCTACGTGGGCAGGCACGGCAAGCGGATCATCGCCAGCGACCGGGGCATGCAGGTGGCCGAGGTAATCGAGGCGCTGCTGCCCGACGTGGCCTCGCCAGAGCTGACCGGCACGTGGGAAAAGGCTCTCAAGGACATGGAGGCGGGCACCGCCACCTACCCGCAGTTCATGCACGGCATACGCGAAAGCGTGTGGAACGGCGTGCACCGCATCAAGCGGGTGGGCGGACGCAATCTGGACCGCCTGCTGGATACGGCGTCGGAACGTTACGCCCGCACGCCCGACGGCCTGTGCCCCCTGTGCGGTGGCGAAGTGCGCGAAACCCCACGCGGATGGGCCTGCACCGGGCAGCCGCCCGCCCCTTCCGGAAAGAAGCGCGGCAAGGCGGCAAACGGCGACGACGGCGACGGGCAGGACGCCGCGCGCGCCAAACGCGGCGCGAAAAAGACCGGCGCACCGAATGGCGGGCCAGACGCAGCGCCAAACAGTGAAGCAGACGGCGGAACACCCCCCGCCAATGGTGGCCGCTGCCCGTTCATTCTCTGGCGCACCTCCTTCGGGCGCGAACTGGACGAACCCACCGCGCGCGAACTGCTGGCCACCGGGCGCACGGCGCAGGCCATGGACTTCACCTCGCGCCAGGGCAAGCCGTTCCGGGCGCATCTGGTGCTGAAGGGGGGCCGCCTGCGCCCCGAATTCGTGCCGGACGGACCGCGCAGGGCTACGGATGGTGCTTCCGCCCCGCAACAGCCGAAAGAAAACGCGCAACCCGCCGACAATGCCGCCCCCGACACGTCCAATGCGGCGGGCACGCCCGGCTCACTGGGCGCATCCGGCTCACTGGGCGCATCCGGCTCACTGGGCACGCCCGGCTCACTGGGCACGCCCGGCTCACTGGGCGCATCCGGTACATCAGGCGTAACAGGTGAACCGGACGAACCGGCCGAACCGGGCGAACCGGACACGCCCGGCAGCGCCGACATCTAGCCCGCCACACCTCATTGTGGGAGCGTCAATTCCGGCTCCCTTTTCCGCGCCTGCTTCCTTTTCCGTACCGGCCCCCCTGTCTGGCCCTGCCACGCCGCACGCCCGCTTGCGGCTCTTGTGCGTTGCCTGTTTTCACGCGTTGCCCTTTCCCTATCCGCCCCGATGACGTATGGTCTGAACGATTTCTTTCCACAATTTTTTTGAAAAGTACTTTACAAGTCCATGGATGGCGTCTAAACAGGAATTGTTCCTGACAAGGAACCCCTACACCGAAACCAACAAGGAGCATATCGATGAGCAAGACCTACGAGAACATGATGGCGGCCTTTGCCGGTGAATCCCAGGCCAACCGCAAGTACCTTGCCTTCGCCAAGCAGGCGGACAAGGAAGGCCTGCCCCAGGTCGCCAAGCTGTTCCGCGCCGCCGCCGAGGCGGAAACCATTCACGCCCACGGCCACCTGCGCAACGCGGGCAAGATCGGTTCCACCCTCGACAACCTGAAGGCCGCCATCGACGGCGAAACCTACGAATTCACCAAGATGTACCCGCAGATGATCGCCGAGGCCGAAGCCGAAGGCGAAAAGGTGCCCGCGCGCTACTTCGGTTGGGCCAACGCCGTTGAAGAGGTGCACG
Organism: Nitratidesulfovibrio sp. SRB-5; assembly: GCF_019931275.1. Lineage (NCBI taxonomy): Bacteria > Pseudomonadati > Thermodesulfobacteriota > Desulfovibrionia > Desulfovibrionales > Desulfovibrionaceae > Nitratidesulfovibrio > Nitratidesulfovibrio sp. SRB-5. Next base: position 1,192,347 of record NZ_JAIOTY010000001.1, on the reverse strand, counting down.
CCAACCTCTACAAGAAGGCGCTGGAAAACCCCTCCGCCCTGGCCGACGTGGACTACTACGTGTGTTCCGTGTGCGGCTACACCCATGAAGGCCCGCACGACAACAAGTGCCCCATCTGCAACGCCGCGGCGTCCGCGTTCTACAAGGTCGCCTAGTTCTCCCTGCCCGAACGGCGCACGCTTCGGAGGGCTCTGGTGTACATCACCGGAGCCCTCCCGTCGTTGGCGTGGTCGTCAACTCGCGTGTCGCTCCCTGCCCCGCCCGTCCCCTGTCGCCCCGGCCGCCTGCCGCGCACGTCCTCTGGCACGCACGTCCCTGGCACCCTCGACACCGTGCGGTGGGTGCAGTATCCCGGCTCATGCGCACCCGCTTTTCCGCTCCGGGATACCCATGCTGATCCTGCTCCGCACCGCCGACGCGCGCATCGCCGCGCACCTGACCGCCCCCCTGGCCGAAGCCGGGCTGCGGCTGGTGGTGGAAATGCCTTCCTTTGCGGATGGGCGGGTACAACCCCCGGAAGGTACGACACCGGTTATGCTTCCGAAGCCGGACGCACTGGTGGCCGACCTGGACCTGCTGGTCCCGCCGCGCCCGGGCCGTGAAACGGGCGGTGATGACGCGGACAGTGCCGACACGGACGGCGATGCGTCCCCCATTTCCGCTTCCGGCATTTCCCCCGGCATTCCCCCCGGCATCCCGTTGATCCTGCTGCATGCCGCCACGGCCCGGCAGGAATCGCGCCGCGTGCGCGCTGCGGGGCTGCCCCCCTCAGCCCGCCTGTTGCGCGTGCCGTTCTCTGCCGGGGCGCTGGTCACCGCGTTGCGGGCAGCGGGACTGGCGGCCCCGCCCGGCAGGGGACCGCTGGCCACCGGCGTGCTGGCACTGGGCGACATCGTGTTCGACCCGGTCAGCGGACGCGCCACCCGTGACTTCCGCCCCCTTTCCCTGCACCCGCAGGAACGGTTGCTGCTGGAACTGCTGCTGCGCCGGGCGGGCAGCGTGGTGCAACGGGAAGATATCGCCCACTGGTGCCTGGATTACGCCACGCCAATTCCGGAAATTGATTCCCATGCGCCCCATGCGCCACATGCGCCACATGCAGTAGACGTGCTGGTCTCGCGCCTGCGGCGTACGCTGGCACGCGCGGCAGGCTCCGGCGTTCCCGGCGCCACCAGCGGCACGCGCCTGCGCACGGTGCGCGGCGTCGGCTACCGGCTGGAAGCGGGCTGAGGCCCGCGTCGTTCACGATCCTTCAGAGTTGCGCAACCGCCACGTAATCCCGGAGCCGCAACGTTCCCACTCCCTGCTTCCAGCCCTCTCTCCGTTCCCTTCGCGTCGCCCACGTCCTTCACGTCCTTACGCGTCCGGCTCATCCGGCTAGTCCGGCTCATCTGGCTCGTCCGGCTCATCTGGCTCATCCGGCTCGTCAGGCTCATCCGGCTCGTCAGGCTTGTCAGGCTTGTCAGGCTCGTCTCGCCCATCAGGCTCATCAGGTTCATCAGGCCCGTCTGGCCCGTCTGGCCCGTCTGGCACATCCGCCCCCCGGCCCCCTTGCCCCCACTCCGGGCTTGCGTCGCGGGCAAGCTTGTCGCATTGTCGCATTCCCGAACCCCGCCACGCCACCGGTCATCACCAGTGGCCGTCGGCCATCCAGGCCCCCACCGCACGGCCTGCGACATGCCCGCACCGGTCTGCACGAGCCCGTCCTGCACGAACCAGTTGGGCGAACCATAGCCATCACGCCGTCAGCACGAGGAACCCGTGACCTACCGCAATCTTTCCGCCTGCGTGGCCGACCTTGAACGCCACAAGCACCTCGTGCGCATCGACGCAGAGGTGGACGCCAACCTCGAAATGGCCGCCATCCAGCGCCGCGCCTACCGCGCGGGCGCGCCCGCCATGCTGTTCACGCGGGTGAAGGGCTGCCGCTTTCCCATGTTGGCCAACCTGTTCGGCACCATGGAGCGCACGAAGTTCATCTTTCGCGATACGTTGCGCGCCGTGGAAGGCATCTTCCGCCTGAAGCTGGACCCCTTCGACGCCTTCCGCCACCCCCTGCGCTACACCGGCGTGCCGCGCGCCCTGTGGTCCATGCTGCCGAAATCGGTGTCCGACGGCCCGGTGCTGCGCCACCGCTGCGCCATCAGCGACCTGCCGCGCCTGATCTCGTGGCCCATGGACGGCGGCGGCTACGTCACCCTGCCGCAGGTGTACACCGAAAGCCCCGACGCACCCGGCCCCATGCAGTCCAACATCGGCATGTACCGCGTGCAGCTGGACGGCCCGGACTACGAGAAGGACCGCGAGGTGGGCCTGCACTACCAGATCCACCGGGGCATCGGGTACCACCACGCCCAGGCCCTGCGCCGGGGCGAACCGCTGAAGGTGAACATCTTCGTGGGCGGCCCCCCCGCCATGACCCTGGCCGCCGTCATGCCCCTGCCGGAAGGCCTTGCCGAAATCCTGTTCGCGGGGGCCATGGCGGGCTTCCGCATTCCCATGGTACGCCAATCCCACAGAACGGGCGGCCTGCCCATTCTGGCAGAGGCCGACTTCTGCATCTGCGGCACCATCGCCCCGTACCAGAAGCCGGAAGGCCCCTTCGGCGACCACCTTGGCTACTACAGCCTGGCGCACGACTTTCCCGTGCTGCGGGTGGACGCGGTGCACCACCGCCCGGACGCCATCTGGCCGTTCACCACGGTGGGTCGCCCCCCGCAGGAAGACACCGTGTTCGGCGACTTCATCCACCAGCTTACCGCCGCCCTTGTGCCGCAGGTATTCGCGGGCGTCCGCGAAATCCACGCCGTGGACGCCGCCGGGGTGCACCCCCTGCTGCTGGCCATCGGCAGCGAGCGCTACGTGCCCTACGCCGGTGAACGCCAGCCGCAGGAACTCATCACCTGCGGCATGGCCCTGCTGGGCTCCACCCAGACCTCGCTTTCCAAGTACGTGCTTATCATGGCCCACGAGGACGCGCCCTCCATGTCCACGCACGACTTTCCCGGCTTCTTCACGCACATGCTGGAGCGCACCGACTTCACCCGCGACCTGCACTTCGTCACCCGCACCACCATCGACACCCTGGACTACACCGGCATCAGCCTGAACCAGGGTTCCAAGCTGGTGTGGGCGGCGGCGGGCCCGCGCAAGCGGCAACTGGCCGACACCCTGCCCGGCGACCTGCCGCTGGATGCGCGATCGGAAGATGGCGGCCTTGCCGCTGCGGGCGGCAGTTTCGGCGATCCGCGCCTGTTCGGCAGGGGCATTGTGGTGCTGCGCGGGCCGAAACATACGGCAAGGCGCGACGAGCACGACCCGGCCATGCACGCCCTGGCCGCACGGCTGGCCCATGCGCACGGGCTGGACGGCCTGCCCCTGTTCGTGGTGGTGGACGACCCGGCCTTTACCGCCGCCAACTGGGAAAACTTCCTGTGGGTGGTCTTCACCCGGTCCGACCCGGCCACCGACATGTACGGCGCGGGCGAATTCACCCACTGCAAGCACTGGGGCTGCACCGGCCCGCTGGTCATCGACGCGCGGCTGAAGTCGTTCCACGCCCCGGCGCTGGAAACCGACCCCGACGTGGAGCGCCGCGTGGACGCGCTGGCCGCGCCCGGCGGCCCGCTGCACGGGTACCTGTAGTTCCCCCTCCCCCCCCTCCACCCGACCTTCCGGCGGCGCGGCGACCTGTTCGCCGCGCCGCTATTTTCATCAGCAACCACTTACAAACACTCCTCTTTGTCTGCCCCGGCGCGGCATTCCGCCATACCGTCGTCACCCGTTTGCCACGTGCAAACCCCCTTTTCCGCTGTCCTTTTCTTGAACTTGTGCTACATTTGGCGTAGTATTGCATGCCCATTCCAGCGGCGCCGCGCCCTGCACGCCGTCAGGGCAGTTTCATACCGTTCGCAGAGGTTGCCATGCCCCATTCCGGCCCCGAGTTGCTGACCCGGCCCGCCGCCCCCTCCATAGCCCCCGCCCGCATCCCCGATGCGGACGCGGACACCGGCATGTGCACCGTTCCCATGCAGCCCTTTGCCACCAAGATGGCCCGCGCCGGTCTGCCTTCCCCGCTGGTGGCGCTGTTCGCCTCCTACCTGGAGGAACTGGCCTGCGGCAGCACCGGACTGATCCCCGAGTCGGACATCCTGCCCGTGGGCCGCGACGACCTGCCGCTGCTGGAAGACCTGGCCCCCTACGCCGCCACCGGACGCGCCCGCCTGCGCGAAGCCGCCTGCATCAAGCTGAACGGCGGCCTTGGCACCAGCATGGGCATGACCCACGCCAAGTCGCTGCTGCCCGCCAAGGACGGGGCCACCTTTCTCGAACTCATCGTGCGCCAGGCCGAGCACCAGCGCCGTACCCACGGCGGACCATCGCCCCTGCTGTTCATGAACAGCTTCTCCACCCACCAGGACACCCTGCGCGCGCTGGACGTGCTGGGCCTGCAACATGCCGGCAGGCCGGGCACCTTTTTGCAGCACCGCTTTCCCAAGGTGTCCCGGGCAACCCTGCTGCCCGTGGAGTACCCGGAAAACCCGGACCTGGAATGGAACCCGCCCGGCCACGGCGACCTGTACGCCGCCCTGGCCCTGTCCGGGCACCTTGCCCGGCTGCTGGAATCGGGCCGCCGCTACGCGCTCATCTCCAACGCGGACAATCTGGGCGCCACGCTGGACCCGGCCATTCTCGGCTACCTCATGGAAGAGGACATCCCCTTCCTGATGGAATGCGCGCCGCGCACCCCGTCCGACCGCAAGGGCGGCCACCTGGCCCGCTCGCGCCACGGGGGGCTGGTGCTGCGCGAACTGGCCCAGTGTCCGGACGGTGATCTGCCCCGCTTCCAGGACATCGTGCGGTACGGCCTGTTCAACACCAACAACATCTGGCTGGACCTGCGCGCCCTGCGCCAGCACATCGACGAACACGGCCTGCTGCGCCTGCCCATGATCCGCAACCCCAAGACCGTGAACCCCCGCGACCCCGATTCGGAAAAGGTCTGGCAGGTGGAAACGGCCATGGGCGCGGCCATCTCGCTGTTCCCCGGGGCGCGGGCCATCGTCACCCGGCGCGAACGCTTTCTGCCGGTGAAAAAATGCAGCGACCTGCTGGTGCTGTGGTCCGACCGCACCCTGCTGGAGCCCGGCGGTCAGGTGCGGCCCAACCCCGCCTGCTCCACCCCCGGCGTGCTGGTGGAACTGGATGGCGCGCACTATGGCACGTGGGACCGGCTGATGGCCCGCTTTCCGCACGGGGCGCCATCGCTGCTGCACTGCGATGCACTGGCCGTGCACGGCGATGTGCTGTTCGGCGGCAACGTCACCGCGCGCGGGCGGGTGGTGGTGCGCAACCCCTCATGCATGCAGGCCGTCATTCCCCACGGAACGGTGCTGGAAGGCGACGTGCACCTGTAACCACGCCATTCATTGCCGCAATCGCGTCCACGCGCGGCAGCAGGCGCTTTCAAGCCGCGGCACAACGCATTCCGTCCCTCACCCTCTCCCATGCCTTCCCCAACCGCGCGGCCATGCACAACAGGACACCAGTCGCGCGAACGTAAGCACGCGTGGCCATTTCTAGATTTTTTCTTGAGCTTTTTTCCGCTCTGACCTAACGTGCCCCGTGAGACCGGTGTGCACGGGGGCATGCTTGGCGATTGCGTTGCGCCCGTGTGGCGCGCATGCAGCCATGCGGCCCGGCCCGCCGAAGGGGACGCAGGTGGAGCACTTGGTGCCGCGCCGCCGTCACCACCCCCGCAGGACGACAGCCGCACCCCCAGCAGGGAGGGCGAACATGCCTCAGGTTGCCGCCAGGATATCGTCGGACCAGGAACGCTGGCTCAAGGACTACTTCCGCACCAAGAGCGCCGGGGCGGAATTCATCCTGCCATGGGCCGTGGATACCTTCTTCCGCGCCATTTCCGCCATCAAGGGCATCTTTTCCGGGCCCGAACTCAAGACCATCATCGAGGCACACCGCGACCTGCGCCTGCTGCCCGACCACACCCGGCTGTCCTACCTGCTGTTGCGGGTCATGGATGCCTGCGACGTGGGCATGGTGCACACCAAGCACGGGGCCAGCAAGGCCAGCCTGGAAGCCAAGCTGAAGCGCCTGGACGACACCCAGGCCACCGCGCTGATGGTCTGGGCCGCCGCCTACTGGGTCAGCCGCAACTGCACCGCCGACAGCCTGGACGAGTACATCAAGGAATACTGAGCCGTTGCGGGCCAGCATCGCCACCGGGGCGCGTCCATGTCGCGGGTTTGCCCGCGAAATGATGGAGGGAGCCCGGCATGGCGGCACCACGACGCGGAAGCATCCGGACCGGAAAACCAGATACGCGGGCAACCGGACGGAACGGCAAGGGGCGCCGGATCATCACGATCCGGCGCCCCTTGCGTTTCCCCCACAGGGTGGGGCTATGCGTTCTTCCCCGGCCCGCCATCCGGACTGGTCTCGGGGCTGGCCTCCGGGTTGGTCTCAGGGGTGGTCTCAGGTCCATCTGCCGCCCCGCCATCCGGGGTGAAAAAGCGCAGCCGCAACGCATTGCTGACCACGGAAACCGACGAAAGGGCCATGGCCCCGCCCGCGATCATTGGCGACAGGGTGGGCCCGCCAAAGGCGTGCAGCAGCCCCGCCGCCACGGGAATGCCCAGCACGTTGTAGCCGAAGGCCCAGAACAGGTTCTGGCGGATGTTGCGCACCGTGGCCCGGCTGAGGGCAAGGGCCGTGAGCACCCCGTCCAGCCCGCCGCGCAGCAGCACTATGTCGCCCGCCTCCACCGCCACGTCGATGCCGGTGCCCATGGCGATGCCCACGTGGGCGCGGGCCAGGGCCGGGGCATCGTTGATGCCGTCGCCCACCATGCCCACCACGTGCCCTTCGGCCTGCAACGCGCTGACGGCCTGTTCCTTCTGGTCGGGCAGCACTTCGGCCCGCACGTCGTCGATGCCCGCCTGCCGCGCCACGGCCAGGGCGGTGCGGCGGTTGTCGCCGGTCAGCATCACCACGCGCACGCCCATGTCCCGCAGGCGGCGCACCACCGCCGGGGCCTCCGGCTTCAGCGGGTCGGCCACGCCCAGCAGGGCGGCCATGCGGCCATCCACGGCCATGTACAGCGGGGTGCGGCCCTGCTCGGCCAGCGCATCGGCGCGGGCGGTCACATGGGGGGCATCGTGCCCGGCCACGTTCTCCGCCGCCATGAAGGCCACGTTGCCAATGGCGACGGCACGCTGCGCACCATCATCGGTCACGACGCTGCCGCGCACGCCCTTGCCCGGCACGGCCAGAAAGTCCCGCACCGGCCACGGGGCAAGGCCGCGTTCCGTGGCTCCTGCCGCCACGGCCTCGGCCAGGGGGTGTTCCGACAGGGCTTCCAGCGAGGCGGCCAGGCGCACCAGCGCGGATTCGTCAATGGGGGCACCGCCGTGGGCCGGTGCGGCCTCCCCTGCCGCACCCGCCGTTGCGGTATCCGTCAGCCCCCCCACGTCCGGCAAGGCCGCCATATCCGGCAGGGCCTCCACGTCAGTCAGGTGCGGGCTGCCCACAGTAAGCGTGCCGGTCTTGTCGAACACCAGCGCGGTGAGCCGCCCGGCGTGTTCCAGCGCCTCGCCGCTCTTGATCAGCACGCCCAGTTGCGCGCCGCGCCCGGTGCCCACCATGATGGACGTGGGCGTGGCAAGGCCCATGGCGCAGGGGCAGGCAATGACCATCACCGCCACGAAGATGCGCAGGGCAAAGGCGAATTCCGCACCGGCGGCATACCACGCCACGCCAGCCAGCACCGCCAGCGCCATCACCGCCGGGACGAACCACAGGCTCACCCGGTCGGCCAGGTTGGCGATGGGGGCCTTCGACCCCTGGGCATCCTGCACCAGCCGGATGATCCGGGCCAGCACGGTGTCCGCGCCCACCCGCTCGGCCCGCATGACGAACGAGCCGTGCCGGTTGATGGTGCCGCCCGCCACCGCGTCGCCGGGGTTCTTGGTCACGGGCAGGCTTTCTCCGGTCAGCATGGCCTCGTCCACGCTGCTGGTGCCCTCCTCCACCACGCCGTCAACGGCAATGCGCGCGCCGGGCCGCACCAGCAGCCGGTCACCGGCCCTTACTGACGCCACGGGAACTTCGCGCGCCTCGCCGCCCTCCATGCGCAGGGCGGTGTCCGGCGCAAGTTCCATCAGGGCCTTGATGGCCTCTGACGTGCGGGTGCGCGAGCGCAGTTCGAAGTACTTGCCCAGCGACACCAGCGCGATGAGCACCGCCGCCGACTCGTAGTACAGGTCCATGACCCGCCGGGCCACCTCCACCCCAAGGCCGATCTCCACGGTGTTCCACAGGCTGTAGGCAAAGGCCGCGCCGGTGCCCACGGCCACCAGCGAATCCATGTTGGGGGCGCGGCGCGCCAGGTTGCCGAAGCCGATGCGGTAGAAATCGCGCCCGAACCACATCACCGGCAGCGTCAGCAGCAGCTGCGCCAGCGCGAATGCAAGCGGAGCGTGGTGCGGGTCGAGCCAGGCGGGCAGGGGCAGGCCCGCCATATGGCCCATGGACAGCACCAGCAGCGGAACGGTGAAGGCGAATTCGCGCGCCAGTTTGCCGCGCATGCGGGCCAGACGGGCGGCGGCTTCCTCGCGCTGGGCTTCCCACAGGGCGGTGCCGGCATCCTGCCGGGGCAGGATGCGTTCCGCCGAAAAGCCAAGGTCCGCGATGCGCGCGGGAATGGCGGCGGCAAGGGCATCCGTCGCGTCCGGGCCAAGGCCGGGGGCCGGGGTGACCTGCGCCGTTTCCGTGGCCAGGCTGACGGTGACGGCGGCCACGCCCTCCATCTGGCCCACGGCGCGCTCGATGCGTGCGGAGCATGCCGCGCAGTGCATGCCGCGCACGGCGTAGCGCAACAGGCCGTCATCCTGTCCGGCGGTGGATGCGGGGTCCGGCAGCACGGCCTCGAAGCCCAGATCCTTCACCCGCTCGGCAATGTCGTCCAGATGCAGGGCGGCGGGGTTCCACGCCACGTCCATGGTCTCGGTGGCCAGGTTCACGCTGATGCGCGACACACCGTCCATCTGCCCCACCATACGCTCTATGCGGCCCGCGCACACCGCGCAGGTCATGCCGCGCACCGGCAGGGTCTGCCGGGTCAGGTCGGGCCGGGACTGGTCGGGTGCGACGGCCCCTTCCGGGACGGGAGAGGTGCCGGAGGCAGGGGCAGACTGTTGCGAAACACCGGGCAATTCTTCGGGCGTGGTCATGCGGGCTCCTGCGGTCAGCGGCAAACGGCAACAGACAAAGGGTATGCTGCACCAGCACCGACCGAAACGACGGCCCCGGACCCGGCGGCCTGTTGCCAAACCGCACCCCGGAGCCTATGTTGTTGAAAGGCGTTCTCATTCAAGTAATCCCGTGCCCGCCGCAAGGCAAGGGCACGCGCAACATTCGTGACCCGCAAGCCAAGGAGCCAGCCATGCCCAGCGTTACCGTGAAGGGAATGTCGTGCAATCATTGCAAGATGTCCGTAACCAAGGCCGTTGCCGGAGTTTCCGGCGTCAAGGACGTGGACGTCAGCCTTGAAAAGGGCGAGGCCGCATGGACCGAATCGGCCCCGGTGGACGTGGACGCCGTGAAGGCAGCCATCCGCAAGGCCGGATTCGACGTGGAGTAGCCCTTCCGGGCCGCGCGCCGTGCCCTTGCAGACGGCGGACATGAAAAAGCGGGACGGCGCATGCCATCCCGCTTTTGTTTTGCAAATCATTTCGGAAAGTAAGCACTATTCCCAAATCAGGATCGCTGTTCGCTGGCAAGGAAAACCGGCCTGCCATGAGGACGTATGCCTCAGCCGTCAGGCTCGCGGACTCGCCTCCGGCTGGGGCAAGGTTCGCAAGCTCACCTGACGGGCACGCGTCGCGCCCTTCGGGTCGGTCCGCCAACGGGCAGGAAGACGATTTGGAGGCAGCCCCTACTGGACGCGGACCTCTATCCCCTTGTCTCCGCTCTTGACCACTTCATGCTTGGTGGGCGCGGCCTTCAGGTCCAGCACGATGCGGGTGTTCTCGCCGTAGCGGCCCACGCGCACCTTTTCGATGACCCGGTTGGACGGCACCGCGGGCGCGGATACCGACCACGCGCCGACGAGGTCCAGGGCCAGCCGGTCGGGGTTGGGCAGAACAATGTACTTGTACTGGATGGGCGCATCGCCTTGCAGGTGCAGGATGGCCGTACTGCCCGAGAACTTGATGGTGGCCGAGGTGATGGCATGGTCGCCCTTGGCCGTCTGCGGCGATGCAGGGGCGGCAGCGGCCTTGGCCGGAGCGGGCTGGGCAGCGGGAGCGGGAGCGGCTGCCTGCGGCTTGGCGGCGGGGGTGGCCTTTTCCGTTTTTTCTGCCTTGGCCGGGGCCGGGGCCGCTTTCTCTGCCTGCCTGGCCGGAGCGGCCTTTTCCGTGCCCTTGTCGGTGCCCTTTACCGGTTCCTTTTTCTTGCTTTCCAGCGGGGTGGCAAGGTCGGCACCAGACTTGGAGGCCATGCGGCCCAGCGCGGTGCGCGGTTCGGCGGACGCGGACGCCCCTGGCGGCGTGGCGGCGGGCTCTCCCTCGCCGGGAGAAACCATGCCTGCCGGGGTTTCGGTCATCGTGCCGCCGGGCTGTCCGCCGGACTGGCCGGGGGCCAGAGCGCCCTGCCCGCCCTGTTCGAAGTAGGGCATGCCCGGCTGCCCCGGTTGGGGCTGCCCCTGCGTCGGGGCCTGCATCGGGGCCTGCACCGAGGGGCCTTCCACCGGGGCGGGCTTTTCGTCGCCGGAGCCGAAATGGTTGAACAGGATGAGCGCCATGGCGAACAGCACGACGGTGGGGATCAGCATGGCGATGGTTTTGTTCATCTCGCGAAAGTCTCCTTACCGGGCGGCCTTGGGGGCCGTCCCATCAACGTTGGCGGCGCCGCCCTTCCGCTCCAGCAGGAAGTCGAGAAAGCGGCGCGAGGGATCGAGGTCGGGCGTCAGGTCCAGCGATGCGCGCAGATGCCGTTCCGCCCGGTCCATGTCGCCCATGTCGTAGTAGGCACGGGCGATGTTGAAATGCACGTGGCTGTCGTCCGGCGAAAGGTCCAGTGCGCGCAGGTGATGCCGGATGGCAATGCGCGGCAGCTTGCTCTTGCGCAGGTTGATGCCGAAATCGGTGAACATGTGGCGATGGGCAGGCACGAATTCGCCGGGGGTCTCGGCCAGCCGCTCCAGCGCGCGCACGGCGCGGTCGCGGTCGCCGCGCCGCAGTTGGGCCAGCGCAGTGGCGAAGTCTGCCCGCAGCGCACGTTCGGTCTGCGCGCCCACCTCGTGCCCGGCGATATCGCCGGAACGGCGGGTGGCATCGCGCCCGGTCGCCATGCCCGATGCCTGAATGCCGCCACTGGACGGCTTAACCGGATTGGCCGGATTAGCCGCATCTTTCCGGACTGGCGCAGCCTGGGCAGAGGCCGCGCCACGGCTTGCCTCCTCGCGCTCTCCGTAGGCGGCTGCCATGGGCGCGGTCCTGATCGGCACGGCAAGGATGTCCGGCTCGAAGGCGTAGCCGCGCGCCAGTTCCGCCGTGCTGACGGCACGGCGCTCGCCCGTGGGTTCCATGCTGGCCGACAGGGGCTGCACCACGAACCCGCCCGCGTCGTGCTCCCACACGAACCAGTAGCGCTTGCGCGCGGCGCTGCGCCCCGGTACGCCACCGCCGGGCCTGCCAGCCTGGCGTGGCTCGACGCTGGAATAGACGCCCTTGAAGATGCCGGTCTCCATATCTGCTCCTGTGGCGGCACGGTACGCCGCATGACGCAGGCGCGCCGGGCCCAGATGTACCCTTTTTCGCGGACGTTGCAAACGGGCCGAGGCGTGCGGGTCGGCGGCGGCAGCGCGCCCGTCGTATTCGTGGCGCCGGTCAGGCCGGGCCCGCCAACCGCGCCGGTTGCGTTGATCGCGTCCGTTGCGTTGATCGCGCCCGTCATGTTGACCACGCCGGTCATTCCCCCTGATTCTCCAGCGTCCGGCGGAATACGACCAGGCCGGGCCGGACCGGGCCAGACCGGACGGGACCAGACGAAACCAGGCGAGTCCGACCGAGACTCACCGAGACCGGGCTAAACCGGGCACTCCCCGGCGGGGCGGGCAAGGACTCGTCCCGCCGCCCCACCAACTGGACGCGCCGTGGCTTTTCCTTTATCCATGCCGGATGCATGAAATGTCCGTCGCATCCAGCGTCATCTCCATCGTTCAGGAAGAACTGGCCAAGCACTCCGCAACCCGGCTTCTGCTGGTGCGCGTGCGCTTTGGCGCGCTGGCCAACCTGGTGCCCGAGGCCATGGAATTCGCCTTCGAGGCCATGACCATCGGCACCGACTTCGAGGGCGCCAAGCTGGAACTGGCCATGGCCCCGGTGAAGTTGCTGTGCGGCGGCTGCGGCAAGGAGTTCGAGCCGCAGGGCAAGGAACTGCTGTTCGCGCCCTGCCCCGCCTGCGGCGAGGAGGCCGGGCACCACGTGCTGGCCGGGCGCGAGTTGTACGTCGAACACATCGAAGCCGAATAGGGGGGCTGGCGTGGAAATACCCGTGGTCAGGAACGTGCTGGAAGCCAACGACAAGATGGCCGTACAACTGAAAAGCCTGTTTGCCCGGCACGGCATTCTGGTCCTGAACATGATCAGTTCGCCCGGCGCGGGCAAGACCTCGGTGCTCGAGCGCACCCTGTCCGACCTGCGCGGCGAATTCCGCATGGCGGTCATCGAGGGCGACCTGCAAACCGACAACGACGCCCGCCGCGTGGCAGCCACCGGCGCCAAGGCCGTGCAGATCAACACCGACGGCGGCTGCCATCTGGACAGCAACATGATTCTCGAAGCGCTGTCCAACTTCGACCTCGCGGAAATCGACATCCTGTTCATCGAGAACGTGGGCAACCTGGTCTGCCCGGTGGAATTCGACTGCGGCGAAGACCACAAGGTGGCCCTGCTCAGCGTGACCGAGGGCGACGACAAGCCCGAGAAATACCCGCTGCTGTTCAATCTTTCCAAGGTAATGCTGCTGAACAAGGTGGACCTGCTGCCCTACGTGGACTTTGACGTGGAGCGGGCCAAGCGCTTTGCCACGCACCTGAACAAGGAACTGACCATCTTCCCCATGTCCTGCCGCAGCGGCGAAGGGCTGGAAGGCTGGTACGACTGGCTGCGCACGGCGCGGGCCGCCAAGCGCGGGTAGCGGCAAACGGAACATTGCCCACGGGCTTGCGGCATGGCGGGCGCGTGGTTACAGTTGCATACGTCGGGCAATATCCCCGTTCCGACGCAGAATTCACCCCCCGGCCCGTCCGGCGCCCTGTGCGTACCCGGACGGTTCCGGGGGTATGCCATTGCCGGAGGCAACACCCCATGAGCGATTCTTCTTCCTGTCAGGGCTGCCCCAGCGCGGCCGGTTGCGGCTCCGCCGGAAATCCCGAGGGCTGCCCCTCCGCCTCTACTCCTGCCGCCAGCTCGGGCTGCGGCGGCGGGTGCGGCGGCCCCACCCCGGAACAGCAGGCCGAAGAGGCCCGCCTGCAGGCCACCCTGTCGCACATCCGCAACACCATCGTGGTCATGTCCGGCAAGGGGGGCGTGGGCAAAAGCTCCACCGCCGCCAACATCGCCGCAGGCCTTGCCCTGGCGGGCAAGCGCGTGGGCCTGCTGGACGTGGACGTGCACGGCCCGTCCATCCCCCGCCTGCTCAAGCTGGACGCGGCACAGGCCGAAACGGATGGCGACGTCATCCACCCCGTGCAGTGGCGCGAGGGGGTTTCGCTTTCCGTCATGTCGCTGGGCTTCTTTTTGCCTGATGGCCGCCAGGCGGTAATCTGGCGCGGCCCGGTGAAGATGGGCTTCATCAAGCAACTGCTGTCCGACGTGGCCTGGGGCGAACTGGACTTTCTGGTGGTGGACTGCCCTCCCGGCACCGGCGACGAGCCCCTGTCCGTGCTTCAGCTGCTGGGCGACGCCGCCCGCGCGCTCATCGTCACCACGCCGCAGGCCGTGGCCGTGGATGACGTGCGCCGCTCGCTGGGCTTCTGCGAAGACCTGAACGTGCCGGTGCTGGGCGTCATAGAGAACATGAGCGGCATCGTCTGCTCCAAGTGCGGCAACGTGGAATCGCTGTTCGGACAGGGCGGCGGCGAACGACTGGCCAAGGAAATGAACGTGCCCTTCCTGGGCGCGGTGCCGCTGGACCCGGAAATCGTCCGCGCGGGCGACGAGGGCAACATCTACATCGCCTCGCACCCCGACCGCCCCGCCGCCACCGTGCTGCGCACCATCGTGGACGCGCTGGTGGAAGCGGACGCGCCGGGGGCGTAGTTACAAACGCACCCGGGGGAAGGAACCTTTTGACGCTCTGCGGTCACCATCCGTAAGGTTCGCGCTTCGCGCTCACCTAACGGCTGCCGCAAAAGGTTCCGTCCCCCGGACCCCCAACCTCCCAAACTTTTCATTTGGTCCGTTGTACCCCTGTTGCAACTACGCAGCAGGGGTTTCTTTTACCCGTGCGAAAACAGCCAATTAAAAAGTTTGAAGGAGGGGATGGGGGTTCGGGGGAAGGGGAGGAAAATTTCCAAATTTTCCTCCCCTTCCCCCGATTACTTCCCAAACCTCCCTACATCCCGGCCTCGGGCAACCACAGGTAATGGAACCCGGCGCGCGAGGCGGCGTCCATGCCGGGCAGGCCAAGGTCGATGAGCGCCATGCGGCCCGACCCTGCGGGGGTGGTGGCGGTGGCGTATTCGGTGGCGCCGGGCAGGGGGTCGCGCCGATAGGTGACCACGCGCAGGTCGCTGGTTCCGGTCAGGCTGGCGGTTTCGGCCAGGGCGTCCTCGAAGTAGCCGATGCGGTCCACCAGCCCTGCGGCCAGGGCCTGACGGGCGGTCAGGATGCGCGCATCGGCAAATGCGGCTTCGTGCCCGTGGCTGGCGGGCCTGCGCTCGCGCACAAGGCCCTGAAAGCGGCCATTCATGTCGGCGATGATGGACTGGAACAGGGCGCGTTCCTCGTCGGTGCCCTCGCGGAAGGGCGATCCCATGTCCTTGTGGTCGCCGGACTTGCTGACCACGGCGCGCACGCCAATCTTGTCCATGAGCCCGGCCACCTCGGGCCGCAGGAAGATGACCCCGATGCTGCCGGTGACCGTGGAGGGGTGCGCCACGATGCGGTCGGCGGCGAGGGCGGTGTAGTACCCGCCGGAGGCGGCGGTATCCATCATCAGGGCGACGACCTTCTGGCCGGTGCGCTCGCGGTGGCGCATCAGCTCGTGGTACAGCACGTCGCTGGCGGTAACGCCGCCGCCGGGGCTGTCGATGGCCACGATGACGGCCTTCACGTCCGGGTCTTCGGCGGCCAGGCGCAACTGCGCCACCACTTCCTGCACCATGCCGGGACGTTCGCGGAACAGGCCGGACTTGGACCGGTTGTCTATGACGCCGTTGACGTTGATCAGCACGGCCTTGTGACGGCCCTGGCCGAACACGGTGTCCTCGCCGAAGGGCTCCGGCCCGCCAAAGAACGACGAACGCGCGCCGCACCCGGCAAGCAGGGTGGAAAGCGCCAGCAGCAGGATGAGAACAGGCAGAACGCGCGCCACGCGGCGCGGGGAATACGATGTGGTCATGAGAACCTCCGTTGCGCTGGTGACTACCACATCCGGCTGACCGTGGACAATGCAGGGGCACGGGCGCACATGTAACAGCGTGTAATAAGCGGGGGCCGCTGCCGACGCTGCGCGGGCCTTGACACCACCCCGCCCGGCACGGAGAATCCCCCACCTGGAACCACCCCGTATTCCGCCGGGGACGACGGCGCTCCCTCTCCTTCCGGACGCGCCCTGCCCACCCCGCCCACATATCCCGGAGACGCCCCATGGCCGACACCCCAGACGACGATTTCGACAGCGCCAATCCCTTCCGCTCGCTGAACAAGCGCGCCTTTCGCGACGCCCGTGCTCCCAAGTCCGCCGTTCGCCCCGCCCCTTCCGCGCCCAAGCCCGGGACGCGGCCCGGCGGCAGCCAGAAGTTGCCGGACGAGCCCCTTTCCTCCGAGGATGCCGAGGCCTTCATGTCGGCCATGGGCACCGTGCAGCGGCTGGATGCGCCGAAAAAGCCCGGCAAGGGCACACCGCAAGGACACGCGAACCAGAAGCCTGCTCCGGCGTCCGTAACGCCGGAGATGCCCGCATCGCCCCCGGTGCCCAACGTTTCGTCGTCCCCCCGCCCCGGTGGCGGGCAGAGCACCCGGCCCGCCGCGCCCGCATCCGCGATGCGCGCCGCCGAACGCGACAAACTGGCGCCGAACACGGCGGCAAGACTGGATGCGGATGCGAGCCGCAACGGCTTTTCCTTGCAGGACCAGCCGGGGTTCCGGCGGCTGCTGGAACACGCGGAGGGTACGCCCGTAGCTGAAAACGCTCCTGCCGCTCCCCCGTCTGCCTCCTCAATCATGACAGGCATGACAGGCGTGACAGGCGCAACAGGCTCAGCAGGCGCAGCCCCCCCCGGCAAGCCCCATGCCGTGCCCGTCACCGCCTCCGAACGCAAGGAGGCGGTACGCCAGCGTTCGCGGCAGGCCGTGACCGATCACGATCACACCCCGCCCCCCGACGAGGACAACCTGTTCACCAAGGCCATGTCCGGCGTGCGCACGCTGGCGGGCAAGGGACGCGAAGTGCCGCCGGAAACGGCCCCGCGCGAGGCCGCCGCGCCCGCCGTGGGGCACCCGTTGCAGGACTTCATGGACGGAACGGTGGAATTCGCGCTGGAATTCACCGACGAATACCTGGAAGGCCACGTGGTGGGGCTGGACGCGCTGACCGTGGGCAAGCTGCGCGCCGGGCAGTACAGCCCGGAAGGCCACCTGGACCTGCACGGCATGAACGCCCTGCAAGCCTACGAGGCCATGATCGGCTTCATGCGCGCGGCCTACCACAAGGGCATGCGCACCGTGCTGGTCATACCGGGCCGGGGCAAAAACTCGCCCGACGGCATGGGCGTGCTGCGCGAAAAGGTGCAGGCCTGGCTGACGCACGACCCGTTCAAGCGGGTGGTGCTGGCCTTCTGCACGGCCCAGCCCACCCACGGCGGCGCGGGCGCGCTGTACGTGCTGCTGCGCAAGTACAAGAAGTCTCGCGGCAAGATCCAGTGGGACCGAACGCCGACAGACGCCGACCTGTTCCTGTAAGGGCGGTGCGCCGGGCGGCCACTCCGTCGGCTCGTATCCTGGCTTTCGGCTTCCGGCCGCATCCGGTCGCATCCGCTTGCCTGCGTCGCCCTGCATTGTTAGTACATTCGTAATAACGGAGGTGCATATGCAAACCGTCAAGGTACGCAAGGTGGGGAATTCGCTGGGCATGGTCCTGCCGAAGGAAGCCGTGGCACGCATGAACGTACGCGAAGGTGACACCATCTACCTCACGGAAGCTCCGGACGGCGGGTTCCGGCTTACCCCGGTCAACGAAGAATTCGCCGAACAGATCGGCCTTGCCGACGACATCATGCGCGAAGACCGGAACATCCTGCGCGAACTGGCCAAACGATGATCCGGTGGATACCCGCCGACGTGGTTCTGGCCATCCACGACCGGCAGATAGACGAACACGGCGGTGCCACCGGCGTGCGCGACACGGGGCTTCTGGAAAGCGCCCTGTCGCGTCCGAAACAACTGGCCAACTATGACGCGCCAGACATCTTCGGGCTTGCCGCCGCCTATGCCTTCGGCCTTGCGCGCAACCACCCTTTCGTGGACGGCAACAAGCGTACAGCCTATGTCACCGCCATGCTGTTCCTGCGCCTGCACGGCAAGGTCTGCCACGCCCCGCCCCGCGACAGGATTCTGGTATTCGAACGACTGGGCCGGGGCGACGTGCCGCAAGCTGCGCTGGCTGCGTGGCTGCGCCGCTGGAGCGTGCCCGACGGCAACGGCGACGAATGAACCACGTCGGGCCTGTCCGCTCAGTTCGGGTTGGCCCTTGCCGCCTGTCTCCCCAAGGTGCGAGCCACCCCACGCGCTGGCACCCCGCCACTACGCATTCTCCAAACGCAGAAATCCCCCGCCGCGTTGCCGCGACGGGGGATCGTGCGTTCCATGGTCCCTCCGCGGCACAAGGCCGGGGAAAGCCGGGAATCCGGGGAAGGGCGGAATGCCCCGCTACTTCTCCATTTCCAGCCCGCGCCTGTAGGCCGCCAGCACCGCATCCATGATGCGGCCCCGCACGGCCTCGCGGTCCAGCTGGTTCATGGCGGCGATGGTGTTGCCCGCGGGGGAGCAGACCTGTTCGCGCAGCACCGAAAGGTGCGTGCCGGACTGCTCCGCCAGGGCCACCGAGCCGGAGAACAGGCCCTTGACCAGTTCCGTGGCGTCCTGCCGGGTGAAGCCCAGCGTCACGGCCACCTCGGTCACCGCCTCCATGAAGTAGAAGACGTAGGCCGGGCCGCAGCCCACCACCGCCGTGAAGGCGGTGAACCGGGCTTCCGGCAGCACGATGACCGTGCCGATGGATTCGAACAGGCCCCGCACCAGATCGCGCCGGGGCGCATCCAGTGCCGGGTCTTCGAAGCACAGCGCGTACACGCCCTTGCCCACCATGGCGGGGGTGTTGGGCATGACGCGCACCACCGGGCATTCGGGACCGCCCGCTTCCGCAATGGCGGCCTTCATGGCCGCGATGGACACGCCGGAGGCGATGGACACCACCACCTTGCCCGGCGTGAGCGACGGCGCGATGGCGCGCAGCACGTCGGGCACCAGATACGGCTTCACCCCCAGCAGCACCACGTCGGCCTGTGCGGCCAGCGCGGCGGCGTCGGGCATGGCGCGCACGCCGGCGTCGGCCAGCGCAAGCACCTTGGCGGGCGTGGGATTGTACCCCAGCAGGGAAAGCCCCTGGCGGCCCGAAAGACCGCGCAGGATGGCGGCCCCCATGTTGCCGCAGCCGATGCAGCCGAGAACGGTGCCCATTGCGCTACCCTACCATCTCCAGAGCGTTGAAGAAGTACGCGATTTCGTACGCAGCCGTTTCGGGCGCGTCGGAACCGTGCACGGAATTGGCCTCTATGCTGACGGCGTAAGTCTTGCGGATGGTGCCTTCGGCCGCGTTGGCCGGATTGGTGGCGCCCATCAGGTCGCGGTAGCGCTGGATGGCGTTGTCGCCTTCGAGCACGGAGCAGACCACCGGGCCGGAGCACATGTAGGTGACCAGGCTGTCGAAGAAGGGACGCTCGCGGTGCACGGCGTAGAAGCCTTCGGCCTGGCTGCGGGTGAGGTGGATCATCTTCATGGCGACGACCTTCAGCCCGCTGTCCTGAATCATCTTCAGGATGGCGCCGGACAGGTTGCGTTCCACGGCGTCGGGCTTGATGATCGAAAAGGTGCGCTCGGCCATTCATTTCCTCCGGATACTGCAAGGGTTGCGGTTGCGGCGCGGGCGGCAACGGAACGGTTCACCCGCGCCCGTACAGGGGACATGCCATCAGGTGCGGCAGGCCGGGCTGAAAACGCCTCACTCACTTGCGGTTTCAGCCTGCACTACACGCACGCGCCACGCTGCGGAGATTTCGTTCTCCGGCAAGGAGGACAAGCCTTTTACGAAGGGAGCGTACCAAGACGTACGTGACCGGAGTAAAAGGCGACGTCCGACGCCGCCGGAGGGCGAAAGAACGCAGCGTGATCAATGGACGAGTTGCCGGACGGTTACGATGGTAACCGTGCGATCCCGCGTCCGCGCCCACTCCTTCAGGGCGGCCACGGTTTCCGGCAGGGGGTGGCCGATGGCGATGGCCTGCCCCTCGGCCTGCGCGATGCGGGCCGCCTTGTCCAACTGGAACATTATGTTGCGCTTGTCGGCGATGACGTCGAGGAACACGTTCCGCTTGTAGGCGGGCAGTCCCGCGCGCTTCGCCTCGAAGTACAGTTTCGATGCGGGATGCGTCATGCTGTCGAGCACGAACATGCCGGTGCCGTCAAGGGCTTCGCACACGGTGCGCATGGCCGCCGCATTCTGGGTGGCGCGCGAGCCCATGTGGTTGTTCAGCCCCACGGCGTAGGGCACGCGGCGCACGGCATCGCGCACCAGCGCGGCCATTTCCTGCGGCTGCTGGCCGGACAGGATGGCGCCGGGGCCGGGCTTTACCTGCGGGTAGCGCACGGGCTCCATGGGCAGGTGGATCATCACCTCGCGCCGGGCCTTGTGGGCAAGCTCCGCTGCCTCGCGGGCGTGCGTGCTGCGCGGCCAGACGGAGAAGGTCACCGGGTAGTCCAGCGCGGCAAGGTCGCGCGCGGCGGACATGCTTTCGCCAATGTCGTCGATGACGATGGCCAGCCGCGCCCCGCCCGGGGCCACGGCCACGGGGGGCGGCGCCCCCTCGTAGAGCAGCAGCGAAATCTCGTGGGTGGGCAGGCCGTCCACGGTGACGATGAGCAGGTCGTCGGCCCGCTGCTCGACGTTGGCGGTATCGGACCAGGCGGCCAGCGTTTCCTTCAGGGTCTGCACGAAGCGGTCGGGCGCGCCGTCCAGCCGCATTTCCATGCGCTGGAAGTGGAAGGTCTGGCCCTTGGCCTGGCGGTTTTCGATGGACGCCAGGCGCAGCCGGTCGCGGCCAAGGCCCAGGCGGGTCACGGTCTGGACCAGGGCGTAGTCCACCTGCTTCACGCCCGCCTCCACGGGGGCGTCCAGGGTCTCTTCGTACGGCAGGTTGCCGGGGGTCACCGGCTGGCGCACCTCGCCGTCCGCCCCGCCCGTGTCAGCGGGAGCGGGCTTGCCGTTGGCCGCGCGTTCGGGCTGGGCAGGCTGCGACGCATCGGCATCGGCATCGCCCTTTGCCTGGTCGGTTGCGGCCTCTCCCCTGGGCGCATCACCCACCGGGGTTTGGGGCAGTTGGGGAAACTGGGGAAGCTGGGGCAGTTCGGCCTGCTCCCCGCGCTTCGGCTCGCCCTTCTGCGGCTTCTGCCCCGGCTGCGGGGCTTGCGGTTTCCTGTCGCTCTTTTCGGCCACGGCGGGCTTGCGCGCGCCGCTGTCCGTGAATTGCTTCACCGGCGAACCGAACACGAACAACAGCATCACCAGCAGCGTGGCGGCCACGCAAATGGCCAGCACGGCCCGCGCCACCAGCGGCGTCAGGGTGGGCTTGCCGCGCTTGCCGCCGGAACGCCGCGATCCGGATGTTCCCGACGGCTTGCCCGATTTGCCCGACTTGCCTGATTTATCCGACTGGCCCGATTGGGCGGGCTTGCGTCCCGTGCCCCCCTTGGCGTCATCCTTGCGGGGGGGCTTCTTTCCGGGGGTTTTCTCCCCTGCCATGCACTCTCCTGCTCCATGCCCGGGTCATGCCGCGCCACCCGTGGCGCCGCCCGGCCTGCGGCATGCCCTGCCTTGATCGATATGACCCGGCATGACCCGCCACTGCCCGACATGTCCCGACATGCCCTGACATGACAGGGGCGCGGTCTCCCGCGCCCCTGGTTTTTCATCGTGTAGCGTTACAACGGCATCGGCAGCCCACCGCCTGCGCGGCGGCGCGCCTACTGGATATCCTTGAGGCGGGGCAGGCGCTTCACGAACTGCAACGCCATGCGCAGCTGGTTGTCCTTTTCCAGGGCCTGCTTCACGTCGTCCGCGGCCTTGGCCGAAGGACGCGCATCCTTGCCGGAAGAACCGTTCTCGATGTGGCGGTTCAGATCCTTTTCGCGCACCATGTTCAGGCGGTGGGCCTTTTCTTCCTCGCGCGGCAGTTCGAAGGGCACCTCGAAGTCGGGCTCCACGCCTTCCGCCTGGATGGAGCGGCCATTGGGCGTGTAGTACAGGGCCACGGTCAGCTTCAGGCCAGCCCCGTCGGACAGCGGAATGACGTTCTGCACCGACCCCTTGCCGAAGGTGCGTTCACCCAGGATGAGCGCGCGGTTGTGGTCGCGCAGGGCACCGGCCACGATTTCCGAGGCCGAGGCGGAACCGGCGTTGACCAGCACCACCATGGGCACGGTCACGTCGCCGGGCTGGGCCTTGGCGCGGTATTCCCGGCTGGCGTCTTCCATGCGGCCACGGATGGACACGATCACCCCGTCCTTCAGGAAGGTGTCGGACACGCTCACGGCCTGGTCCAGCAACCCGCCGGGGTTGTTGCGCAGGTCGAGGATGATGCCCTTCATGCCCTTCTTGTTGGCTTCCTTCAACGCGTCCACCAGCTCACCGGTGGTGCGTTCGCTGAAGCGGGTCAGGCGAACCCAGTGGTAGCCGTCCTCGAGCATCTTGGACTTGACGCTGATGAGCGGAATGGCGTCGCGCACCAGGCGCACCACTTCGGGGGCCTTGGCGTCGCGGTGCAGGATGGACAGCTCCACTTCGGTGCCCTTGGCGCCACGGATGCGGGTGACCGCTTCCTGGGTGGTCATGTCCTGGGTGGGCACGCCGTCCACGGCAAGAATGATGTCGCCGCTCTTCAGACCCGCCTTGTGGGCGGGGGTGTCCTCGATGGGGGCCACCACGATGAGCTGACCGTTCTCGCTGGAAATTTCGATGCCGATGCCGAAGAATTCGCCGGAGGTGCTTTCCTGCATCTCCTTGAATTCCTCCACCGACAGGAACGTCGAATGGGGGTCCAGCCCTTGCAGCATGCCCTTGACGGCCCCGTTGATCAGGTCCTTGCGGGGCACGTCGCGCACGTAATAGCGCTCCACCAGGTCGAGCACCTGGCTGAAGCGCTTCAGCGAGTCGTATTTGCCTTCCTCACTGGCTGCACCGACGGTGCCGGGCACCAGCGCCGCCCCGCCGGAAATGGCGAGCACGCCAAGAATGAGCAGCGTGGCCGTCCACAGCGTCACACGCATAATGAAACCTCCGAAAGCCCGAAAAGAGGCTAATTTGCTGAGAGAAGCCACGCATCAGGGTTAATGGCTTTTTGGTGAAAACGCAATTCGAAATAGACTCCGGGGCCATTGGCGTCCGGGTAGAACCCGGCGGTGCCTACCTGCTGGCCGCCGCCCACCTCCTGCCCCAGCCGCAACGGGCTGTCGGCCAGGAAGGCATACAGCGTATAGTACGCCTGCCCGTGCATCAGAATGACCACGCGACCGAAGCCGCGCATGGTGTCGTTGTGCACCACGCGGCCATAGGCCACCGCGCGCACCGGTTCGCCCTGCCCCACCGAAATGCCCAGCCCGCGCACGGGGGTCTTGGCCTCCGGCGCGTAGCGGCGCACCACCCGGCCCTTGGCCGGCCACGGCAGGCGGCCCTTCTGCTTCTCTATGTCGCCACGCGACAGGGCCTGTTCCAGCCGGGCATTGAGGGTCTGGATCATCTCGAAAAGGTCGGCCAGTTCCGCCTCTGCGTCCTCGCGCTGCTGGCGCACCGAAGACAGCGACTGGCGGAAGCGCTGCTTGTCGGCCAGCAGCTTCGAACGGTCCGCCCCCAGCGCCTCCACCTGCTTGCGCACCTGTTCGGACAGGGCCTCGCGCCGGGTCAGGGCCTCTGCCATGGCGGTTTCCTGGGCATGCAGTTCCTGCTGCCGCTCGCCGATGACCTTGTAGATTTCCTGCGTCCAGGCGTAGTCGCGCTCGGCCATGCGCCAGTCGGTCAGGTCGCGCGCGCCCACCCCCTTCTGGCGCACGTACAGCGGCCACAGCAGTTGCAGCAACCCGGAGAGCGACGCTTCCGTGCGGGAACGCTCGGCGGCCAGCCGTTCGTACGCGGCGCGCACGTCGGTGGCGGCTGCCTCCAGTTGGACCAGTTCCTGTTCCTGCCGGGCCACCTTGGCCTCCAGCGCGGTGATGCGGTCTTCGGCCATGGCAAGGTCGGTGTTCAGGGCGCGTTCCTGCACCGAAAGCTTGGTGATGCTCTCCTGCCTGGCGCGCAGGCGGGCCTGCTGGGCCTCCAGCGCCTTGCGGATGTCTTCTTCCGTGGTCAGCTGGCCCACCGGCGCCGCCTTGCCGCGCGCCTCCTGGCGTTGCGGGGCGCCCCTCCCTCCCCTGCCCGACGTTCCGGGCGAAGCGGGTGCATCGTCATCGTCATCCGTGTCACCCGGAGCAGGCCTGATCGGTCCCGCCTTGCCGATGGAGCCGGACGTGGCCGCCAGCAACGGATCTGGCCGCACGGCCAGCCACACCGCCAGCGCAAGCGCCAGGCACAGCAGGCAGCATGCCGCCACGCCGGGACGTTCGCAGGTTCGGCCGGCAGGCCGTCCGGCACCCTGCCCGTTCCCGGCGGCAGCCGCCCGGAACGGCAGGAACGGAAGCCGGATCAGACGCATGGCTCAGGCCACCCCGCCGTCAAGGAAGGAGCACAGGGGGCAGTCGGCGCAACGGGGGGCGCGGGCGCGGCACCAGTCCTTGGCCACCCGCACGATGAGGGCGTGGTATTCGTTGTACAGGGGCACGTCCGGTTCCAGTACGTCCATGAACACGTCGCGCAGTTCGTGGTAGGGGATGTCGTCCGGCACCATGCCGTGCCGGTGCAGGATGCGCCGGGTGTAGGCATCCACCACGAAGGTAGGCAGCCCCACGGCGTACAGCAGCACGGAATCCGCCGTTTCCGGTCCGACGCCCGACACCTTGAGCAGCCGGGGGCGCAGGTCGTCGAGGTCCTTACCGGCCAGCACGCCGAAGTCGAAGCCGCAGGCATCGTCCAGGAAACGCAGCAGGTTGCGCAGGCGCACCGCCTTCAGCCGAAAGAAGCCCGCGGGGCGGATCAGCTCTGACAGTTCCGCCTCGGGCAGGGACAGCAGCGTCTGGCCGCTGGCCAGCGCGCCCGCGTCCCGCAGGCGATAGATGGCCTTTTCCACGTTGGTCCACGCGGTGTTCTGCGTCAGCACCGCGCCCACGCAGATTTCCAGCGGCGTCTCGCCCGGCCACCAGCCGCTCGGCCCCAGCCGGGCGTGCATGGCCGCGTACATCTCTCGCAGCAGGCGTTCCCGTTTCCCTCGCATAGGCCGACACCCTAGCCTCATCGCGCATGCCCCGCAACCGATGGCGCGTCTCTGTTTCGGGGGCTGTGCATATGCCTCCGGCAGCAGGTCGTGTCTTTTTTTACGCCTCCGGCGGGCAGGGGGCATGGCCCCCTGCACCCCTTAAGGGAATATTTTTCCAATAAAAATACCGCGTCACTACATCGAGTAACGCGGTACAAAAATTCTCGGCCTTCCCCTTCACTACCCCAATTGAAAAGTTTTGGGGGGAGGGGTCCGGGGAGGGAGACCTTTTTACGCTCTGCGGTCGCCATCCGTAAGATTCGCGCTTCGCGCTCATCTAACGGCTGCCGCAAAAGGTCCCCTCCCCGGTACTTCCGTAATTTCGTAACTCTTCTTCCCTACTCCCAGATCAGGGCGGCCCATTCGCCTTCCACGCGGCGGCGTGCGGGGGGCATGCCGAGGCTGGTGTAGGCGGCTTCCACGCCATCGGCCTGTACGGCGAGCAGGCCGGAGAGCACGAGGCACCCGCCGGGGGCCAGCAGGCCGAGGATGTCGGGGGCGAGGTCTTTCAGGGGCTGGGCGAGGATGTTGGCGAGCAGCACGTCGTAGCGTTCGCCCTGGGCGACGCCGGTGCTGCCGAGGCGCACGTCAATGGCGGGGGCCACGGCATTGATGACACGGTTTTCCTCGGCGTTTTCCACGGCCAGCATGTCGATGTCGGTGGCCACGCCGGTCATGCCCAGCTTGGCGCAACCGATGGCGAGGATGCCGGAGCCGGTGCCGAGGTCGAGAAAGCGCAGACCTGGCCGCAGCCGACCGGAGGCGGCCAGCTCGGAGACGGCGCCGAGACACAGGGCGGTGGTAGGATGGTGGCCGGTGCCGAAGGCGGTCTTGGGCTCGATGACGATGGGGGTGCGGCCTTCAAGGTCCACGGTGTTGATCATCCATGGGGCGATGACCATGAAGTGGGTGCCGCAGGGCACGGGCGTGAAGAAATCGCGCCAGGCCAGGGTCCAGTCGGTATCGGGCACGGAATCGCGGGTCACCTCGGCGCGGGGCAGTTCGGCGCGCAGGGTGGCCAGAAGCTGTTCGCAAAAGGCGGGGTTGTCGGTGTGCACGCGCAGGCGCACGGAGCCGTCGGGCAGGCTTTCCTCTTCCCAGCCGAAGGGCACGGCAAGGGCCAGGACGGCGTCGACGGTTTCGAGATCTTCGGGGCAGTCGGCGGCAATGACGATGCTGATGCGGATAAGGTCGGACACGTGGTTACCTTGCCTGGTATCGGGCCATCTGCCGTTCCATGCGCCGGCTTGCGGCGGTCAGGGTCCAGCAGACGATGAAGTACAGCACGGCGATGGTGAAGAAGAGTTCCGCCGGAGCGGTCAGCTCGCGGTTGTTGATCTGGGTGGCCGTGCGGGTAAGTTCGGAAACGCCGATGATGTAGGCGAGCGAGGTGTCCTTGGTCAAGCTGACGAACTGGTTCACGAACGAGGGAATCATGTTGCGCAGGGCCTGCGGCAGGATGACGTAGATCATGGCCTGGGTCTTGGAAAGCCCGGTGCCGCGCGCGGCCTCCATCTGGCCGTGCGGTAGCGCAATGACCCCGGCGCGCACGATTTCGGCGATGTAGGCGCCAGTGAACACGATGAAAGCCACAAGGGCGCTCTCCGCCTCTGGCAGGGTATGGCCGAGCACGATGGGCGCAAGGAAGTAGAACCAGAAGATCAGCATCAGCAGCGGGATGCCGCGAATGACTTCCACGTAGATGATGGCGGGCAGGCGCAGCCACCAGCGGTCGGACAGGCGCAGCAGGCCGAAGCCGAGGCCCAGCCAGAACGCGCCGAAAATGCCGCCGATGGCCAGCACCACACTCATGGCAAGACCGCCCAGCGGCCCCTGCGGCCACGAGCCCACGAGCAGGTAATCGAAATTTCTCCAGACGACGTCCCACTGCACGCCGGTTGCTCCTTGCGACTGATTCTGAAACATGGGCGGCGCGCTGCCCGGCGGTATCCGGGGTCACGCGGCGCCGCCGCGCGAAAAGGCCGGGCCGCCAGTGCGGCGCGGGGATCGTCAGTACTTGATGGTCCGCAGGAAGTACTTGTTGTACTGGGTGATGCTGAAC
This sequence comes from Nitratidesulfovibrio sp. SRB-5, assembly GCF_019931275.1. Taxonomy (NCBI): domain Bacteria; kingdom Pseudomonadati; phylum Thermodesulfobacteriota; class Desulfovibrionia; order Desulfovibrionales; family Desulfovibrionaceae; genus Nitratidesulfovibrio; species Nitratidesulfovibrio sp. SRB-5. Next base: position 1,165,303 of record NZ_JAIOTY010000001.1, on the reverse strand, counting down.
GACACCAGCAGCGAGATGGTGAGGTAGATCAGGGTGCTGACCGTGAACGCCTCGAACCCGTGGAAGGTGTATGACTCGATCTGGCGGGCCATGTAGGTAAGTTCCATGACCCCGATGGTCATGCACAGCGACGAGTTCTTGAACAGGTTGAGCGCCTGCGAGATCAGCGGCGGCACGATGATGCGGAAGGCCTGCGGCAGGACCACGTAGCGCATGGCCTGAAGGAAGGTGAGGCCGCAGGCGCGCGAAGCTTCAAGCTGCGTGCGCGGAATGGAAAAGATGCCGGAGCGGATCTCTTCGGCGATGAACGCGGCGGTGTACACCGCAAGGGAGATGACCCCCGCCGCGAACTCGAAATTCTGCTTGTACAGCCACTGGTTGACGGCTGTGGGCAACACCGCGTCGGAACCGAAGTACCAGAAGAAGATCTGGACCAGCAGCGGCGTGTTGCGGAAGAACTCCGTAAAGCCCGCGCTGAACCACACCAGCGGGCGCACGGCGGAAAGGCGCATCACCGCGATGAGGGTGCCGAGGGCCATGGCCAGCACCAGCGAAAGGGCGGAAATCTGGCAGGTGACCACGACGCCGTCGATGATCCACTGCAAGTATTCGCCGGAGAGGACGAGTTTCCAGTCGAAGTTGTACTGCAAGACGGTATCCGCGTGAAAACGGGGGGCGCGGCGATGGCGCCGCGTCCCCCGTCGGGTTGGTGCGTGCTAGTAGGGCCAGGTTTCCATCTTCCAGGTGAGCGGCAGGTAGTACTTGGTGTCCTTGCCGAACCACTTGTCGTAAAGCTTCACGTATTCGCCGGAATTCCACAGGTCCACCAGGGTGCGGTTGACCAGGTCGCGGAACTTGGAATCGTTTTCGGCAAGGCCCAGGCCGTAGGGTTCGGGCGAGATGTAGTCGCCCACGATTTCCCACTTGTCGGGCTCGGGGTCGGAATTGCGCAGGCCGAGCAGGATGGTGGAGTCGGTGGTGACGGCTTCGGCCTTGCCCTGCTTGAGGGCCAGGAACGCCTGCGGGTACTCGTCGAAGGAGACCACGGTGGCCTCGGGCTGGGCGGCCTTGATGTTCTTTTCGGAGGTGGAGCCCTTGGCGGTGGCGACCTTCTTGCCCTTCAGGTCCGCCGCGCTCTTCACGCCGCCGCCCTTCTTCACCAGCAGCTTCTGGCCGTCCATGAAGTAGGTGATGGAGAAGTCGATGACGTCGTCACGCTCGAACTTGTGGGTCATGGTGGCGGCCACCATGTCCACGGAGCCCTGGGTCAGCATGGGGATGCGGGTGGCGCTGGTGACGGTCTTCAGTTCCAGCTTCACGCCCATCTTGTCGGCGACGGCCTTGCAGATGTCGATGTCGAAGCCGACGATCTGCTTGCTCTGTTCGTCGATATACCCGAAGGGCACGGTGGAATCCTTGACGCCGCAGACGAGCGCGCCGCGGGCCTTGATGTCCTCGATCTTGCCCGCGTGAGCCATGGTGCCGGTAAGCACCACGCACAGGGCCACGGCCAGTAGCACAAGACGCTTCATGAGAGTTCTCCCTGCTGATGCGGTTCGGGGGGCCGCAGGCCCCCGGGATGGGCGTTCGTCCGTCGTCCGAACCCGGCGTGCCGCTACGCGGCTGCCGGGGGTATCGCGTGTCGTGCCCGAGGCGCAGGCGCGCCGCCCGGCTGAGGGCCTGCCGACGGCGCGCGTCGGCAGGAAGCGCTACAGAATTTCCCGCAAGAAGGCCTGGGTGCGCTCGTGCTTGGGGCTGGAGAAGAAGACGTCCGGCGGGGCCTCTTCGATCACCTTGCCCCCGTCCATGAAGACGACCCTGTCCGCCACCTCGCGCGCAAAGCCCATTTCATGGGTCACGCAGAGCATGGTCATGCCCGCGCGAGCCAGGTCCTTCATGGCATTGAGCACTTCGTTGATCATTTCGGGGTCGAGCGCGCTGGTGGGCTCGTCGAACAGCATGACCTTGGGCTGCATGGCCAGGGCGCGGGCAATGGCCACGCGCTGCTGCTGGCCGCCGGAAAGCTCCACGGGGTACTTGCGGGCCTGATCGTGGATGCCCACGCGCTCCAGCAATTCCATGGCGATGGATTCCGCCTTGGCCTTGGGCATCTTGCGCACCTTGGTGGGCGCAAGGGTCACGTTGTGCAGCACGGAAAGATGCGGGTACAGGTTGAACTGCTGGAAGACGATGCCCACCTCGGTGCGCAGTTCGTTCACGTCCACGCCCTTGTCGTGGATGCTCTTGCCTTCGAGCAGGATCTGCCCCTTCTGGATGGGCTCCAGGCGGTTCAGGCACCGGATGAAGGAGCTCTTGCCGGAGCCGGAGGGGCCACAGATGACCAGCACCTCGCCCTTCTCCACCTTTTGGGTGATGCCCTTGAGCACGTGGAATTCGCCGTACCACTTGTGCACGTCGTGGAATTCGATCATCGCCATGCGCGGCCGTCCGTATGCTGTACCGGCGGGGGCGCGGGCCGCCGCCGTCTTTTTACCATATTGTCAGGAATGCGCCCCGCGATGCAGTACACTGCACCACCCCGGGCAGAACCCCGGACGGCGCGCTGGCCCCCTTGCGCGGCGTGACCGGACATGCACGGGCAGGGGTGGGTGCCCCTGCACGGCTCCATTGGCCACTGCACCGCGAAAGCCATACTGCCGACACGGGAAAGCCACCGCATCGGTCGCAGGAAGTGCCACACGTTTCTACAGGCGTGTTGCGGTGTTGTAGCGGACGGCTTGAAGCGCTGTCAAGCGAAATCATTAACAAAAACGTAAATAGCCTATGCCTGCGGGGGATTGCGGGAACAATGCGCTACCCAGCGGCCCCGACCGCTCCGCCGTCTCCGCCATGTCTGCCCGGCGCTGGCATCCCCTGCCCCGCGCGAGTGCAACCCCCTGCAAGAAATCAAGAACGTGAAACGGCGCCCACCCTTGCGGGCAGACGCCGTGCATCAATCGGTCAGCCCCTGTCTGGCCGCGCCACACAGGGCAGCCATCAGGCGTACATGTCCACCAGGGCGCCCGCGCCGGAATAGGCCGCCCCCAGTACCGACTTCTGGAAATCGTAATCTGCGCTCATGGAGCCTGACCAGCCCGTGGGGCTGGTTCCGCCCGTGCTGCCCATGCCCGGCGCATTCATGTAGTCCAGGGTCTTGCCCACCACGGCGGCGCCGAAGGTCTGCTTGTCCCAGGGTGCCGCCTGCAACGGCGAAGACGCCACGCCGTTCATGGTGTCCAGCGTCTTGCTCACCACCGCCGCGCCGAAGGTCTGGCTGTCCCATGCGCCGGAACTGCCGAAGCTGCCGGAACTGCCAAAACTGGTAGACGATATGCCGAGGTCGCTCATGCCCCTCACCTCCTGCGCGCTGGCCGGGCATCCGTGCCGTGCGGCGGGCGCGCCATGCATGTACCGCGCGGCCACGTCCCGCCGCACGGTTTTCCCATGTTCACTGCATACCGTAAGTCCGGCAACCGGGTCACGCCATTATTTTGCCGGGCTTGCCCGCGCCATGCGAAACGCCCCGCCGGGCGGTCCGAAAGACCAGCCGACGGGGCGTCGTGCATCATGCGTGAAGGGGGATTCCCGTGCGGTGCGTCAGGCAGGCATGCGCTATGCCGACGTGCGCGCGGACAGGATATCCTCCAGCGCGTCGGCAAAGGCATCCAGGTCGGCGCGGGGAATGGTCAGCGCGGGCAGCAGGCGCAGCACGCAATCCTGGGTCAGGTTGCAAATGAACCCCCTGTCGATGAGCGCCTGCCAGACTTCCTTGCCGGGGAAGGCCAGCACCACGCCGATCATCAGGCCAAGGCCGCGCACGTGGTCGATGGTGCCGGGCAGCTTTTGCCCCATGGCCCGGAAGCGGTCCATGATGCGCTCGCCTTCCGTGGCGGCCCGGCCCGCCAGATCGTCGCGCAGCATGATTTCCACGGTCCTGGACGCCACGGCGGAAACCAGCGCCCCCGCCCCGAAGGTGGTGGCGTGGCTGCCCGCCACGAAGCCGCGCGCCACCTCGTCGGTGGTCATCATGGCGCCCATGGGCAGGCCGTTGGCCAATGCCTTGGCGCAACTGACGATGTCCGGCGTGAGGCCGTAGTTCTGGAAGGACCAGAACCGGCCGGTGCGGCACATGCCCGCCTGGATTTCATCGGTCATGAACAGCACGCCCTTCTCGCGGCACAGGGCCTGCACGGCGCGGGCGTAGTCGGGGTCCAGCGGGCACACGCCGCCTTCGCCCTGCACGATTTCCACCAGCACCCCGGCGGTCTGCGGCCCCATGGCGGCGCGCAGGGCCTCGATGTCGCCCGACGGAACCTGCCGGAACCCTTCCGGCATGGGGTGGAAGCCGTCCTGGAACTTGGCCTGCCCGGTGGCGGCCACCGTGGCCAGGGTGCGCCCGTGGAAGGCGCCGGTCAGGGTAATGATTTCGTAGGCTTCGCGCCCCTGCACGCGCTGCATGTAGCGCCGGGCCAGCTTGATGGCCGCCTCGTTGGCCTCCGCACCGGAATTGCAGAAGAACACCTTGGCGCAATGGCTGGTGGACAGCAGCCTTTCGGCCAGGTCCAGCTGTTCTTCCTGGTAGAAAAGATTGCTGACGTGCACCAGCTTGCGGGCCTGGGCGGCGGCCACCTCGGCCAGTTCCTCGTGGCAGTGGCCCAGCGAGGTCACGGCGATGCCGGACAGCAGATCCACGTATTCACGCCCGTCAACGTCCCACAGGCGCGACCCCTGGCCCCGCGCAACGGAAATGGGGTACCGGCCGTAGGTGCGGCACAACAGGGATTCCTCGCGCGCTTTCAGCGCTTCGAACCGTTCGCTCATGGCGTGTCTCCGGAGAATGATGGAAGTATTCGGATGCGGCGGAGTGCGGTGGGGTTGCCCACGTCTCTGGCAGTTTCCGGTCGGAAACAGTTTCTACAGAGCGCCGGTATGCCCGAACCCGCCCGCGCCGCGCGCCGTCTCGCCAAGGGCATTCGCCTCTTCGACGAGGGCGTGGAAATACGGCTGGAACACTAGCTGCGCGATGCGCTCGCCACGGCGAATTCGTCGTTCCTCGCCAGAGGTGTTCAGCAGCGAGACCACGATCTCGCCGCGATAGTCGGGGTCGATGACGCCGACCCCCTGGCTGACGGTAAGCCCCATGCGCGTGCCAAGCCCGCTGCGCGAGTACACGAACCCCGCCGCGCCGGGCGACAGGGGCTCCACGGCCACCCCGGCGGGGATGGCCAGCCGCGACCCGGCAGGCAGGATCGCCTCTTCCGCGTCCATGCAGGCGCGCAGGTCCATGCCCGCGGAAAACGGCGTGGCCGGGGCAAGGCCGCCGGGGCCGTCGCCAAGAGCGTACAGCGCCCGGGCGTCGCGCAGGTAGCGCACCCGCACCCGCAACGCCGGAGTTCCCTCGATAACGCTGCTTGCACTTGTCACGAAAAAGCTCCTGTGAAAGAATACCGTAACTCCACAGACCCGCTGGCCCCCGACGATCAAGCGGGGGGCCGCCGGACCGTCTGTTCCTATGCCACTCTCGCAGGCAAGTCAAAAGCACACACGCCGCACCGCCGGGAGGTACGCAGCATGCAGCCGCTCAAGGTCTTCAGCGTCATCCCCAAGCTGCCCGAAGGGCTCGAAGGGTTGTGGGAACTGGCCTACAACCTCTGGTTCTCGTGGAACAGCGACATGGAGACCATCTTCTCGCAGATGGACCAGCGCCTGTGGCAGGAAAGCTACCGCAACCCGGTATGGTTCCTGAACCACGTGCCCCAGCGCACCCTTGAGGAACTCTCTCGCGACGCGTTCTTCAAGGAACGATTGGCCGATGCCGTGGAGCAGTTGCGCCAGTACGTGGGCAGGCCGTCGCCCCACAAGTTCGAGGGCGTCGCCACCGGCACGCCCGCCGTGGCCTATTTCAGCCTGGAATTCGGCCTGGCCCTGTGCCTGCCCATCTATTCCGGCGGCCTCGGCATTCTGGCGGGCGACCACCTGAAGTCGGCCAGCGACCTCAACGTGCCGCTGGTGGGCATCGGCATTGCCTATCAGCAGGGATATTTCCGCCAGTACATGACCCCCGACGGCTGGCAGCAGGAACGCTACCCCGTCTACGATTTCGAGCAGATGCCCATGCGCCCTGCCCTGACGCCCGACGGCCAGCCCGCCGTGGTGCGGCTGGACGTGGGCGACCGCCCCCTTGCGGCGCGCATCTGGCAGGTGGCCGTTGGCCGCGTGACCCTGTACCTGCTGGACACCAACCTGCCGGAAAACCCGCCCGACTTCCGCCAGATCACCGAACGGCTGTACGGCGGCAACATCGAAATGCGCCTGTGGCAGGAAATCCTGCTGGGCATCGGCGGCATCAAGGCGCTGAAGGTGCTGGGCATCGACCCCAAGGTCATCCACATGAACGAGGGGCATTCCGCCTTCGCGGGGCTTGAGCGGGTGCGGCTGTACATGAAGGAGCACGGGCTGCCCTTCGAGGCCGCAACGGAGGTTGCCGCCTCCGGCTCCATCTTCACCACGCACACCCCGGTGCCCGCAGGCAACGATCGCTTCGCCCCGGACCTGATGCACCGCTACTTCGAATCCTACGCCCGCGACATGGGGCTGGCCTTCAAGGTGTTCATGGCCCTTGGGCGAGAAGCCCCCCACGACGACGCGGAACCCTTCTGCATGACCGTGCTGGCCCTGCGCCTGTCGCGCGCCAACAACGGCGTCTCCACCCTGCATGGCCGCGTGTCGCGCAACATGTGGAAGCAGGTGTGGCACCAGTTCCCGGTGGAGGACGTGCCCATCGGCGCACTGACCAACGGGGTGCACGCGCCCACCTGGGTGGCCCAGGACATCGGCATGCTGTACGACAGGTACCTTGGCTCCAACTGGCGCGAGGACCCGGACTGCGCCCGCGCCTGGAGCCAGGTGGACACCATTTCCGACGCCGAGTTCTGGCGCACCCACGAACGGCTGCGCGCCCGGCTGGTGGACTTCGTGCGCGAGCGGCTGCGCCGCCAGCTGGCCGCGCAGGGGGCGCGGCGGCAGGACATCCAGGCCGCCGAAGAGGTGCTGAACCCCGAGGCCCTGACCATCGGCTTTGCCCGGCGCTTCGCCACCTACAAGCGCGCCAACCTGCTGTTGCAGGACCGCGAACGGCTGGAACGCATCCTGGGCGACCGCGAACGCCCGGTGCAGTTCATCATCGCGGGCAAGGCGCACCCCCAGGACCAGGGCGGCAAGCAGCTGATCAAGGATCTGATCGCCTTCAGCCGTTCGCAGGGCGCGAACATGAGCGTGGTCTTTCTGGAAGACTACGACATGGAGGTGGCCTCGTACCTGGTCACGGGCTGCGACGTGTGGCTGAACAACCCCCGTCGCCCCCTGGAGGCCTGCGGCACCAGCGGCATGAAGGCCATGCTCAACGGCGTGGTGCAGTTCTCCACCCTGGACGGCTGGTGGGACGAGGCCTACAGGCCGGACAACAGCCTGGGCTGGGCCATCGGCAAGGGCGAGGAATACGACGACCCGGACTACCAGGACTTCGTGGAGATGCAGACCCTCTACAACATCCTGGAAAACGACATCATCCCGGAATTCTACGACCGAGGCCGGGGCGGCCTGCCCCGCTCGTGGATACGCCGCATGAAGGCCGCGCTGAAGGAGCTTGCCCCCCGCTACAACTCGCACCGCATGGTGCTGGACTATCTGGGCACGGCCTATTCCCCGGCCCACGGCTACTACATGCGCCTCGCGCGCGACGGCTTCGTCCCGGCGCGCGAGCTTTCCGAATGGCGCATGGACATGATGACCAAGTGGAGCGCGGTACAGATCCGCAACGTGCGCAGCCGGGTGGAGGACACCCTGCACGTGGGCGATTCGCTGCGGGTGGAGGCGGAACTGTACCTCGACGACATCGCGGCGGAACACGTGCTCGTCCAGTTGTACGCCGGGCCGCTGGGGCAGGACGGCTCCTTTGCCCAGCGCCAGCTGACGGTCATGACCCCCGAGGGCGAACGGCGCGACGGCTGGCAGACCTTCAGCGGCAGCACCCGCCCGGCGGAGGCCGGACGCTTCGGCTTTACCGTGCGGGCCGCACCGGTGCACCCGCTGCTGGCAGACCCGCATTCGCTGGGCCTCATCCGCTGGGCCTCGCCCGCATAGGCAGCCCGCGTGATGCGCCCGCGCGCAGGGCGCGCCGCCTGCATCCGCCACCGGATGCGGGCGGCGGCGCAGGCCTTCCGGCGGCACATGGTGCCGTTGACGGTGGCGTGCGCTCTGGCGGGGCTCACGGGTTTGGCGGGATTGGCCGGATTGGCGGAGCGGGCCGGGCTGCCTGGCCTGTCGGTCACGGGTAGCATCACGCCGTCAGCGGCCATGGCCCAGCCGGGGCAAGCCCGGTCGGAGGCGTCTCTGCCAGATACGTCTCGACCGGAGCCGTCTCGACCGGAGCCGCATCGCCCTGACATGCCCGCGCCGGGCCAGGACGTGTCCATATCCGGGGGGTCCGCCGTATCCTCGGAGTCTGCCCCGGCATCCACCGCGCCCGCGTCCGCAATCAACGGAACAGCGCATCCCGGCGGCCAGCGGACCACCCCGCCCCCGGCCCGTCCGGCCAAGGGGTCTGGCGGGGGTTCCGCCCTGCACATTGCCACCTACGACTGGCCACCCTACGTGGAACACAATCTGCCGCACGGCGGCTACGTGGCGCGGGTCATCCGGGCCGCGCTGGCTTCCGTGGGGCTTGAGGCGCGCCTCGAATTCATGCCGTGGGCCAGGGGCATGTCCCTGCTGCGCGACGGCAAGGTGACCGCCGTGGCGCCCGCTTACAGAACCGCCGAGCGGGAAAGCGAATGCGACCTGTCCGCCCCGTTCCCCGGCGGCCCGCTGGCGTTGTTCGGGCTGACGGCCAACACCCTGCACTGGAACGACCTGCGCGACCTGGCCGGGCTGCGCATCGGCGTGGTGCGCGGCTACGCCCATACCCAGGCCTTCGACGCCGCGGCCTTCCTGCGCAAGGAGCCCGCCAACGACGAACTGGCCAACCTGCGCAAGCTGCTGGCCGGGCGCATCGACGCCATGGCCGCAGACCGCAACGTGGTGCACTTTCTGCTGCGGCGCGACCTGCCCGCACAGGCCGCCAGCCTTGCCGAATTCGACCCCATCCTGGGCGAACGCGACCTGCATGTGTGCTTTTCACGCGCGCGGCCCGACCATGCCGCCCTGCGCGAGGCCTTCGACAGGGGGCTGGCCACCATACGCGCCTCCGGGCTGCTGGACGAACTGCACCGCGAAATGCGTCGCCTGACCGAGGAGCAACCGGCAGGGCAGTAACCCGCATCAGACATCCCGCCCTGCCCCAGCCCGGCACGGTTACGGCCACGGCATGGCTTCCTGCGGCATGGCGGCCCGCCCAACCATCGGCCCGGCGGCATGCGCCCCACCGTACCGCTTCCAGCGCCACATCCCCCCTGCCCCGCTTGCCTGCCGGGCGGAAATGCCCTACCTCACCCGCAGGCTTGGCGCGCCCGCCGCGCCGCAGGCCGTTTTCATCCCATCCGCCCAGCCCTTCCGGAGGACATCTTGACCGCTCTCGTCACCGCCGCCATCGCCGGGGGGGGCCTTGCAGGCTGCGAATGCGCCCGCAGGCTCGCCCGCGCCGGGGTTGCCGTCACCCTGTACGAAATGAAGCCCCAGACATTTTCCCCGGCCCATGCCAGCCCGGACCTTGCCGAACTGGTGTGTTCCAATTCTTTGCGTTCGGATGACATCGCCTCCGGCGTGGGGCTGCTGAAGCAGGAGATGCGCGAACTGGACAGCCTGGTCATGCAGGTGGCCGAGGCCACCCGCGTGCCCGCGGGCAAGGCCCTGGCGGTGGACCGCGAGCTGTTTGCCCGGCGCATGACCGAGACCATGGAGGCGGAACCGAACATCACCGTGGTGCGCCGCGAAATCACCTCCATCCACGCGCCGGAACTGGCCGCCGCCGACGTGGCCGTGGTGTCCGCCGGGCCGCTGGCCAGCGAGCCGCTGGCCGCATCGCTGGCCGAGGTCGTCGGCTCGCGCCATCTGTATTTCTACGATGCCATCGCGCCCATCATCTCCGCCGAATCCGTCGACACCTCCATTGCCTTTCAGGGCTCGCGCTACGACGAGGGCGAGGGCGACTACCTGAACTGCCCCATGAACCGCGAGGAGTACGAGGCCTTTCACGCCGCCCTGCTGGCCGCCGAAAAGGCCCCCACCCACGAGTTCGAGAAGGAAGTCCACTTCGAGGGCTGCATGCCCATCGAGGCACTGGCCGAACGCGGCGAACGCACCCTGGTCTTCGGGCCGTTCAAGCCCGTGGGCTTCACCGACCCGCGCACCGGCCAGCGCCCCTACGCCATCGTGCAACTGCGCGCCGAAAACCTGAACCGCACCGCATACAACCTCGTGGGCTGCCAGACCAAGCTCAAGTACGGCGAGCAGGAACGCGTGTTCCGCATGATCCCCGGCCTCGCCAACGCCGAATTCGTGCGCCACGGCTCCATGCACCGCAACACCTACGTCAACGCGCCCCTCGTGCTGGCAGACGACCTTGCCCTGCGCCCCCACCGCCACGTGCATCTGGCCGGGCAGATCACCGGCGTGGAAGGCTACGTGGAATCCGCCGCCTGCGGCCTGTGGCTGGGCATGCTGCTGGCCGCCCGCGCACTGGGCCGCGACCTGCCCGCCCCGCCCGTGGACACCGCGCTCGGCGCGCTGCTCCACCACCTGCGCACCCCCGCCAAGAACTTCCAGCCCTCCAACGTCAACTTCGGCCTGATGCCCGAACTGACCCAGCGCGCCAAGAAACGCGACCGCAAGGCCCTGTACGCCGAACGCGCCCGCGCCAGCTTTGCCGCATGGATGGTGGGTGTGCCCCCACTGGATAAAATCTGAAGAGAATCCGGGAAGGGGGAGCTTTAAAAAGCTCCCCCTTCCCCGAACCCCATCCCCCGCAAACTTTTTATTCTGAAGCATGGGCTATGAAGGTATAACCCCCTTAACTCAATATGAATTCGCTTCAACCATTCCATGTCGAGTTACTTTCGCCACCCATTTGAAAAGTTTTGGAAGGAAGGGGTGGGGTTCGGGGAGGGGAAGGAAACTTTTTGCGGCAGCCGTTAGGCGAATCTTCGAGCCTTACGGATGGCGACCGCAAAGCGCAAAAAGTTTCCTTCCCCTCCCCGATTCGCATTCTTTCTTCTCAAAAACCTCTTGCTTCCACATCGGCCAGCAGGGCGGCGTGGTCGTGCTGGCGCAGGGTATCAAAGTCGGGGCGGGTATAGCGGTACTGAAGCTTGTACATGTTGGCCCAGGCATTGGAGAATTGGGCGGGATCGGTCCAGGCGGCGCGGCCGGTGCGCTTCATGTGGCGCACGGCCAGATGTCCCTGATAGACGGGCAGATCGTTGCGCAGGCTGCGGCGCAGGTCGTGTTCCAGGTCATCGTACTGGCTGGGGGCGTAGCGCAGGTCGAAGGGGCCCACGGTGTCGAACACGGCGCGGCGGAACAGGTGGCAGCAGCCGGTCACGGACACGCACGGACGCTGGTAGGAGAACTGGCCGAAGTCCAGTTCCTGCAAATGCAGGTCGGAGACGGAGAACCGGCGGCGATAGCCGGGGGCGTTCTCCGGCGCGGCGGCCATGTCGCCACCGGGGTCCAGATGCAGGTCCACGGACTGGAGCAGCATGGGGACCGAATAATCCACCACGCGGCAGCCATAGACGTTGGCGGCGGGGTGGGCGTCCATGGCGGCACCGAACAGGCGCAGCCAATCAACCGGCACGGTGGCGTCGTCGTCCAGAAAGGCCACCCAGTCGCAGGCGCGGACTTCCGGCAGGGTCAGCAGCCAGTTGCGGGCGGGGGGCGCGCCGATGTTCAGCGGCAGGGTGACGGTATACAGCCGCTCACCCAGGCGACCGGGAGCGCGTTCGGCCCAGCGGGCCAGCACGACGGGGGTGGCGTCGGTGCAGCCGTTGTCCAGCACCACCACGCGGGCATCGCCCAGGTCGGACGCGGCCACGGAGGCCAGCGCCTCGTCGATGCACTCGGCCTTGTTCCAGGTGTAGAACAGCACCGCGCCGCGCCCGGCGGGCAAATCGCCCGGCAGGTCGCGCCCCCTTGCCACGTCGTCGAGGCGCAGCAGAAGATTGACCTGCCAGGGGCGGGCTGCCGCCGCCGCGCGCCACAGGGCAACGGCGCCGTCACGGTCGTCCGCGCGGTACAGGCACTCGGCGTGCCGGACCCTCCACGCAGCCAGCGGCAGGGCCTTGCACGCGGCGGCGTACAGGGCGGCGGCCCCGGCCATGTCCCCGCGCGCAAAGGCCACGTCGCCGCGCAGGGAGGCGACAATGGGCGCGGGAATGCCTCCCTTGTCCCGAGAGCCGGAAGGCAGCCCGGACAGCCATGCATCCAGCCACTGGTGGCGGGCCTCGGTCATGCCCACCACCATGGCCTGCCGCAGCCAGAAGGTGTTGCCCGGCTGGGCGCGGCGCTGGCGATCCAGCAGGCGGCACGAGGCGTCGGCATCGCGCTGCTGGAGCAACTGGACCAACTGCCGCACTTCGGCATCCGGCGGGGGCACGTCCAGAGAGGCCAGCAGCTCCGCCACCCGGAACACCGGCGTGGGCAGAAAGGGCCGGGCCTTGTGCAACGCCACCAGTTGGCCTGCGGTGCGGGCATCCAGCGGGTCGGACTCCCAGGCGGCGCACAGGGCGTCTGCCCCCAGGGCGAACAGGTCGGCGGGACCGTACGCCGAGCCTTCCGGCGTGTTCATGGCCCCAAGGGCCATCTCGGCAATGCCGACAAGGTGCAACTGCCCCACCCCGCCCTTGAGCAGGGCGGCGGCGAGGTCGCGGGGCAAATCGCGCCAGCATGGTCGGGCAAGGGCGGGTGAGGTCACGGGGGCTCCGGCAGGTTCAATTGACATTCCGGGCGTTACCGCCCACAGTGCCGCATCGGTCGATCCGCGCGCCGCGACGGGCACACGTTTCGGCGCGTTGTATCCCGCCAACCCGCATCCCCGCAACACGCATGGCGCAACCGCACGGCATCCCCGCACCCCATCCGGCCCAGGTCACGGCGCTGCTGGCAACCCTCATGGACCGCGTACCCCTGTGGGAATGCGGGGCCATGGGCGCGGACAACCAGTTCCGGCTGGCGCGCGGGGCCATCGAAAACGCGGGGGGCGACCCCGGCGTGGTGGCCGCCGGAGTGGGCATGGCCCTGTGGGGCTGGCGCGACAACCCGCTGGACACCCGCCTTGCCGCACTGCTGCGCGCCATCATGGACGACGCCCCGCAGGCGTTCGACCCGACCCTGCGCGAACTGGTGGCCCGCCTGCATGACCGGGTGCGCGTACCCGCCGACTTCGGCGCGCTGGATACTGCCCTGAATGCCCACGGCGGCCCGGCAACCGCCCCGGTGCAGGCCGTGCTGGACGTGGTGCTGCCCCGGCTGGCCGACCCGACGCACGGGCTGTTCTGGCTGGCGCGGGGCGTGGAATGGTGCGTGCGCCACGAGAATTCCGTTGTCGCGACCACGGACGGAACAGACTCCCCGGCACTTCCGCCTGCGGACGACACCACGCTGGAAACCCTGCTGCGCGCCGCGCTGTCGACAGCGCAACCCCTACCGGAAACCCTGGTTCACCGGCTGCGCGCCGAATGGGCGGTTCGCCGCCTGGACCCCGCCGAGGCACTACGACGACTGGAGCAACTGGCGGGACAGGACACTACCACCGCTCGCGTATCCCCCTTTGCCTCGTGGTACGCATTGCGCCGCGCCGAACTGCTGACCCGGCTGGAACAGCCGGGCCATGCGGCGGACGCCGCCGCCCTGCTGCTGCCCCTGTGGCGCGAGGCCCCGTACCATCCCAACCTCACGCTGGCCCTGCACGAACTGCTGTACCCGCTGCCCGCGCCCCCGGCGGCCATGGCCCCGCCCGCCATCCTGCTGTACACCTGGAACAAGCGTGACCTTGCGGCGCAGACCCTGCGCTCGTTGCGCGCGGCGGGCTTTCGCGGCGCGCCGGTCTTCGCGCTGGACAACGGCTCGCAGGACGGCACGGAAGCAATGTTCCGCGCCATGGCGGCGGACTGGGGTTCGCCGTTCACCATGGTGCGCCTGCCGGTGAACGTGGGAGCCCCCGCTGCCCGCAATTGGCTGCTGTCCCTGCCGGATGTGCGCCAGCGCGACCATGCCGTGTTCCTGGACGACGACGTGCTGCTGGAACCCGGCTGGATGGATGGCCTGCTGGCCGTGGCCCACGCCCGGCCCGGCTGGGGGGCCATAGGGTGCGCGGTCACCGACCACACGCCGCCCCACGCGCTGCAATGCGCCGACTTTTTCGCCCTGCCTCCGAACATGGGCACCCGCAGCTTTGCCGATCTTGACGAACTCTGGCACATCCACGGCAACGCGGCAGGCAACCCCGACCCGCTGCTTACCGCCTACACCCGGCCCTGCCTGTCCGTTTCCGGCTGCTGCCACATGGTCTCCATGGCTTCGGTGCACCAGGTGGGCGCCTTCGACGTGCGCTTCACCCCCAGCCAGTTCGACGACCTGGAACGGGACATCCGCTGCACGCTGGCCGGGCTGCCGGTATGGTACGCGGGCACGGTGCGGGTGCGCCACATGCAGCATTCCAGCCTGCGCCAGGCCAGCAGCCGGGCGCGCAGCGCACATATCTTCGGCAACCGCATCAAGCTGGAGCACCTGTACCCGGCCGACAAGGTCAGGCAGGCGCGCGAGACATCCGCGGCGCTGGCCCGGCAGGATCTGCTGCGCAAAACCGCCGCGCTGGCGGCCCTGCCCGCGCCGGGCGCCGGGTAATTCCCCTTCTCACTCCCACCTGCTGCACCGCGCGCGCCGCGCACACGAGCCACATCGCATGACCGCCAAAGCCCCCCTCGTCTCCGTCATCATCCCCGCCTGGAACCTCTGGGATCTCACGCGCGGCTGCCTTGAAAGCCTGCACGAGCATACCCCCGGCGGGGTGCTGGAGGTCATCGTGGTGGACAACGGCTCTACCGACGCCACCGCCAGCGACCTTGAACCGCTGGGACGTTCCCTGTTCGGCGATCTTTTCCGGGCCGTCCGACTGCCGGAGAACAAGGGCTTCGCCGTGGCCAGCAACCTTGGCGCGGCCCAGGCCCGCGCGGACAGACTGCTGTTCCTGAACAACGACACCCTGGCAACCCCCGGCTGGCTGCCCCCCCTGCTGCGCGCGCTGGACGACGACGCCCGGCTGGGCGCCGTGGGGCCGCTGCTGCTCTATCCGGATACGGACAGGGTGCAGCACTGCGGCATCGCCTTCACGCCCTCGCTGTCCACCGAGCACCTGTACGCCAACTTTCCGGCAACGCACCCGGCGGTGGCCGCGCGACGGCCATTGCAGGCCATCACCGGCGCGGCCATGCTCATGAAGCGCACGGTGTTCGCCGACTGCGGCGGCTTCCATGAAGGGTACCTGAACGGCAGCGAGGATCTGGAACTGTGCTGGCGCATCCGCGAGCGGGGGCTGAAGGTGGCCTGCGTGGCGGAAAGCCGGGTGTACCATCTGGAAAGCCGCACCCCCGGACGCCGCGACCACGACGCGGCCAACGCCGCCCGGCTCAACCGGCGCTGCTCCGGCTGCTTCGGTCCGGACCTGCACAAGCTGGCCCGGCGCGATGGCTTCGAACTGGCGCTGACCCCGTGGCTGGAAACCTACCTGACCCTGCCGCCCACGCGCGAGGCGGAACTGCTGGCGACCCACGCCGACTTCGAGGCCGGCAGATGCTGGCAGGCCTTGCAGGCCGACCCGCTGTGGCAGTCCGGCTACGAACTGCTGGCGGGTTTTCTGGAACGACACGACAGGTATCTGGAAGCTTCCGGCGTGCGGCTGCTGCACTGCTACTTCTTTCCCAGCCTGCCGGGGTACCGCCGCCTGGCCCTGGTGGCGGCGCAGGCGGGCAACCCGGACCTGGCCGGGCAGGCAGCCCGCAAGATCGAGCACGTCACCGGCCTGCTGGAAGACCCGGAACCGCTGGTGCGCAAGGCGCACGGGCTGGCCCGCTGGGCGCGGCGCGCGGGCGAGCGAGAGGTGGGCGCGCTGTACGAAGGCTGGCTGACCGACCTTGGCCTGCCGCTGGAAGGCGACGAACCCGACGGCCCCGGCGCCCCCGATGGTACGGACGAATGACGCACCGATGATGCAGGCAAGTGACGCAGGCAAGTGACGCGGGTGGCCTGCCGGGCGGGACCACTGACGACGCCCCGGCAACATCCCGGCGGCGGCCCGCTCATCCCCGCCAGACACGACGGCGGCGTACCCGGAACCATCCGGATACGCCGCCGTCGCGCCTTTTCGGGGCAGTGTCCCCCGCTATTTCTCAGCCCATGCCGCGATGCGGGCTTCCAGTTCCTCTTCGGGCCAGGAAGGCCGATCGTACATGCCCGCCACCACGCGCTGGCGCGAGGCCTCGGCCAGCAGCACCGCCGCCGCCACCGACACGTTGAAGCTCTGGATCATGCCGTACATGGGGATGTATACTTCGCCGTCCACCAGTTCCACCAGTTCCGGGGCCACGCCGGAATGCTCGTTGCCCATGATGATGGCGGTGGGCTGGGTCATGTCGTAGTCGCCCAGCGGTTTGGCCGCCGGAGTACAACTGGTGGCCAGCACGCGGTGGCCGCCTTCCTTCAGGGTGCGCATCAGGCTCTGGGCATCGGAGTGGCGCACCGTGTCCACCCACTTGCGGGCCGAGGCCGACGACTTGCGGCCCAGCACGGGAAAGGCGGTATCGGTATAGTACAGGTGCACCTGGGCCACGCCGAAGGCGTCGCAACTGCGGTAGATGGCCGAAACGTTGTGCGGGTCGTGAATGTTGGCCAGCACAAGGGTCAGGTCCTTCTGCCGCCAGCCGAGAACGCGGCGGATGCGTTCCATGCGCCGGGGTGTTATCTGTGGTGCCATGGGTATCCGTGTGTGCTGTCCGGCCCATGCTGCGGGCCGGTGGAGGGTTCGTGGCGGTTGCCGTGAGCGCCGTGGCGCGGGGCACCTGTGTACCTTCGTTCCGCCAAAATGTCATCTTCGCGCTTGACGAACAAGAACGGCAGGTTGCAGAAAATGACAAGCGCATGCATCCGGCCGGGCAGGCAGGCGGGGTGACTCTCCCCGCAATGTGCTGCACGATACACGTCGCCCGTTCGATTGCGCACGGTTCCGCCCTGCTCCGGTCCATGCTACCGGGACCGTGCCGTATCGATAAACCCGACCGCCTCCGCCCCCGGTGCCCGATGGCGGAGGATGGCCGACACCCCATGCGAATCCAGGAGGCCCAACGGTGAAACGTTTCCGCGATATTGCCGCCCCCGTTTCTGCGACCGTGGCGCTTGCCGCGGCCATGGTGGTAGCGCTGCTCCCCGCCGCTGCGCTTGCCTCGCAGGGTGGTGCGCCCCACTTCGACGGTGCGGTGCTGGGCGGCCTGTGGGCCGCCCCCTTCGCCTGCATGCTGCTGTCCATCGCCATCCTGCCCCTGATGGCGCCGCACTTCTGGCACCATCACTTCGGCAAGGTTTCCGCGTTCTGGGGCCTGGCCTTCCTGGTGCCCTTCGCCCTCAAGTTCGGTGCGTCGCTGGCTCTGTACGAAGTGCTGCACACCCTGCTGCTGGAATACATCCCGTTCATCATCCTGCTGTTCGCGCTGTTCACCGTGGCGGGCGGCGTGCGCCTGACCGGTTCGCTGGCGGGCACGCCCGTGGTCAACACCCTGCTGCTGGCCATCGGCACGGTACTGGCAAGCTGGATGGGCACCACCGGCGCGGCCATGCTGCTGATCCGCCCGCTGTTGCGCGCCAACGCCCACCGCAAGCACAAGGTCCATTCGGTGGTGTTCTTCATTTTCCTGGTGGCCAACGTCGGCGGCTCGCTGACCCCGCTGGGCGACCCGCCGCTGTTCCTCGGCTTCCTCAAGGGCGTCTCGTTCTTCTGGACCACCATCCACATGCTGCCCCCCATGCTGCTGGTTTCGGTGCTGCTGCTGGCCGTGTTCTTCGCGCTGGATACCGTGCTGTTCGGCAAGGAAGGCCGCCCCGTGCCGCCCCGGCAAGACGGCGGTGAAAAGCTGGGCCTGGAAGGCAGCGTGAACCTGCTGCTGCTGGGCGGCGTGGTGGGCGCCGTGCTGCTGAGCGGCTTCTGGAAGCCGGGCGTGGAATTCAACGTGTACCACGTGCCGGTGGAACTCCAGAACATCGTACGCGACATCATCCTGCTGGCCATCGCCGGGCTGTCCCTGAAGCTGACCGACCCAGAGTCGCGCATCAGGAACGACTTCAGCTGGGGCCCCATCGAGGAAGTGGCCAAACTGTTCGCGGGCATCTTCGTCAGCATGATTCCGGCCATCGCCATCCTGAAGGCGGGCGAAAGCGGCGCGCTGCGCCCGGTGATCCAGATGGTGACCCACGACGGCCAGCCGGTGAACGTCATGTACTTCTGGCTGACCGGCCTGCTGTCCAGCTTTCTGGACAATGCGCCCACCTACCTGGTGTTCTTCAACACCGCAGGCGGTGATGCCATGCACCTGATGCACGACATGCCCCAGACCCTGCTGGCCATCTCCGCCGGTGCCGTGTTCATGGGGGCCAACACGTACATCGGCAACGCGCCCAACTTCATGGTGCGTTCCATCGCCGAAGACCAGGGCGTGAAGATGCCCAGCTTCTTCGGCTACATGGCCTGGTCGTGCGGCATCCTGGTGCCCTCGTTCATTCTGGTGACGCTGGTCTTCTTCATGTAGCGCCCACCGCATTGCCAATCAACGCCGCCCCCGCATGCCCCGCGCATGCGGGGGCGGTTTCCGTTGCAACTGCCAGCCGGAGGGAAGGAGGTGGGGCAGTGAACGCCGCCTTGCGCGCGGCCTGCGGCATCCCTGCTTTCTCGCCCCCCTCGGCGTCTGCGGCATTCCGAAAGCCCCCCTCGGGGGCGGAACACCCTGTCGGACGACGCCCCGGCACGCCTTGCGGATTCGTAACACGTTGACGCTCCATGTGCCATCTGCTACCCCTTTCGGCACGCCCGTGACGCCGGATTTTCCGCGCGCCGCGACGGGCGCGCAGACAGCGCGAGGCATGCATGCACATTTCGGAAGGGGTGCTTTCTCCGGCGGTGCTCGGCGCGGGCGCGGCGTTGGCCGCCCTTGGCGTCACGGCAGGGCTGAAGCGGCTGGACTACGATCGTCTGATGACCGTGGCCATCCTGTCCTCCGCCTTTTTCGTGGCCTCGCTGATCCACGTGCCCATCGGCCCCTCCAGCGCCCACCTCGTGCTCAACGGGCTTTTGGGCGTCATGCTGGGCTGGGCCGCCTTTCCCGCCATCTTCGTGGCGCTGGCGTTGCAGGCGCTGCTGTTCCAGTTCGGCGGGCTTACCGTGCTGGGGGTGAACACCTTCAACATGGCCCTGCCCCCGGTGCTGTGCTTCTACGTCTTCCGCCCCATGCTGACCGGCCCGTCCCGCCTGCGCGGGGGCGCTGCCTTTGCCTGCGGCTTCCTGTCCGTGGGCGCGTCCGCCCTGCTCACCGCCGTGTCACTGGGACTGTCCGGCGAGGCGTTCATCCCCGCCGCGCGGGCGCTGATGCTGGCGCACATCCCGGTCATGATCGTGGAAGGCGTGGTGACGGCGCTGGTGGTGTCATTCATCGCCCGGGTGCGGCCCGAAATGCTGGCCTTCACCTCTGCGGCTCACGGCTAGCTCACGGTGCTGGACGAACCCTTCAGCCGGGGCGCCTCGCGCCTGCATCTGGCCGACCCGCGCTGCAAGCTGGCGGCGGCGCTTGCCGTTGCCGTATGCGTCGCCCTGCTGCGCTCGCCCGGCCCGGCGGCCCTGGCCCTGCTGCTGGGCGCGGCCCTGTGCGCGTGGGCGCGTCTGCCCCTGCCCCGTCTGCTGCGACGGCTGGCCGCCGTGAACGTGTTCGTGGCCTTTCTGTGGGTGTTCCTGCCCTTTTCGCTGCCCGGCGAACCGCTGCTGCGCATCGGCCCCTTTCCCGGCCTGCCGGACTGGCTGGCCCCGAACTGGCTGTCTCTGACCGCCACCAACGCGGGCGTGGCCCAGGCCGTGCTGGTCACCCTGAAATCCAACGCCATCGTGCTGGCCTTCATCGCCCTGGCGGGCACCTCGGACATCACCGCCGTGGGCCATGCCATGGCCGGGCTGGGGCTGCCAAACAAGCTGGCGCTGCTGCTGCTGTTCACCTGGCGGCAACTGCACGTGGTGGCCCAAGAATACCACCGCCTGCGCACCGCAGCCAAGGTACGCGGCTTCACCCCCGGCACCAACCTGCACACCTATCGCACGTACGCAAACCTTGCGGGCATGGTGCTGGTGCGCAGCTTCGACCGGGCCGAACGCGTGGGCCAGGCCATGCGCCTGCGCGGCTTTGACGGGCGCTTCCACATGCTGGCCGAACCCGCCGGACACCCCGGCGACCGTCTGCTGGCCGCCGCCATAATCCTGTGCGCGGCAATCTTGCTGGCCGCCGACATCCTTCAGCCCCTCACCGCACTGCCATGAGCACCGCCGCCACCCCCCCGAATCACGGGCATCCGGATCATCACGCCCCCGGGCACGAGCATGACCACGAACATGCGGATGGCCACGAGCACGGACACGCGCATCCGCATCCCCATTTCGACGACGCCACCCCGCCGCTGGCCGCCGTTGAGGACATCCACTTCACCTATCCCGGCAGCGCGGACCCCGTATTGCGTGGCGCCTCGCTGGCCTTGCGCCCGGGGCGGCGCATCGGCCTTCTGGGGCACAACGGCAGCGGCAAGTCAACGCTGCTGCACCTGCTCATGGGCCTGCTGCGCCCCCAGTCGGGCCGGGTGCTGCATCGCGGCGCGCCCCTGACGTGCGAGGCCGACTTTGCGCCGTTGCGCCGCGAGGTGGGGTTCCTGTTCCAGAATTCCGACGATCAGCTGTTCTGCCCCACCGTGCTCGAAGACGTGGCCTTCGGCCCGCTGAACCACGGCGCATCCCCAGCAGAGGCCCGCCACGTGGCCCAGGCCACACTGGAACGCCTGGGGTTTGCCGGATTCGGCGCTCGGGTTACCCACCGCCTGTCCGGCGGCGAAAAGAAGATGATCGCCCTGGCCGCCGTGCTGGCCATGCAGCCGCAGGCACTGCTGCTGGACGAACCCACCAACGACCTCGACCCGCGCACCCGCGACCGGCTCATCGCCACCCTGGCCGCGCACAGCCCCACCCACCTGATCATCTCGCACGACTGGGACTTTCTGGCCCGGACCTGCGACAGTTTCCTCGGCGTGCAGGACGGCACCGTCCGCATCGCCACCCATACGCCCCATACCCACGTGCACACCCACACCGGCGGCGACGTGCACCATCACCACGGGTAAAACCAAAAGAAAACAAATGCGGGGGAGAGGAAGGGAACTTTTGAAAAAGTTCCCTTCCTCTCCCCCGCACCCCCTCTCCATCCTTCCAAACTTTTCAACAAGGGCACCAGCCACCGGCTGCGATGCTCCTCTCATCCCATGGCTCATCCCCCCAATGAAAACGTTTTGGGGAAGAGGGGATGGGGGTCCGGGGGAAGGGGAGAAGCCCCTTTTGGAAAAGGGGCTTCTCCCCTTCCCCCGGTTGCCCCGCCATCTACCCGAACAATTTCGCGTGCACGTCCTGCCACACGGTGTCGGGGGTGATGTCGCGCATGCAGCGGTGGTGCCCCAGGGGGCATTGCTGCGGGCCGTGCAGGCCGCAGGGGCGGCAGTCCAGCCCGGTTTCGAGCACGGTGGCTTTGGGGCCGCGCGGGTAGAAGCCGTGGCGACGCACGGTGGGGCCGAAAATGGCGGTGACGGGAGTGCGCTGTGCCCAGGCGATGTGCATGGGGCCGGAGTCGTTGGACAGGTAGCAGTCGAGGATGGCGAGGTGCGCGGCAAGGTCCACGAGGCTGAGCGCGCCGGACAGGTCGATGAGCGCGGGCGTGCCGAGGGTGCCGGAGCGTTCGGCCACTTCGCGGGCCACGGCTTCCTCGCCGGGACCGGCAAACAGCACGATGCGCGCGCCTGCTGCGGCGGCGCGGCGGACCACCTCGGCGAAGTATTCGGCGGGCCAGCGCTTGGTGGCCCACACGGAACCGGGATGCACGCCCAGCAGGGGCGCGCCGGGGGCGGCGTGCGCGGCGCGGAAGGCGGCGGCGCGTTCGCGGGCGGGTTCGGGCAGCACCAGTTCCGGCCAGTCCAGAATCTGCGGCAGGTTCAGGGGCCGCACCAGTTGCAGCAGCCGTTCGATCTCGTCCAGTTCGTCGAAGCGACGCGGCACGGTGTGGGTGTAGAACCACGAATTGAACCACGGCGCGTCGTAGCCGATGCGCACCTTGGCGCTGGTCCAGCGGGCGATGCAGGCGCTGCGCAGGCTGGTGTGGGCGGATATCCACAGCGAATGCCGCTCGCGCGCCAGTTGCCGCCCCACGCGGGCGGCGGCCATGATGCCGCTTTCGCCGCCGCGCTTGTCGAACTCGTGCACGCCGGAAAGCTCCGGCTGGGCGGCGAACAGGCTGCCCACGCCGCGCCGCACCCAGAAGTGCAGCTCCGCATCGGGGTAGTTGGCGCGCAGGGTGCGCAGCAGCGGCAACGTAAGTACCGCGTCGCCCAGAAAGGCGGTGTTCCAGACGCCGATACGGCTCATGACGGTTCGCTCCGCGAAAGGTCCGTGAAAGAGGGGCCGGAGGGGGATGCACCCGAAGCGGCGGCGGTACCGCCCAGCAGCCATTCCGCGGCGGCGGCAAGATCGCGCGCCACGGCGTGCGGCCAGTCCGGGCGGGCGGCAAGCTCGGCGGGGGCGGGTTCGCGCACGGCGGCATCACCTTCGGGCACGGGCACGCCCAGCGCTTGCGCGGCGGCCTGCCCCTTGCCGGTCAGCACCAGCACCACGCGGCCCAGGCCCGCGCCACGCCCGAAGGCCACGTCCTCACGCTTGTCGCCCACCATGGCGGTGGCGGCGGCGCACAGGCCGTGCCGGTCGCGCAGGGCCAGCCACATGCCCGGCGCGGGTTTGCGACAGGCGCAGCCGTCGTCCGGGCCGTGCGGGCAGAAGGCCGTGTCGGCCAGCGCCACGCCGTGTTCGCCCAGCAGTTCGCCCAGCCGGGCGTTGCAGGCGTGCAGGTCCGCCTCGGTGAAATAGCCCCTGCCGATGCCCGACTGATTGGTGACGAGGAACAGCCGCGCCCCGGCGGCGGCAAGGGCCGCAAGCCCCCGAGCCGCGCCCGGCAGCAGGGTGACGCCGGAAGGGTCGGACAGGTAGTGGCGGTCCTCGATGACGGTGCCGTCGCGGTCAAGCAGCACGGCGCCGGGAATTGCCCTGGTGGTTGTTGATGCCCGGTTCATGGTGGGGCAACTTGTGGCACGGCGGGCCGCTTTTTTCAAGGCGGCGGCGCGTCACGGCGCAGCGCGGCGGCTTGCGGCAACCGGCCATCATGCGGCCCTGCGTTGCCATTCGACGCCGGGCCGCATAGGCTGTTCCGATGCGGCGGTCCGGCAATACCCGCGCCCGCCGCCCGCTCCTGTCGATTCCGCCGTCGGAACATCCGCGCGGAACGCCCCTCACTCGTACGCCGCGTATCGGCGCACAGGACATAGCATGCTTGCGCTCACCGTGGCTGTTTCGCTTTCGCTCATCATTTCGGCCTGCTGTTCCGTCACCGAGGCCATCCTGTATTCCGTGCCCTGGAGCCACGTGGAGCAGTTGCGCAAATCGGGGCGCAAGGCGGGCCAGGTGCTGTTCGAACTGCGTTCGCGCATCGAGCAGCCCATCACCGCCGTGCTCACCCTGAACACCGTGGCCAACACGGCGGGCGCCGCCATTGCCGGGGCCTACGCTGCGGACGTGCTGGGCGACGAACACATGGCCGCCTTTGCCGCCGGGTTCACGGTGCTCATCCTGATCCTTGGCGAGATCATCCCCAAGACCATCGGGGTGGCCCATGCGCGCCCGCTTTCGGAATACGTGGCCCGCCCGGTGCGCGTGCTGGTGGCGCTGCTGATGCCGGTCATATGGCTGGGCGGGCGCATCACCCGGCTGTTCACCCCGCCCGGCGGCGGCGCGCCGCACGCCACGGAAGACGACATCCGGGCCATCGTCAGCCTGTCACGCCGGGCCGGGCGCATCCAGCCCTATGAAGAACTTTCCATCCGCAACATCCTGTCCCTGGACCAGAAGCGGGTACACGAAATCATGACCCCGCGCACGGTTGTCTTTTCGCTGCCTGCCGCCATGACCGTGGCCGAGGCCCACGAGCAGCCGGACTTCTGGCACTACAGCCGGGTGCCGGTGTGGGGAGAGCACAACGAGGATGTGGTGGGCATAGCCACCCGCCGCCGGGTGCTCAAGGAAGTTGCGGAGGACAACGACACGCTGCGCCTGTCCGAGGTGATGCAGCCGGTGCACTTCGTGCCCGACACCCAGACCCTGGACCGCACCCTGTTGCAATTTCTGGATGCCCGCACCCACCTGTTCGTGGTGCTGGACGAGTACGGCGGCCTTGCTGGCGTCATTTCGCTGGAGGACGTGCTGGAAGAAATACTGGGTCGCGAAATCGTGGACGAAACCGACAGGGTGGACGATTTGCAGGAACTGGCCCGGCGCCGCCGCGCGGAACTGGCACACAACAAGGAATAGCTACCAATAGCGATTGGATATGTTTAAGCTTACCTCCTGATTTCGGCAAGTTACCCAGGAGTACAACCTGTTGTGAAAGCCTTTGCACGCACGCTACCCCCTTGCCACGACGGCGGAAACGCCGTATGCCAGACGCAACCGCACATGACGTTTCCGTAGGGAGCGGGGCCGCTTCAGGCCGTTCCGCTTCCCCTTCGGACGCAACGCGCGGCACTGCTCCGATGCAATCCGGCACCGCCACACGGCGCCGCGAGACGATACACAGTTCGCAGCCGGTCACCGACCGGCGGATCATGCGGGCGGCAACGCCAGCCGCCTGCGCGGCGCCCTCCGCGCCTGCACCATGAACGCGCCCGCGCAGCCAAAGGGACGGCCCTTTCGCAACGGCACGGGTGGGCACAGCCCCCGGCCTACGCGTGATGCAGCGGCGCATTTCCCTCCTTTCCGGACACGGTCAGAAACAGGATTCGACCGACGCCGCCGGAGCGGGAAGGGAAGCCACAAGGACCACACATGTCGAAGAAGAACGGCAAAAGCCTGTACCTCGTGGCCCTCGCCCTGTTTCTGGGCGGGGTGGGCTATCTGGTGTTTTCGGGCTTTTCCCAGAACAGCGTGTACTTCCTGAACGTTTCGGAAGCCCTCGCCATGCCTTCGGAAAAATTGCAGTCCATCCGCATGTTCGGCACGGTGGCCACCGAAGGCATCGCCAGGCTGGACGACGGGCCGGGCGTGCGTTTCCTTCTCGAGGACAAGGACAATCCCGGGCAGACCGTGCGGGTGATGTACCGCGGAGCCGTGCCCGATACCTTCAAGGAAGGCGTCGAGGTCATCGTGGAAGGCGGCATGCCCCAGGGCGGGGCCGCCAGCGAATTCCGCGCCAAGACGCTGATGACCAAGTGTCCCTCGAAATACGAAAAAGAAAACCGTAAGGGATGATGAGCGGCGGTTGACGCGGCGCGAACCGGCCAGCCTTCCGTACCGGCCTTGCGGCTGACGGATGGCCATCTCGGCACGTGCCGCGTCCCTGTGCCCCGCGCCCTGCGTCCGCGACACACATGTGGAACACGCGGCATGGCGGGCGCCACCCGGCGCTCCGCTTCTGGCCGCACGACATGCCGCGCCGCGCATCCCTCACATATCGGCAGGAGACTTCATGCACCTTTCCGCCTACTTGCTGCTTGTCGCGTCGCTGCTTTTCGCCCTCTTCTTCGCCGGGGCGGCAGCCGCGCAACTGTGGCAGGGGCGTTCCTCGGCGCTGCCGTGGATCGAAAAGGCGCACCTGATGCTGACCGGGTTCATGACCCTGTCATCCGTGGTGCTGCTGTACGCCCTTGTCAACTTCGACTTCTCGCTCGTCTACGTCGCCAGCTACACCGACCGCGCACTGCCGCTGTTCTACCGCATGACGGCCTTCTGGGCCGGGCAGGCCGGGTCCATGCTGTTCTGGGCGTGGTCCGTGGCCCTGTTCGGGGTCATCTTCGCCGTCACCAGCGGCTACCGCGACCTCAGCCCCCAGACCAAACTGTGGTACTGGCTGTTCTTCCTGGCCGTGATGGCCTTCTTCCTGCTCATCCTCACCGCGTGGAGCAACCCGTTCCTCACCGCCGCCCCGGCCCCTGCCGATGGCAACGGCCTGAACCCGCTGCTCCAGAACCCCGGCATGATCTTCCATCCGCCGCTGCTCTTTCTGGGCTACGGCGGCTTCGCCATCCCCGGCTGTCTCGCCCTGGCCCAGGCCATGAGCAACGGCTATGGCCGCGAGGGCGCGTGGGCGGGCATTTCCCGGCCCTTCACCCTGACGGCATGGCTGTTCCTGACCGCGGGCATCGTGCTGGGCGGTTGGTGGTCGTACATGGAACTGGGCTGGGGCGGCTACTGGGCATGGGACCCGGTGGAAAACGCCTCGCTCATCCCGTGGCTGGTCTCCACCGCGTTCCTGCACACCTCGGTCATCGAGTCGCGGCGCGGCAAACTGCACCGCGTCAACATCCTGCTCATGGCGCTGACCACCATTTCCGCCTTCTTCGCCACCTACCTGGTGCGCAGCGGGGTGGTGGATTCGCTGCACGCCTTCGGCGACGGCGGCGTGGGCCGCCCGCTGCTGGTCTTCATCCTGGCCTCCATCGCGCTTACCGTGGCGGTAACGCTGATCTGGCGCAAGGACGACGCCAAGCCCCTGTCCGGCATCGACAGCCGCGAAGGCTTCCTGGTGCTGGTGGCCTGGGTTCTGCTGGCCCTTTCCGCCATCATCCTCGTTGCCACCATGTGGCCCGTGTTCAGCAAGTTCTGGGTCGAAAAGCCCATGGGGCTGGAACCCGCCTTCTACAACCGGGTGTGTCTGCCGCTGTTCGCGGGCATTGCCGTGCTGCTGTCCATCTGCCCCTGGCTGGGCTGGAAGGGCGGCGTGCGCAGCATGCCCAAGCTGCTGGCCGTGCTGGGGGTGATGGCCGCCGTCACCGCCATGACCTGGTACACCTACCGCATGCCCATGGCCGCGCTGGGCGCGGGCGCGGGCGCGGCCTGCGTGGCGGGCATCATCATCCTCCTGACCACGGAAAGCCACGTGCGGCGCAACAACGCCTCGCTGGCCGCCCACGGCGTGCACCTGGGCCTGGCCCTGATGGTGCTGGGCGTGGCCTTTTCCGGCCCGTACAAGCTGGAGCAGGAAGTGGAGATTCCCCGCGATGCCACGGTAAAGCTGGGCAAGTACGACCTGCGCTACGTGAACCTGTACGAGGGTGAAGGCGCGGGCTACATCTTCATCGAGGCCGAGCTGAACGTCACCCGCGAGGGCGCGCCCGTGGGCGTGCTGTCGCCCCAGCGCCGCCTGTACGCCAAGTTCGACCGCCAGGCCTATGCCGAAGCGGCCACCATCTTCGGCCTTGGCGACGAACTGTACGCCACCCTGCTGGGGGTCGACGCTTCCGGCGCCGCCACCCTCAAGATCAGTGTCAATCCGCTGGTGAACTGGGTGTGGATCGGCGGCACGCTGATGTGCATCGCGCCCTTTCTGGGGTTGCGCCGTCCGTCCTCGTCCCGCGACGAGGACGGCGACACCGGAGACAGGCAGGAGGCATGATGCTGCTCCGGCTGACCAAGGTCGCCAAGTTCTACGGCAACCGGCTGGTGATAAAGGACGTTTCGTTCGATATCCACCCAGGCACGGTGACGCTGCTGGCCGGCCCCAACGGGGCGGGCAAGTCCACGCTGCTCAAGCTCATGGCCGGGCTTTCCCGGCCCAGCGCGGGCAGCGTGGAGCGCGGCATCGCGGAAGACGCCCTTGGCTACCTTGGCCACCAGACGTTCATCTATCCTGAACTCACCGCCTTCGAGAACCTGGCCTTCTGGGCCCGCCTGCACGGCCTTGCGCCGGAGCGCTGCTCCGAAGACGCCCTGCTCGCGGCCCTGGAGCGCATGGAACTGAAGCGCTTCGCCTTCGAGCGGGCGGGCGGCTTTTCGCGCGGCATGGCCCAGCGGCTGAACCTTGCACGGGTGCTGCTGCTGTCCCCATCGCTGTTGCTGCTGGATGAACCGGGCACCGGGCTCGACACCCGGTCCATGGCCATCCTGCACCGCGAAATCGCCGCCGCGCGCGACCGGGGCGCGGGCATTGTCTGGATCAGCCATTCCGTGGCCGAAGACCTTGCCCGGGCCGACCAGGTGCTGGCCATTGCCGAAAAACGCGTGACCTACAGCGGCCCCGCCGCCGACTACGTTCCGGAGGCCGTGGCATGCTGAGCGCCGCCATCGCCATCGCATCGAAAGACCTGCGCCTGCTGCTGTCACGCGGCACCGGCCTGGTCCAGGCCCTGCTGCTGGGGCTGTTGCTGATCTTCGTGTTCAGCCTGTCCCAGCGCGTGGGCGAGGTGATGGGACCGCAAGGGGCCGCCGCCATCTTCTGGCTGGCGTCCGCTTTCTGCCAGGTGCTCATCTTCAATACCCTGTTCGCCATCGAGGAAGCCAACGGCGCCCGCTTCGGGCTGCTGCTGGCCCCTGTGCCGGTGCAGGCCGTATGGCTGGGCAAGGGCATTGCCGGGTTTACCCTGCTGCTCTGCGCCCAGGCCGTGTTCCTGCCCGCCGCCATCGTCTTCCTGGGCCAGTCCGTGTCGCCCCTGTGGCACGTGGGCCTGGCCACCGTGCTGCTGGCGGACGTGGGCATCGTGGCTCTGGGCGCGCTGCTGGGCGCGCTGTCGCAAGGGCAGGCCGCCCGCGAATCGCTGCTCAGCATCGTGCTGTTTCCGCTGCTGGTCCCGGTGCTGCTCGCGGGCATCCGGGTGGGCGCCGCCGCCTTTGCCGACGACATCCCCGAAGGGGTGGAGTCATGGCTGGGGCTGGTGGCCGCCTTCGACGCGCTGTTCCTTGGCGCGGGCATCGTGCTCTTTCCCTTCGTGTACGGTGGGGAAGAGTAGCTGAACGTAATTGATCAGGGGGCTCCGCCCCCTGGCCCCCGCAAAGGGGCCGCGCCCCCTTGACCCCTTATTGCGAGGCACCCATGCAAACGAACCGGCTTTCCCCCGTGATGCCCCTTGTCGGGATTGTCGCGGGCCTGGCCCTCGCGCTCTGCCAATACATGATCTTCGTGTACGCCCCCGTGGAACAGACCATGGGCATCGTGCAGAAGATATTCTACTTCCACATGCCGCTGGCGTGGTGGTCGCTGATCAGCTTCCTTACCGTGTTCGCGGCCAGCATCGCCTTTCTGCGCACCCGCAACTGGAAGTGGGACGCGTTGTCCGGCGCCGCCGCCGAAGTGGGCGTGCTGTTCAGCGGCCTTGCCCTCATCACCGGCTCCATCTGGGGCCGCCACTCCTGGGGCGTGTGGTGGACGTGGGATCCGCGTCTGACCACCACCTTGGTCATGTGGTTCGTGTACGCGGGCTACCTTGTGCTGCGCACCCTCGACCTGCCGCGCGAGCGGTTGGGCACCGTCTCCGCCGTGGTGGGCATCGTGGCCTTCCTCGACGTGCCGCTGGTGTTCCTGTCCGCCCGGCTGTGGCGCTCCATCCACCCCGCCGTGTTCGCGTCCAAGGGCGGGGGACTGGAACCGGAAATGAAGACCACCGTCATCGCCTGCATCGTCGCCTTCGGCTTTCTGTGGGTGGCGCTTACCTGGCTGCGCGCGGCGCAGCGGCGCATGGCGGGACGCATCGACGTGCTTGCGACGGAAACCACCATCTAGCCTTGCGAAAGGCAGGAGGTTCGAAAAAATATGGAAAGCACCCAATGGCTCCTGGTCGCCAACGCGGCCGTGTGGCTCGGCATCGGCGCCTACCTGTTCCTGATGGCCCGCGCGCAACAGAACCTGGACCGGCGCATCCGCCACATGGAGATGCTTGGCGATGACAAATAGTTCCCTGACCATGAATCCGCTGGACGGTGGCCGCAAGCTTGTGCTTCTGGCCGTATGCGTTGGCCTGGCCGCCATGCTGGGTTCCTCGTTCCTGTACCGCCTGTCCAACCCGTCGCTGGTGCAGCAGGGCCGCGAGCCCGTCGCGCAAGAGGAAGGGGAACACGCGGGCGAGATGGAAGTGGTCTCCGCGCTGATGCAGAAGGTACAGCAGAACCCCACCGACGCGGGTGCCCTGTTCGCCCTTGGCCAGCACTTTCTGGACCACGCCGACTGGGCGCGCGCCGAAAGCTTCCTGGCCCGCGCCGTGGTGGCCTCTCCGGCGGACCCGCAGCCGCTGTACATGCTGGGCATCGCCCAGTACCAGCAACAGTCTTTCGAAAAGGCGGCGGAAACCTTCGAACGGCTCATCGAAATCGATCCCCAGCCCGCCGCGCGCTACAATCTGGGCATCCTGTACCGCCACTACCTGAAGGCCGAAGCCAAGGGCAACGCCCACCTCAAGGCCATCATCGAAGACGCCAAGGCCCCGGAAGACCTCAAGGCGCAGGCCCGGCAGGAACTGGAATCCGCCGTGCACGGCGACAAGAAGCAGCAGGACAAGAAGCAGTAGCGGGCGCAGCCCCGCCGCATGATGTCACACACCGGAAGGGGCGGGCCACCGCCCCTTTCGCGCATGCACGGGACGGGGATGACGGCACGATGCCCGACAAGACGCCAGGCCCCGGCCCAGCCCGGCCGCTGGTCCTCGTCAGGTGTCGTCAGGCGCCACCCGGCGCCACCCGGCGTCACTGATTGGGGAAACAATCCGAATCTTGACAATGCGGCGCCCGGACAGATATGATGGTTGATTAAATTTTGACATATTTGTCAAACCTGCCAAGCCCAACGACCCGCCCTTCGTTCGGAGGCAGACGGGGAAAACGGTCCGGAGCCGCGCGGCCCGGACGCTCCAACCAACCCGCCCGGAGAGAGATCATGAGCAAGATCGTGTGCAAGGCACTGACGTTCGACGACGTCCTGCTGCAGCCCGGCTATTCCGAAGTCACCCCCGACCTCGTGGACGTCTCCACCTGGCTCACCCCCGAAATCCGCCTCAACATTCCCCTGCTCAGCGCCGCCATGGACACCGTGACCGATTCCGGCATGGCCATCTCCATGGCCCGCAACGGCGGTGTCGGCGTCATCCACAAGAACATGCCCGTGGATCGCCAGCGCATCGAGGTCGAAAAGGTCAAGAAGTCCGAAAGCGGCATGATCATCGACCCCGTGACCATCGACCCCGACTATTCCGTGCGCCAGGCCCTGGAGCTGATGGCCGAATACCGCGTCTCCGGCCTGCCGGTGGTGCGCGGGGTGGAACTGGTGGGCATCCTGACCAACCGCGACGTGCGCTTCGTCAAGGACCTGGAAGGCACCCAGGTGCGCGAGGTGATGACCAGCAAGAACCTGGTCACCGTGCCCGTGGGCACCACCCTGGACGAGGCCAAGGACCTGCTGCACGCGCACCGCATCGAAAAGCTGCTGGTGGTGGACGAGGGCAATCGCCTGAAGGGCCTCATCACCATGAAGGACATCGACAAGGTCCAGAAGTACCCGAACTCGTGCAAGGACGATAACGGTCGCCTGCGCGTGGGTGCGGCCATCGGCATCGGCAAGGACTGCGAAGAGCGCGCGGGCGCCCTGCTGGGCGCGGGCGTGGACTTTCTGGTGCTGGATTCGGCCCACGGCCATTCGCGCAACGTGCTGCGCGCCATCGAGATGGTCAAGGGCGCCTTTCCCAAGTGCCAGCTGGTGGCGGGCAACGTGGCCACCTACGAAGGGGCCAAGGGCATCCTGAAGGCGGGCGCCGACACCGTGAAGGTGGGCATCGGCCCCGGCTCCATCTGCACCACCCGCATCGTGGCGGGCGTGGGCGTGCCCCAGGTGACCGCCATCCTCGAATCCGTGCGCGCCGCGCGAGAGCTTGGCCGCTGCGTCATTGCCGACGGCGGCGTGAAGTTCTCGGGCGACGTGGTCAAGGCCATCGCCATGGGCGCGGATACCGTGATGATCGGCAGCCTGTTCGCGGGCACCGACGAAAGCCCGGGCGAAACCATTCTTTACCAGGGCCGCTCGTACAAGATCTATCGCGGCATGGGTTCCATCGACGCCATGAAGGAAGGCAGCTCCGACCGCTACTTCCAGGAAAAGAGCAAGAAGCTGGTGCCCGAAGGCATCGTGGGCCGCGTGCCCGTGAAGGGCCCGGTGGCCGAAAGCCTGTACCAGCTGGTGGGCGGCCTGCGCTCCGGCATGGGTTACGTGGGCGCGGCGGACATCAAGGAATTGCAGGAAAAGGCGCAGTTCGTGGAGATATCCGCGGCGGGGCTTCGCGAAAGCCACGTGCATGATGTGATCATCACGAAGGAATCGCCCAACTACCGCATCGACAACAACTAGCCGCTCGGTATTTCCGGTTCCGGCATCGTCAGGCATCGGAGGCGGCGCGGGTCACGTACCGAAGAGTACGCTCCCCTTGCCGCCCCTCGCCTTCCTTGCCGGAACCGAAACTCCCTTCGCGGCTGAGATCGCGCATTGCAGCAGAAAGGCAGAAATGCCCTCCGCGCAAGCGCCAAGCCAGACACCACGGCCTCACAACGCATATCACGATTGCCCGAAGCACCCCGCGCGGGCGTCAGAGGACAGCACATGGAAGCACAGACCAAGGTCATCATCATCGACTACGGTTCGCAGGTGACGCAGCTCATCGCCCGTCGCGTGCGCGAGGCTGGCGTCTACTCCGAAATCCACCCCTGCATCGTCACGGCGGATCAGGTGCGCGCCATGAAGCCCGCCGCCGTCATCCTGTCCGGCGGCCCGGCCAGCGTGGGCGAGGCCGACGCCCCCACCCTGGAAAAGGGCCTGCTGGAGCTTGGCGTGCCGGTTCTGGCCATCTGCTACGGCATGCAGCTTCTGGGTCACAACCTGGGCGGCCAGCTGGCCACCTCGGAAACCCGCGAATACGGCCCGTCGGACCTTACCCTGCTGGGCGACTGCCCGCTGTGGGACGGCATCGACAAGTCCGCCCCCACCCGCGTGTGGATGAGCCACGGCGACAAGGTCAAGACGCCCCCGCCCGGCTTTGCCGTGGTGGGCCGCACCGCCACCCTGGACGTGGCGGCCATGGCCGACGACGCCCGCCGCATCTATGCCGTGCAGTTCCACCCCGAAGTGCACCACACCGAGGAAGGCACCCGCATCATCAACAACTTCCTGTTCCACGTGGCCAAGCTGAAGGCCGACTGGACCATGTCGTCGTTCGTTGAGCGCGCCATCAAGGAAATGGCTGAAACCGTGGGTGACCGCCACGTGGTGTGCGCGCTTTCGGGCGGCATCGACTCCACCGTGGTGGCAGTGCTGCTGCACAAGGCCATCGGCAAGCGCCTGCACTGCATCTTCGTGGACAACGGCGTGCTGCGCCTGAACGAGGGCCAGGAAGTGGTGGACTACCTGCGCGAGCACTTCGACCTGAACCTGAAGTACGTGCAGGCCCAGCGCCGCTTCCTCGACAAGCTGGAGGGCGTGGAAGACCCCGAGCAGAAGCGCAAGATCATCGGCTACACCTTCATCGAAGTGTTCGACGAGGAAGCGAAAGCCCTTGGGCACGTGGACTTCCTGGCGCAGGGCACCCTGTACCCCGACGTCATCGAATCGGTGTCGCACAAGGGGCCTTCCGCCGTCATCAAGAGCCACCACAACGTGGGCGGCCTGCCGGAAAAGATGAACCTGAAGCTCATCGAGCCGCTGCGCGAACTGTTCAAGGACGAAGTGCGCAAGGTGGCGGGCGAACTGGGCCTGCCGGACTTCATCATCTGGCGCCACCCCTTCCCTGGTCCGGGCCTGGCCATCCGCGTCATCGGCGAAATCACCGAGGAACGCCTGGACATCCTGCGCAAGGCCGACAAGATCGTGCAGGCCGAGCTGATGTCCTCCGGCTGGTACCGCAAGGTCTGGCAGGGCTTTGCCGTGCTGCTGCCGCTGAAGACCGTGGGCGTCATGGGCGATGGCCGCACCTACGAGCACGTCATCGCCCTGCGCATCGTGGACAGCGTGGACGCCATGACGGCGGACTGGGCGCGCTTGCCTTCCGAACTGCTTGAGCGTATTTCGAGCCGGATAATCAACGAGGTGAAGGGCGTGAACCGCGTGGTCTACGACATCTCCTCGAAGCCGCCGAGCACCATCGAATGGGAATAGGCGGACCGCGTTCGCCCAGGTGCGCGCCAGAGTGCGCCCCTGAATGAACGCCCGGCGGACGCACGGGGGCCGCAAGGCCCCCGTGACGCCCCCGCCACCTTTGGCCGAAGGGCCGCGCCACGGCGCGGCGCCCACGGGGCATGGCCGGTCATCCCGGCTCCGGCCCGCAGCACTGCAACCAAGGCGGTCTGTCTTCAATGTTCGGCATCGGCAGTACGGAACTTCTGGTCATCATGGTCGTGGCCCTCATTGTCCTTGGTCCCAAGAACCTGCCCAACATCGCACGCACGCTGGGCAAGGCCATGGGTGAATTCCGCCGGGTTTCCACCGACTTCCAGCGCACGTTGAACACCGAGATCGATCTCGAGGATCACGAGCGCCGCAAGAAGGAAGCCGAAAAGGAATTCTTCGACGACAAGGCCAAGGCCGAAGCCCCCAAGGCCGAGCAACCCAAGGCCGAGTCCGCCAAGCCCGCCTCCGAAGCCAACGGTAAGAGCGCATGAGCCGGGACGACAAGGACGCCGCCAAGGCGGAGCCCGTGTCCGAAGGTGACCGCGAGAAACGTGCGGCGCCGGACAAGCAGGACAAGCCGGACAGCCCGGCCAAGCAGGACGCAGCCGAACCGGAAGCGCACGCCCCCAACGCGTACGATCCGGACGCAGCTGAACGCAACTCCTGGGAACTGGACGCCATTGACGCCTGTGAGCAGAAGCCCGCATGGCAGTCAGACCCCGATGCCGGGCTGGCGTACGCCTCGTGCGGCACCATCGGGGAAACTACAGCGGATGCTCCGGCACCTTCCGACGCGCCCGCCAGTGATGCGCCCGCCAGCGGTACTTCCGACGCCGCCCCGGCGGATTCCGTTTCGGCGGAAGTCGAATCGGGCGAGTCCCGCTCCGTCGAGAGCGTGATCGCCGCCGCCGTGCTGCCCGACTATGAGCCGGACGGCTCCGACACGCCCCCCGCCGCCAGTCAGGATGCCGGGCAGGAAGCCAGTCAGGACGGCTCCGACACCCCGCCCCCGGATGCCCCCCTGCCCCCGGACGACGCTGCCGCAGCCGCCTCCCCGGAGACCGCCGTGGTTTCCGCCCCCCCGCGCGACCTCAGCGAGGCCGTGGACCGCGCCAGCAAGGAAGGCGAAGCCGCCGCCGAGGGTGGCCGCTCCATGACCCTGCTGGACCATCTTTCCGAACTGCGCGTGCGTCTGGTGCGCAGCCTCATCGCGCTGACCGTGGGCTTTTTCGCCTGTTACGGTTTTGCCGAAGAGCTGTTCAACTACCTGATGATCCCCCTGACCCGGGCGCTGCCGTCCGGGGCCAAGCTGATCTACACCGCCCTGCCGGAGGCGTTCTTCGTCTACATGCAGGTGGCGCTGGTGGCCGGGGCCTTTCTGGCCAGCCCGTACCTGTTCTACCAGATATGGGCGTTCAT
The DNA here is from genome assembly GCF_019931275.1 of Nitratidesulfovibrio sp. SRB-5. Classification (NCBI taxonomy): domain Bacteria; kingdom Pseudomonadati; phylum Thermodesulfobacteriota; class Desulfovibrionia; order Desulfovibrionales; family Desulfovibrionaceae; genus Nitratidesulfovibrio; species Nitratidesulfovibrio sp. SRB-5. The sequence continues at coordinate 1,129,610 of NZ_JAIOTY010000001.1, read as the reverse complement.
AGCGCCCGGCCTGTACGACGACGAAAAACGCCACGTCATCCCCATTGCCGGGGCATCCGCGCTGTTCTTCGTGGCAGGCGCGGCGTTCTGTTATTTCCAGGTGTTCCCGTACGCCTTCGAGTTCTTCGTGGGCTTCGCCACCGACACCATCGCGCCCATGCCCAAGCTGGACGAGTACCTGGGCTTCACGCTCAAGATGCTGCTGGCCTTCGGCCTCATCTTCGAGATGCCGCTCTTCGCGTTCTTCCTGGCGCGGCTTGGCCTCGTCACCGCGCAGTGGATGCGCAAGACCCGCAAGTACGCCATCCTCGCCATCTTCATCGTGGCCGCCATCCTTACCCCGCCGGATGTTTTCTCGCAGTTGATGATGGCGGCGCCCATGCTTGTGCTGTATGAAATAAGCATCATCGTTGCCGCCGTGTTCGGCAAGAAGAAGCCCGGCGCGGACAGCGAAGACGGCGAAGACGCGGAAGAAAAGGACGGCGAGGCAGCAAAGCCGGGCCCCGATACCATCGTACAGGGCGACTAGCGGCGCGCAGCAGCCCGCAAAGGTCCACACATGAACCCTGCACCAAGAAAGGAGCCCGAGATGAGCCAGCGCAGCGCCGCCGTGTTCCGCGAAACCAAGGAAACCTCCATCCGCCTCGACCTCGTGGTGGACGGACAGGGCCTGGTCAACGTGCACACCGGGTTCGGCATGGCGGACCACGTCATCACCCTGGCCGCGTTCTGGGCCGGGTTCGACCTTACCCTGTCCTGCACCGGCGACCTCGAGATCGACGCCCACCACACCGTAGAGGACGTGGGCCTGTGCCTGGGGCAGGCCCTGGCCGAAGCCCTGGGCGAACGGTCGGGCATCGCCCGCGTGGGTTTTGCCCGCGTGCCCATGGACGAGGCCCTGGCCGACGTATGCATCGACATTTCCGGTCGCCCGTGGCTTGAATGGCGCGGGGACGACCTTCTGCCGCCCGTCATCGCCGGGCAGGAACGCGACCTGTGGCGCGAATTCCTGAAGGCGTTCGCCTCGGCCGCCCGCATGAACCTGCACGTCTCGTTCCTGTACGGCAGGAACGGTCACCACCTGCTGGAATCCGCCGCCAAGGGGCTGGGACTTGCCCTGCGGCAGGCGGTGCGCCGTGACCGCGAGACGCTGCTCAGCACCAAAGGGAGCCTAGACTGATGCGTACCCATCGCGGTTTCATCACCTTCCCGGTGTCGGGCGCGCTGCTCGCGCTGCTCGTCGTCACCCTGCTCGTCGCCCTGCCCGGCTGCTCGCAGCGTCAGCGGGGCCCGGCTCCGCTGCCGGATGCCACCATCGGCGTGGCCGCCTTCACACAGCCCACGGCCATGGCCGACCTGCTGGCCGGGTACATCCCCGAGGACCAGCAGCGGGTGTCGGAAGAAACCTTTGCCGACCTCGACCGCACCTTCGGCGACATCCTGCGCGGCGAAACCAAGCGCGTGTACAGCTTTGCCGCCACCAAGCCCTCGCTTTCGCCCCAGGCTGGCAGCCGCACCGGCGGTCGTCCGCAGGCGCTGGCCTACTGGGTGGAAGTGGGCCGCAAGGCCGAGGTGGACTTTCTGCTGGTGCCCCAGGTCGTCGACATGCGCGAACGCAAGGGCGGCGACATGGGCGTGACCGAATCGGCCAGCATCATGATGGATGTCTTCCTCATCGACGTGAAGGGCGGCACCCTTGTCATGCGCTCCAACTACGACGAAAAGCAGATGGGTCTTGCGGACAACCTGCTGGAAATGGGCAAGTTCGTGGGGCGCAAGGGCAAATGGCTGTCGGCCCTTGACCTGGCCAAGGAAGGGATGCGCAAGGCCATCAAGGAGTTTGGCCTGTGATCCTGTTCCCCGCCGTGGACATCAAGGACGGTCGCTGCGTGCGGCTGCGGCAGGGCCGCGCCGACGCGGAAACCGTGTTTTCCGACGACCCCGCCGCCATGGCCCGCCACTGGCAGGACCAGGGCGCCAAGTGGCTGCACGTCATCGACCTGGACGGGGCCTTCAGCGGCATGCCCGCCAACTTCGAGCTGATCCGCCGCATCTGCGCCGACCTTTCCGTGCCGGTGCAGCTTGGCGGCGGCATCCGCGACGAGGCCACGGCGAAAGCCTACCTCGACGCCGGGGTGGAACGGCTGATCATCGGCACCGTGGCCCTGGAGGAACCGGACCTGTACGCCCGCCTGTGCGCCACCTTTCCGGGGCGCATCGGGGTTTCGCTGGATGCCGAGGGCGGCAGGCTGAAGACCAAGGGCTGGGTGGCCGATTCCGGCCTGACCGTCGACGACGTCCTGCCCCGCCTGCTGGCTGCGGGCACCGCCTTCGTCATCTACACCGACATCGACCGCGACGGCATGCAGACAGGGGTGAACCTGGCCGCGCTGGAACGGCTGGCGGGCATGTGCCCGGTGCCGGTCATCGCGGCGGGCGGCGTGGCCACGCTGGAAGACGTGCGGGCGTTGTACCCGCTGACGCTGACCTCAAGCGTGGAAGGGGCCATCACGGGCCGGGCCATTTACACCGGCACCCTCGACCTGCACGCGGCCATGGAGTGGATTGCGGCGCAGTGAGGGCGCGGGGCGCGAGTATGAACGCGCGCGGACAAGAGGTTGGAATTGGATAGCTGAGCGAGGGGGCTGCGGAAACGCGGCCCCCTTGTTGTTTGGTGGTCGGTGTTGGGAAGGGGAAAGGGAAAGGAGATGGGGATGGGGAAAAGAAGAGGCAGTGCGCTGTTGCACCCGGCCTCCACGAAGACAGTCGCGCGTTATTGACCACGCCCGGTTTCGTTATGCCTCCGGCGGGCAAGGGGGACGGGGTGTGCGTTGATGGGTTGGGCCTTTACGAAGACAGTTGCGCCTCGTTGACCACCCTCGATTTCGTTATGCCTCCGGCGGGCAGGGGGTGTTGTAACGAACACCCCCTGCACCCCCGCGTTCCAGGGGCTCCGCCCCTTGGAACCCCCGACGTTTCATACGCGGCGTCCCTTCGGCGGCAGCTTCCCTTCGGCGCAGAGCGCCTCCGGGTGATCTGCCGCCGGTGACGCCAATGCATACATCACTCTCGTAGGCACAGTCACACGCAGTTGCCTCAACCACGTCTATAGTGCGCCGCATTCTTACGCTGGGCAGCTTCGCTGCGGCGCTGGCGCCTTCGGGTGATCTGCCGCCGGTGGCGCCAATGCGTACGTCGCTCTCGCAGGCACAACCACACGCAGTTGCCTCAACCGCGCTTATCCTGCGCCGCATTCTTACGCCGGGCAGCTTCCCTGCGGCGCTGGCGCGCCTCGGGCGATCTGCCCGACTGAATGCGGATGCGCGCATGGCTCCCGCTGGCATCGCACAACGAAGATGCCACTACCCACGCCCTCGTTGCGACGCATGTGCCGCCGTAAAAACCCGGCGTCATACGCTTCTACGCACGAGACGTTTCCTCTGAACACCGCATGAAAATCCGACCATATCCCCCACGCCCCCATACATCCAAAACGTCCGCCGTCGCAAAGCCTCCGGTGACAATCTCCGGCTACGGATAGGTATCGCCGCACACAGGTTTCCCGCGCCTCTAACCTACAAACATGATAAAACAGTGAACGTCATCACTCAGGCAAGAACTGGACAGCAATTCATATCTGATGCACCTGTGCGTCCTGCAAGGCGCCAAACTCCCCAGACAAAGCGCAACATCCGCGCGGATTGCGCCCGCAGCCGGAGATCGCCGCCGGAGGCTTCGCGACGGCGGAAGCTCCGGCGTTGCGGGTGCACCGCAAACCGCGCAACGGCAAGGGCACACCCCGGACCTTTGCCAAGACTACGAGAGATATATGCACATTCGCATTCCGCCGGGCAGATCGCCCGAGGTGCGCCAGCGCCGCAGGGAAGCTGCCAGGCGTAAGAATGCGGTGCAAGAAACGCCGGGGGTCCAGGGGGCGCAGCCCCTGGAACGCGGGGATGCAAGGGGCCATCGTTCAATGGCCCCTTGCCCGCCGGAGGCATAACGAGATCGGGCGTGGTAAACAGGACGCAACTGTCTTCGTAGAGGCCGTGCCCATCAACACGCCAGCCCCCCACCCGCCGGAGGCATAACGAGATCGGGCGTGGTAAACAGGGCGCAACTGTCTTCGTAGAGGCCGTGCCCATCAACGCGCCAGCCCCCTGCCCGCCGGAGGCATGACGAGATCGGGCGTGATCACCGGGGCGCAACTGCCTTCGTAGATGCCGGGTGTGCAATAGCGCAACCCTCTCTTTTCCCTGTCCCCCTGTCCCCCTGTCCCCCCTTCCCCCCCTGCCGCCCATACGCTATGCCATCCCCACGCACACTCACGGAGGACACATGCCCCACTCGACCAAGCCTGCGGCCCCCGCCGCCCTCCCCACCCTGCACTACCGCTACGCCCACACCTCCACCGAGGCCACCACGGGCTATTTCGCCTGCGAGCCCCCGGCAGACATGACCTTCGAGCAGGGCCTCGACCGACTGGAGGCCGCCCCCCTCGACGAATTCCTGCACAGCCATCTGCTGCGTCTTGCCGCCGTGTTATCCCCGGAACGCATGTCCGCCCTGCTGGACAGCCTTGACCCCGCCGCCCGTCCCGCCACCGCCGCCCTGCTGCGCGAGGCGTGCCTGCTGAACCCCGATCTTTCCGGCCTGCTTGCGGCGGCCCCGGCCCCCACGCCGGAAACCCTTGCCGCCGTCGAGGCCGCCACTCCGCACATCGCCCTGCGCTGGCACGCCCAGCCCGACCGCGACCTGCACCGCGCCTGGTGCGAGGTGTTCCGCGACAACATGCACAACCATCGCATGCTGCCACAGCTCGAAGACATGGACATCCCCCCGCTGTACGACCCGGCGGAAATTCTCGACGGACCGGAGCGTCCTGTGGTCACAGCCGCCGACATCCGCGCCCTGCTGTCCATGGAGCCCCCGGAATCCGCCCCCTGGCAGCGTCCTCCGTCGCACGAGACGGCATCCCTTGCGCTGGAGCGGCTGGTGGAAAACGGCATCATCGCCGGGGTCGAGATGCGCCACGAGGCGTCCCTTTCGCCCATTGCCCTGCTGCGCCGCTGGAACGTGGACATGACCGTGCGCTGCGGCGCGCTCGACTACACCCTGAAGGGTGAGGGCACCACCTACGGGCGCGGCCTGTCCCTGGCCGACGCGCGCGCCTCGTACGCCATGGAGATGGTGGAACGTGCCTCGTCCTACGTTTCCGTGGGTGAGGTCGACGGAATTGGGGGCCAGTTCCATGTGCTCGACCGGGCCACGCCGCAGCCGCTGTTGCGCGCCCGTCTGTCCGAATTGCTGGCCGATGGCCGCGAGGTGCTGTCCCCCCACGCCATCCCGCTGGAAGCCCCCTACCAGGACCAGCCCCTGTACTGGCTTGCCGGGCACACCCCCGACGATGCCGGCGGCTCGCGCCCCGTGCTGGTGCCCGCGCAGATGGCCTATCTGTTCTGCAACCTCGACGAAATCGCCCTGTTCTCGGCGTCCGGCTCCACGGGCCTTGCCACCGGCAACATCATGGCCGAGGCCAAGGTGGCGGCGCTCACCGAAATCCTCGAGCGCGACGCCGAAGCCACCGTGCCCTACGACCGCTCGCAGTGCTTCCGCCTGGTCACCGACGATGCGCGTCTGCAATCCCTGCTGGACGACTACGCCGGGCGCGGCATCCACATCCAGTTCCAGGACCTGACCACCGAGTTCGGCGTGCCCTGCTACAAGTGCTTCGTGGTGGGACCACGCGGCCAGGTGGCGCGCGGCACCGGTGCGGGCCTTTCCGGTCGGCGCGCCGTGCTTTCCGCCATGACCGAAACGCCCTTCGCCTACCCCAACGGCGGTCCCTCCGGCCCCGGCGTGCGCGGCCTGCCGGAACGCAAGCTGGAAGACCTGCCCGACCTGGCCCTGGAATCGCCCCAGCGCAACCTGGCGCTGCTGGAAACCCTGTTCGCCGTCAACCGCATGGCGCCCGTGTACGTGGAACTCACCCACGCCGACCTGGAATTCCCCGTGGTCAAGGCGCTGGTGCCCGGGCTGGAATCCACCGCCGACTTCGATGCCTGGTCGCGCATGAGTCGCCGGTTGTTCCGCAATTATCTGAGGCTGCGGGGGTAAGGGAAAGAGAGAAGACGAACCGGGGAAGGGGAGGGTACTTTGAAAAGTACCCTCCCCTTCCCCGGCCCCCATCCCCTCCCTCAAACTTTCTGGTAGGGGTGGATGCAGGCGGCGCAAGGCCGCAGACGGGCAGGCTGGCGGCATGGCCGACAGCGGATGCCCGTTGAAATTTCAACGCCAAGGAGCCCGGTCATGCTGCACACGCCGCGCGCCCGCAGGGGCATGGTCGTCACCCCCCACCATCTCGCCTCGCAGGCGGGTCTGGCCATCCTGCGCGAGGGCGGCAACGCCGTGGAAGCCGTGGTGGCCGCAGCCGCCACCCTGTGCGCCGCCTATCCGCACATGACCGGCCTTGGCGGCGACGGCTTCTGGCTGATTCACGAACCCGGCGCTCCCGCGCCCGTGGGCATCGACGCCAGCGGACGCTCCGGCGCGGCGGTAACCCCGGACCTGCTGCGCGCGGCGGGGCATACGCACCAGATTCCCCGGCGCGGCCCGCTGGCCGCCATCACCGTGGCCGGGGCAGTATCCGGCTGGGCGGCGGCGCTGGAGCACGCCCGCGCCTGGGGTCCGGCCCTGCCCCTGCCCCGCCTGCTGGAAGAAGCGCAGTGGCACGCCCGGCACGGCGTTGCCGTCACCGCCGGGCACCACGCGCTGGTGCGCGACAACATGGAAGCGCTGGCCGCGCAACCCGGCTTTGCCGCACAGTTCCTGCCGGACGGCATCTGCCCGCCGGAAGGCAGCACCCTGCGCCTGCCCGCCCTGGCCGACACCCTGCATACGCTGGGCACACGCGGGCTGGACGACTTCTATCGAGGCCGGGTGGCCGCCGCCATGGCCGCGGACCTTGCCGAAGCGGGCTCGCCCCTCACCGCGGCGGACCTCGCGGACCATCGCGCGGCGCTGGTCACCCCGCTGTCCCTGCGCCTGCCGCACGGGCAGGTGTTCAACCTGCCGCCGCCCTCGCAGGGGGTGGCATCGCTGTGCATCCTCGGCATCTTCGAACGGTTGCGCGATGCGGGTGCCGCCATCGAACCCGAAACCTTCGCCCATATCCACGCCGTGGTGGAGGCCACCAAGCGCGCCTTCCGGATGCGCGACGGCCTTGTGGGTGATCCCGACCACGCCCCGTACCCTGCGCCCGGCTCTGCAACGGACCCCCTGCGCCCCGACCGGCTGGACGCCCTTGCCCGCGACGTGGACATGGCCCGCGCCCTGCCGTGGCCCGCGCCGCCCTCCGGCGGCGACACGGTGTGGCTGGGCGCCGTGGACGCACAGGGGCGCGCCGTCAGTTGCATCCAGAGCATCTACTTCGAATTCGGCTCCGGCGTGGTTCTGCCGCGTACCGGCATCACCTGGCAGAACCGGGGCTGCGGCTTTTCCCTACAGGCGGGCAGCCCTGCCGCGCTGGCCCCCCGCCGCAAGCCGTTCCATACCCTGAACCCGGCCATGGCCCTGCTGGCCGACGGCAGGGTCATGCCATACGGCACCATGGGCGGCGAGGGCCAACCCCAGACCCAGGCCGCCGTGTTCACCCGCCACGTGGTCTTCGGCCAGCCGCTGCAACGGGCCGTCAGCGCACCGCGCTGGCTGCTGGGCCGGACCTGGGGCGACGACGCCGTGCATCTGCGGCTGGAGAGCCGCATCGCCCCGGATGTTGCCGATGCGCTGCGCGCCGCCGGGCACCCCGTGCGCATGGTGGACGACTACGATCCGGTCATGGGCCATGCCGGTGGCATCGTCCGCCACCCCGACGGCACGCTGGAAGGCGCGGCAGACCCGCGCGGCGACGGCTGCGTGGCCGCGTGGTGATGCTCAGGCCACCCCCAGGCTCTCGCACACGTTGACCACCAGTTGCTCCGGCGTTCTTCCGTCCGGCAGCAGAAAGTGCAGCACACCCATGCTCAGGGTTTCCAGTTCCAGCGCCTCGCGGCAGAACTTTTCGCCCACCTCGCCGGAAAGCTCCAGTTCCGCGGCCAGCCGCACCGGATTGGTCATCATGTAGAACACCCGCGCCCCGTCGCGCAGGCAGGCCCGCAGATATTCGTCGCGCACGGCGGAAACGGGTGCCGCCAGCACCAGGCCGGTGCGGCAGCACAGCTCCGTCACCACCTCGGGCGCGGCGTCGTCATCGGGCGTGGCCGCCTGCATGCCGAAACGTTGCGCCACCAACTCCGCCAGTTGCCGCCTGCCGCTGCCCGGCAACCCCAGGATCACGATGCGCTCCGCCGCCGGGTCGAAGGGGGGCCTGCGCCCCACGCGCGACACGGTCATTGTCGCGTTGGCATCGCCCACGTCCTGTTTGCGCATGACGAACCCGGAGGTATCGAACCTGTCCTTCCCTGTGCTTCCGCTCATTCCGTACTCCTTTCTTAATATATCATGTTGATTTCGAAGCTTCTTTGATTAACACTATCCAACACTCACAGAGCCAGACACACTCGTTTCACACCGGGGCCGTATTCCGTCCACGCGGCGTTCTTGCGTGGCAACGTCTTGCGGCCCCCATCAGCCTTGGGGGGTTCATGTTCCAGCGGATGCGTTTCAGCACCAAATTCTACCTGGGCAGCGCCGTCATCGTGGCAAGCACCGTGGCCTTCATGGCCATCGTGCTCACCATCGTCGTGCGGGGCGACCTGGTGGACCTCGGGCAGCTCAACCTGAAGTCCGCCACGGACAATCTTGTCTCCACCATCGAGATGCAGCACGCCATCACGCAGGAAAAGGTCACCTCCGACCTTGCGCTGTTCGAATCGCAACTGCTGGCCGATGGCCCGCTGATGGTGCGCAAAAACGACATGCAGAAGGTCGACGTGGTCAACCAGCTCACCAAGCAGAAGGAAACGGTCGAAATGCCCGGCCTGTTCCAGTATTCCCTGCTTGGCCGCAAGCCCATGCGCGACAACAACGAGGTGGTCGACCGCGTGCAGCAGATGGCGGGCGGCGCCGCCACCCTGTTCCAGGTGCTGCCCGGCAAGCTGGTGCGCATTGCCACCAACGTGCGCACGGCGGACGGCCAGCGCGCCGTGGGTACCTATATTCCGGAAGACAGCCCCGTCTACAAGGCGGTCATGGGGGGGCAGACCTACTCTGGCCGCGCCTTCGTGGTGAATGACTGGTACATTACCGCCTACAAGCCCGTGCGCGACGAAGACGGCGCCATCATCGCCGTCATTTTCGTGGGCCGCCCCATCCGCACGCCGCAGCTTGCCGAAATGATGGACAAGGTGCGCGTGGCCGGTGCGGGCTACGCCTTTGTCTACGACGCCTCGGGCATGATCCTCCACCATCCCACGCTGCGCGGCAAGACGCTTGAAGAGGCGGACATCGGCCCCTTCTTCAAGGGCGTGAAGGATGGCCCCGTGGACTATACCATGGACGGCGTGCCCATGCGCGCCTACGTGCGCCATTTCGAACCGTGGGACTGGCGCGTGGCCGTGCGCATGACCCGCACGGAAATGGTGCACGGGCTGGATGCGCACCTCTTGCAGAGCGCCGCCGTCATCGCCGTGGTGGCGCTGGGCGTGGCCCTGGTCTTCGTGTTCGGCCTGCTGCGCACCGTGTCGCGCCCGCTGGGCACCCTGCGCCGCTTCACGGCGGAAGTGGCCAAGGGCAACTATGACGCGGCCATCGACTACCTGGCCGACGACGACATCGGGCGCACCATCGGCGGCGTGCGGGCCATGGTGGCCGAGATCAAGCACCGCCTGGGCTTTTCCAACGGCATCCTGCGCGGCATGACCATGCCGAGCTACGTGGTGGATACCGATGGCCGCATCAGCTACGTGAACCAGGCCATGCTGGACCTGCTGGGGGTTTCCGGCACGCCGGACGAACACCTGGGCGCCGACGTTGCCCTGTTCTTCTACGGCGAGTCCGGGCGCGACACCGTGGTTGGCCGCTGCATGCGCGAACGCCGGGCCATCCTGAACACGGAGCTGACCCTGTCCCGCCGCACCGGCGGCACAGTGCATACCCGCCTGGATACCGCGCCCTTGCTGGACCTGGACGGCAACCTCATCGGCGCCTTCTCCATCTTCGCCGACCTGACGGACATCAAGGCTCACCAGCAGGAAATGGAAGCCAAGAACACCCTCATCAGCGAGGTGGCCGTCGAGGCGGACCGCATCTCGCAGGTGGTGGCAGAGGCTGCCGCCGGGCTGGCCCGCCAGGTGGAACTGGCCGAACGCGGGGCCGACGTGCAGAAGGCCCGCGCTGGCGAGGCCGCCAGCGCCATGGACCAGATGAACGCATCGGTGGTCGAGGTGGCCCGCGCCGCCGACGAGGCCGCCGCCAGCGCCGACGAAGCCCGCGCAAAGGCCGAGGACGGCGCCTCCATCACCCGCGAGTCCGTGGCCGCCAGCACCGCCGTGGCCGCCGACGCAGAGGCCCTGCGCACCGACATGCGCGAACTGGGCACGCAGGTGGAGGGCATTGGCCGGATCATGGACGTGATTTCGGACATCGCCGACCAGACCAACCTGCTGGCGCTGAACGCCGCCATCGAGGCGGCCCGCGCCGGTGACGCCGGACGCGGATTCGCCGTCGTTGCCGACGAGGTGCGCAAGCTGGCCGAAAAGACCATGGGCGCCACCCGCGAGGTGGGCGAGGCCGTCACGCGCATCCGAGCCGGGGCCGCCCGCAACCTGGAGGCCACGGAAAACGCCGCCCGCAACGTGGGCCGCTCCGCAGAACTGGCCGGGGCCTCCGGCCAGACCTTGCAGCACATCGTCACCATTGCCGTGACAACCGCCGACAGGGTGCGGGCCATTGCCACCGCCGCGGCCCAGCAATCCGCCGCCAGCGAGGAAATCAGCCGGGCGACCGGCGAGGTGGACCGCATCTCCGGCGAGACCGTGGACGCCATGCGCGAGGCCGCGCGGGCCGTGGCCGCGCTGGCGGAGCAGGCGGAGGCGCTGCGATCCGTCATGGCACGCATGCGCTGACAAACGGCGGGCCTTGGCCGCGACCACTGCGTCAAACGGCCCCGGCGCTCGGGTCATGTACCAAAGAGTACACTCCCCTCGCGCCGGGGCCGCTTTCCTTGCGTGCCGGGCCAAATCCTGCCGTTTGTCGGGTATAGCCGCTGCAAGAAATACCGAAGCCTCCCCTCGCTGCATCGCCGTTTTCCTTGTCCTCGGACAACACCGCTCCGCCTGCCGACCATGCCTGGAGGCAATTTACATTCTTTCTCGTTTTCAAATGACAACCGCCCCGACCGGAACTTCCGGTCGGGGCGACTTCATTTCTTCATTCTTTCCAACCGCGCGTCAAATCACGGCCTTCTGGCCGTGCGCAGCGTGCGGCGAGGGCAAGGAAAACGCCATTTCCGCGAGGGGAGTGTACTCTTTGGTACATGACCCGAGCGGCCAGCAGAGCGGAAACGGTGCTTGACGCAGCAACCGCCCGCGATCCGCGCGGCCAGCGGCACCCCCGCGAGAAGCGCGCGGCGAAGACAAGGAAAAACCGGTTTCCGCGAGGGGAGTGTACTCTTCGGTACATGACCCGAGCGGAAACCGGTTTTGACGCCGTCAGCGCCCGCGATTCTCGCGGGGGTTATTTCCAGGTGACGGGGAGCGGCTTCCGCCACGGCAACCGGCGATACCGATACTTCGCATACCCCAGCATCTGCGCGCCCTGCACCCGCTCGTCCTCGCCAAGGCCCAGCAGTTCGCGCAGGGGGGCATAGGCGTTGGCCGCGTAGGTGAAGTACCCGCCCCAGCAGGCACCCACGCCGTGGGCATGGGCGGCCAGTTCCAGATAGGTGAGGGCAATGGCCGAATCCACGGCGGGCCAGGTGGCCCCGCCGTCGCAGCAGGCCACGGCGATGTGCGGCGCGCCGCGCAGCACCAGGTCCACGCCCTTGCGCGACCCGGCGATCAGCCCGGCCACGTTGTGGCGCTTGGCGATTTCGGGGTCGTGTTCGCGCAGGTACATCATCCAGTCGATGATCAGGCTGGCGATTTCACGGGTACGGGCGGGGTCTTCCACCATCACCCAGCGCACCGGCTGGCGGTGGCTGGCGGTGGGTGCCCAGCGCACGGTGTCCATGATCCGGGCCAGCACGTCGTGCTCCACCGGCTGCTCCTTGAACGTGCGGATGGAGCGGCGCCCGCGCAGGAACTGTTCCGCCGCGTCGGCCTCGATGGCCAGTTCGCGGCGGACGGGGACGAATTCGTCGAAGGGCATGCCCTCAAGGCGCACCGCCCCGCTCGGACAGACGGCCACGCAATGGCCGCAGCGGATGCAGGCATCCTCGGCGCCCTGGCGCATCTTGGCCACGCCCGTTTCCTTGTCGGCGATCAGGATGCGGATGGGGCATTCGTCGATACAGATGTTGTCGCGCTTGCATTTCTGCGCGTCCACTTCGAAAAACGGCATGAAGATCCTCCCTGTACTCCGTGGCCCGAATGGCCACAGGTGCCGGTTTGCCCCGCTTCACGCCGCGTGTAAAGCGAAAATGGCGTGGCATGACCGCAATACCGCCTTTGACAGCCCCCCCGCCCCCCTGTAATGTCGGCATGATAAAGGAGACTTGCATGCCGAACCGCGCCGCGCTCCGCACCATTGCCCTGATGCTCCGCAGCCTGCCCGCAATCCTTCCGCAATCCGGCCTTCCGCGCGCCGCTGCCGCGCCCAGCCGTTCGGCCATGCAGCCCGCCGCCCCTGTTCCGGGCATGGTACTGCACCTGGTGCTGGGTCTGGCCCTCGGCCTGCTCCTGACAGGGTGCGGGGCACCTCAGGCCAAACAGAAATCGTTGCTGTTGCCGCAAGGCCCCTCGGTCACCCGGGCGGACCCCGGCTATATGCAGTGGCTGGAAAAGCAGTCGCTGCTGGGGGCCGGGGCGGAACTTTCGCGCGTGGTCTCCGGCAGCCAGCTGGGCTGGCGCTCTCCTTCGCTGCCGCCCGACCCGGACAACCTGCTGCGCGCCGCCGATACCTGGCTGCTGGTGCACCCCATGGCGCTCATCGCCGACGGCACGCCTTCGGCCTTCGCCATCCTGGCCCAGCCCAGAACGCAGGAACTGCTGCGCCGCACGGGAGCGCGCGGGCTGTACGTCGCGCCCTCCGGCGGCGCCGGGGCCATCTGGGCCTACGACCGCAGCGCCACCCTGACCGGCGACGACACCATCCAGCACGGCTTTTCCGAGGCGGCAGGCACGGACGACGAATACCTGCGTCTGCGCCGCCTGACCGACAGCAACCGCATGCTGCTGGGCACCGACATCATCCCCGCCGCCACCGGCATGGGACCGGACTTCTTTCTGGCCGCGCGCAACGTGCGCGAATACCCCGGCGCTTACTGCCTGGTGGAAATCCCGCGCGACCTGTGGCCCTACATGCCCGCCAGTTCGTCGGAATGGCAGGCCCGCCCGCTCACTCGCGCCCAGCATGACCTGCTGGCGGAAAAGGGGCTGCTGCCCGCCTCCCTCTCGCGCGACCTGCTGTCGTGGGCGCGGCCCGGCGGCTGGGCCGTCACCGGTGAGGTGCGCGGGTCCGACGGCACCCTGCGCCGCTGGGTCTACCGCCATGCCGGGCGCTACGACATGCCCGTGCTGCACTGGGACGACCCTTCCGCCGCCGCGCGGCGCATCCTGTCTTCCAGCATCATCCAGCAGATCGGCCTGCGCGGCATGGCCCTGACCGGCTTCCGGGTGGAACCCCTGACCGGGCTGGACCCGCTGCCCCGCGCCGCCTACGGCGACCAGGGCCATGCCCCGGCCCTGGAACCGGCCCCCACCGCCGCCCTGTCACTGGCCCGCGAAACGCGTCGCTACGGCGGCTGGGCCTGGCAGCGCGACAGGCTGCCCCTGCCGCTGCTGGCCCGCACCCTGCACGAATCCGCCGACGTGGCCGAAGACACCGTCACCAGCCCCGCCGCCGAACACGCCCTGCTCACCGGCGATGCGCGCCCCCTGCGCTCCCTGCTGGACGACGCCCTGCGCCTTGGCATCGACATGCGCCGCCTGGTGCATGCCACCCCCGGCCCGGACGGCGTGGACTACGCCCTGCCGCAACTGTCCCCCGGCATGCTGCCGCCCGGCGCGGCGGCGGGCGATGCCGCCCTGGCGGACGACATGCGCGCGGCCATGCGCACGCGCGCGGCCCTGTGGGCGTCCACCATGCCGCTGGGCGGGGCGGGCGACGTGCTGCCCGTCACCGGCGCGGGGCTTGCCGCGCTGGGCGCTGGCTTCAGCCATGCCGACGCCGCCAGGGCCGACGCGCGCGAAACGATCCGTCAGGGGCATCTGGCCCTGGTCTTCTTCAAGGCCATGCAGCCGGGCCTGCTGGTGCTGCACGGGCAGGACCTGGCGGGCGCCCTGCCGCTGGACTGGCACGCCATGGCCGATTCCGAGGACCGCTGGGACCCGGCGCTGGCCCCGCGCGGCGCATACGCCCTGTACCGCACCGCCCGCACCACTGTGCTGACCAAGCAGGGCATGCCCCGCGCCCCGGTGGCCTACCCCACGCCCGACGAGCAGCTGCACGACCCGCATTCGTTCCTCAACGGGGTGCACGCCATCACCGCCATGCGCGAACGCACCGGCATTGCCGCCGGGCGCGTGGCCGCGCGCCTGCGCACGCAGGGACGGGGCTGCATCGCCCTTGCCGTGGAACTGCCCGGCGGGCGCGGCGTGGTGGTGGCGGTCACCAACTTCGGGCGCGAGGCAGTGACCGAACGGCTGGACATGGCCGCCACGCCCAAGCTTCTGGAACTGTTCGGCGCGGGCAACCCCGCCGTGGACCTGGAGGAAGGCACCCCGCTGCCGCTGGATGGTGGCCGCATGGTGCTGCATCTGAACCCGTGGGAAACCCGCGCCATCCTTGTGGGGCGCGATGCCAGGTCCATCGGCGCGGCAACGGCGGCGGAACAGCCCAAGGGGCCGTTCGTGCCCGCCCGCGACGCCACGCCCATGCCCGTGGTCGCGCCACCCGCACCGGCCAAACCGGCGGTGGCGCCCCCGGCTCCGGCGCCCGTGCCGGACCTGACCATCCGCATCGCGCCGCCCGCCGGGGCCGAAGCCAGCCCCGTGCCCGCTGCCCCGGAAGGGATGCCCGCCGAAACTCCGGCCACCAGCGGCGACGCGGCGGCAATGCCCGGCGTGCCGCCCACCGTGGCCCCCGCCGCTGCTCCTGAAGCGCAACCCGCCACGCCGCCGATGGAACCGACCCCCACGGAGCAGGTGCCCCTGCCCCCGGCCACCGAGCCGGTCAGGATTGACTCCCTTGGGCTTGAACCCGTTGGAGGTGAACCGGCCCCGTCGGTGCCGGTGGCCCCCGCGCCCGCCCAGATGCAGGAATCGCAGCCCGTGCCGCCCGCCGTGCCGCCCAGCTTGCCTCATGACGCGGGCGGCGAGGTGCGCGCGCCGGTCACGCCTCCGGAAATCCCGGCCCTGCCGGAACCCGTGGCACCCCCCGCATACCCCGTGACTCCCGAGGTAACGGCCCCGGCAACGGAATCCACCGCCCCACCCCGCCTGACGCCCACGGCTCCCGCTGATGGCACGGACGGCGGCCTCGTTCCGTACAAGTCGGTACGGCGCACCGCGCCGGAAACATTGGACGGCCCGATCGTTCCCGTTCCCCCGGCGTCCACCGCCCTGCCCGGCGGGACCGACATCCCGGCGGACGGCACGACCACCTACAAGGCCCCCCTGCGCAGAGCCCCGGAAACGCTGGACGCCCCCATCACGGTGCCGCCGCTGCCCACGCCTCCGGCAGCGCCCGCCGATCCGGTGACACCACCGAACCCGGCGTCTACGGAACCGGGAACCACAGCGCCATAGCCGCCCCCCCCCGTCCATTCCGCGTCCTTCCACTACATCCCGCCGCCGCCCCCTTCGCGCACCGCGCCGAGGGGGCGGCCTGTTTCCCGGCCTTGCCCGCCGCACTCCCGCCACCCGCCCGCAGACCATTCGTGCGGCATGCATCATGCATGGGCAGGCCCATGAACCACACCCAATTCCTCGCCGACAACACCAAGGCCCTGACCGCCGCGCAGCCCCAGGTGGCCGCGTGGCTGGCCGCAAACGCTCCCGCGCCCGAGGCGCTGGCCCCCCGCCTGCGCCTGAACCGCTGGAACATGCTGGACGTCGAACTGGAGGATGGTCGTCGGTTGTTTGACGCCTTTCCGCCCCAGTTCGCCTACAGGTCATGGCCCCCCACGGAGCAGGCGGAGCGTTCGGCCACCATCATCGTGGGCGCCAACCTGGGCTACGGCATCAACCACATGCTGGAACAGACGCCGCCCCGCCACCGTCTGCTGGTGGTGGAACCAGACCCGGCCATGCTCAGCCTGTGCCTGGGGCTAACGGATTACCGTCCGTTCATCGAATCGGGCAGGCTGACCTTCGTGGCGCCGCAGTTCGACGCCCTGGTGGCCGCCGTGCGCGGCTGCGACAAGCAGTTCCTGTTCGGGCGCATCCTGTTGCAGGCCGACCTGCCCAGCCAGCAGATCGGCCCCGCCTACGCCCACTGGACCCGCATCTGCCGCGAGCAGCTGGACGCCCTGTCGGTGGAGCTTTCCACCCTGCGCCGCGCCCAGGACGTGATGGTGGGCAACGAGCTTTCCAACTTCCGCCGCGCCCTTGCCGACGGCGACATGAAGTCGCTGCGCGGCGCGCTGGACGGCCTGCCCGCCGTCGTCGCGGGCGCCGGGCCTTCGCTGGCCGCATCGGCCCCCGCCGTGGCCCGGCTGTCCCATCGCGCGCTGGTCACGGCGGCGCTGCAAACCTTGCCCGCCATGCAGGCCGTGGGCATCCGGCCCGACCTTGCCCTGTGCATCGACTACAGCGACGGCATTTCTCGCGTGTACGACCGGCTGGACCCGGAATGGGCGCGCCACGTGCCGCTGATCTATTCCACCAAGGTCCAGCCCGAAGTGGTGCGCCGCTACCCCGGCCCCACCCTGCCGCTGTGGACCGTGGGCGGCATGGCCACCTTCATCGCGGGCAAGGACGACCTGGTGCTGGACGCGGCGGGCAACGTCAGCGTGGCCCTGCTGCGCCTGCTGCACTGGATGGGCGCGGGACGCATGGTGCTGGCCGGGCAGGACTTCGGCTGGCGGGGCGAGGCATCGCACGCCGCCGGGCACCATGCCGCCGCCATCACCGTGGGCACGCTGGACCTGCCGGGCCGCGACGGGCCGGTGCGCTCCACCCTGCCCTACGCCACGGCCCTGCGCGACATGGAACAGGACATCCGCACCCTGCAACTGGACGTGGTGAACCTGTACGGCGGCGGGGCGCTGATCCGGGGCGCGCGGGACATCGCGCCAGACGACCTTGACCGCGAATTGCCGCCCCCGGCGGATGGCGGCAACGCGAGCGGTGACGCCGACATTCTGGCCGGGTTCCGCCAGCGCCTTGATGCGGCCATGACCCCGTGCGAGCAGCCCCTGTTCGCCCCGCGCCTGCCACAGTGGCGCACCTCGCTGCGCAATGCCCAGAAGCGGCTGGAAACGCTGTTCCGCAAGCCGGAACGCCACGGCGCGGAAATCGTCGAAATGCTGGGCCGGGTACACTTTTTCCTGCGGCAGGACCCCATCTGCACGCCGTACCTGTACAACGAGATCATGGACGTTTCCGGGCTGGTGCACGGGCGCGACCGTTTCGGCCTGCCGCAGATGACGGAATTCCGGCAGATCGCCCGGCGGGTGCTGGACAAGATCCGGCGCATCGACGAAGTGATGACCAACGCGGGCCGACAAGCCGCATGACGCCCGGCAAAACGATGGCCCGCACGGAGGCATCATGAGCGTTCTCGCCGAAATCGCCGTCTTTCCCATGGACAAGGGGGCCAGCGTCAGCCAATGGGTGGCCCGCGTGCTGTCGGTCATCCAGGAAAGCGGCCTGCCGTACCAGCTTGGTCCCATGGGCACCACCATCGAGGGCGGACGGGCCGAGGTCATGCAGGTGGCCGACCGGTGCCTGGCCGCGCTGGAAGCGGACTGCGACCGGGTATACATGACCCTGAAGGTGGACCTGCGCAAAGGCCCCGTGGGCCGCATGGCGGGCAAGGTGGCCTCGGTGGAGGCAAGGCTGTCCGAAAGCTGAAGGGCAACGAACGAAATCGGCCATAGTGAACGACAACGGCCGCGCGGTGACTGCCGCGCGGCCGTTTTGCTTCGTATCTTCCGGCCATCACATGCCCTGCCGGAAAAGGGGAAAGGTATGGGGCCTGTTGCCCCCCATGCCGCCCCGGATCGAATCAGATATTATCTACCGAGTCAGGCCGAGTCAGGCCGAATCAGGCCTTTCCGCCGTCTTCGGGGCCGACAGACCCATCGGGCCCATCGGGCCCATCGGTCCCATCGGGCAGTGGGTGCGCCGTCTCCACCAGCCGCAGCCGCTTCCACGCACCGCGCCGAAAGCGCAGCCACGACACCACGGCCAGCAGCATGATGAACGCGGTGAAGGCCACCCACAGCGTGTTCAGGGTCATCAGGCCCGAGGCGCGCAGGGCCAGCGTGGGCAGCACCAGCCAGACCACGCAGCCCAGCAGCACGTTCCACATGACGAACCAGGTGTCGCCCGCGCCCTTCAGCGCGCCGGTGTACACGATGGTCACTGCGTCCAGCAGGCAGTACACCGCCACGAAGCGCAGCAGCACCACGCCCATGGCGCGGATTTCCGCCTTCTGGGCCAGCACGGCGGGATCCTGCGCGCCGCCGCTCAGGAACAGGTCGTACAGCGGCCCCGGCGTGCAGAAGAAGAACAGCGAAAGCAGCAGCATCCAGGCCATGGCCACGTGCAGGGTACTGGACGTCACCCGTTCGGCGGCGGCGGGGTTGCCCTTGCCCATGGCCTGCCCCACCATGCTGCCCACGGCGATGTTCATGCCCATCATGGGCAGAAAGGCCACCATGTTGATGGAAAAGGTGATGTTGGTGGCGGCCAGGGCCGTTTCGCCCAGTTCGCCCACCAGGAACACGAACCACGTCACCGAAAACAGTTCGGCAAAGCCGTTGATGCCGCTGGGCAGGCCGTAGCGGGCCATGCGCAGGAACAGCTCCCGCTCGAAGCCGCGTCCGCTCCAGACCCGGAAGCACCGCTCGTTGCGCCGGGTGAACACCATGCCCCCCAACAGCAGCGAAGTGACGGCCCAACTGAGGATCATGGACAGCCCCGCACCTGCTATGCCCATTTCGGGCAGCCCCCACGCACCGTAAATCAGCGCGTAGTCCAGCGGAATGTGCACGGCCATGGCCGCGAAGTTGGCCAGCATCACGGGCCGGGTGCGCCCCTGCCCGGAAAAGAAGCCGCCAAGGCAGCTGTTGCCCAGGGCCAGCACCGACCCCAGAGCCAGCATGCGGAAGTAGGCCACCTCTCCCGCCTGCACGGCGGGCAGATGCCCGGCAAAGGCGAAGATGGCGGGCGCCGCGAACCACAGCAGGGCAAGACACCCACCGAAGAAGAAGGCCATCAGCAGCCCCTGCCACAGCGCCACCCCCACCCGGTGCGGCGCGCCGGAACCGATGTACTGGGCGATGAACACCCCGGCATAGCCCGTAATGCCCATGCAGGTGAGCAGAAACAGCAGATGCACCACCGCAGCCGGCGTGGCCGCCGCGATGGCCTCCACCGAATAGTGGCTCAGGAACAGCCGGTCGGTGAACTCCATGACCGTGGTGGAGGCCATGCCCGCCACCAGCGGCAGACTGACGCCGAGCACCTCGCGGTACCCGCCCGGCGCGCTCCAGCGTCCGGCTACGGCAGTCTTCATTTTCGACAACATCCCATCCTCCATGACGTACGGTCCGCATTGCGGAAAAGCTGTACCAAGTACCCCAGGGGAACAGTGGCGTCAAGGCACCCCGGCCACGCGACACGGTACGTCGCGCCCCGGCAGGGCGAGGAAGTGCGTTTCCTCGGCATGCCGCACGGTTCGGAGCCATGCCTGCCCGGGCGTGCCACCCCGGCGTCGGCGCGCGGCGTGGCACGCCCGCACCCTTCCCTTCACTGCGGATTCGCCCTATAAGGCGCTGATGCGTCAGCCATACCCCCTCGCGCACCATTTGCTGTGCACACTGCCGCTGCTGGCGCTGCTTGCGATATCCACCGTGTGCCTCGGCACCGGGGACGAGGTGACCGCCTACTGGCGGGCGTGGCGACAGGCCAACCCCGATACGGCCAACATCGTGCAGGTGCTGACCGACTGGGGCAACCCGGCCCTGTACGCGGTCTACGGAGCGTTGTTCTGGCGGGCCCGCCGCCGCCACGACCCGCGCACCGTGCGCTTCGTCCTGACCTACGTGGTCGTGCAACTGCTGATTTCATTCCTGCTCGTGCGGGTGATCAAGATCACCGTCGGGCGCACCCGGCCCGGCGTGGCGGGGCCGTGGGTGCCGTTTTCTTTCGACGGGCCGCATAATTCGATGCCCTCGGGCCACACGGCGGAAATCGCCGGGGCCTGCCCGCCGCTGGCCATGCGCTGGAAGCGCACGGCCCTCTCTCTGGCCCTTGGCGGGTATGTGGCCGCCGTGGGCTATTCGCGGGTGCTGCTGGGGCAGCACCACGTCAGCGACATATTGGCGGGGCTTCTGCTGGGCAGCCTTGCCGCCTTCGTCATACACCGCATCACCAACAGGACCGCCCCCCTATGACCGATCCGAAGACCGAAACCGCCGCCTCCCAATCCAAGGCCGCCGCTTCTCCGGAAACGCCGCAGACCCCGCCCGGCGCCGCCGCCAGCGGCACGGGTTCCGGGGACGGCAAACCTGCCGGTTCCTGTCCGCCCCCGCAGGCCGGGGCGCGGCCCAGGGGGATCCTGGCCCGCCTGTACGACCTGCTGGCCCTGTTCCCGCTGTTGCCGCTCACCCTCATCTACGCGGCGCAGACGGCCTTCACCCTGGATGCGCGATCCCTGTGGTTTTCGGACGAAATCCGCCACGGCAACGTCTATGAAACCATGCTGGCCACCGGCCAGTGGCTGGTGCCGCACCTGAACGGCATCCCCTACCCCGACAAGCCGCCCGTATATTTCTGGTTCCTCGGCCTGCTGGACGCCATCCCCGGCGTGGACGGGCCCATGGTCTTCCAGTTGGGGGCCGCCGTATCCGGCCTGCTGGTGCTGTGGGCCACCTATGCCCTGGCCCGCCTGGTGGCCGGGTGCGACAAGCGCGAATCGTTCGCGGCGGGGCTGGTGCTGCTGTGCGGCATGTACTTCATGGGCGTGACCCACTACGCCCGCATGGACCTGCTGTTCGCTGCGGTCATCACCCTGGCCCACATCTGCATGTACCGGGGCCTGCGCCTGCCGCTGGCCTTCCGCTGGGTAATCCCGGCCTTTGCCCTGGCCGCCGTGGCCACCCTGATCAAGGGGCCGTTCGGCCTGGCCTTTCCGCTGCTGGCCGGTCTGGCCTACGGGCTGTGGCGCGGCATGCCCCGCCGCCTGAACCGCATGGACGTGGCCATCGGCGGCGGCATCATGCTGGCCACCCTGCTGGCCTGGGTGGGCGCGGTGTGGTTCGAAGGCTACGCCGACCTCATCCGCAACATCATGCGCCACCAGATCGTGGACCGCGCCACCGCCGCCTGGCACCACGAACAGCCGTGGTGGCACTACCTGGCCACCCTGCCCGTCGCGTGGCTGCCGTTTACCCTGGTGCTGCCGTTCCTGCCGTGGGGCCGGGCCTTCTCCCCCGCGTCCATGCGCACCGTGCTGGCCACCCGCAAGGGCCAGGGCGACGGCATGGCCTACATCTGGCTGGCGCTGGTCACCTCGTTCGCCCTGCTGACCGCCGTCAGCATCAAGATCGTCATCTACCTGCTGCCGCTGTTCCCGCTGCTGGCCGTGGTCACCGCCCGCGCCCTGCTGCGGCTGAACGGGTTCGGCAGCCGCATGTACTTCGGCCTGACGGCCCTGGTGCTGTTCGTGCTGGCGCTGGGCCTGGGGGCCGCATCGCTGTGGCAGTGGGCGCCGGACATGGTCCGCGTGCGCTTCCAGCCGCAGGTACTGGCCCTGCTCGACATCGCGCGCGGCGCGCCCATCTTGGCGGGCATCACTCTGGTGTTTGCCGTGCTGCTGTGGAAGGCCGTGGACCGCAGCCGTCCCGAAGGCGGCCTGCTGACCCTTGCCGCCTTCGTCACCGCGCTCGTCGTGCCCGCCGCCCTGTTCACCGCGCCCTCGCTGGACCCGGTCATGAGCCCGCGCGCCCAGGCCGAGCTGATGGGCGAGTACATCCGCAAGGGGTACCACCCGGTGAGTTACAAGGTGTACTCCGGCACCTACACCTATTACGCGGGGGCCAACATCGAGGAACTTTCCGACGAGGACTCGCTGCGCGCCGCCATGGCGGTGTTCCCGCAGGTGGTGGTGGCCATGCGCGCCGACCGCTTCGCCGAATGGGCCGACAAGCCCGCCGACCTGCGCGAGGTGCACCGCCAGTGGATCGTGGACCGCGAGTACGTGCTGGCGGAACGTTCCGGCCCCATGCAGCCCGCGCAGCCCGCCCAATCTGACGGCACGACGACGCCCGCCCCCGGCGGCGACGGGTCCGCCCCCGCCGTTACCGGCGATCAGGCCCCGGCCCCCGATGCACCGGCCCTGCCGCAGCCCGCGCCCGCCGAGGGCAACGGTACCGCCCCCGCCGCGCACCAACCCGCGCTACCTGCTCAGCCTGCCCAGCCGGCCCAACCCGTGCAGCCGGGTCAGCATCCCGCAACGCCGGAGGCCCCCGCGGTGCCCCTGCCCGGCCCGCAGCCGCAGGACAACGCCCCGGCAACGCCCCAGCCCGTGCCGGTGCCCACCCCGCCCCCGCCGCCGCCCGGCGTGGGCGCCACGGACACCCCGACCGCCCCGTCCACGGCGCAGGCCCAATAGCCGGAACACGCCGAACGCCGACAAGAGAACAACGCAAGACTGCCGTGGAGGCGACTCCACGGCAGTCTTGCGTTGCGGGAATGTCCTGTTCTGGTGGCAAGGCGCACCGCCACCCCCCATCCTGCCCCGTCAGGCGGACAGGTTACCGCAGCGCCAGCATCCAGCATCCGGCCAGCAACGCAGCGCAGGCAGTGCCCGCCAGCCATTCCAGCCAGCGGGGCGGCGGACCGAGCCATTCACGCAGCCCCTGCGCCGCCATGCCCACCGCCACACCCGCCACCAGGCCGAACAGGTGCGCGCCAAGGTCGGTGCGTTCCCCCTCGCTGCCCAGCATGCCCAGAATGGCCAGCCCCGCGGCCAGCGGCACCACCATGCGCCGCCAGCCGCTCCAGCCGCCCTCCACCGCCAGCAGCCCGGACAGCACGCCCACCGCGCCGAACAGCGCCGTGGAAAAGCCCAGGCTGACGTGCGAGGCCGGGCGCGCCAGCGCGTTCAGCACGTTGCCGCCAGCGCCCGCCAGAATGGTCAGCAGCCATCCGGGGCCGCTGCCCACGCGGCGGCACAGGGGAATCAGAAAAAAACTGCCGAACAGGATGTTGCCGAACAGGTGCGGGCTGTCGGCGTGCAGGGTCAGCGCCGTGACCACCCGGTACCACTGCCCGCGCGCCACGGTGTAATAGACGTCCATGGCCCCGGCATCGCGCCATACGTCGGGGTCCAGGTCGGGCAGGGGCAGATGCATGTCCCACCACCAGCCCATGCGCACCCCGTGCCACAGGGCCAGCAGCAGCAGGCCCAGCAGGGTCAGGTGCACGTTGGCGCGCAGTGGGGCGGGGGGCGGAGCGGGCGGGCGGGCACGGGCGGCGGCGTCCTCGCCCTCGGCAGCCAGCAATTCCTGCCGGGCCAGCCGCTCGTACAGCGCGGGCACGAAGAAGTGCTGGCGCTCGCCCCGTCGCACGGCCATGAACGGAATGTTGCGCGCCTCGAGCACCAGTCGCCAGCGCGGCAGGCACTGCGCGGTACACGAGGGCAGCTGCGGCAACGGCGCGGGCAGCGCCGCGTTTTGTGCCGGGGGAACGGGTACGGTCAGGTCGCGCCAGCCCGGGGGCAGCACGGGCCTGCGGCGCAGGGCCGCCGCCACGTGTTCAGGCCGCGCGCCCAGCCCGGAGGCCATGGCGGAACGCCCGGCCAGGGCCGAAGCGCCGCCGGAGCGCACCTGCCGGGGGCGGCGGAAGCGGTCTGATCCGTTGGGGGGTGCCATGGACGATGCGGCAACCGTGAATGGGAGGGACCGGAGCCGGATGCGCTAGCGCGCGCCCGAACCGCCGGATGCTCCATCCGAAAAATCACCGGATGCCCCATCCGAAATATCACCGGACGGGCCGCCAGCCTTGCCCGGCTTGCCGAGGCCATTGGCCGGACCGGAGGGCCCCACCGGACCGGAGGGCTCCGCCGGACCGGAAGGCTCCACCGGTTCGCAGTCGATGACCACGGTGCGGCGGGGCTCCTGCCGCGCGTTATGGCCGCTGCCCGCGCCCCCCCCATGGTCCGGGCCATAGGGGTGGGGGCCGCTGCCGCCGGACCCATCGGGGCCAGCAAGCCCGTCCAGCACATCCGGGCCATTTGGGCCATTTGGGCCATTTGGGCCATCTGCATTAGGGCCGAACATGGGCCCGCCGCCACCGAAGGTTTCTGTGTGCCGCGCCCCGCCGGGGCCGAAATACCAGGTGCGCACGTGCACCGACGACCCGCCCGCGCGGCCTTCCGCCTGAATGGTGGCGTTCATGTGCCGCCGCAGCAGATGCGCGGCCAGCCTGCGTACCGGGGGCAGCAGCAGGAGAATCCCGAACACGTCGGACACGAAGCCGGGAAAGACCATCAGCAGGCCAGCCAGCAGCAGGAACAGCCCGTCCAGCATCTCGTCGGCGGGCAGCACGCCCTGGGCCAGGTTTTGCTGGATGCGCGCCAGCGTGCCCATGCCCTGGGTACGGGCCAGCCACACCCCGACCATGGCGAACAGGATGACCAGCAACACGGCGTTGAACGCCCCGATGCGCGCGCCCACCTCCACCAGCACGTAGAACTCCAGAAAGGGAACCAGCAAAAGGACAAGACCAAGACGGGGCATGGGGGCTCCGGGATGGTTGCGGTGGGAACGGTGCGCCGGGTACGCGGGGGATGCCCGTGGTGTCGCCACCGGGCATGGAAGGCGCGGGAAACGGGGACGAAGAGGCGGCGCGCAACGGCATGGCCGCGACGTTGCGGCCACTGCGGCCCGATTGCCCGTGGCCGCGCATGCCGCGTATGCCTATTCTGTGAAGATAGTCACGGAAGGGCCGGGCGGCAAGACGTATCCCGCCGGAAAAATGCGGGGAATGGGGACGCCGCGTCAGGGAGGCATTGCATCTGTGCCGTGTGGCCCCTGCCGCAGGGGCTTGCGGCACCGGAAGGTGTCGCCGTCAGGCCGCCAGCACCACAAGGGCGGCTCCGGCGGCCATCAGCGCCGCACCGGGCAATCTGCCGTCGCGGGAGGGGCGCCCCCCAGTGCCCGAATCAGCCCGACAGAGCGAACTGGACGAATTGGGCGAACTGCGTAAACTAGGGGAACCGGGAGAACTGGCCGCACCAACAGGACCGGGCAGTCCAGCCGAACCAGTCGTACGTCCCCGGCGGGCGCTGCTCCATCTTTCGGACAGCCGGTCGAAGAGCACGGCAAACACCCCGTCCAGCCGCTTCACCGCGATCATGTTGGCGGCCGTGGTCAGGCTCATGGCCGTAAAGTGCGCGTACGCGGCCAGAAACAGCACCGCGCCCATGGCCGCGCCCCGCAACGGCCTGTCCACGAGCATGCGCGGGCGCACCCCGCCGAACACCATCAGCGCCGCCAGCATGGCCGGGCCGTAGATGGCGAAGAACACCCCGCCCGCCACGGCAGGCGTGGCGTACAACACCATCTGGCGGTTCAGCACGCTGCCCAGCCCCCACAGCAGGGCCACCCCCAGCATGATCCGCGCGCCGGGCTCTGCCATCAGGGTACGGAAGGGGCGCAGCAGCCGGGTCATGACGCCGCTGTCGCCATCTTCGTCATGCCCCGGATCATGGGTTTCCGCCCCGCCCGCGTTCAGCACCCAGCTGCCCGCCACCACCAGCAGCACCCCGGCCAGGCCCGCCGGGCGCGGGGCAACCCCCAGCAGCAGGTATTCGTGCGCCACCACGAAAACAGGCGAAAAGCACAGGTAGGGCACCGTGCGCGACACGGGCGCCAGGCGCACCGCCCACGCCGTGAGCAGGTGCCCGGCCATGTTCACCGGCACGGCGGCAAGGGTGGCCAGCCAGAACGGCGCGGGCAGGTCGGGCACGCCGCGCGCGGCCAGCAGCGCCAGAAACGGCGGCAGGCTCCAGAATACCGGATAGGCCACCATGCGGGCCGGGGGCAGGTCACCGGCAAGGCGGCGCAGCAGGGTGGCGTCCAGCGCGGCCAGCACGGCCGCCAGCAGGGCGGGAAGCGTCCAGGACATGGCCTACCCTACCCCGCACCGCCACCGGCGGAAAGCACCCCGCGCAGGATGGGCGGCGACATTTGCGTGACGCCGCGCCCGGAACAACAACGCCAAAAAGCCCCGGCGGAAACCACCGGGGCTTTTGAACGCTCGGATCGGAAAGCCTTAGGCGACCTTGCGGACGGCGGGCTTCACCACAGCGCCGGAGCGCAGGCAACGGGTGCAGACGCTGAGGGTCTTCACTTCGCCGTTGGGGTACTGGTGGCGGACGCTCTGCAGGTTCGGCTCGAACCGACGCTTGGTCTTGATGTTCGAGTGGCTCACATGGTGGCCGACCTGGGCCTTCTTGCCGCACACATCGCACTGCTTGGACATGACTTTCCTCCGTATATGTGCAAAGTTCGCGTGGTCGTTCTGGTGTGCCGCCGGTGGCGTTCTGCCGCCGGGGCGCCGCGCGGGGCGGGCGTCGACCGATGTGCCGGGCACGTTCCGGACGCATTCTGGATGTTTGCCGCCGCGAGAGATGGGAGTCTTATACCGCCGCCCTGAAAAACGCAACCCCTTTCTTGACAGCCCGAAGGGTTCGCATGTAGTAATCGCTGCTCGCGAGGTAGCCATGCACCAGATTTGGATTCCGCTCAAGGACATTCCGGCGGGCGGCGGCGAGTACGAGGTTGACGACCAGTCTGTCTGGCAGGGTCCCATCGCCGAGTTTTCACTGCCGTTCACCATCATCGAACCGCTGCGCGGCTCGGTATTCCTGCTGCCGCAGGACGACGGCTGCCTTGTGCGCGGCAGGCTCACGGGGCGCATCAGCGCGCCGTGCGACCGCTGCGCGGAACCGGCGGAGATGGCCATCGACCAGTCCTTCGACAGCTTCGAGCCGTTTCCGGCCCAGCAGTCCGCCCAGCCCCATGCGCAGGACGACCAGCGCAAGCACGGCAAGGCGGCCCCGGCAGAGCCTGAAACGGACGACGATTTCGAGGATGTGGACGCTGCCGTCATCCGCCTATCCCCTTCCGGGCAGGGCGTTGAAATAAGCCTGTCCGGCCTGCTGTGGGAAGAATTTCTGCTGGCCCTGCCGACGAAGCCGCTGTGCTCCACCGGCTGCAAGGGCCTGTGCCCGTCGTGCGGAAGCAACCTGAATGTTGCCGCCTGCTCCTGCAAGAGCGAAGATGGCGACCCCAGGCTTGCCGCCCTGCGCGGCCTTACCATAGAAAAGAAGTAGCACAACCCCCGCCGCCCTCGGCGGGACATCCAGGAGAGGAACGCCATGGCCGTTCAGCAGAACAAGAAGTCCAAGTCCAAGAAGGGTATGCGCCGTTCGCACGATCGCGTGGCCGTCCCCACCATCGTGTACTGCGCCTGCGGCGAGCCCACCGTTCCGCATCGCGCCTGCCCGAGCTGCGGCACCTACAAGGGCCGTCAGGTGGTCGCTCAGCCTAATGAATAACGCGACCATCATCGCCGTGGATGCCATGGGGGGGGATTTCGGCCCCTCCGTGGTGGTCCCCGGCGCGATCGAGGCGGCGCGCGACAAGGGAATCGCCCTTCTGCTGGTCGGCGACCAGGCGAAGGTGCAGGCCGAACTGGCCAGGATTCCCCTTGACGGCGTCGCCTATGACGTTGTCCACGCCAGCGAAGTCGCGGGCATGGACGAAAAGCCTTCGGACATCCTGCGCCGCCGCAAGGATGCCTCCATCCAGGTGGCCTGCCGCCTGGTGCGAGACGGCCAGGCCCACGGCATCGTCAGCGCCGGGCATTCCGGCGCCACCGTGGCCTGCGGCATGTTCATCATGGGCCGCATTCCCGGCGTGGACCGGCCCGCGCTTGCCACCATCATGCCCACGGAAAAGAACCCCATCGTCCTGCTGGACGTGGGGGCCAACGTGGACTGCAAGCCGCACCACCTGTTCCAGTTCGGCCTCATGGCCGACGCCTTCGCGCGCGACCTCTTGTCGTGCGAGTCGCCGCGCATCGGCCTTCTGAGCATCGGCGAAGAAGAAGGCAAGGGCAACACCCAGGTCAAGGAAGCCTACGAACTGTTCAAGCTGGCTCATAACGGCATCAACTTCGTGGGCAACGTGGAAGGCCGCGACATTTTCAGCGGCGACGTGGACGTGGTGGTCTGCGACGGCTTTGTGGGCAACGTGGCGCTGAAGTTGAGCGAAGGGCTCAGCACTTCGCTGGGTCGCGTGCTGAAGCGCGAACTGCTCTCCGGCCTGTTGCCCAAGATCGGCACCCTGCTCGCCAAATCCGCCTTCCGCCGCTTTGCCCAGTTCGTGGACTATGCCGAATACGGCGGCGCCCCCCTGCTCGGCTTGCAGGGCATCGCCTTCGTCTGTCACGGCAAGTCCAACTCCAAGGCCGTATGCAACGCCGTGAAGCTGGCCGCCACCTTCGTGGAAAAGAAGACCAACGAACGCCTCGTCAAGGCCATCAGCGCCAACGAGGAGCTCACCCGCTACGGCAAGGCCATCAAATAGGGCGCCTCCAGAAACGTTCCCCGGTGCCGGGCGGCGAAACACGGTTTCGCCCCCACCGCAGGAACGTTTTCCGCAGGCGTTCCTGACCATGAAAGGCCTTGGCACCCCCCACCCTGCACCTGCGGCGCCCCGCGCGCCGACCGGAATCAGCCACATGACAGCATCGCGCGATATTGCCTGCCGGGTCAGGGGGTTTGGTGCGTACACCCCCGTGGACGTGCTGACCAACTTCGACCTTGAGAAATTCGTGGAGACCACCGACGAGTGGATCACCACCCGTACCGGCATCCGGCAGCGCCACCGCCTGGCCGAAGGCCAGAACGCCTCCGACGCCGCGACGGAAGCCGCCCGTATGGCCCTGGCCGACGCGGGCATGGAGCCGGGCGAGATCACCCACGTCATCAACGCCACCTGCACGCCCGACTACCTGTGCCCCAACACCGCCTGCCTCGTGGAGGCCAAGCTGGGCATCATGGGCGCCATGGCCTTCGATTTCAACGCGGCCTGCTCGGGCTACGTGTACGGCCTGTCCATGGCGCGCGCCATCGTGGCCGCCCAGCCCGAGGCCCGCGTGCTGCTGACCGCCACCGAGGCGCTGACCCGCCGCCTGAACTGGGCCGACCGCACCACCTGCGTGCTGTTCGGCGACGGTGCGGGCGCGTCGGTGATTACCGCCGAAGGCGAAGGCGCCCTGCTGGAAGACGTGCTCTGCGCGTCGGACGGCAACCTGGGCGGCCTGCTGACCATCGGCGGCGGCACCCACACCCCCTACGCCAAGGGCGACCCGGTGGGCGAAGACTTCTTCGTGCAGATGAATGGCCGCGACGTGTTCAAGCACGCCGTGCGCAACATGGCCGCCATCAGCCAGGACGTGCTGGCCCGCAACGGCCTGACCATCGACGACGTGGCTCTGGTCATCCCGCACCAGGCCAACCTGCGCATCATAGAGGCCGTGGGCGATCGCCTGGGCGTGCCCGCCGGGCGCGTGTTCGTGAACCTGCACGAGTTCGGCAACACCTCTGCGGCGTCCGTGCCGCTGGCCATTGCCGACGCGCGGGCCAAGGGCGTGCTGCGCCCCGGCATGCGCGTGCTGCTGGCCACGTTCGGGGGTGGGTTTACCTGGGGTGCCGCCCTGCTGCATTTCTAGGCGCAAGGACTGTGGGACTCCTGAAGAGAGTCAGAACCGCCCCTCAGGGCACCCCGAAACGGGCCAATTGAAGTCGCACTGTCTTTGCGGTATAAGGCGGTGCCCTTTGCAACCCGCAACATGAGAAAGGCCGAATGAGCGAACTCACTTCCACCGCGCTGGTCACCGGGGGCTCCCGGGGCATCGGCAAGGCCGTGGCGGAAACCCTGGCCCGCGAGGGCTTTCAGGTCTACCTTACCTACGTGAGCAAGCCCGAGGAAGCCGAAGCCG
Organism: Nitratidesulfovibrio sp. SRB-5; assembly: GCF_019931275.1. Classification (NCBI taxonomy): domain Bacteria; kingdom Pseudomonadati; phylum Thermodesulfobacteriota; class Desulfovibrionia; order Desulfovibrionales; family Desulfovibrionaceae; genus Nitratidesulfovibrio; species Nitratidesulfovibrio sp. SRB-5. The sequence continues at coordinate 1,099,266 of NZ_JAIOTY010000001.1, read as the reverse complement.
TGGCCGCGGGCATCAACGCCGCGGGCGGTTCGGCGCGGGCCTTCCGGCTGGACGTTTCCGACGCCGCCGCCGTGGCCGCGTTCTTTCAGGAAGAAATCCGGGAAAAGGTCACCCTGGACGTGCTCGTGAACAACGCGGGCATCACCAAGGACGGGCTTATCCTGCGCATGAAGGACGACGACTTCGACCGCGTGCTGGACGTCAACCTTTCCGGCGCGTTCACCTGCCTGCGCGAGGCCGCCAAGCTGATGACCAGGCAGCGCAAGGGCCGCATCGTCAACATCACCTCGGTGGTGGGGCAGATGGGCAATGCCGGGCAGGTCAACTATTCCGCCGCCAAGGCGGGCCTGATCGGCATGACCAAGTCTGCCGCCAAGGAACTTGCCGGACGCAACGTCACGGTCAACGCCGTGGCACCCGGTTTCATCGAAACGGACATGACCGCGAAGCTCACCGACGAGGTTCGCGCGGCATATATCGAAGCCATCCCGCTCCGGCGCCTGGGCCAGCCCCAGGACATCGCCGATGCCGTGGCCTTTCTGGCTTCCGATAAGGCGGGCTACATCACCGGGCAGGTCATTGCCGTCAACGGCGGCATGTACTGCTAGGATTGCCCGCCATAGGAATGAAGGGACAGCTCGCGGGGATTTGCCAGCAAATCCCCGCCACGGAATGCTTGCAGGCAGGCGTTGCCAGCCGTACAACAGGCATCCCGGATGAAACGGCTTGTGCAGAACGCCGCGTACGCAGCACCGACCGGCACCGAAACGAGAAAAACAGCATTGGAGGGACCATGTCCGTTGAAGAAAAGATCAGCAAGATCATCATGGATCAGCTTGGCGTGTCCGCCGAGGAAGTGAAGCCCGAAGCCTCCTTCGTGGAAGACCTTGGCGCCGACTCGCTCGACCTGACCGAACTGATAATGGCCATGGAAGAGGAATTCGGCATCGAAATCGACGACGATGATGCCCAGAAGATCCTCAAGGTCCAGGACGCCATCGCCTACATCAAGAACAAGCAGTAGGGCCTGTTCTTCACGCAACGAAGATCGCATGCGGGCGTCTTATGACGAGGTCATAAGACGCTCTCGCGCTTTTCCTCCGCACGGCCGGAACCACGCCGACGGCGCGCAACCGCTCGCCATCGTTCCACATCCATCCCGTTTGCGCGGGTTCGGCCCACTACCGCCAAGAGGTACACTTAATGACCGGAAAGCGTGTCGTCGTGACCGGCCTTGCGGCCATCACCCCCCTTGGTAACGACCTTGCGACAAGCTGGGAGAATCTGGTGGCCGGAAAGTCCGGCATCGGGCCCATCACCCACTTCGACGCTTCGGAGTACACCTCGCGCATCGCCGGCGAGGTCAAGGGCTTCGACCCAGAGAAGTACATCCCGGCCAAGCAGGCCAAGCGCATGGACCGCTTCGTCCAGTTCGCGGTGGCCACCGGCAAGATGCTCGTCGAGCATTCCGGCCTCGTCATCGACGATTCCAACGCCCACCGCGTGGGCGTGCTGCTGGGCGTGGGCCTTGGCGGGCTGCAAACCATCGAGGTCTTCCATTCCAAGCTCGTCGAATCCGGGCCCAACCGCGTCTCGCCGTTCATGATCCCCATGCTGATCTCCAACATGGCGCCGGGCCAGGTCTCCATCTTCACCGGGGCCAAGGGGCCCAACCTGGTCACCACCAGCGCCTGCGCGTCGGGCCAGCATGCCATCGGCTACGCCTACACCGACATCGTCATGGGCCGCTGCGACGCGGTCATCACCGGCGGCGTGGAAGCCACCATCACGCCCATGGGCGTTTCCGGCTTCACCGCGCTGAAGGCGCTGTCCACCGCCAGCAACGACAACCCGGCCAAGGCGTCGCGCCCGTTCGACAAGGACCGCGACGGCTTCGTCATCGGTGAAGGCTCCGGCTTCCTGATGCTGGAATCGTTGGAATCGGCGCAGGCGCGCGGCGCGACCATCTACGCCGAAGTGGTGGGCTACGGCGCCTCCGGCGACGCCTATCACATGACCGCCCCGCACGAGGACGGCCTGGGCATGGCGCAGGCCATGCGCGCCGCCATCGACGAGGCGGGCATCCGCCCCGAGGACGTGGACCACATCAACGCCCACGCCACCTCGACGCACCTCAACGACCTGTGCGAAACCAAGGCCATCAAGAAGGTGTTCGGCGACCATGCCAAGAACATCCGCATCACGGCCAACAAGTCCATGACCGGGCACCTGCTGGGCGCCGCGGGCGGGATGGAAGGCGTGTTCAGCGTCATGGCGCTGCACGCCGGCATCATCCCCGGCACCATCAACCGCGAAACGCCCGACCCGGAATGCGACCTGAACTACATGGCGGACGGCTCGGAAAACTACCAGCCCGAATACGTGCTGTGCAATTCGTTCGGCTTCGGCGGGACGAACTGCTGCATGCTGTACAAGCGCTGGAAGGGGTAACCGCGCAAACGCACGTATCGCGGTCGGTTACGTCGTCAAAAAGCCTTTTTGCTCCAGTCGAATACCGAAGAGCGCGCTGCGGTCGCCATCCGTAAGGTTCGAAGACTCACCTAACGGCTGCCGCACACTTCTTCCGCAAAAAGGCTTTTTTCCTCGTCCCCGCCTCGCGCTCCGCACGTTTGCAGTCCTGCCTGACATCGGACACTGTCCGAACCCGCTTGCCTGAACGGGGGTGCAGGGGGCTTGGCCCCCTGCCCGCCGGAGGCTTGCAGAACATCTCCCGCCCCAACCGGACACGGGAGAACGATATTTCCAGAGGTCGCGCGGCATACCGACGCCGCGCGACCACAACCATTCACGGAGGCGAACCATGGACGAACTGCTGATTCAAGACCCGGAAGTGGGTCGCGCGGTCACTCTTGAAATCGAACGTCAGACCGGCAAACTCGAACTCATCGCGTCCGAGAACTTCGTCTCCGCCGCCGTCCGCCAGGCCCAGGGCAGCGTACTGACCCACAAGTACGCCGAAGGCTACCCCGGCAAGCGTTACTACGGCGGCTGCGAATTCGTGGACATCGCGGAAAACCTGGCCATCGACCGGGCCAAGGCCATCTTCGGCTGCGGCTACGCCAACGTGCAGCCCCATTCCGGCAGCCAGGCCAACATGGGCGTGTACTTCGCCTGCCTGAAGCCGGGCGACACCATCCTGGGCATGAATCTTTCGCACGGCGGTCACCTGACCCACGGCAGCCCGGTGAACTTTTCCGGCCGCCTGTACAACGTGGTGTTCTACGGCGTGAAGAAGGAAACCGGCTACATCGACTACGACGAAGTGGCCGCCCTTTCCCGCGAGCACAAGCCCGCCCTGATCGTGGCCGGTGCCAGCGCCTACCCGCGCACCATCGACTTTGCCCGCTTCCGCGCCATTGCCGACGAGGTTGGCGCCAAGCTGATGGTGGACATGGCCCACATCGCGGGCCTGGTGGCCACCGGCCTGCATCCCACGCCCATCGGGCAGGCCCACTTCACCACCACCACCACCCACAAGACCCTGCGCGGCCCGCGCGGCGGCATGATCCTGTCCGACGAGGACAACGCCAAGACCCTGAACAGCCAGATATTCCCCGGCATTCAGGGCGGCCCGCTGATGCACGTCATCGCGGCCAAGGCGGTGGCCTTCGGCGAGGCGCTGCGCCCCACCTTTGCCGACTACCAGAAGCAGGTGGTGAAGAACGCCGTCACGCTGGCCGGTTGCCTGACCGCCGCCGGGTACGACCTGGTTTCCGGCGGCACCGACAACCACCTGATGCTCATGGACCTGACGTCCAAGGACATCACCGGCAAGGACGCCGAGCACGCGCTGGACAAGGCGGGCATGACCGCCAACAAGAACACCGTGCCCTTCGAGACCCGCTCGCCCTTCGTGACCTCCGGCGTGCGCCTGGGCACCCCCGCCCTGACCACGCGCGGCATGAAGGAAGCGGAAATGGAAAAGGTGGCCGCCTGGATCGTGGACGCCCTTGCCAACGTGAACAACGAGACCCGCCTTGCGGCCATCAGCCGCGAAGTGGAAGTCTTCGCGCGGCAGTTCCCGCTGTTCGCCTGGTAGGCCCCGCGACAGCGCCATCGACGATCTGACGACACCGGGGCGGACAACCGCCCCGGTGTTTGACACGGCTCACTTCCCGTTTTTTACCCGAGCACGGCACTTCCACCATTCTTCCACGCGGTGGGGCTGCCGGGCGAGGTGTCGGCACAAGAAGGATTCTTGGACCCTGCCGAGGAAGGACGCCTTTGCATGACGGAACGTACGCTTGCCGTACGCGACGGCATGGAAAAGGCTGCCTGACGCAGGCACGGGCCAAAAGGCACCTTGTGGCGTCACCGTGCATACCCCAGCCGCAGAGGTACCCATGTCCGCGCTGTCCCGCCTGCCTTGGCCCCAGTACTTCATGGAGATCACCTACCTCGTGGCCGAGCGCTCCACCTGCACCCGGCGCAAGGTGGGCGCCATCGCGGTGAAGGACAAGCGCATCCTGGCCACGGGCTACAACGGCGCGCCCTCGGGCGTGGCACATTGCCTGGACGTGGGCTGCCTGCGCACCCAGCTTGGCGTGCCCTCGGGCCAGCGCCACGAAATCTGCCGGGGGCTGCACGCGGAACAGAACGTCATCGTGCAGGCCGCCATCCATGGCATTTCGCTGGCCGGTTCGGAAATCTACTGCACCACCCAGCCCTGCCTGATCTGCACCAAGATGCTCATCAACTGCGGCGTCACGGCCATCCGCTACGCGGAATCGTACCCCGACCAACTGGCCGAGGACATGCTGCGCGAATCGGGCGTGCACTACGAGGTGCTGCCCTTCACCCCGCGCACGGGCGGCCCGTGCCTGCCGCCGGATGCCCCGGCTCCCGATCAGGGTGGGGGCTGTGGCGGCGGCTGCGCCTGCGGGGGCAGGTAGCGCCATGACCGCGCCGCATCCGTTTGAAATTTTCATGCGCGAGGCCATCGCCCTTGCCCGGCGGGGCCGCTGGCGCGCAGCGCCCAACCCCACTGTGGGCGCGGTACTGGTGCGCGACGGCCAGGTGGTGGCGCGCGGTTACCACACGGCCTGCGGCATGCCCCATGCCGAGGTGGAATGCCTGCGTGACGCGGCGGCCAATGGCGTGGACCCGGCAGCCTGCACCCTGGTGGTCACGCTGGAACCATGCAACCACCACGGCAAGACCCCCCCCTGCTCGCAGGCGGTGCTGGCGGCGGGCATCCGCCACGTGGTGGTGGGCATGGCCGACCCCAACCCGGTGGCCAGGGGCGGCGCGGAATTTTTGCGCCAGCACGGCGTGCGGGTGGATATGGGCGTATGCGAGCAGGACTGCCGCGATCTGGTGGCCGACTTCGTCACCTGGAAAAAGACCGACCTGCCCTACGTCATCCTGAAGCTGGCCAGCACGCTGGACGGGCGCATCGCCACCCGCGCGGGCCATTCACAGTGGATAAGCTGCGCGGCCTCGCGCCGCCGGGTGCACGCCATCCGCGCGGGCGCGGGCCATGCCGGGGGCGCGGTGCTGGTGGGCGGCGGAACCCTGTTCGCCGACAACCCGCTGCTGACCGCCCGCTGCGGTGATTTTTCCGATGCCTTTCCCTCCGCCCCTCAAGGGGGCTGCGCCGGTATTGACGAAGCAGACGCCCCGTGCCGCCAGCCGCTGGCCGTAGCCGTCACCTCGCGCATGGACGAGGTTGCCGCGCGGGCTGGCGACCTTGCGCTGCTGCAACAGCGGGCGGCGGACACCTTTTTCTGGACCACGGAGACGGCGGCGGCATCCCCGGCAGCCGACACGGTGCGCGCCGTGGGCGCGCGGGTGTGGGGCCTGCCGGGCCTGGACGCCCAGAACGGGCAGGACGGACAGAACGGGCAGAGCGGGACGGACGGCACCACCTGCTCCGGCGGCACGGGGTTGGACCTGCGCGCGGGCCTGGCCCGGTTGCGTGCCGAGGCCGGTTGCCTGTACGTGCTGTGCGAGGGTGGCGGGCAGTTGGGCCTGGCCCTGCTGGAAGCCGGACTGGTGCACGAATTCGAACTGCACCTGGCCCCCAAGGTGCTGGGCGACAACGTGGCGCGGCCCCTGTTCGATGGTCGCGCGCCCCTGCGCATGGACGATGCGCTGGGCCTGCGCGTTGCCGACACCGCACCCAGCGGGGATGACATCATCGTGACCTTGCGCCAGAAGGTGTAGGCACGTTCAGACAACGGCGGCACGCCGCCTCGGAGAGTGTTCATGTTCACCGGCATCATTCAGGGACAGGGCGGCATCGTGGCCGTGGAGGGCGCGGGCAAGGAAACCCGCCTGCGCATCCGGCCCTTGTTCATGCTGTCCGACATCGTGGTGGGCGAATCCATCGCGGCCAACGGCGTGTGCCTGACCGTGGAAACCCACGGCGGCAGCCGCGACGCGGCCTGGTACACCTGCTACGCCTCTGCGGAAACCATGCGCCTGACCACCCTGACCGACCTCAAGACCGGTGACAGGGTGAACCTGGAACGCGCGCTGGCCATGGGCGACCGGCTGGGCGGCCACATGGTGGCGGGGCACGTGGACTGCGTGGCCACCGTGGCCGAGGTGCGCGAAGAAGGCGAATCGCGCCGCTACCGGCTGAAGTTTCCGCAGGAATTCGGCCCCCAGGTCATCCCCAAGGGCTCCGTGGCTCTTGACGGGGTGAGCCTGACGGTTAATCATTGCGGCCCGGATTTTCTGGAGGTCAACGTCATCCCCGAAACGCAGCGGGTCACCACCATCGCAGGGTGGAAGCCCGGAGTCCGCGTGAACATGGAGACGGACCTCATCGGCAAGTACGTGCAGCGCATGCTTTCGGCATGGCAGGGCGGCGCATCCGCCACGGGCCATGCTGCCTCCGGCTCCGGCGGGGGTGGAGCGCTGACCGTGGAATTCCTGAAGGAACACGGTTTCTAGGCGTTTTCGCAGAACGCCGGGGCCGGGTCTTCACCCATGTCCAGAACGCCGCGCCCGCACGGGGCGGCGCCGCATATCCAGAGGTAGCCATGCCCATTTGCAAGACCGAGGAAGCCATCGAGGAAATCCGCAAGGGTAAGATGATCATCCTCGTGGACGACGAAGACCGCGAGAACGAGGGCGACCTGACCATCGCCGCAGAGCACGTCACCCCCGAGATCATCAACTTCATGGCCACGCACGGGCGCGGCCTGATCTGCCTGGCCCTTGAACCGGCCCAGGTGGACAAGCTGCAACTGCCCATGATGACCCGCCGCAACGGCTCGAAGTTCGGCACCAACTTCACGGTGTCCATCGAGGCGCGCAAGGGCGTGACCACGGGCATCTCCGCCGCCGACCGCGCCACCACCATCCTTGCTGCCGTGGCCGACGAGGCCCAGCCCGAAGACCTGGTGACCCCCGGCCACATCTTTCCGCTGCGGGCCCAGAAGGGCGGCGTCATGGTGCGCGCCGGGCAGACCGAGGGCAGCGTCGATCTGTCGCGGCTGGCCGGACTGAAGGGCGCGGCGGTGATCTGCGAGATCATGCGCGACGACGGCGAAATGGCCCGCATGCCCGACCTGATCGAGTTCGCGAAAAAGCACGACATGAAGATCGCCACCATCCGCGATCTGATCCGCTACCGCATGCAGTCGGGCCTGCTGTCCGTGAAGCGCGTGGCCGAAGCGCAGATGCCCACCAAGTACGGCGAATTCCGCGTCATCGCGTACGAGAACGAACTGCACGACGAAACCCACCTGGCGCTGGTCAAGGGCGACATCACCCCCGGCGAACCGGTGCTGGTGCGCGTGCACAGCGAATGCCTGACCGGCGACGTGCTGGGCTCCATGCGCTGCGACTGCGGCGGCCAGCTGGCGGCGGCCATGTGCCAGATCGCGGGCGAGGGCAAGGGCGTGCTGCTGTACATGCGCCAGGAAGGGCGCGGCATCGGCCTTGCGAACAAGATTCGCGCCTATGCCTTGCAGGACCAGGGTTACGACACCGTGGAGGCCAACCACAAGCTGGGCTTCAAGGCGGACCTGCGCGACTACGGCATCGGCGCGCAGATACTGGTGGACCTTGGCGTGCGCAAGATGCGCATGATGACCAACAACCCCAAGAAGATCATCGGCCTTGAAGGCTACGGCATCGAGGTGGTGGAACGGGTCCCCGTGGAGCTGGAATCCTGCTCCTTCAACGAGACGTACCTGCGCACCAAGAAGGAGAAGATGGGCCATCTTCTCGAACTGAAGCACCACGACGCGCCGACCGAAATCTAACCGACACGCAACCGCCCCGCCCGCGCCCGGCAACGCCCGGCGCGGGCGGAGGACGGCCCCATATCACGCCCCGGCGCGCCGCCGGAAAAGGAGACCCCCAATGCTGCACGTCAAGACCATCGAGGGCCAGTTCGACGCCAAGGGCCTGAAGTTCGCCATCATCGCCACCCGCTTCAACGACTTCATCGTGGACCGCCTGGTGGGCGGCGCGGTGGACTACCTGGCCCGCCACGGCTGCGAGCGCGAGGACATGACCATCGTCCGCATTCCCGGTGCGTTCGAAATGCCCATCGTGGCCCAGAAGCTGGCCAAGAGCGGCCGCTACCATGGCATCATCGCCCTGGGCGCCGTCATTCGCGGGGCCACCCCCCATTTCGACTTCGTGGCCGGTGAAGCCACCAAGGGCCTGGCCCACATTTCGCTCGATTCCGGCGTGCCCGTGGGCTTCGGCCTTTTGACCACCGACTCCATCGAGCAGGCCATCGAACGCGCGGGCACCAAGGCTGGCAACAAGGGCGTGGAAGCCGCCGCCGCCGTGCTGGAAACCGTGCGCGTGATGGAGCAGCTGTAACCCCATGGCCAACCAGGGCAAAAAACCCACCCGGCGCAGCGAGCGCGCGCTGGCCTTCCAGGTGTTGTACGGGCTCAGCTTTACCCCGGCCACCAGCGAAGGCGCGTTGCGCGCGGCGTATGCCGCCTCGCCCGATGTGGCCGACCGCAACGCCGAGGATGAAAAGGCCGACCGCCAAGCCCCCGCCACCGCCCCGCAGGGCTACGCGTGGGAAGTCATCCACGGCGTGTGGAAGACCCAGGGCGAACTGGACGAGGCGGTGTCCGGCTTTTCGCAGAACTGGCGCGTGGAGCGCATGGGCCGCGTGGAACTGACGCTGCTGCGCATCGCCGTGTACGAAATGCTGTTCCGCGACGACGTGCCCGCCAAGGTGGCCATGAACGAGGCCATCGAGCTTTCCAAGCAGTTCGGCGACGACAACTCGCGCGGTTTCATCAACGGCATTCTCGACGCGGTGGCCCGCGCCGTGGAGTCGGGCCGACTAACCCCCAAGGGGCAGTAGGCCCCGGTGCTGGCGGGGGAGTTCTGCGGCGCTTAACCGCCCGGAATCACCCCGCGAATGCGCAATTGGCACTTGAAGGCGCGCGTCCGAAAGGCTACGGTCTGACGGGCTCGCGCCCTCGGTCTTCCCGGCGGGCGCGAGCCCGCCAGACCAGAGAATGGAGCGGATGCCGGGTCATATACCGGACCAGATACCGCCGACATCCGCCCCATCGGCGGCCGGAACAGACACCGGCCACCAGCGGCACGGCAGGCGGACCCGGCCCAGCCCAGCCCACACGGACCAGTCCACAAGGACCAATCCATACGGACCAGCCTACAAGGACCATCGCGGCATGAAACCCGAACGCGGCATGAAATACGACCACCAGTCCATCGAAATCAAATGGCAGCGCACCTGGGAAGAAAGCGGCGCCTTCCACTGCGACCACCACTCCGACAAGCCCAAGTACTACGTGCTCGAGATGTTCCCCTACCCTTCGGGCAACATCCACATGGGGCACGTGCGCAACTACTCCATCGGTGACGTGGTGGCGCGCTTCAAGCGCATGCAGGGCTTCAACGTGCTGCACCCCATGGGCTGGGACGCCTTCGGGCTGCCAGCGGAAAACGCCGCCATCAAGCACGGCACCCATCCCGCCAAGTGGACCTTTTCCAACATCGACAACATGCGCACCCAGTTGCGCCGCCTTGGCTACTCGTATGACTGGCGGCGCGAACTGGCCACCTGCACGCCCGAATACTACCGCTGGGAGCAGCAGTTCTTCCTGCGCTTCTTTGAAAAGGGCCTGGTGTACCGCAAGCAGGCCCCGCAGAACTGGTGCCCCAAGTGCCACACAGTGCTCGCCAACGAGCAGGTCATCGAAGGGCTGTGCTGGCGCTGCGATTCCGCCGTGGAGCAAAAGAACCTGACCCAGTGGTTCCTGCGCATCACCGACTACGCGGAAGAACTGCTGGCCGACCTTGACAAACTGGAGGCGGGCTGGCCCGAGCGCGTGGTGAGCATGCAGCGCAACTGGATCGGCAAGTCCATCGGCGCGGAGATCGTGTTCCCGCTGGAGGGCTCCGGCGGATCGGGCAATGACGGCTCCATCACCGTGTTCACCACCCGGCAGGACACCGTGTTCGGCGCCACCTTCATGAGCCTTGCGCCGGAACACCCGCTGGTGGAACAACTCATTGACGGAAAGCCCGAAGCCCCGGCGGTGCGCGCCTTCGTGGAACGCATCCGCAACATGGACCGCATCGTGCGCCAGTCGGACGACCTGGAGAAGGAAGGCGTGTTCACCGGCGCCTACTGCGTGAACCCCTTCACCGGGCGCCGCATGCCCATCTGGGTGGCCAACTTCGTGCTGGCGGAATACGGCACCGGCGCGGTCATGGCCGTGCCCGCGCACGACCAGCGCGACTTCGAATTCGCCCGCAAGTACGACCTGCCCATGCAGGTGGTCATCCAGCCGGAAGGCGACGCGCTGGACACCGCCGCCATGCAGGCCGCCTGGACCGAGGCGGGCCTGCTGGTCAATTCCGGCGAGTTCGACGGCCTGCCCAACGAGGCCGCCAAGCAGAAGATCGCCGATTCGCTGGAAGCCTCCGGCAAGGGCCGCCGCACCGTCAACTTCCGCCTGCGCGACTGGAACATTTCGCGCCAGCGTTACTGGGGCGCGCCCATTCCCGTGGTGTACTGCGATGCCTGCGGCGTGGTGGCCGAAAAGGACGAGAACCTGCCCGTGCTGCTGCCGCTGGAAGTGCGCACCCACGAGGATGGCCGCTCGCCCCTGCCCGACACCCCCGAATTCGCGGAATGCGCCTGCCCCAAATGCGGGGGCAAGGCCCGCCGCGAAACCGACACCATGGACACCTTCGTGGAGTCCTCGTGGTATTTCGCGCGCTACACCAGCGCCAGCGAGGACGACGGCGCATTCGACCCCGCCGCGCTCAAGTACTGGATGCCCGTGGACCAGTACATCGGCGGCGTGGAGCACGCCATCCTGCACCTGCTTTACTCGCGCTTCTTCGTGAAGGCCCTGCGCGACTGCGGCTACATGGACCTTGACGAGCCCTTCGCCAACCTGCTCACCCAGGGCATGGTGCTGAAGGAAGGGGCCAAGATGTCCAAGTCCAAGGGCAACGTGGTGGACCCCACCGAAATGATCGCCCGTTACGGGGCGGACACGGTGCGCCTGTTCTGCCTGTTTGCCGCGCCGCCGGAACGCGACTTCGACTGGAGCGATTCGGGCATCGAGGGTTCCTACCGCTTCATCGGGCGCATCTGGCGCCTGGCCGAGGAACTTTCCGGCGTGCTCCTGCCGGTCAAGGCCTGCTCTGCCACGGCGGCGGACGCGGCAACGCCCCAGGGCAAGGACCTGCGCAACAAGGAACACGCCACGGTGCGCAAAGCCGGGGCGGACATCAGCGACAGGTTCCAGTTCAACACGGCCATCGCGGCGGTGATGGAACTGGTCAACGCCCTGTACCTGGCCAAGGACGAACTGTCCGGCGACGAGGGCGGACGGAAGGTGCTGTCCAGCGCCGTGGCCACCGTGCTCACGCTGCTTTCGCCCATCACTCCGCACATCGCCGAGGAACTGTGGGCCAGCATCGGCAACGCCGGTCGCATCACCGACGAGCCGTGGCCGCAGTGGAGCGAGGAAGCCCTGGCCCGTGACGAGGAAACCATCGTGGTCCAGATCAACGGCAAGCTGCGCGGCCGCGTCAGCGTGCCCGCAGGCGCGGACGCCAAGGCCATAGAGGCCGCCGCCCTGTCGGAACCCAACGTGGCCCGCCATCTGGAGGATGTCACCGTGCGCAAGGTCGTCGTCATTCCCGGCAAGCTCGTCAACGTGGTGGTCGGCTAGCCATGGCCGCCGCGTCCTTCAGGAGCCCTGGCCCCAGCGCGGGCCGCAACGGCGGATTCCTGTCCCGCATGACGCGGCACATGCCGCGCATTTTCCCGGTCGTGGCCCTGCTGGCCACCCTGGCCGCCCTGTCCGCGCTGAGCGCGCTGACCGGCTGCGCGGGGTACCACCTGACCAGCGAGGAAACCGGCATCTTCGGCGACGGCGGCAAGACCCTCAAGGTCAAGAACGTGGACAACCCCACCATGTACTCGTGGCTGCCGTACATCCTGCGTTCCTCCCTGCGCGACGAAGTAGGCGCGCGCAGTCTGGCGGTATGGAAGGACGAGGGCCGCGCGGACTACGAGATCAAGCTGCGGGTGCATTACTTCCGCCTGCGCGGCGACGTGCGCGACTCCGACGACAGGACGCAGCTGTACACCGCCTCCATGGGCGCAGAGGCCACGGTGTACGACGGCGCCACCAACGCCGTGGTCTGGGAGTCGGGGCTTGTCAGCTACTCCGACTCGTACGACACCTACAACGAGCGCGATGCCGCCGAAAAGGTGGGCGTCGAACTGGTGCGACGGCTGGTGGACAGGATGCGCCAGCGCTTCTAGACCGCAGGCCAAGGCCCGGATATAAACGGCCCGAGGGGAGGCGTTCCCTTCGGGCCTTCTTGTTGCCGCCCCGCAACCCCACGGTGACTGCATGACCCGACCCGGCTTCACCATCTGCATCTGCCCCGACGCCCGCCTGACCCGCGACCGCATCGACGCGCTGCTGGCCGCGCACCCGCCCGCAGCGCCCGCGACGGGGGCCGATTCCGCTGCGGCTTCCATGTCCGGCGCGCTTGGGGGCATGGCCGCGCCCGCGACCTGGGACCGTCAGGCCTTCTGGGGCGACGAGCCCCTGCCCCCCGCCTTCTGGGAACACCTGACGCTCCAGGGGCTGTTCGCCACGCCGCGCGCCTTGGTGGTGCGCAACGCCCAGAACCTGCCCGCGGAAACATGGAAGCGCATCTCCGCCGCCCTGGCCAAGCCCAACCCGCTGGCATGGCCGTTCCTGTGCCTGGAGGTCCCCTTCGACAAGGGCCAGCCCAAGGTGCCCGCCCACATCGCCAAGCTGCGCTGCCTCGACTTCGCGGATTCGCAGAAGTGGATCTGGCGTTCGCCGGGCCTGGACGAGCGCGGCGTGGCCACCTTCGTGCGCCAACATGCCGCCTCGCGCGCCATCCGCTTTGCCCCCGGCGCGCTGGAGGCGGTATGCGCCGCCCTTCCACCTGACGCCACGGCCATCGCCACCGAACTGGAAAAAATCTCGCTGGCCGCTGGCGACGGAGAGGTTACCCCGGCCATGGCCGCGCTGGTGGACCACGCGGCGGACATCGACATCTTTGCCTTCATGCGGGCGCTGCAAGCGGGCAACGCCCCCATGACCGTGTGGCGCCAGGTGCTGCGCGACCGACTGGGCGGCGACTCCATGCTGTTTCCCTTTCTGGGCATGCTGCTGCGCGAAACGCGCATCCTGTGGCAGTTGCTGGCGGGCGAGCCGGTGCGTCTGCCCCCCTCGGTACTGCCGCCCAAGCAGCAACTGGCGCGCCAGTTGGGCCATGCCGGGCTTGCCCGGATATGGGACCTGGCGCTGGAGGCGGAACTGGGCATCAAGAGCGGCGAACGCTCGCCCGAGCAGGCCATGGAAATGCTGGTGGCAGGGCTGTTCACCCTGTTTGCCCGCAGCCGCCGCGCCGCGACCGGTACCGGCCCGGCCAGCCCCGGTCAGGCGGGCGGGGGACACCCCGGCAGGCCCCGTCCCGCGGCGTATGCGCCGGGCGGGCACAGGAACTGACGGATGATGTCCCGCTTGCCCCAAACCGCCCACCCTGCCGTTGCGCCCTGCGGCGCCCACCCGGCTCGCGGCGCCCGGCATGCCGCGCCCCGTCATGTCGCACCCGGTCATGCCCGTCCCGCAACCGTGGGTCGCGCCCGTACAACGGGCTTGCACGCCACGCACGACTGCTTATTATGACCACTGGTCCCCACTACCACGGGCACCGCGAACGGGTGCGGGCCAGGCTGCGCAACGACCCCGCCGCCCTGCCCGACTACGAGGTGTTGGAATTGCTGCTGGGCCACGTGCTGCTGCGCCGCGATACCAAGCCGCTGGCCAAGGAACTGCTGTCCCGCTTCGGCAGCCTGCGCGGCGTGCTGGACGCGCGCCCCTCGGAGCTGATGGGGGTAAAGGGCTTCGGCCCGGCCATGCTGGATTTCTGGGCCCTGCTGCGCGAGGTGATGGCCCGCTACGTGGAAACCCCGGCCCGCGAGCGCGAGGTGCTGGGCAGCCCGCAGGCGGTGGCGGAAATGGCCCGCATGCGCCTGGCCGCCTCGCCCCACGAGGAGGTGTGGGTGGCCCTGCTGGACACCCAGAACCGCCTGGTGGCGTGGGAACGGGCCTCGCGCGGCACGGTGAACGCATCGGTCGTGTACCCGCGCGAAATCCTGGAACTGGCCCTGCGGCACAAGGCGGCATCGATCATCCTGGTGCACAACCACCCCGGCGGCAATCCGTCGCCGTCGGCGGGAGACATCGAGATCACCCGGCAACTGGAACTTTCGGCCAAGGCCATCGGCATGCGCCTGCTGGATCACGTCATCGTCACCGACGACGCCTGCTACAGCCTGAAGGACGACGGCCTTATCTGACGGAAGCCCCATCCGGCAGAAACCTCGTCCGGCAACGGCCCGATCTGGCGGAAACCTGAACTGGCGGCAGCCGCCTCCAAGGCAGGACGCCCCCGCAGCACACCGCCCGGCACGCCGACGCCGGACAAAACCGGGAGCACACGCCCATGCCACGCAGCCGATTCAGGGTCACCGGCCGGGTGCAGGGGGTGGGGTTTCGCTCGTGGACCGGGCGCACCGCCCGCGCCCTGAGGCTTGCCGGGTGGGTGCGCAATCTGCCCGACGGCAGCGTGGAACTGGAAGCCGAGGGGCCGGACGAGCGCATGGACGCCCTGCGCGAGGCCCTGTGGAAAGGCCCCATGTTCGCCAGGGTCACCGGGGTGGAAGAACAGGCCCTGAACGAGCACGCCCTGAACATGCATTCCGTGGACGGACAACCATCCGATGCGCCCGGCACGCGGGACGGACAGAACGCCCCCCTGCAAGATTTCCATATCCGATTCTGACTCGCGAGGAGCACCCCGCATGACCGACGACATATACGACGACGGCACCCCCGACGAATCCGGCCAAACCACCGGCAAGCCGCAAAAGAAGCAGGACTCGGCGTCCGCCAGCCCTGCCGCCGATGCGGCCTCCGGTCCGGCCCCCGACGCCGCGCCCGACGCTGCAAATGGCGTCACCGTCATCGCCGTCCAGACCGGCGCCCAGGACGACCCGGAGCAGGTTGCACCGGATCAGGCCGCTCCGGGCAAGACCGCCGGCATCGAGGTTGCCGTGTCCGCGCCGCCGCGCGCCGGTGACGATGCCCGTGCCCTTGATTTCGATGGCCTGAGCGGCCCCGACGCGGACAATCCCGGCGGCTCCGAATCTTCGGAGACGCCCGAAGGTCCGGAACTGCCCGTGCTGCCCGACGAACTGCCCGTGCTACCCGTGCGCGACGTGGTGGTGTTCAACTACATGATCCTGCCCCTGTTCGTGGGCCGCGAAAAGTCGGTGCAGGCCGTGGACGCCGCCCTCAACGGCAGCCGCTATCTGATGATCTGCACCCAGCGCGACGAATCGGTGGACGACCCCGCGCCGGAAGACCTGCACCCCACCGGCACGGTGGTCATGATCATGCGCATGCTGAAGATGCCCGACAACCGGCTGAAGGTGCTGGTGCAGGGCATCAGCCGCGCCCGCGTGGAATCCTTCGGCGTGGGCGACGGCTACCTTACCGCCCGCGTGGAAACCCTGCCCGAGCCGGAACTGGGCCCGCCCACGGTGGAGCAGGAAGCCATGATGCGCGCCGCCCGCGAGCAGAGCGAAAAGATCCTTTCGCTGCGCGGCATCGCCACCTCGGACATCATGGCCGTGCTCAATTCCGTGGACGATCCGGGCCGCCTTGCCGACCTCATCGCCGCCAACCTGCGCATGAAGGTTTCCGACGCGCAGGCCATCCTGGAATGCACCGACCCCGACGCCCGGCTGCGTCTGGTCAACGAGCAGCTGGTCAAGGAAGTGGAAGTGGCGTCCATGCAGGCCAAGATCCAGAGCATGGCGCGCGAGGGCATGGACAAGGCCCAGAAGGACTACTTCCTGCGCGAGCAGATGAAGGCCATCCGCCGCGAACTGGGTGAATCGGGCAACGAGGACGAGGAACTGGAAGACCTCACCCGCGCCCTGGAACGTTCCGGGTTGCCGCGTGAAGTCCGCAAGGAGGCCGACAAGCAACTGCGCCGCCTAGCCTCCATGCACCCCGACTCGTCCGAGGCCACCGTGGTGCGCACCTACCTGGAATGGCTGGCGGAACTGCCGTGGGCCAAGCTTTCGCGCGACCGGCTGGACATCAACAAGGCCAAGGTGATCCTGGACGAGGACCACCTGGGCCTTGCCAAGGTCAAGGACCGCATTCTGGAATACCTCAGCGTGCGCAAGCTGAACCCCAAGTCCAAAGGGCCCATCCTGTGCTTCGCGGGGCCTCCCGGCGTGGGCAAGACCTCGCTGGGCCGGTCCATCGCCCGCGCCATGGGCCGCAAGTTCCAGCGCATCTCGCTGGGCGGCATGCGCGACGAGGCGGAAATCCGCGGCCACCGACGCACCTACATCGGCGCCATGCCGGGGCGCATCGTGCAGAGCCTGAAGCAGCTGGGCACGCGCAACCCCGTGCTGATGCTGGATGAAATCGACAAGATCGGCTCCGACTTCCGGGGCGATCCGTCATCGGCACTGCTGGAGGTGCTGGACCCGGAACAGAACTTCTCGTTCAGCGACCACTACCTGAACGTGCCCTTCGACCTGTCCAAGGTCATGTTCATCTGCACCGCCAACCAGTTGGACACCATTCCCCCGCCCCTGCGCGACCGCATGGAGGTCATCTCCATTCCCGGCTACACCATGCAGGAAAAGCTGGCCATCGCCCGCCGCTACCTGCTGCCGCGCCAGGCCAAGGAAAACGGCCTGTCTCCGCGCGAGGTGACCGTGCCTGACGCGCTCATAGAGCGCATCATCACCGGCTACACCCGCGAGGCAGGGTTGCGGAATCTGGAGCGCGAAATCGGCTCGCTGTGCCGCAAGGTGGCCCGCCGCAAGGCTGAGGGCGAAAAGGGCCCCTTCCGGGTCACCCCCCGCATGCTGGAAAAGCTGCTGGGCGCGCCCCGCTTCATCGACGAGGAAAAGGAAGCCGAACTGCTGCCCGGCGTGGCCCTGGGCCTGGCCTGGACCCCCTACGGCGGCGAGGTGCTGCACGTGGAAGTCACCCCCATGAAGGGCAAGGGCGGCGTGACCATGACCGGCCAGCTCGGGGACGTGATGAAGGAAAGCGCGCAGGCCGCCATCTCCTACGCGCGCAGCCGCGCCGAACAGCTGGGCATCGAGCCCGACTTCTCGGAAAAGCTCGACCTGCACATCCACGTGCCCGCAGGCGCCACCCCCAAGGATGGCCCCTCCGCCGGGGTAACCATGGTCACCGCGCTGCTCTCCGCCATCACCGGCAAGCCCGTGCGCAGCGACCTGTGCATGACCGGCGAGATCACCCTGCGCGGCCGCGTGCTGCCCGTGGGCGGCATCAAGGAAAAGATCCTGGCCGGGGTGGCGCGCGGCATGCAGCACGTCATCATCCCGCGCCAGAACGTCAAGGACCTGGAAGACATTCCCGCAGATCTGCTGCGCCGCATCCAGGTTCACCCCGTGGCCCACATCGACGACCTGCTGCCGCTGGCGTTTCCGAAAGAATAAACAGCGAACGGGGGAGGGAGACCCTTTTCGCTCTGCGGTCGCCATCCGTAAGGTTCGCACTTCGTGCTCACCTAACGGCTGCCGCAAAGGGTCCCCTCCCCGGTTCTCTTTTCAGGATCAGATGCTTCCCCCTACCCCGCCGAAAGCGGCAGGGGGCAGCGGCGTTCCAGCAGCTTGACGGTTCGATCGAAGGGCAGCGGGCGGGAGTACAGGAAGCCCTGCCCGTACAGGCAGCCCAGTTCCAGCAGCACCTCGGCCTGTTCTGGCTGTTCGATGCCTTCGGCCACCACGCCGAGGCCGAGGCCCCGGCCCAGGCTGACGATGGACTGCACGATGCCGTAGGCGGCCTTTTCCTCGTGCACGCGGCTGGTGAACGACTTGTCGATCTTGATCATGTCCATGGGGAACTGGCGCAGGTAGTTCAGCGAGGAATAGCCGGTGCCGAAGTCGTCGAGCACCAGCGAGACGCCCAGTTCCTTGAACTTCCACAGCTTGTCGGTAACGGCGTCCACGCCGGTCAGCAGCAGGCTTTCGGTGATTTCCAGCCGCACGTCCAGCGGGTTGCAGCCCGATTCCAGGATGACGGCGGAATAGCTTTCCACCATGTTCCAGCGGCGGAAGCTGCGCGCGGAAATGTTCAGGTTCAGGGCGAATTCCGCCGCCGGCCCGGCCCGCTCGCGCAGGGCGCGCACGGAGGCGCAGCCCAGTTCCAGCACGTGCCGGTCCAGGTGGTAGATCAGCCCCGATTCCTCGGCCAGGGGGATGAACTCCGACGGCGACAGCAGGCCGAGGTCCGGGTGGTTCCAGCGCACCAGCGCCTCCAGCCCGGTGATGCGGGCGGTGCGCAGCGAAACCACGGGCTGGAAGTACAGTTCTATCTCGCCGCGCTCCATGGCCCGGCGCAGTTCGTTTTCGCGGCGCAGCTTGTCCGGGACGGCGGAGGGCACGTCCTCGTCGAACAGTTCGTAGCGGCCCTTGCCCGATTCCTTGGCGCGGAACATGGCAAGGTCGGCGTCGCGCAGGATGTCCTCTGCGGATGCGTACTGCCGGGCACGCACCACCACGCCGATGCTGGCGGCCATGTACACCTCGGTGTCGCGCACCGGAAACGGCGTGCGCAGGGCGTCCTGAATGCGCTCGACGATGGTGCCCACCTCGGCGGTGTCCTCCACGTCGTCCAGCAGCACGGCAAATTCGTCGCCGCCGCAGCGGGCCAGGGTGTCCACCTCGCGCAGGCAGGGCAGCACCCGGTCGGAAAACAGACGCAGCAGCTCGTCGCCCGCGCGATGGCCCAGACTTTCGTTGACCACCTTGAAGCGGTCGATGTCCAGGAACAGCACGGCAAAGCGGTAATGATCGTGACGCCGGGCCCGCTTGAGGGCGCTTTCCACACGGTCCAGCAGCAGCACCCGGTTGGGCAGGCCGGTGAGCACGTCGTGGAAGGCGGTCTGGGTCATGCGCTCCTCGTCGCGGGTGGCCGGGTCGCGCCCGGCGCGTCCGTTGCCGCCCTCCAGCGGGGTGACCTGCAACAGGGCGCACGGGGGGTGGCCCGCCTCGCCGGGCAGGATGCGCAGGCTCTGCTGCATCCAGCGCTTTTCACCGTCGGCCCGCAGGAACGGCCACGAGGTCTCCACCATGCCTCCGGCGGTCTCGCCCATGCCCGCCGCCGCACGGATGGCCGACACGGAAAGCCACAGCCCGCCGAACTCGCGCAGGGCCTGCCCGGCCACGTCCGGGGGCAACAGGTCGCGCAGGTCCGTGCCCGCCAGCACGCCATCGGGATAGCCGAAGGCGGCCTCGAAGGCCCGGTTCACCGCCAGCAGCCTGCCCCCGGCATCCAGCAGGGCCATGCCCGCCACGGCGTCCATGAACGAGGCGCGGTAGCGCACCTCGTCCAGGGCGCGGCGGCCCAGATCACGCCGGGCGGCCAGGGCGTCGGCCACGTGGCCGGACACCAGTTCCAGCAGGCGGCGATCCTCCGCAGAAAAACCCGGCCTGACCCGCGCGGGTACGGGACGCGGCAGGGGTTGCGTGCCGACCGGCTCCGTGCGTTCGGCCCGTTTGGCCCGTTTGGCCCGTTCCGCCTGATCGGGCTGATCGGCCTGATCGGGCTGACCGGGCTGACCGGGCTGAACAGATAGAACTGGCAGAGTACCGGGGCCGCCCCTCTCGGCATCTTCCCCACCCGCCACCTGGCACACCATGGCCCCCAGCACCTCTCCGGTGCGGGTGCGCAGCGGCACGCCCAGCCAATGGGCGGGCACGGGATCGGGCAGCAGGCATTCGCCAAGCTCGACCAGTTCGCGCAGTTCGTCGGCGTCCACGCGCACGGTCTCGCCGCGCAGGTACACGCGCGCCGCAAGGTCGCACGGGGGCGCGGCATCCTTGCGCCCGGCAGCCTCGGCGGACGAATACACGGTGCGGCTGCCGTCGCCGGGATAAACCACCAGTTCCGGCGGCTCGCCCGGCAGCAGCGAACGGAAGATGCGCGTGAAGGCCGCCCCCAGGCTGTCGGGGTCGGTTTCGTGCAGGGTGGCGTGGGCGATGAGGTGCAGTGCGGCGCGATAGCGGTCGGGCCGGGCGGTGCCGGGCGTCTGGGCGCCGTCGGTGGCGGACCAGCCCACGGGAAAGGGCACGTCGTCGAAGCGGCGCCGGGCCAGTGCCTCTGGCCGGTCGCCGCCCCTTTCTGGCCGGTCCGTGCGATTTGGGCGTTCCAGCGGGCGCACCAGATGCACCACGTGCAGCGGCAGGCCCAGGGCGTCGTGCACCGCGTACAGGGTGACCGAGGCCAGCATGGTGCCGCCATCGCCGCGCAGGAAGCGCTTGCGCACGCTGCCGCCCTCGTCCTGGCCGGAGGCCACGCGCAGGAACAGCGCCAGCACGTCCGCCGTGCCTTCCATCCCCACCAGACGGGCGCAGAACAACGAAGGAATGCCTTCCGGGCCGCAGCCCAGCAGGTCGGCCATGCGGCCGTTCATGTACAGCAGCTGGCCCGCCGGGTCGAACACGCACACGCCGATGCCCGCCGCGCCGAACTGCGCGGCCAGGTCTCCATGGGGCCAGAACCTGCCGGATGAGGCCAGGTCAGGTCCGCGCGGGTCCGATGCAGAAGCGACGGACGGGGAATCCTGCGTGGTGGTGGCTGTGGTGGAAATCGCCCCGGAGGTGTCGGGCGCGGGCGGCGCGCCCGGTTCTTCCTGCAACGCGTCCGGGGCGGGCTTGCCCAGCATGGCGGACAGGTCCGGCAGACCGGCGAAGGGGCCATCGCCCGCCACGCGGGGGGAAGGCGGCAGCGGCGACAACGAGGGCCGCCGGGGCGCGTTCGGGCTGGCCATGGCCTCGGCCATGGCTGAGCGTTCCGGATCGGCATGCGGCTCGGCGTGCGCTCCGGCGGTGCCGGGCATGGTGTGTACACCGGAAGGTTCGCGCAACACGTCTCCCCCTGCGGGCCAAAACCCGGCTCATCGACGGTTTGCGATACAGGGCCGGACGTACCGGCGGGCCGCGCTCCGCAATGCGCACGGCGCAGGCCATGCAACGGCAATCAATGCGCGGACAACGACAGCGGGCAGGTCAGCGTGACGGGCACCGGTGCGTTCGCGGCACTGCCCCCTCGCCGCGGGCGGTCGGCGCCCCACCCAGTCCATCGCCTACCGGTAACCTAGAAAAATGGCAAGAAGGGCACGAGGGTACGGAATCCATGCGTTTCCGGGCCGGTGGATTCCGGTAGCCGCCGCTATCCGCCGTTCTTTCCTTCCGGCGACGCGGTTGCAGCGCCTCCGCCCCCTTCCGCCCCGCTGTCCGGCACCGGGCAATTGGCCCCATTCACCGTCTGCGGGGCCAGAATGTCGCGGTATTCCTCGCCGTACAGGTTCAGCATGACCATGGTGAAGCTGAGAATGAGCGGGCCGTAGATGATGCCCGCCATGCCGAAGGTCTTCAGCCCGCCCAGGATGGACAGGAAAATGTAGAATACCGAGGCACCGGAACTGCCGCGCATGAAGTAGGGCCGCAGGAAGGAATCCGCCCCGGCCACCACCAGCGAGCACCACAGCACCAGAAACACCGCCCCCTTCCATTGCCCCATCAGCAACAGATAGATGGAAGCCGGTCCCCATACCAACCCCGTGCCCACCACCGGCACCAGCGAGGCAAAGCCCATCACCGTGCCCCAGAACAGGCCGGGCATGCCCACGATGGCCATGCCAAGCCCTCCCAGCACCCCCTGCACCACGGCCACCAGCAGCCCTCCCACCAGCACGGCGCGGGCCACCCGGCGCAGGCTCTGGATGATCATGTCTTCCTGTTCCTCGCGCAGGGGGCACAGGTACTTCACCCCCTCCACCATGCGCTTGCCGTCCTTCAGCATGAAGAACATCACCAGCAGCAGAAGAAGGAAGTGCAGGAAGAACAGCATGGTGTTCCCCAGCACGTACGAGCCCCACTGGATCAGCGTCTGCCCTGCCGTGCGGGACACCTGCAACAGGTTGGTCTGGAAGTCGATGTGGCTCAGGTCGATGAACGGCAGGTTCACCCGCACCCATTGCAGCCACGGCTCCAGATTCGATTCCGACAGCAACGCCGCCGGTCCCCCGCCGCTCAGCCACTTGTTGATGGCCGTCACCGTCTGCATGCCCTGGGGAATCAGCAGGGCCACGAACACGCACAACGGAATGACGATGCACACCACCAGCCCCGTCAGCACCAGCAGTGCGGAAACAATGGAGCTGCCCCGCACCAGCGTCTTGCAGCGCAGGTGCAGAGGATAGCAGATGGCGGAGAACACCGCCCCCAGGATGAGGGTGTGCAGGAAGGATTCCACCAGTTGATAGGCCAGCCACAAGGCCAGCAACAGCAACAGGAAGAGAAAGTACGAAAACAGGTTGCGCGAGGCGGTGGCGCGATTTCCCTTGGTCGGGATGGTATTCATGGATGGGTGCCCGTTGGTGGGGTGCCGCATGCGCTGCACGGGTGCCGTGCAGCGGACACGATGAAAGGAAGCGCTCTTGCGGCCCGCCCTGCGCTGTCGCTGGCCGGGGTTGGACATGGCATGGGGCCGGACCTGCGCCTGGGCCCGGTTCATGTCGGGTCCTGTCGGCTCCGGTCGAGTCGGGTCGGGTCCGGTCGAGTCGGGTCGGGTCCGGTCGAGTCGGGCGCCTACATGGCGCCAGCGGGCTTGCCAGCCAGCCCGCAATAGCCTTCGTCACCTTCGCCGTTGCGCTGGGGATGCTTGTAGCGCCACATCATGCACTGGGCGCCGACGCAGAAGCGCATCTTGTCGTCGCTGGTCTTGAGAAAGGGACAGTAGCGGAACTTGGCTTCGTTCTGCGGCATGAGCATGGCTGCCTCCCTTGTGGGCACGACCCGTCGCGTTCTGTCCTGCCTGCCCGTGCCCCGTACGGCGAAACGGGCGGCATGGCTGCAATGGCTGGCAATGATGATACGCAAGACAGGTGCGGAATGCATCCGTTTTCACGGGTACCCCTGTGGAAAGCGGGGCACCTGCCGATAGGAAGGATACGGGGCGACTCATCCCCCGCAAAGGAGGTGCGCCATGCGGATAGACCAGTTCACCGGTGGCGCGGAGGGGATCCTGAACGTGCTGGAGCAGACCCGCCTGATGCAGCAGGACGGGCAACAGCTTGCGGCCACTCAGGCAGACGCCCTTCCCCGGCAGGAACGCCGGGACGCCGGACAGACGCAGACCGAGTCTCCCGTGGCCGTGCGCGGCCTTGGAGAGCACGTGGACGTCACCGTCTGACGCGCGGGCGCCAATGGGCACCGGGGTGCGCCGTAGCGGAACGGTTCCGTTGCGGCGCACCCGACCTTTACGAGAGCAGGCGCATCAGGTCGTCAAGCCCCGTGGCCGGGTCGAACGCCCCCAGATCATGCCCGTCCGGTGTTTTGGGAGTCATGCCCTCTTCCGCCGGGTCCAGCGCGGCGGGACGTCCCAGCACGGCCAGGCACATCCGGTCCATCAGGCGCACCTTGCGGCGCGCCTCCGCGGCGTCCAGGGCCGGGGCGTGCACCCCTTGCAGCATCAGGATTTCCATGTTCAGGCGGCCCAGCCGTTCGGTGAACTCGTCCGCCTCGCGCGCGGCGCGGGACAACCGTTCACGCCGTGCGGAAAGGGCCGCGTGCGCGCTCTTGTCGGGCGGCAGGTCGTGCAGCAGGTCCAGCCACAGGGCCAGCGTCTCGATGTAGCCGGGGTCGGACGGGGGCATGCGCCTGATGAACCGCAGCACCAGTTCGGGGCGGCTTTCGCGGGCAGGCCCGGCGGCGCTGCCGGACGAATCGGCATGCGGGGCGGGCGCGGCTTCCACCAGGTCGAACCGGGCATCGCGCAGGGCCAGCCGCACCGCCAGAGCCCGCTGTTCCGGCAGGCGTTCCGCCACGGCAACGGCCATGGACGCGGGAATCACCCGGTCCAGGCGCAGTCGGCGCACCAGCAGGGTCATTGCCCAACGGGGCACGGGCAGGGTGAGCCGGACACGCTCGAGCACGCCGGGGCCGGGCATGCTGACGGTGCCAGACGTGCCAGACGTGCCGGACGTGCCGGACGTGCCGGACGTGCCGGACGCGGCTGGCTTGTGGGGCGCATGGGCACAGTACGGCAGGTCGGGCAGGTTGGGCAGGTCGGGCATGTAGGCCAGATCGGGCATGTAGGCCAGATCGGCCAAGTCGGCCAGATCGGGCAGGTCGGGCGGATTTCCGGAACCGCCGGGGATATCCGGAACATGCAACACGGCGGTGGCGTCCGGCGGCAACACGGCCAGCACCGCGTCCGCGAGGCACACCGAGGGCGCACCGGGGACGGATGCGCCCGGCGCATCCTCGCCAGCCTGTAACGCCAGCAGTTGTTCCACGGACAGGCGCAAGGCGGTATCCGGGTACAGCAGGTATTCCAGCGCGCCTTCGGCGGCGGCGTCGGCGGTGTCAGCTGTGTCGGTGGCGTCGGCAGCATCCGGGTGATCCGGGTGATCCGGGTGATTTGACCGATCTGGGCGATCTGGAGAGGCGGGGACACCCTGCCCTTGCGGTTCGGCCCCCAGCAATGGGGCCAGCCGTGCGGCCACCTCCCTTGTCGGCAGGCCCGCAAGTCCCGTCATGCCCAGTTGGGCCTCCAGAAACGTGCGGGCAGGGGCATCCAGGCGCACCCCGCTGGCCAGCCAGCGCAGGATGGCATCGGCAATGCGCCGGGCACGCTGGTCCGGCATGCTGTCGTCCGCGACAGGAACGGCAGGGATGACGGGGGCGGGGGCGCTGGGGACGACGGAGGCAGCGGCCACCAGCGTGGCCGGACTGGCACCCCCCGGCGCGGCATCCCGCCCGGTCGCCCCTGTCGAACCGGGGGCCTGCGTCGCATGATTCGCGCGGGCCGGACGGGCACCAAGGGACGCGGGAGCACAGGCGGCAAGGCGCGTGCCCCGCTCCCCGCCGCGCAGGGCCGCGACACCGGCGGACCGGTCGAATCGGTCGGGCATCAGGCCTTTTCGGCGGCCTTCACCTCGTTCCACAGCGCGTCCTTTTCTTCAAAGGGAAGGTTGGGAAAGTCCAGCCCGCGTTCGCGCGCCAGCGCCTCCATGCCCTCGAAGCGGCGCAAGAACTTCAGCGTGGCGTAGTCCAGCGCGGCGTTGGCCTTGATGCCCTTGCGGCGGCCAAGTTCCACGATGGTGAACAGGAAGTCGCCCAGTTCCTGCTCCTGGCGCTCCTTGTCGCCGCTGGCCGAGGCATCCAGCCATTCCAGCCATTCGGCCTCCACCTGCTGCTCCACGTCCTCGTCGCTTTCCCAGGTAAAGTCCACGCGGGCGGCCTTGGAGTGCAGGCGGTACGCCTTGACCAGCGGGGGCAGCCCCTTGGGCAGGCTGTCGAACACGCCTTTCTGCGCGCCTTCGGCGGGTGCGGCCTGTGCGTCGCCCTCGGCGTCGGCATCCTCGGCCATGGCAGCCGCCTTTTCCTCGCGCTTGATGCGTTCCCAGTTGCGCAGCAGCTCCTCGCGGCTGGCGCATTCACCCTCGGCAAACACGTGCGGGTGGCGGCGGATCATCTTGGCGGCGTTGCCTTCCACGGCATCGGCCAGGGTGAACGCCCCCTTGTCGGCATACAGGCGCCCGATGAACGCCAGCAGAAACATCACGTCGCCCAGTTCCTCGCGCACGTCGTGCACCTTGCCCGAGCGGATGGCCTCCACCAGTTCGAAGCATTCCTCGATGACGTAGTCGGCCAGCGATTCGGGGGTCTGCTCACGATCCCACGGGCAGCCTTCGGGGGCCAGCAGGCGGTCGATGACGTCGGTGATGGCCTGAAGGCCGTGGGGAGAATTCGGGGACGCGGGTTCGGTGCTCATGGTCTGCGGTCCGTCGGATGCCCGGCACGCCGGGCGTTGGGGGTGGGGATGGGGAAGCAGGAATTCGGGGCGGCGTTTGCCGTCCGCCGACATTCGGGCCAGTGTTCGCCGCCCGTCAGAACAACTGCTGCGGCAAGAACGTCTTCACGTAGCCGGTAATCATCGAAAGGTACGGAATCACGCGGGAATCGCGCACAAACGCGGCGTCGGGCAAAAAGTGCAGCAGCACGGCCAGCAGTATGGAGCAGATCAGCAGCCCCTTGGCCGCGCCCATGACCCCGCCCGCCATGTGGTCCAGCCACCCCGCAAAGGTGATGACCAGCAGCTTGCGGATGATGCGCGCCACGATGGCCACCACTAGCAGCACGCCCAGGAACACGCCCACGTAGGCGATGACGTTGACCCAGCCGGGGTCGCCCACCACCTTGGCCACGTGGGGCGCGGCATCGCCGTGGTGGCGGTTGGCCAGGATGAACCCGCCGATGACCCCCACCAGTCCCGCCACCTCTTCCACGAAGCCGCGAAACAGCCCGCGCAGCACGAACAACCCGACGATGATCAGGAAGGCTGCGTCCAGCATGTTGAAATTCATTCGGTTTCCTTGGGACGAAGGGGGAATGGCGTCCGCATCCGACGACGAATGGAGAGCCGGGGGCCGGGAACCTTCGGATGCGCTCCGCCACTGGCCGGGCGCGCAGCGAAGGGAATTGCCATGACATTTCGGGATGTTTCGTGAAATTTCCGAACTGGCCCAAACTGACCCGAACTGGCCCAAACTGACCCGAACTGGCCCAAACTGACCCGAACTGGCCCGATCTGGCCTGAGCTGGCCCGATCTGGTCCCATCTGGCCAGGCAGGCCCGGGGCAACTCGCCAACGCCCCGTGACGAACCCTGCGGACGGACGCGGGACGTGCACGAAACACTCGGGGGACGCGCATGCGGCGCGGGCCGCAGCCCCCTGTCCGGGCTCGTACCTACCAGAACTCGCCCCGAAGGGGAAGCAACGCGCGGCGATCAAGGCACGGGGCCGGTCCTGGCGGCGTGCCGGTACGGCTTGGGGTGGTGCGCGGCAACCCTGTTGCATGCGCCCGGTCATTTCCTGTACTATGCTTCGGGTGCGTATTGCCCCCACGCGCCTGACACGCTTGGCGCACCTGAACGACATGGCACGCCAGACGCCCCTCGCCGGGCCGGGCACCCAGCCGGTCATCCAGCCGGGACACGCCGGATAGCCGGACATGCCCGATTCGCGAGACATGCCGGATCATACCGGACCACGCCGGGCCGCAGCAGCCCGACACCAGGCCGCGGGCCGTTTCGGGCATCTGTCCGAAGCCCTGCACGGAGCCTCATGACACGCATCAGCATCACAGACCTGAAGCCAGGCATGCGCGTGGCCGACGACATCCGCGACGGCAACGGGCGCCTGCTGTTCAAGTGCGGCGACGTGCTTTCGCCCGCGGGCTTGCGCATTCTCAAGATCTGGGGCGTCACCGAGGCCGCCGTCATCGGCGAAGAGGACGGCGAGGGTGACATGCCCCCCACGGTGGCAGCCCGCTTCGACGAGGCCATGGAACGCACCCGCGCCCACTTCGCCCTGCACGACCCGGCCAACCCGCACGTGGCCGCGCTGATGCGCCACTGCGCCTTGCGCCTTGCCGCCTCTCCCCCGCCATGGCCCGCCACCCCAGGCGAGGCCCCGAGCCCGGTGCGGCCAGACCCGGCCCCCCGCCCGGTAACGCTGGAATCTGTCCTGCGAGAAGACATGCGCTTCGGCACCCTGCCCAGCGTGTTCCACCGCCTGGTGGAGGTGGTCAACGACCCGCGCAGTTCCGCCGCCGACGCGGCAGAAATCATTTCCAAGGACACCGACCTTTCCGCGCGGCTGCTGCGCATCGCCAACAGCGCCTACTACGGGCTGCGCGCGCGCATAGAAACCATCACTCGCGCCGTGTCCATCATCGGCACCAACCAGCTGGTATCGCTGGCCATGGGGGTCAGCGTGGTGACGGCCTTCCGCGGGGTGCCGCAGGATCTCGTGGACATGCGCGCCTTCTGGACGCACTCCATCGCCTGCGGCGTGGCCGCGCGCATCCTGGCCGGGCTGCACCGCATGAGTAACAGCGAACGGTTCTTCGTGGCCGGGCTGCTGCACGACATGGGGCGGCTGGCCATCTACGGCCAACTGCCCGACCACGGGCGGCTGCTGCTGGCAGAGGCCCGCACGCGCGGCACCACGGTGCGCTCGCTGGAACGCGACATCGTCGGCTTCACCCATGACGCAATGGGCGGGGCCATCCTGCGGCAATGGAAATGCCCGGTATCGCTGGAACGCAACGTCCAGCGGCACCACACGCCCGAAAGCTCCAGCGGCAGCTGCGAACCGGCCATCATGGCCGTGGCGGACCTGCTGGCCAACGCCCTGGGCTACGGCACCAGCGGCGAGGTGCTGGTACCGCCCCTGAGCGACGAAGGCTGGGCCGCCCTGGCCCTGCCTCCCGGCGCGGTGGTGCAGACAGCCAACCAGATGGAATATCAGGTGCTGGAAATCATCAGATTCCTGGAAACGCATGACTAGCAACGACCCCACCTTCGGCAGCGCGGGCCTGCACGCCCGGCTGCGCCACCTTGAAGACCAGGCCCGGTTCACGCTCGACGTGCTGGACATGGCCTTCAACCTCGGCGACTTCCAGACCTGCATCAACCGGCTGGAAGAACCATCCGCCCTGCTGGACGAGGCCGTGGCGCGCATCGGCGAGCTGGTGCAGTTTTCGGTGACGGCATTCTACCTGGTGGACGAACAGACCTCTGACTTCATGCTTGGCCTGTGCCGCCCCAGCGAGGAAGGACCGGCCATCGAACGCGAGGTGGAACGGCTCATCGAGACCGGGGTGTTCGCCCTGGCCGTGCGTGAAAACCGGCCCATCACCGTGTATTCCTCGGACAACAGCCACCGCCTGGTGCTCAGCGTGCTGGCCACCACCTCGCGCGTGCGGGGGATGTTCGTCGGGGCCATGCCGCGCACCGAAAAGAATCTCTCGGGCATCCTGCTTTCGCTGCTCTCGCTCATCCTCAAGCACTGCGCCAACGCCATCGAGAGCTTCGAGCTGTACCGCCTGCTGCGCGAGCACGAACGCCGTCAGCGCGAATTCATCGACACCCTGTCCGTCACGGTGTTCGAAACCGATCCGGCGGGCGTGCTGCGCTCGCTGAACCGCGCCGCCGCCGCCCAGTTCGGCATCGACCCGGCTGCCCTGCCCCCGGCGGCGGGCCTGCTGGACCTGCTGGCACCGGACGAGCGCCCCCGCATGGCCGCCGCCATCGCCGCTGCATTGCGCGACGGGCACCCCACCTCGCTGGCCTGCACGGCCATGCACGCATCGGGCGCAACCTTCCCCGCCGTGCTGCACCTTGCCCCCTGCATGCACGAAGGGCTGTGCACCGGGCTGCGGGGCGTGGTGGGCCGCCACCCGACGGAATGACCTTTCGCGCCGGGGCGGACATCCCGCTCCGGCCATTGGAGGCAACGCGCGGCAGACCATGACGGGCCTGCGCTGGCGCCGGACAGAGCCCTTCCCCCTTGCAGTGGTTACCGCCGCCTGCTAGTGTTCGCTTACTCGATACGCGCTCTGCCATGGCCTGACCGCCGTGGCGAGTTGCCGTGCCGCCCCGGATGGCTGGTTACACCCGTCCACACCGGCCATTCGTATCCGGCCCACCTGGCCCGCCACGCAGCCAAACCCGGCCCTGCCCGCGTCCACGCCGTTCTTTCGGAACACGCCATGCCCACTGCGCCCACCATTCTGGTCATCGACGACGACCCGCAGGTTCGCGGCTCGTTGGCCGACTTTCTGTCGGACAGCGGCTACGGGGTCTTGCAGGCCGAAGATGGCCTCGCCGGTCTGGATGCCTGGCAGGCGCACCAGCCGGACCTTGTGCTGGTGGACCTGCGCATGCCGGTGCTGGACGGGCTTTCGGTAATCCGGGCCATCACCGCCTCTGGCATGGGTACGCCGGTGGTAGTGGTTTCCGGCACCGGAGTGCTGCGCGATGCCGTGGCCGCCCTGCGCGAAGGCGCCTGGGACTACCTGACCAAGCCCCTGGAAGACATGGGCGCCCTGGAACACACCGTGGAGCGCTGCCTGGAACGGGCGCGCCTGCTGGCGGAAAACGAGGCCTATCGGGCCGGGCTGGAAGCGCGCATCGCCGAGCGCACCCGCGAACTGCGCACCGCCTGCGACCAGCTCAGCGGCATGATGGAAGCCACGGTGGATTCGCTGTCGCGGGTCACCAACCTGAAAGACGCCTATACCGGCACCCACCAGGCCCGCGTCACCGTGCTGGCCACCGCCATGGCCCGCAGGCTGGGCATGCCCCCCGACGAGGTGGAGGCAGTGCGCGTGGCGGGCATGCTGCACGACATCGGCAAGCTGTGCATCCCCGCTCAGTACCTGCTGAAACCCACCGTGCTCGATACCCACGAAATGGCCTTCATGCGGCAGCACCCCCAGTTCGGGCACGACATCCTGGAAACCATTCCCTTCCCCCACCCCGTGGCGCGCATGGTGTTGCAGCACCACGAACGGCTGGACGGCTCCGGATACCCGCACGGCGTGGCGGGTGATGCCCTGTTGCAGGGGGCGCGCATTCTGGGCGTGGCCGACGTGGCCGAGGCCATGTGCTCGCACCGTCCCTACCGCCCCGCCCACTGCCTGGAAGAGGCCATGGACGAACTTTCGGCGGGCAGGGGCACCCTGTACGCCGCCGACGTGGTGGACGCCTGCCTGGACCTTTTGCGCGGCAACCACACCGACATGCCGGATGTGGCCGAAGTGCTGCGCCAGTTGCGCAACGGCGACGCCGTGTGTTCGTAAGCGGACAGCCGCGCGCTGCCCGGCCCGCGTCCGCCCGCACCGCCTTCCGGTTGCCTGCCTGCGTCCCCCCCCGTCCACCCTTCCCTCTCGTCACCCTCGTCACGCCACGGCCAGTCCCGCCCCATGGCGCGTCACGAGCGCATCGGGCCATACGGCCCGCACCGCAGCCGCGCTGCCCCCGTCATCCCGTCCCGCATGGTAAACGCAAGATCGGGACCGCCCCCGCAGGGACGGTCCCGATCATCATGTCCGGCCTGACGCCGCAGTGGCGGCCTGCCGCTTTATGCGAGCTCAGGCGTTGTCGCGCTGCATCTGCTCGATGATGGCCTTCAGCCTCTGGGCCTGCGCCGCAAGTTCGCTCACGGCCAGGGCCGACTGGCGCATGGCGTCGCTGGTCTCGGTGGAGATGCGGTTCACCTCCTCCACCGCCCGGTTGATCTCTTCGGACGCGGCGGACTGCTCTTCGCTGGCGGTGGCGATGGAGCGCACCTGATCGGACACGGAATCGGCCAGGGCCACGATGGCCCCCAGCGACTGCCCCGCCTCTCGCGCCCTGCCCGTGACGCTTTCCACCTCGCGCACCGTCTCGCCCACCTGGGCGATGCTCACCTTGGCCCCCTGCTGGATGCCGCCGATGGCCTCGCCCACTTCCCTGGTGGCGGTCATGGTCTTTTCCGCCAGCTTGCGCACCTCGTCGGCCACCACGGCAAAGCCGCGCCCGGCATCCCCCGCGCGCGCGGCTTCGATGGCGGCATTCAGCGCCAGCAGGTTGGTCTGGTCGGCGATGTCGGAAATCACGCCCAGAATGGCCCCGATGCGTTCGGTGCTCTTGCCCAGGGCGTCCATGTCGCGGTTCAGGGTTTCGGAATGTCGCTGCACGACGCCGATGCCGTCGATCATGGCCTCCACGATGCCCGACCCGGCCGTGGCCTTGGCCTTGGCGTCGCCCGCCGTGTCCGCCGCAAGGCCCGCGCTGCGGGCCACCTCGAGCACGGTGGCGTTCATCTCTTCCATGGCCACGGCGGTCTCGCCGGTGCGGCGGCTTTGCAGTTCCGCCCCGCGAGAGGACTGTTCGATCTGCGCCGAAAGCTCTTCCGACGCGGCGGAGACGATGTCCACGATGCCTTCCAACTCGCGCGCGGCGTGCAGCATGCCCTCGCGCCGGGCCTGCTCGCCGCGTGCGCGGGCCTCTTCGGCCTCCGCCATGGCCTGCTGGGACTTTCTGGTCTCTTCCGCCGCAAGGCGGGTCTGCTCCTGCGACTCGCCGATCTTGTCCTTGAGCGTGCCCACCATGGATCGCAAGGCGTCTGCCAGTTGGCCCACCTCGTCGCCCGTGCGCACGGCAAGTTCGGAATCCAGGTCGCCCCCGGCCACGGACGTGGCAAAGGCGGTGGTGCGCGCTATGGGCCGCGACAGGGCGCGCGCCAGCAGCCAGGCCACCCCTATCATCACCGGCAGCACGCCCGCCATGACCGCCAGCGACGAATCGGTCACCCGGTCCTGGGCGTCGATGATGCTTGCCACCGGCATGCCGATGAACCACATGCCGATGGTCTTGCCTTCCATGTCCCGGATGGGCCAGTAGGCGGTCTCGTATTCGCTGCCCAGAATCTGGTTGCGCGCCAGAAAGGTCTTGCCCGCGCTGAACACCGTCTCCAGCACCTTGGGGTTGTCCATGCGCGTGCCGATGGCCCGCTTGCCGTCGCGCACGATGGTGGTCATGACGCGCGTGTCGCCCTTGAACACGGTAACCTCAAGCCCGGTGAACGACTTGATGTCGTCCACGAAGCCCTCGCGCACCAGCGAGGTGCCGATGGCCACCGTGCCCACCACCTTGCCGTCGCGGCGGATGGGCGCGCCCGCGCGCAGGGTGAACGGCACCACCGTGCCGGAAATGACACCCACGGACGCTTCGCCGCGCAGGGCACGGCGCACGGTGTCCTGGTCCAGCACCGAGTCGCCCGTCTTGTCCGAATGGCCGCGTGCCAGCACGTTGCCCTTGTCGTCGGTGACGGTCATGAAGTCGGATCCCACGTCACGCATCAGCCGTTTGGCCAGTTCGGTCGCGCGTGCTCCGTCGCCCGCGGCCACGGCGGCCACGAAATCCGTATGCTGCGCCACCAGCGCCGCTTCCTCCAGAAATTTCGCGGAACGGTCGCCGATGTTGCGCACCACCACATCGCGCAACCGGGTTACCGCCTCGGCAGATTCGTCGGCAAATCCGCGTTTCATGAAGTGGTGGGCCGTGCCGAAAATGGCCGCCGCCGTAAGCAGCACGATACAGATGACCATGATGAGCAGTTTGCGAAGAATCGTCAGCTTCATGCACGCCTCGCACGGTAACATGATGAGTGTGTACTTCACATATCGGACAACCACTCACGAACATTAGGGAACACGTGATTACCCAATGCACTTTCATGCGGCACGCGCCTGCCCGGCGGCCTGCCTTTCATTTCACGTAACAGACATGACGGACTGTTGTCTCGTTTCGGCAACCACAAGGCGTGCGCGGCGCGGGCTGGCGCGCGCACGAAGAGGGGCCCCTGCGCGGAAAGGCCGCATGCTCGGGCAACGCGAAGGAGAATGCTCCCGTGCGCGCGAAACGGTAAGGAAGAGAAGGGGAAGGAGGGGGCCCGGTCAGTTTCCGGTGCGCAGCGAAATGGAATGCTTCTGCAGCAACTCGTACAGCCGGGCGCGGGAAAGGCCGGAAAGCGCAATGGCAGAGGCTATCTCGCCCCGGCTGCGCCGGATGAGTTCCATGAGGTAGGCGGACTCCATGCGGTCCATGGTCACTTCACGCGCGGAGCGAAACGAGGGAAACACCTCGTTGGCAAAGCCGAAACGTTCCCGTTCCACGGGCGGCGGGCAGGTGTCCGGCGAAGGAGCGTGCATGGCACGGGCTCCGTCGTGCAAGTCTACGGCGGACCTGGCGAATGCCACGCCCGTACCCGCATGAACTGCCGCCCCCTGCATCACTGCGCCCCCCAGACGGGCGACGCCGTCCGGCAGCCCTGCCCCGTCAGACAGGCCCATCCCGTCCGGCAGACCCGTCCCGTACGGCAGACCCTCCCCGTCCGGCAGACCGTATGCGACGGACGAGCCGGAAAGCCTGGGAGACGCAGAATACCCGGACAATCCGGGTTGTCCGTGCGGGCCGGACTGGCCGAGTTCAGTCCCGTACCCACGCCCGTTGTCCCCGGCCCCGGTTCCCGTATCCGCCGAGCCCATTGTTCCCGGAGCGTGTCTGGGAGGGTGCACCTCTTCCTCATGCTCGCGCGCGGGCGCCTGGTCGCGCCGGGCGCGCATGACGTGGCCGCGAATCTCCACCGGCAGATGCTGGGGGTACAGCCGCTGTTCGGCAAAGGCCGCCTGCACCGCAAAGTGCAGGGCGTTGATCAGGTCGCGCACGTTGCCCGGCCAATGATAGAGTTGCACCGCTTCCACGAAATCGGGCGACATCTGCTTGGCGGCCAGCCGGTGCTGGCGGCAGATGCGGTCCACGTAGTGCCGGGCCAGGGGCTCTATGTCGTCGCGCCGCTCGCGCAGGGGGGGCAACTGGATGATGCGGGTCTTCAGGCGGTGGTACAGATCCTTGCGGAAGGCCCCGCGCCGCACCATGTCCTCGATGTCGCAATTGGTGGCGGCCACCAGGCGGAAGTCGCTGCGCACCTCGTTGCGGGCGCTGATGGGCCGAAAGGTGCGTTCCTGCAACACCCGCAACAGCGACTTCTGCACCGAAAGGTCCAGGTCGCCTATTTCGTCCAGGAATATGGTGCCGCCGTCGGCCTGCTTGAACAGGCCGTCGCGCGCGGCGTCGGCCCCGGTGAACGACCCGCGTTCGTGCCCGAACAGGATGCTTTCGGCCAGGGTGCTCGGCAGGTTGGTGCAGTCCACCACGATGAAACCGCGCCCGGCGCGCTCGCTGTTTTCATGCACGGCCCGCGCGAACAGTTCCTTGCCGGTGCCCGTTTCGCCCAGGATCAGCACGTTGGTGTCGGTGCGGGCGGCCACGCCCAGCGAGTGCAGGCAGCGCTCCAGCGGCAGGCTGGTGCCGATGATGTCGCCGCGCTTGATGTTGGCCTGACCGATCAGGGCCACCTTGGCGGCGTGATGGTACAGGCAGCGCTCCAGCACCTGGCGCACGGAGGGTTCGGGGATGGGGTGCAGCAACACGTCCCAGGCCCCGGCGCGGATGGCGTCCTCTGCCCTGTTGCCCGTGCGCTGGGCCGTAAGGGCCAGCACTTCGGGCTGGCCGCGCATGGCGGACAGTTCCGGCAGGCAGGCCACGCCTTCCGGGCCGGGCATGTCCACGTCCAGCAGCACCACGTCGCACGCGCGGCGGCGCCCGCTGGCCACGGCCTCTTCGCAGGTGGAAACCACTCGGCACGCATGCCCTGCGGCGGTAATGGCGGGCACAAGGTATTCCCTGTACCGCCGGGTGGGATCAATCAGCAGAACGTCTGCCATGGTCACTTTCACCGGTCGTATCCGCCGGCCCCCCGCTCGTGCGCAGCTGCGCCGTCTGCCGTGTGTACGCATTTCACGACACCCCAGGACGCGCTCTTGCGCAGCCTGACGTGCTTCTCCGAATCCCGCAACACCCTGAATGAACGCACCCCCCTGCGGTGATGCGGCAGTCCACCGGATCCCCCCTTGGCTTGCCGCTGTCGAGCAGCACAAACCATACGGCGCGCGCCTGTCCGTATCTTATGCCACAGCATTATATTTTCGGAAAGGGGTCTAGATTTATACGGGGCTGCATCACGCAATTACTTTTATCGCGTTTTGCCTCTCGCACGGGGCTGCTGTCCGCCTTCTCCGGACGCGGACCGGTCCTCCCGGACACCTTGCGAGTCTGCCCCGACCGGAGCAGGACAATAAAAACGTTATCAACACCCTATAATAAAAGAATATCTCTCAAGAGCAGCATGAATTCCCGTACGGATGGCACGGACTTTTCATATCTTGGCGTCAAGCGTCATTGTCTGCCTTTTGTGGACAACACTGGAGAGCCGCCATGAGAAGATTCCGCGAACTTCGTGTTCACCCCGACCTGCTGAAGCGCATCGACTCCGCCGCGGAAGAAATGGGCATCACCACGACGGCCCTCGTGGAGGGACTGCTGGAACGCTACCTGTTGCGGCGCGATGCCAAATCGCGGGACGACGCGGACCGGCGCTCCTTCGAACGCCATCCCATCCGGCTGCCCGGCGTGGTGTACGTCACCGAGCCGGACGGCCATTACGGACGCTACCAGCCCGTGGAACTGCACGACATCTCGCTGAATGGCGTGGGCTTTCGAATGCCCCCCAATGCCGAATTGGACATGCGCCTGGCCGACGCCGAGTTCGAGGTGATCTTTCGCCTGGACGACAACAACCCGCCAGTGCGCATGCGCTGCCGCAGCACCCGCAACGAGCGCGGCAAGGGCGCCACGCGGGTAGGCGCGTCGTTCATCGGCGGCGATGCCGCCAGCCATGCCCTCATGGAACGCTACTTCGTCCAGTAACCCCCGGCCGACGTGCCCGTCGCGCAGCCCCGCTGGCAACCCGGGGCGCACGGGCCAAACGGGCGACATGCTTTTGCCCGGCGTCCGGGCGGCACGCCACTCCCGGTGCCTCCATCTTTCCCGTCCCGTCCCGCCCCTGCCCGCCCTTGCCCGTTCTGACAAGACAGGCCGGGCCCATGCGTACGGCCATCAGTTCGTGCGCGCCCAGCACCTGCCCACCCGCTGCCGCCTTCCTGTCCCCTGCCCCCCTGCCCTGTCCCCGCCCCTATCGTCTATCCCTTGTCCCTTGACGCGCCCCGCGCCTTTCGAGCAAAGTCTCGTCCACAACAGCGCGGAGACAACGCGGGAACAACACGGACAGCGCCGGGCACCCCCGGCACGCCGAACCACCCGCCATGCAGGTGCGGGCAACGCCCCCCCCCGCGAGCACGGCAGCGCCCCGGCGCGCGCCGCCCCCACACGAGCATAACCCCCAGGAGACAGGGACATGGCGGAACATACTGCGGAAAAACTTGACGTGCAGCCTTACTTCGACGTGGAACTGCTGATGAACACCAGCCAGGAAACGCGCATCGGCGGCGAAGTGATGAACCGCCTGATGCAGCGCTGGGAAGCCTGGATGGACAAGCTGCACGCCCTGCACATCAGCACCGGAAAGATCCAGTACCTTGTGGTGTGGCTGGACAGCGACGTGGAAGAAGACGTGGACGCCGCATGGGAATCCTCTCCCTCCGACGCGTTCATCGTCAATTCCCTGGCCCAGACCATGGTCATGAGCGCGGTCCACATGCTGCTGCCCGAAGTGGAGGACGTGGGCTGCGCCCCGGCCCCCAAGCCCACCGACAAGCTGCGCGCCGCACTGGAGGCAGAAGGCCTGCCCTACAACGGCGACGGTCCCACCCTGTCGCGCCGTTACGCCGTGGTCACCCATTACCCCTTCAAGGGCGGCTGCGAAATCTGCACCCTGCTCAAGGACTGTCCCAAGGGTTCCGGCGCGGCGGGCGCCCCCTCGTCCATCGTGCTGCCGGGGTACGAACCGGGCACGGAATAGCGCCTGCCTCCGGCGGGTCCACGGGACACAGCCGAATCACCCGGGCCATGGCGCGCACCAGCACGCCATGGCCTTTCCGTTGCGCGGTGCGCGCCTTTACTTCACCCGGCGACTGCCCTAGAATGCGCGCCCAAGGAACCGGACAGGAGGAACGGCCCGGAGGCGGACATGTCCACGGATTTCGCCATGCAGCTTCCAGGACTGCGCCGCATGAGCCCAGGGCTGCTGCGGGCCATGTCCGCTCCGCTCGACCCGTGGCACGACCCGCCCTACCTGACGCCGCCGTCCCCCACCCTGCTGGACAAGACCCAGATCGTCGTCGATGACATGGAAGCCGATGCGGCGGCTGAACGCCAGCGCCTGCAACGCGCGGGCTACAGCCCGCCCAGGGGCGACACCCGCCACCAGAGCCCGCTGGTGGTGCCTGAACGCATCGCGGGCACGCTGGTCTCGCTGATCGGCTGACGCGGCAACCGGCCTTGCCGATTCCGGCGCGTCTGCCAGTTCCGGCGAATCCGGCCTGTCTGGCGGATATAGCCTGCCTGGCGAATCCGGTCTGTCTGGCGGATATGGCCTGTCTGGCCGGTCCCATACTTTCCCAAGGAGCGTCCATGAGTCAGGACCCGAAATACCCGACCCGCATCCGCTACGAATACGAGCACGATCCCGGCGTGCGCCTGGAATACGCCCACGGCGTGTGGGGCGGCATCAACCCGCAGGGCGAGATCGAAATGAGCTTCTACATAGAAACCGACAAGATGCCGCCGTTTTCCGAGCGCCTGGTGGCGCCCGACGGCAGCTTCGGCCACGAGGTGGCCCCCTACGACGAAAACCTGAAGGTGATCACCCGCCACATCCGCTCCAAGGTGGTGCTGAACTACCACACCGCCCGTGCCGTTCTGGAATGGCTGGAGGAAAAGGTGGAAACCCTGGAGATGGAAGAGGAAGGCGGCATGATGTACGAAGGCGAAGGCGGCCTCGAACAGTAACAGGCCGTCTGCCGGTCCTTTCATGCACTGAAGCCTCCGTTGCGGTGACGCAGCGGAGGCTTTCTCATGTGATCCGGCTGTCGCACGGAAGCCGGGCGGAATTCGATACCGCCGGGGCCCGTCAGCCGTCCGTTGGTCGCCCGTCAGCCGCCCGCCTACAGGTCTTCCCCCTGCCGCCCACCCCGCAGGCGCGCCAGCAGCGGGCGCACCCGCGACAGTACCGGTTCCGCCAGTTCCGGGGCGAAGCGGCGGGCCAGCAGCAGATATGCCCCGGCGAACACCGGTCCGCTGGCGGCCAGCGCCAGGAATGCCCCCCACAACTGGCCTGCCGGGCTGGCCGGGGCCAGCAGCGGCGCATACGCCAGCGCGGGCCAGGCGGGCAGCGCGGCGGCGGCGCACAGAGCCACAGATTTCGCGCCGCACCCGATAATGCCGGAAAGTCCGCCCCCCCCATGGCGCCTGCGCCACACAAGGGCCAGGGCCACGGTATACACGGCCACGGCCACCGTGCCCGCCACGGCCACGCCCAACGTGCCGCGCGTGCCCGCGTGGCCCGCCAGCACGTACAGCGGCAGCGCGGCCAGGGTGGCCAGGGTGCCCACCACCGCCGGGGTCACCGTGTCCTGATGGGCGTAGAAGGCCCGGCCCACCACCTGCTGCACGGCCCAGAAGGCCACGCCGCACAGCATCACCCGCAACAGGGGCGCGGAGGCCAGCGTCTCGGCGGCGGCGAACCCGCCGCCCTGAAAGATCAGGCGCATGGTGGGCTCCGCCGCCAGCAGCATCCACACGGACAGGGGGATGATCACCGCCAGGGCGTTGCGCAGGGCCGTGGACAGGGTGGCGTCGAAGGCGTCGGACTCCCCTTTGGCGGCCAGCGCCGCCAGAAACGGGTACGAGGCCACCCCGGCGGCCTGGGCCACCACGCCCACCGGCACCAGCATGATGCGCCGGGCATAGTTGAGCAGGCTCACCGCCCCTTCGCCGGTCATGGAACCGAAGATGCGCACGAACTGCTCGTCCAGCACCACCACCGACTGACCGATCATCAGGGGCAGGGCCAGCAGGGCGAAACGGCGCACGCCGGGGTGGCGCAGCACCGGACGCAGCCGCACCCCGCCGCCGCGCGCGGCGGCCAGCACGGGCAAGGCAAGGCTGCCCAGCGCCGCGCCCGCCAGCACGCCCCAGCAAAACCCCTCCATGCCGCGCGCCGGGGCCAGCGCCCACGACAGCACGCCGCCGCCGATGATGCAGCCGTTGTACACCAGCGGCCCCATGGCGGGCACCGCGAACTGGCGGCGCATGTACAGCAGCGCGGTGACGCACGCCCCCGGCAGAAAGAACGCCTGCGCGGGCAGGATGATGCGCAGGAAGCGCACCAGCCGGGCCGTGGACGGTGCGTCGAAGCCCGGCGCGGCCACACGGGCCAGTTCCGGCGCGTACCACCAGGCCACGCCGGTCATCAGGCAGATGACGATGGTGATCCACCAGAAGGCGGCGGCAAAGAAGCGCCAGCCATCTTCCGGATCGCGCTCGAAGCGTTCCGACAGCAGGGGAATGAGGGTGATGGAGAAGTAGCCGCCCGCCAGCAGATAGTTGATGAAGTCGGGCACCACGAAGGCGGCGAAGTAGATGTCCGCCTCTGCCGTGGCCCCGAACAGGTAGGAGATGACCTTGTCGCGCAAGAGGCCCATGAACCGCGACGCAAAGACGCTGGCCGCCATGATCAGGGCGGCGGCGCCCATCTGGTGGGTGCGGGTGAACAGCTTCATGCGACGGCGGGCTCTCCTGTGGCGGGCAAGACGTGATGGACGTGCGGTACGCAGGAACCACTACCCCATACCGCCCCGCTTGACCATACGATGGGGCGGGCGGGGGCTGCATCCAACGCGGTCCGCCCCCCTGGCCGCCCGGCGCACCCGGCCTGTCCTGTCTGTCCGATGCGCCCGGCGCACCCGGCCTGTCCTGTCTGTCCGATGCGTCCGGCCTGTCATGTATGTTCGGCACCCTTCCAGTCCACCGCATGGTCCCACCCGGCCCATCGGTCGCCCGGACTCACGCTTCGCGTCCCCCCCCTTTTCGGGTTTCCGGTCGCGCGGTCACATTTTTTCAGCAGTGGTACTATACGAGACCACTTTTTATGCGCGCTATCATCCCAAAAAAGCTACTATACAAGTATTTCCTGATTTCCTGCTTAACCATTGACAACTGTGCACTCAACCGCTAGATATGCCCCATTCATGGAGAGAGGCGCGAGGGTACGGCCCTGTGACCGCCCGGCAACCTGCCCTGACGTGACGCCGTCGGTCGGGACAAGGTGCCAATACCGACCGTGTAGCGCACGGGATCATGATCGCGGGCTTGCGGCGTCGGCCTCTCCTTGCGAGGGGCTTTTTCTGTTTTGGGGGCATCGTCCGGACGCTGGAGCCGCACGGTGCATGTGGGTGGATTTCAGGCCAATTGCGCACCCACAGAAAAAAAATGCAGCTAACAGGCCGTTGCGCCACGGGGGCCGCCACACACCCAGCCGGAACATCCGGCGGGACGGCGGACAGCCCAAGGGCGCACGGTGGTCCGCCGGACCAGCCCCCGGCGGATTGACCACGCGAAGCCCGGACGGCTTCGCGGAAAAAAGGGAGACACGATGAAGGATTTTCTGGAGAAGTTGCAGCCCGTTGGCGAGTGTGTGATCTACTACCTCTACCACAACGAGGACGAACCCATGCCCACCTGCTGGTCTGACCCGCTGGAACTCATGGGTGACATGACTCGCCTGCAACTCACCGACGCACAGATGCGCGAACTGCGCGACATCGTGAGCGAGGAAATCCGCAGCGAAGGCCCCGAGGCGGTCTGGAAGGGGCGCACCCTGCGCAAGAACATCATCCATTCCTGCGGCTACCTAGTGTAGCCGGGCACCTTCGGCGGGCGCGTCCGGCAGCGCGCCCTGCACGAAGCAGTTGCCTGTTCCTGTACCTGACCCGGTACCTGACCCGGCCTTCGATCCATCGCCCCTCCGGCCATTTCCCCGCCCCGCGTGCCCGCGCGCACGGCGGACCGCACGGCCCGGAACACACACGCAGAACACAACGCCCCCGTCGGGAAACCGGCGGGGGCGTTTCTGTTGATCGGCAGGCACGGGGCATGGCCCGATGGCAAGGCCGGATTTTCACGGCGCGATGGACAACCCGCCCCGTCAGCCCTCGAACCCCAGTTCTGCCAGCAGGCCGGGCAGTTCGCGGAAATCGCGCATGGTGCGCACGCGGGGCGCGGTGCGCGCCTCGCGCACCGTTCCGTTGCGCGGCGGATCGAACCAGATGCCATGCATCCCCGCCTGCGTGGCGCCCCACACGTCGCCGGTCCAGTCGTCGCCGATCATCACCACCCTGCTGGCGGGCAGCCCCAGGTCGCGCAGCGCATACGACCAGAACGGCGGCCAGGGCTTGGGCGACCCCGCCGAACGCCACGTGTACACCCCGGCCAGCAACGGCCCCACGCCCATGGGGGCAAGGGCCGCGCGGATGGGGCCTTCGTCCGACTCCGAGGCGTTGGACGCCAGCGCCAGCCGCCAGCCAGCGGCCAGCGAACACAGCACCTCGCCCGCGTGGGGCATGGGTTCCTCGTCGGTCCAGCCGTGTTGCGGCCCCATCCAGCGGGGCATGACGCGCATCAGCGTGCCGCCCCAGTCCAGCAGCAACGC
Organism: Nitratidesulfovibrio sp. SRB-5; assembly: GCF_019931275.1. Classification (NCBI taxonomy): domain Bacteria; kingdom Pseudomonadati; phylum Thermodesulfobacteriota; class Desulfovibrionia; order Desulfovibrionales; family Desulfovibrionaceae; genus Nitratidesulfovibrio; species Nitratidesulfovibrio sp. SRB-5. The sequence goes on along the minus strand of NZ_JAIOTY010000001.1, from coordinate 1,056,742 downwards.
CTTGTCGGGCAGCAGAGCCCTGTCGGGCACGTTCGCGGGGTGCATGTCATCCGGCACGGTGCCTGCGTCCGTGTGTTTCGCTTTCGCCATGGTTCCTCTCCTGCCCCGTGGTGCCCGTGCGTCGGGCCCGCGTCAAGTCGGAATGGCCCGCATCCGTGCTGCTCCCCTTTCGCGCAAACGAAAAGGGCCGGAACCCGAAGGTTCCGGCCCACAGTCACGTGCGATGATGCGCGGGGCGTACCAGCCTTTCGGCCTAGTACATGCCGCCCATGCCGCCCATGCCACCCATGCCGCCACCGGGCATGGGCATGTCCTTCTTGGCTTCGGGCTTTTCGGCAATGGCGCATTCGGTGGTCAGCAGCAGCGAGGCAACGGAGGCCGCGTTCTGCAGGGCGATGCGGGTGACCTTCTTGGGGTCGATGACACCGGCCTTGATCAGGTCTTCGAACTCGCCGGACGCGGCGTTGAAGCCGAAGCCGTCCTTGCCGTCGCGCACCTTCTCGACCACGATGGAACCTTCGTAGCCGGCGTTGGACGAGATCTGGCGCAGCGGTTCTTCGATGGCGCGGCGGATGATGTTCACGCCAGCGGCTTCGTCGTCGTCAGCGGGCTTCACGTCGTCCAGCACCTTGGAGATGCGGATGTAGGCGGTGCCGCCACCGGGGACGATGCCTTCTTCCACCGCGGCGCGGGTGGCGTTCAGGGCGTCCTCGACGCGGTCCTTCTTTTCCTTCATTTCGGTTTCGGTCGCGGCGCCCACGTTGATCACGGCCACGCCGCCCACCAGCTTGGCCAGGCGTTCCTGCAGCTTTTCGCGGTCGTAGTCGGAAGTGGTTTCGTCGATCTGGGCGCGGATCTGCTTCACGCGCGCCTTGATGTCTTCGGACTTGCCAGCGCCGTCAACGATGGTGGTGTTTTCCTTGTCCACAACCACGCGCTTGGCGGTGCCAAGGTCGGCCACCGAGATGTTTTCGAGCTTCACGCCCATGTCTTCGGACACCACGGTGCCGCCGGTCAGGACGGCGATGTCCTGCAGCATGGCCTTGCGGCGGTCGCCGAAGCCGGGGGCCTTCACGGCAACAACCTGCAGGGTGCCGCGCAGCTTGTTGACCACCAGGGTGGCCAGGGCTTCGCCTTCCACGTCTTCGGCGATGATCACCAGCGGACGGTTCATCTTGGCCACCTGTTCGAGAACGGGCAGCATGTCCTTCATGCTGGAGATCTTCTTCTCGTTGCAGAGAATGAAGGGCTCGTCGAGTTCGCAGACCATCTTTTCGGGATCGGTCACGAAGTAGGGCGACAGGTAGCCACGGTCGAACTGCATGCCTTCGACCACTTCAAGGGTGGTTTCCAGACCCTTGGCTTCCTCGACGGTGATGACGCCTTCCTTGCCCACCTTGGCCATGGCCTCGGCGATGATGTTGCCGATGGTGGTGTCGGAGTTGGCGGAAATGGTGCCGATCTGGGCGATTTCCTTCTGGTCGCGGGTGGGCTTGGCCAGGGTGCCAAGTTCCTTGACCAGCTTTTCAACGGCCTTGTCGATGCCGCGCTTGATAGCCATGGGGCTGCGGCCAGCGGCCACCAGCTTCACGCCTTCGCGGTAGATGGCCTGGGCCAGGATGGTGGCGGTGGTGGTGCCGTCACCGGCGATGTCGCTGGTCTTGGAAGCAACTTCCTTGACCATCTGCGCGCCCATGTTCTCGAACTTGTCCTCGAGTTCGATTTCCTTGGCCACGGTCACGCCGTCCTTGGTGATGACGGGCGAGCCGAAAGACTTTTCGATGACCACGTTGCGGCCCTTGGGACCGAGGGTCACCTTGACGGCATTGGCGAGCTTGTCCACGCCGCGGGAAAGCTTTTCGCGGGCCTTGACGTCGAACAGGATTTCCTTGGAAGCCATTGTATTCATCCTCCTCGGGAGTAAGTGCTGAGTTCGCGGGGCGTTATTCGATGATGGCGAGAATGTCGTCTTCGCGCATGACGAGGTGCTCGACGCCGTCAAGCTTGATCTCGGTGCCGGCGTACTTGCTGAAGAGCACCATGTCGCCCTTCTTGACGGTCATGGCGATGAGCTTGCCGTCTTCCGCGACCTTGCCGGGACCGGCGGCGACGACTTCGCCGCGCGAGGGCTTTTCCTTGGCGGTGTCGGGGATGAAGAGGCCGCCGGCGGTCTTTTCTTCGGATTCGAGGCGCTTCACCAGAACGCGGTCATTCAAAGGCTTCAGATTCATGACAACTAGTCCTCCAACTTTAGGTGATCGCTGTTTGTCCCGTCTTTGGCACTCGCGGGGTGCGAGTGCCAAAGGCAAGGGCGGTCATCTCGCCGCGCGTCATGACGGTGTCATGCGCGCGCCCTCCCGCCGCATGGCGGGGGGCGAAATTCGTCTCGCCCGATGTATCGTGGCTTTTCGGCAGGGGCTGGACCCGCAAGAACCTGCTGGTCATCGGGTCCGTCTGCCGGATGCGGTTGCGCGCCCGCGCTCGCTGACGCGGTGGCGGTGCATGGCAACCGCGTTGGATAATAAGGCAGGTTTGCGGGTTGAAAAGGGGGGGCGTGTGCATTTTTTTGCATTTTCTTCACGCGCCATGCAAATTCAGCGGGTTGCACGCCCGGCGCGCCCCCACCGGCCCCCTTGCCGTCCGTGCCCTTCCGCACGTTGCCGCCCTTTTCGCCCCCTTCACCAGACCGGGTGCTACGGGGAATGCCCGCTCTGCCGTTTGCCGATCTGCCCTCACTGGCGGATCTGGCAGATCTGGCAGATCTGGCAGCCTACGCCCGCTCGCCCCCGGACGCCACCGTACGCGGGGCGCGCGGCAGCCCGGTAAGAATGGCCAGCACACCCGCCGCGCCCAGCAACAGGCAGTAATAGTTGGCCGACAGCACCGCCACGGGAGAGATGCCCGCGATGGACCCGGCCAGCAGCACCTGCGCCGCGTGCGGGGCCAGCCCCTGCACCACGCACGAGAAGATGTCCAGCAGGCTGGCACTGCGGCGCGGGTCCACGCCGGAGGTGGCGGCGATCTCGCGGGCCATGCCCCCGGTCAGGATGATGGCCACGGTGTTGTTGGCGGTGCACAGGTCGGCCACGGCCACCAGGCCGGAAATGCCCGCTTCTCCGGTGCGGGCGGCGGCTCCGCCGCGTTCGCCGGGCCGGTCGATGAACCGGCGCACGGCGGCCAGCAGCCAGGCCACCCCGCCCTGATAGCGGATGAGTTCGCCAAGGCCGCCCATGAGCATGGACAGCACGAGAATCTCGTGCATGCCGGTAAAGCCCTTGTAGATGTCCTGGGCGAATTTCAGCGGCGTGTAACCGTCCACCACGGCCATGCCCACGCCGCCCGCCAGGGCGATGCCCGCGAACAGCACGGCGAACACGTTCATGCCCGAAAGCGCCATGGCCAGAATGGCCACGTAGGGCAGCACCGTGATCACGCGGTAATCGCCGGGCGCGGCGGCCCGGCCCGCATCGCCCGCCAGCCAGAGCACCGCCACGGCCAGCAGCGCGGCGGGCAGCGCAATGGCGAAGTTCATGCGGAACTTGTCGCGCATGTCGCAGCCTTGGGTGCGCGTGGCCGCGATGGTGGTGTCGGAGATCATGGACAGGTTGTCGCCGAACATGGCCCCGCCCACCACCGCGCCCATGAGCAGCGCGGCATCCATGCCGGTCTGGGCGGCCACGCCCGCCGCGATGGGCCCCACGGCGGCGATGGTGCCCATGGAGGTGCCCATGGCCGTGGCCACGAAGGCCGAAATGACGAACAACCCCGGCAGCACCAGCCGTTGCGGCACCAGCGACAGCCCCAGGTTCACCGTGGATTCCACCCCGCCGATGGCCGACGCCACCGAGGCAAAGCCACCGGCCAGCAGGTAGATGACGCACATGGTGACGATGTTGATCTCGCCCGCGCCGGACAGAAAGACGTTGACCCGCCGGGTCAGGCCGCCGGACCGGGCCGCCGTGGCCGGGTCCTTTTCGCGCAGGACCAGGGCCAGGGCGATGGCGGGCAGAATGGCCACCGTGGGCGACAGCTGGTAGAAGGCCATCTCCGTTCCGGCGGCGCCAAGGGCCAGCCCGGCACCAATGAACAGAACCAGGAACAGGAACAGCGGCAGCAGGGCCACGGGGTTGGGGGCGGGCTGATGCAGGGGCGCGGCAACTGGAGACGTCGGGGACATGGCGATATCCTTATTCCGGCCCGGCGGCTGCCGGGCCGATGCATGCAGTGTGATGTGTCCGGGTACCGGGACCGGACGAGAGGAAGCCCGCCTCGCGGGCCTGCGCGTGACGGCGGACCGTGCAGATAGGGACGGGGACGCCGCGTGTCCAGACGAACTGGCGCGGGCGTCCCCGGAATATCATGCCGCGCCGCTTATTCGCGGTCATTCACGGCTACTCACGAAATTGGGCCAGTTCCGCGATGCGCGCCTCCGCCACTTCCCAGCGTTCCAGCAGGGCGGTCTGCTCGCCTTCCAGCGCGGTGACCCGCGCGGCGGCGGCGTTGAAGCCCTCCGGATCGGTGGTGAAGAAGTCCGGCTCGGCCAGTCGGGCTTCCAGCGTGGCCTGTTCGCGCTCCAGCGCGTCCAGATTGCCGGGCAGCGCCGCCAGTTCCTCGCGCAGCCCGGCCAGTTCGCGCTGTTCCTTGAAGGTCAGCTTGCGAATCTGGGCGGTACCGGAACCGGGGCCAGCGGAGTTGTCCGCCTGTCCGTTGCCCGGGCCGTCGCCCTCCCCGTTCCTGCGGGGGGCGGCCTCGCCACTGGCGCCATCCTTTCCGGCGGCATCGGCTACCGGCTTCGGGCGCTGGCGCAGCCAGTCGGTGTAGCCGCCCACGTACTCGCGCACGTTGCCGTCGTCGTCGAAGGCCAGGGTGCTGGTCACCACGTCGTCAAGGAACGCGCGGTCATGGCTCACCAGCAGCACGGTGCCCTGGTATTCGGCCAGCAGTTCCTCCAGCAGATCCAGCGTTTCCACGTCCAGGTCGTTGGTGGGTTCGTCCAGCACCAGCAGGTTGGAGGGCCGGGTGAACAGCTTGGCCAGCAGCAGGCGGTTGCGCTCGCCGCCGGACAATACCTTGGCGGGCAGGCGCAGCCGGTCCGGCTCGAACAGGAAATCGCGCAGGTACCCGGCCACGTGGCGGCGGTTGCCGTTGACCTCTATGGTGTCCGCGCCCTCGGCCACGTTGTCCATGACCGACTTCTCGCCGTCCAGCGCCGTGCGCAACTGGTCGAAATAGGCGATTTCCAGCCGGGTGCCGTGGCGCACCTCGCCGGAATGGGGAACAAGCTGGCCCAGCAGCAGGCGCAGCAGGGTGGTCTTGCCGGAGCCGTTGGGGCCGATCAGCCCCACCCGGTCGCCGCGCTGGATCAGCGCCGAAAAGTCGCGCAGCACCGACCTGGCGTTCTCGTGGGCGAAGCACACGTTGCGCGCCTCGATGACCAGCTTGCCAGAGCGTTCCGCCTCCTGCGCCAGCATGGCCACCCCGCCCTGCCGTTCGCGGCGGCGGGCGCGTTCCTCGCGCAGGGCGTACAGGGCGCGCACCCGGCCCATGTTGCGGGTGCGCCGGGCCTTGATGCCCTGGCGCACCCAGGCCTCTTCCTGGGCCAGCTTCTTGTCGAACAGGGCGAACTGGCGTTCCTCGTTCTCCAGCCGGGCCTCGCGCTGCTCCTGATACTGGTCGTACCCGCAGGCATAGGAATGCAGCTTGCCCCGGTCCACCTCCACGATGCGGGTGGCCAGACGGCGCACGAAGGCCCGGTCGTGCGAGACGAACACCAGCGTGCGCGCGCGGCGCATCAGATAATCTTCCAGCCAGGCGATGGTGTCGATGTCGATGTGGTTGGTGGGTTCGTCCAGCAGCAGATCCTGCGACGCTACCAGCGCGCGGGCCAGCAGCACCCGGCGCTTGCGCCCGCCGGACAGGGTGGAGAACTCTCGTTCCGGGTCCAGACGCAGGTGGTTGCACACGGACACCACGTCGCCGTAATGCTCCCACCCTTCGCCCGATTCCAGCCCGCGCCGCGCCGCCGCCAGGGCGGCCTCATCCACGGGGCGGCCCGCCTCGCGCGCGGCCTCCAGCACGTGAAAGGCGGCCAGCGCCTCGCCCTCGGGTCCAAGTCCCCCCGCCACTATGCCGAACACCGGGCCGGTCATGTCCACCGGCACCTCCTGCGGCATGCTGCCAAAGCGCAAACCCGGCGTGCGCACCACCTCGCCCGCGTCGGGGCGCAGGTCACCGGCCATCAGCCGCAACAGCGTCGATTTGCCCGCGCCGTTGCGCCCCACAAGACAGATGCGTTCGCCCTGCTCCACGTGCAGGTTGGCCCCGTCCAGCAGCTTGCCGGTGCCGAGGTTGAGCGTGACGTCCTGAATGCCCAGCAATGCCATGCGCGTATCCCACCAGAAATATATGTTTCCGCAAAAATACCGGACAAAAAAACGCATCTCCGAACAAATGTCCGAAAAGAGTCCGCCAACAACCGGATATAGCGTTCAATCAATCAGTCTAGCGCGCAACCGCCCCCTGAGCAAGCCGGACAAAACAAGTCCACAAAACTCTGCGATACCGGAATGTTATCATTGCAACACAAAAGCATGCGTAAATATGTGCTAACATTGACATGTGCGCACGGCAAGAGATAGACGCAGCACTACCGCCGCATCAAGCGCCATGGGAAATGGCGCGCACGCCACAATCCCATGGGGTATCCATGCGCCACGTTTCTTCACAAGCATTGTTCTGTGCCATGGCCACCGGCCTTCTCGCGGCCAGTGTGGCTGCCCTGGTGCCGCTTGTATCCGGCACGTTTTCCGTATTGCACGGCATCGCCACTTTGGCTGTGGCGTGCATCGCCGCAGTCGGCATGCTGGTGTGCCGTGCACGCGGACAGGCGGCCGACGCACGCCTGCTGCACGATGCAGCGCTGAAGGGCCTCGGCCCCGCCGCCGGAAGCACACCCGCCGCCCTGGCCGAAGCCGCCGCCGCCATAGCCGCCCTGCGCGACGAGGCACTGCGCAATGCCGCCGCCGGGCAGGCCATGCTGGAAGCCCTTGATGGAGAGACCAGACAGGCCGGGCAAGCCAGACAGGCCGGACAGGCCGGACAAGGTGGACAGGCCGCCCCCACTGCCGCCAATCACCCGGACGATGCCGTCCCCTACCTGCTGCTGGACGCCAAGGGCATGGTCACCTGCGCCTCGTCGGCCCTGCTGGCCCTGCTCGACACAGGCACCACATCACCCGTCGCCCTCCCCGGAACCCTTGACGCCGTGGGCCTGCGTCCCGCCCCCACGGACAAAGCCGGAACGGAACTGCTGCGCAACATCCGCGAGTGCCGCGCCGCCAAGGGCGAACTGGTCATCCCCCTGGCCTGCGGGACAACGGGCAACGGCGCGGCCCCCGGCGCATCCTGCCTGATCCACCTTGCGGTGTCCGCCTGCCCCATCACCGACACAGCGGGCCGCGCCCACGGCAGCTTCGTGCTGCTGCGCGACATGACCCGGCTGCGCGCCGCGCAGTGTACCCTGGCCAGCACGTCGTCGCGCATCGAACGCTTTGCCGCCGATTCCATGTCGGCGGCTGGCGAAGTGACCCGCGCCGCGGAAGACCTGGCCACCCTGATCCAGGAAGCCAACGCGGGGGCGGGCAGCCAGCAGGAGCGCACGGCGGAAACCGCCACCGCCATGGAACAGATGAACGCCACGGTCATGGAAGTGGCCCGCAACGCGGCCCACGCCGCCGACCAGGCCGCCGAAACCCGCCGCCGCAGCATGGATGGCGCCCGGCAGGTGAACGAACTGGTGGCGCACATCGACGGCGTGGAGCAGGTCATCGGCCAGCTGGCAGAACGCGTGGGCGCGCTGGACACGCAGGCGGGCAACATCGGCCAGGTGATGAACGTCATTTCCGACATCGCCGACCAGACCAACCTGCTGGCGCTGAACGCCGCCATCGAAGCTGCCCGCGCCGGTGACGCCGGGCGCGGATTCGCCGTCGTCGCCGACGAAGTGCGCAAGCTGGCCGAAAAGACCATGAACGCCACCCGCGAGGTGAGCGAGGTGATTACCGGCATCCAGCAAAGCTCGCGCGCAGCCGCCCGCGAGATGGACGGAGCCCGCGCCGCCGTCAACGAGGCCGCCCGCCGCGCCCAGGATTCCGGCACCGCGCTGTCGGAAATCCTTGCCCTTACCGACAACACCAGCATCCAGGTGCAGTCCATCGCCACCGCCGCAGAGCAGCAGTCGGCCACATCCGCCGAGATCAACCGCGCTGTGGAGGCCATTACCGGCATTGCCGGGCGCACCATGGACATGATGAACCATGCCGCGCAGGACATCTTCAGCCTGGCCGGGCGTTCCAGCGACCTTTCGCGCACCGTCGCGCGCATTACCGCCACCGGCGAGGCCGACGACGCGACCGAAGCCGCCATGGCGGGCAAGGCCGTGCCCTGCTGGGAATTCAAGAAGTGCGGACGCGAAAAGGGGGGCGCCAAGGAAAAGGAAATGGGCATCTGCCCCGCCTGGCCCGACCACGGCTTCAGCTGTGCCGGGGTTACCGGCACCTTCTGCGGCGGCAGCATCCAGGAAACCTTTGCCAAGAAGATCGGCAACTGCGCCAAGTGCGACTTCTTCAAAAGCGCTTCCTACCGGCGCGACGCCCACGATTCGCAAATGTCCGGCGGAGCATTGGGCGGCACGTCGGGCAGGGGCGTGCGGCTGGAACTGCGGCGCTAGGCCGCGCGACAAGCCGCCGGGGCGCCGCCCCCGCGTGCATCCATCAGCCAGATCAGCCACACAAGAGGGGCGGGGCGCACGCAACGCCCCGCCCCTTTGCAATCCGGTTCGCCGTCCCTCTCCGCGAGCCTGCCCCCGCCTCGGCCCAGGGAGTACGGCCCAAGGCGCGGGACGCAACCCTTGCGCCCCGACCTGCACAAGGGTACTAAGGCCATAACAGGAGGTGCCATCCATGCCCGCCACCGAACCCGACGCCCGCAAGGGACGCGAAGCCCTTGGACTCTGGCTTGACCAAATGGCCGCCGCCGTGCGCGACATCGAACACGAGGCCGAACAGGCGCTGCACCGGAACGAGGACCAGGACGCCTACCGCGACCTGATGCGCCGCAAGGCGCAACTGCTGGCATCTCTGCCCGACCGTGCCCGCGACCTGCTGCCCCAGTTCGAGGGGCACGAGCGCGAGGCCATCGCCGACCGACTGTCGCGCTTTGCCTCCAGCGCATCCAACGCCCTGCGCATCGATTCCGTATTCTACATGTCCGCCCTGCTCTACCCGGAAGACCACACCCCCGGGCAGCCCAACGACCTGGAAACCTTTGCCGCCGCCGTGCGCGCAGGGCGGGCCGGGTAGTACGAAGAGAACGGTCCAACCGCATCGAACGTCCCCAAACAACTCGGGGCCTGCAAAACATCAAAGACAACCGCCCGGATACGAGAAGTATCCGGGCGGTTGTCTTTGGATATCTACCACGTTGAGGCTGTTACGCCCGAAAGCACACGCCTTCCACTCACCACTATCTTCCGCCCACAGGCCAGTACCCGCCTCCGCCCACGCACCGGGCAGGGCGAGGGGGCGGCCTGCGATGGCGAAACGCGGCGGCGGCCCCCAAGGCAAGGCGTGGTGCGCCACGGCGACGACGGCGTAGCAGCGCTACGTCGAGGAAGCCGGGGTGTGCCGCAACGCAGCCAGCGAAGAAGCACAGTCAGCGGGGAGCGCTCGATGCGCCAAGGGTTGTCTCCTGATTAGGATTTTTGTTCGTTGGCGAGGAAAACGAGCCTGCCATGAGGGAGTATACTCTTATCGTATTCGACCGATATGGCAGGCGAAGTTTAACAAAGCCAACGGACAAAAAGACAATCAGGAGGCAGCCCTTAGGCCTTCATGTTGACGAACTGAAGAGGCACGCCAAACTCCTCCCCCCGCAGCAACTGGATGACTTCCTGAAGGTCGTCGATCTTCTTGCCGGTCACGCGCACCTGGTCGTCCTGGATGGCGGCCTGCACTTTCAGTTTAGAATCCTTGATCTTCTTGACGATCTTCTGGGCGACATCCTTGGTGATGCCTTCCTGGATCACCACGTCGCGCTTGACCTGGCCCTTGGACGTCGGCTCGATATCCTTGAACTCCAGGCACTTGGGATCGACCTTGCGACGGATGCAGTGGGATTGCAGCATGTCCTGCAGGGCGCGCATCTTCATTTCATCGCCCGCCAGCAGGTGAATGCGCTTGTCACCGCGATGCAGTTCGATTTCGGTGACGGAATTGCGGAAGTCGTAGCGGGTGTCCACTTCCTTCTTCACGTTGTTCACGGCGTTGTCGAGTTCCTGCATCTCGACCTTGTTGACCACGTCGAACGAGGGCATGCGAACCTCCGGATGAAGCGTGCGTGGGCACGCGGATTGAAACGTGTTCTGGGGACCGGCTGGCCGTGCGCGTTGGCCCGCTTGGACCGGTCACGATCTGCCGGGCACGGAAACGGCCTTCCGATCCCGCATGAGGACACAGGATGTAGCAAAGGGCGCGCCGTGGTTCAAGCCGATGCGCCGGGTGCCGGACCGGGGTCGCCGGATCGTGTTCCGGCCCCCTGCCGCTTCCGCGCGGGCCGGGATGCCTGTCAGCCTGCGGAGTGGGAACCGGAGCCGCCGGAAGGGCCACGTCCCCCACCCTCGCGCCCCATGCCGTCCCGACCGGCCTTGGCGCGCCCATCCTGCCCCGCATGCCCGGAAGTGCCGGGGCCGGGCTGCGGCCGGGCGGACTTGGCCGCCTGCTGCCCCTGCGGCTGCGGCGCGCCGCCCTGGGCCGCCGGGGGCACGGCATGGCGGGCCGGACGGGGCCGGACGGGCTGGCGCGGCGGTTCCGGGGCCTCGGCGGGTTGCAGTTGCGGCTTGCGCCCGCCGGGCAGGCGGGCCTGCCGGGGCGGCAAGGCGGGGCGCGCCCCTTCCGGGCTGCGCGCCGTCGCGCCGTAGTCGAAGCCCTCGAAGCGGCAGCGGGTCACCGGGCCGCCCAGGGCGCGCTCGATGTGGCGCACCGCCGTCTCGTCGCCGGGGGCCACCAGGGTCATGGCCGTGCCCGCGCGGGCGGCGCGACCGGTGCGACCGATGCGGTGGATGTAGGCGTCCGCCGTGGCGGGCACGTCGTAATTCACCACGTGGGTCACCCGCGAAATGTCCAGCCCGCGCGCGGCCACGTCGGTGGCCACCAGCACGGCGTAGCGCCCGGTGCGAAACCCGTCCAGGGTCGCCTGGCGCCGCCGCTGCGAAAGCTTGCCTTGCAGGCATCCCACGCGCAGCCCCGTGGAAGCCAGTTGCTGCCACAGGCGGCGCGCCCCGTGCCGGGTGCGCACGAACACCAGCACCGCGCCGGCCAGGGGTTCGTCCTCGACGAAATGCAGGGGCGGATGGCCGCCGGCCGTATCCCCGGCGAAAGCGCCACCTTCGTCGGTGTCAAAGCCGTCGTCACCCTCGTCATCAATGCCGCCGCCGATGTCATCAGGCATGTCCGCCATATCGGGCATATCGGGCATATCGGGCATACCGGGCATACCGGGCTCATGGGCCGTCCCGGCGTGCGCAGCCACGCCGGGCAGCAGCCGGGCGCGCAGCATGGCCTTCAGCAGCGGGGTCTTGAGGTGGGCGGGCACCGGATACAGGGCATGGTCCACGGTGGCCGCCGGGGCCTGCGCGTCCACGCTGACGGTCACGGGGTCGCGCAGGGCCTCGCCCGCCAGGCCTTGCACGGCCTGCGGCAACGTGGCGGAAAACAGCATGCGCTGGCACCGCGCGGGCACGGCGGCCAGCAGCGTCCGCACGTCGGCCAGAAAACCCAGTTCGAACAGCGAATCGCCCTCGTCCAGCACCAGCACGTCAAGGGCGGAAAGGTTCAGGTGGCCGCGCCGCAGATGGTCCAGCAGCCGCCCGGGACAGGCCACCACGATCTCCACCCCGGTGCGCAGCCGCAGGGTCTGCGGCATGATGCCCACCCCGCCGTAGATGGTGGTGGAGCGCAGGCGGGTCATGGAGCCCAGCCGTCGGATATGGTCGTGAATCTGTTCGGCCAGTTCGCGCGTGGGGGCCACCACCAGCGCCCGCACCTGCCCGCGCGGCCCTTCCAGCAGGCGTTGCAAGAGCGGCAACGCGTAGGCGGCGGTCTTGCCCGTGCCGGTGGCGGCCAGCGCCAGCACGTCGCGCCCGGACAGCGCGGCGGGAATGGCCCGGCGCTGCACGGGGGTGGGCAGATGGTAGCCCATGCTTTCCACCCCGGCCAGCAGGCGGGCGTCAAGGGGCAGTTCGGCGAAGGTCACGGCGGAAACACTCCGGAATGGCCGGGGGCCGGGCTGTTCGGACACGGAACGCGGAACGCGGGACCGCAACGCCGGGTGATACTACGTTGCCCCGGCGACCGTGGCAATGCCGGGAAAGGTCCGGACGCGCGGTCCGCTCCGTATGCCGCATTTCCTCTGCCGCGCCCTGGCAGATCCTTGCCGTCTCCTTGCCGCCCCTGACCGAACTGGACACGGCGCCCCCGGCATGGAACACTGCGCCCTTCCGTTTTCCGGCCACCGCAGCCTCCACGCCAACCGCCCCGGAGTTTTCATGCTCGACCTGCTGTACCGTTTCGGCATCACCCCGCGCCGCCTGGCCACGGAATTTCCCCTGCCCGGCAGCCCGGAACGCTGCCTGACCCGCACGGCGGTGCAGGGCGACGACGGGCGGTTGTGGATGCTGGAACGGCTGGCCCCGACGCAGGTTTCCCGGCGCGAGGCCATGGGCGACCTGCTGGCGCAACTGGCGGACCCTGCCGTGTCCGGCCCGGAACTGGCCGCGCTGGTGCCCGCGTATCTGCCGGTGGAGGATGGCGACCTGCGCCATGTGCTCAAGGCGGACACCCCGCCCCATGCCGGGTACTGGCAGCTTTCGCCCTTCGTGCCCGGCGCGGAACCGCCCCGCCCCGACTATCTGGACCACGACTGGCGCGGGCGCGCAGTGGCCGCCCTGCTGCTGGCCCTGCACCGGGCCGGTGACAACCTGCCCGCCGGACTGCCCCCCGCGCCGGTGCCCCCGCTGCCCGCGTTCATCGCCGGGCTGCACGAGGCGGTGGCCCGCCGCCTGCCGGAGGCCGCCCGCCGCCTGCACCCGGTACGCGACGCGCTGGAGGCCCTGCCCGACGTGCTGGCCGCCCAACCGGTGGTGCTGGCCCATGGCGATGCCCACCCCCTGAACCTGATCTGGGCGCCCTGCGGCAAAGGCGACGACGCCCCGGCGGATGGCAGCGGACCACCGACCTGCGAACCGCTGGCCGCGCTGCGCGGGGTCATCGACTGGGAATTCGCCGGGGCGCAGCCCGCGCTGTACGACGCCGCCAACTGCATCGGCTGCGTGGGTTTCGAGCACCCCTCTGGCCTTGGACGCGGCTTTGCCGCCGGGTTCACCACCGCGCTGCGCCAGGGCGTGGCCCCGTACGAGCTTGCCGGAATGGGGGCCGATATGTTGCGCCATCTGCCGCTGATGGTGCTGGCATCCCGCTTCGGCTGGCTGTCGGAATGGCTGCGCAGGGGCGACCGGGAGATGCTGGGCATGGAACTGGACTACTGCGACATCCTGCTGCACCACCGCCAGCGGTTGGCGAACATGTGGGCCGGGGGATAGCCAACCGCCGTTCGCGCCGCCGTCCGCGCCTACCGTCCGGCATGTCCCGCCGATACACCCGCGCCGCCACCACGTCGCCCCAATCCCCCTGTACTCCCGGCGCGGGCGTGCTATATCTGACATGATGCCCGAAGGGGCGCGCCACTTCCGGCGCACCGCCTCCGGCAAGGGAGTACGCATCATGTCCACCCTGCTTCAGTCCCCGTTCATCGAGACCGCAACGTCGGCACTGGCCGCGCTGGCGCATCTTCTTCCTCTTTCTGCCCTGTTGCTGGCCGCCCTGCTGCTGCCCGCCACGGCCCGCGCCGCGCAGGACGATGCAGTCGCGCCCCCCCGCCAGGCCGCCGCAACGGCCACCGCCGTGTTCGCCGGGGGCTGCTTCTGGTGCATGGAAAAGCCCTTCGACCAACTGGACGGCGTGCTTGAAACCACCTCCGGTTACACCGGGGGCAACGTGGATTCCCCCACCTACAAGCAGGTGTCCTCGGGCCTTACCGGCCACGCCGAAGCCCTGCGGGTTACCTACGACCCGGCCAGGGTGACGTACGAAACGCTGCTGGACGTCTTCTGGCGCAACGTGGACCCGCTGGACGCGGGCGGCCAGTTCTGCGACCGGGGCAGCCAGTACCGCTCGGCCATCTTCGTGGCCGATGCGGCGCAGCGCGAGGTCGCCGAGGCCAGCAAGAAGGCGACGGAGGCACGCCTGGGCAAGCCGGTGGCCACCGGCATAGAAGACGCCTCCACCTTCTGGCCCGCCGAGGAATACCATCAGGACTACTACCGCAAGAATCCCATCCGCTACGCCTACTATCGAACCGGCTGCGGACGCGACAAGCGGCTGGAACAGGTCTGGGGCGCGGAAAAATGATCCGGCGCGCAAGGCGCCACCCGGAAACGAGAAAGGACGCCGCCCGTGATGGGGCGGCGTCCCGGGTTGTTGACAATTTCTGTTTCTGGACGACTCCGGCGGCCAAGGACAGCAGCCGTTATGCGAGCTTGCGAGCATTACGGATGGTGATCGCAGAGCGGCTGCCGCCCCTTGGAAGCCCCATGTTTTGTGCTTTCGGAATGTGCAGGGAGCACAAATGAAAGTTTTGGGGGGAGGGGGCCGGGGGAGGAGACCCTTTTCCAAAAGGGCCCCTCCCCCGGAAGAATTTGGGGTTGTCAGCAGTCAGAAGGACGCCGCCCGTGTTGGGGCGGCGTCCTTCTGTTTTTCATGCAGTTCGATCAGCAGGCGCGTTGGGCATTCCCCGGACCACGGTGGTCTCAATCGCAGCGCCGCCGCCCGGCACAGGGAGGCATGCCCGCCGTATCCGGCAGGCCATGCCCACGGTGCGGGTGCTCCGGCTGCAAGGGCAGCAGCCCCAGCCCGCCCAGCGTGCCGCCGTCTCCCAGCAGTCCGGCGGCGTCTGCCCGGCAGCGGGCGCAGTGGCGCATCTGGGGCAGATGACGCCCCGCCGTCGCGCGCACGGCGTCCATCAGTCGCGGCCCCGGCGCTTCCACGCCACCCAGCGGCGTACCCGCAACCGGAATCAGCCCGATGCAGTTCATCAGCGATGCTCCCAGCGCGGCGGCGCGCCGGGCCACCGCCTCCACGTGGTCATCGTTGACGCCGGGCACCACCACGGTGTTCACCTTCACGGCAATGCCCGCCCGCGCAAGGCGCGACAGCCCCTCCTCCTGCCGGGCCAGCAGGTGCGCCGCACCTTCCGCGCCATGCAGCGCGAGGCCATCATCGCCGGTCACATGGGCGTACAGGCGCGCGCCCACCTCCGGGTCCACGGCGTTCAGGGTCACGGTGACGTGCCCCACGCCCAGCGCGGCCAGTGCATCCACATGGTCCGGCAGGGCCAGACCGTTGGTGGACAGGCACAGCAACAGGCCGGGATGCGCCCGGCGCACCAGGGCCAGGGTTTCCAGCGTGGGTCCGGGGCTGGCCAGCGGATCGCCCGGCCCGGCAATGCCCACCACCGAAAGGTGCGGCAGCGCGGCCACGGCCCGGTCCACCAGTTGCGCGGCCTCCACCGGGTTCAGCACGCGGCTGGTCACGCCGGGGCGCGACTCGTTGACGCAGTCGTGCCGCCGGTCGCAATAGCCGCAGCGGATGTTGCAGGCCGCCGCCACCGGCAGGTGGATGCGCGCGTGCGTGCCGTGCGCCCCGGCGGTAAAGCACGGATGGCGCGAATCGCCCGCGTTCATCGCGGCTTCCGCCCCATGCCGATGCAGTCCTGCGGGCACGAGCCAAGGCAGTCCCCGCAGTTGGTACAGTTGGTTTCCTCGGGCCGCGTGGCCATGTAGCAGGCCTTGCGGCACCTGTCGCAGCCGTTGCAGGCGTCGGTCTTGTACACCGAGAACGGCGCGAAGCGGCGCACCGCTTCCAGCACGCCGCCCGCCGGGCAGGCGAAGCGGCACCACGCGGCGGACACCGCCACGCCCAGCGCCAGGATGCCCGCCACCGCCCAGGTGCGCACCAGCCACAGCGGCATGGCGTGTTCGAAGGTAAGGGCCACCGCGCCGAAGAATTCCCCGGTGCGGATGGGCACGTTGACGCGCGGCTGCCCCAGCACGAAGTAGGCCCACAGTGCCAGCGCCAGCCCGCCGTACTTGCCGAAGGGCAGCAGGCGCGCGGCCAGGCCGCCGGGCTTCAGGC
Organism: Nitratidesulfovibrio sp. SRB-5; assembly: GCF_019931275.1. Lineage (NCBI taxonomy): Bacteria > Pseudomonadati > Thermodesulfobacteriota > Desulfovibrionia > Desulfovibrionales > Desulfovibrionaceae > Nitratidesulfovibrio > Nitratidesulfovibrio sp. SRB-5. Next base: position 1,040,438 of record NZ_JAIOTY010000001.1, on the reverse strand, counting down.
GCAGCGGCGCAAACAGGCCCAGCAGGCGGTTCACCGTGCCGCCGGGGCAGGCCCACCCGCAGAAGGCGCGTCCGAACAGGGCCGCCAGCGCCAGCCACCCGGCCCACACGCCCCAGAACATGGTGAACAGCCGCCCGTGGCAGGCCACCACCGGACAGTTCTGGCAGCTGATGTACGGCACCACGAAAGGACAGCGGAAGATGCCGTAGAACGACCACTGGCCGATCAGCAGCAGCATGACGGCCTGCGCCGCCCGGTTCCACAGGCGCACGGCGCGGGCGCGCGCGTCCTGGCGCACGGTACGGGGCTTCAGTTCCGTCAGGTTGGCCGTGCCGCCCGCCGCATGCACGGTGCTCACGCCCGCATCAGACATCCTTCACCCCCAGCTTTTCCACCAGTTCCTGCCCGCGCGGCGAAATGGCGGGGATGAACCCGGCCCGCTCGAAGTGCGCCTGCCCCTCGGGGGACGTCACCCATGCCACGTAGTCGTCGGCCAGGGCGCGGTCACGCGCCTCCTGCATGACGCCCACGGTGAAGGTGAGCGGCGGCGGCGGAAACAGCCCTGCGGGAATTTCCACGATGTCCAGCTTGCCCGCGAACTGGGGCAGGCGGGTGACCCGCAGTTCCACGATCATGGCGTCGGCCTTGCCGGTGGTAATCGCCTCCACCGAGCGCTGCACGCAGGTGCCGGGGTTGACCACGTTGGCCATCACCGCATCCAGGCACCCCGCCTTCTTGAGCAACCCCACCACCGCCGCGCCGCCGGGGGGCGACGCCTCTGGCGCCATGGCCACCCGCACGCCCTTGCGGGCCATGTCGTCCACCGACCGCACGTTGCCCGGATTGCCCGTGGGCGTGACGATGACATAGCTGGTGAAGCACAGCGGCTTGAAATAGGTCATGCGCCCTTCCGCGCGCAGCTTCTTGGCAAGGTCCAGCACCCGCCCGGCGAACACCTCTGTCGAGCCGCTGCCCAGCAGCGACTTGCCCAGCGCCGCCGCAAACGCACCGGTGTACACCACCGCCGCGCCGCTGCGCCGTTCGTACTCCGCATGGGCGGGCTGCATGGCCTCTGCCAGCCCCCCGCACGACCACACCTGCAACCTGCCGCCGGGGAATGGCGCGGCTTGCGCCGCCCCCGGCAGGGAAGCGGCGGCCAGCCCCGCCACCCCGGTCAGCGAGGCGCGCAGAAACCCGCGCCGCCCCTCGTCCTGCAACTGACGCATGAACACCTCCGCGTGTAATGGGTAGTGGCGCCCACCCTATACGCCGCGCGGAAGGTCCACAAAGCGGAATAGCCGATTCAACCAACACGATTCGATAGACACAACTTATGCAAATAGTCAGACGCATGATGCACTTCGCGCTATTCGTCACTCGCGCGGCATGCCTGATACCGACGGATGCGGTCACGAATTCGCAAAAAAACATGCGCAAAATTTCCGCACTCACCTCAATTGCAGCCGCACTGCAACACACCTCCGCTGCATCCCTTGTTTCATGTCTTGACTGTGACGACAAAAGGCGATGTAGTTCCTCATGATCCCCCACGTTCTCATGGTCGGGGCCACAGGTCATTTCCTGCCCGCACATGCCGGACCCTTTTCTTTTTCACCATCTGCAATCCGGAGGCATCATGAAGGCTTACAAGCAATACATTGATGGTTCACTGGTTTCGTCCAGCAGCACGGACGTCATAGAGGTCGAAAACCCGTTCACCGGCAAGATCGTATCCACAGTACCCAACGGCAATGAGGCCGATGCCCTGCGCGCGCTGGAAGCGGCCCGCGTCGCGCAGCCCGCCTGGGCGGCCCGCAGCGCCCCCGACCGTGCGGGATACCTGAAGAAGATGGCGGAACTCATCCGCAAGCACCGCGTGGAACTGGCCCATATCCTGGTGGAGGAGCAGGCCAAGGTGCTGCCGCTGGCACAGGTGGAAATCGACGTCACCGCGGAATACTTCGACTATTACGCTGGTTGGGGGCGCATCTATGAAGGCGAGATCATCCAGAGCGACCGCCCGCGTGAAAGCATCTTCCTGATGCGCAAGCCCGTGGGCGTATCCGTGGGCATCTGCCCGTGGAACTTCCCGTTCTTCGTCATGGCCCGCAAGGTGGCACCGGCACTGCTCACCGGCAACGCGGTGGTCATCAAGCCAAGCTCCGTGGCCCCCAACACCATCATGGCCTTTGCCGAACTGCTGGCCGGGCTGGACCTGCCCAAGGGCATCGTCAACTTCATCACCGGCGCGGGCGGCACGCTGGGCGAAGCGCTGGTGCGCAGCTCCATTCCGGGCATCGTCTCGCTGACCGGCAGCGTGGAGGCGGGCCAGCGGGTCATTGCCGCTTCCGCCAGAAACATCACCAAGACCTCACTGGAACTGGGCGGCAAGGCCCCGGCCATCGTCTGCGCCGACGCCGATCTGGAACTGGCGGCCAAGGCGGTGGTGGCATCGCGCGTGATCTTCAGCGGGCAGGTGTGCAACTGCGCCGAACGGCTGTACGTGGACGCGCGCATTGCCGACCAGTTCACCGACATGCTGGCCAAGGCCTTCAAGGCCGTAACCTTCGGCGACCCCATGGCGACCACGGCTCCGGACATGTCCAGCCAGGTCAGTGCGGAACAGCAGAAAAAGGTGGCGGACATGGTGCAACGCGCCGTGGAGGACGGGGCGCACGTGATCACCGGCGGGCACATCCCCGACACGCCCACCGGCCACTTCTACCAGCCCACCCTGCTGGGCGGCTGCCGCCAGGCCATGGAGATCGTGCAGCAGGAAATCTTCGGGCCGGTGCTGCCTGTGCTGACCTTCACGGACCTTGACGAGGCAATCGACCTGGCCAACGACAGCGAATACGGCCTGACCTCGTCCATCTTCACCACTAACGTGAACAGCGCCATGTACGCCATGAACCGCCTGAAGTTCGGCGAAACGTACGTCAATCGCGAACACTTCGAGGCCATGCAGGGCTTCCATGCCGGGTGGCGCAAGTCCGGCATAGGCGGGGCCGATGGCAAGCACGGCCTGATGGAATACCTGCAAACCCACATCAGCTACGTGCAGTGGTAGGCGGGCCGCAGGCATGCTGCCCCGCGCGGGATAGACCGCTGAGACTCCGCACCGCACCGGGTTTGCCTGTTGAACGCTGGAAGCCCTTGACCCAGAATGCGAAAACCGGCTCCCCGCGAGGGGAGCCGGTTCGTTGTTTTCATTGCGTCGTGACGCACCATCAGGCAAACAGGCCATTTGCCTTTGGGTGGCGTTGTCACTGCGGAGATTTTTGTTCTCTGGCGAGGAAGAACGATTTTTTATGAAAGGAGTGTACTCTTCTCGTACTCGACTTGAATGAAAAATCGTTCTGACGACGCCAGAGGGCAAAAAGAACGCAGTGGCGAGGCCACCCTAATCGCCCATGGACTCCTTGGGGAGTATCCACACCAGCAACATCTGCTGTTCCGCCTTGGTCAGGTCGATCTGCGACATGCGGCACAGGTCGTAGGCGTTGCGCAGAAAGGCCTTGCCCACCTCGCGCAGGTTCACGCCGTCCTGCTCGTTGAGGGGGTAGCCCCCGCGCGCAATGCCCACCAGCACGAAGTTCACGTGGCCCCGCGCAATGGGCAGGCCCGCCTCCACGCACCGGTCGCGCACGTTGCGCGAGGTGGTGGTCATGAAGAACCCGTTGGCATTGACCTCTTCCACGATGATGCCCAGCAGCTGCCGGAAATGGTCGGGCCGCAGCAGGGGCATGTCGGTCAGGCGGTGCACCTTCAGGGCAAAGTCGTACAGGTCGGGGTAGCGCGAGCGGAAGTCGTCGTGGGCGTCGCGTTCCTCGGGCTGTTCATGGCGTTCCGGGTCGTACAGGTAGCCGGGCGGCACCGCCGAAAACTCCAGCCCCTTCAGGTCCAGCACGTCCAGCAGGTCGCGCAGGCGACCGTAGCCGAACCAGTCCGCGCCGGGATCCACCTCTCGCTGAAGGATCTGGGCCAGCGAGGCCACGCCCACGGGGGCGGAGGCATCGGCCACGGTGCGACGCACCACCTCGGCCACGCGGGCCAGCCGCTCGCCGTTGCCGCGCGGGGCGTACGGGGCGGGCGCGGGGACGGGTTCCGCCGGACGTTCGTCTTCCAGGGCCTGCTGCACGAACCAGTCTTCGCGGATGCGCCACGAGGCGGCGGCGGTGTACGCGGGCGAGGTATAGCCCACGGACAGCACCAGCGGGCGGCGGGCGTGTTCCTGCAAGCGGATGAGCAGCGGCGTGAAGTCCGCGTCACCGGAAAGGATGATGAATTCGTCGAAGCGGGTGGAATGGTTCAGCGCGTCCATGCAGTCCATGACCAGATGGATGTCGGCGCTGGTCTTGCCCTGATTGGTCAGGGGCGGGCAGTCCACCACCTGAAAGGCGGCACGGATGAAGAATGGACGGAACTCGTGAAAGCACTGCGGGTTCATGTAGCAGATGCGTTTCAGGATGCGGCGGCGCACCCCGTCGCCGTACAACATGCGCAGGGCATGCCCTTCTATCCACTTCACCCAGCGCTGGGGGTTGGTGGCAAAGGCGCGGGCAATGTCTTCATCCTGTTCGCGCAGGCGCGAATAGATATTGTCGAAATCCACATACAGCGCGGCATATACTTCGTCGAAGCCGGAAAATCGGCCCATGTGCATCTCCTGTGGGGCAAAACGTACGGTCAATTCGCTGGGCATCTTACACCCATGCGCTGGATGCGGCAACGGAAACATGACAGGAGCGGAGTAGGCGCTTACCACGTCGGACAAGGATGCGCTGCACGGCCTGACACTTCTTCACACGCAGGCATCAGCCCGTGTCGCATGCCATGCACCGGAACGCGGCCCTGCCATCTCCGGCAGGTCCGGCCAAGCAGAATTGCAGAGACGCGACGCCCCCGTGCACACGTGCACGGGGGCAACGGTATGGGCCGAGGGTCGGACATTGCCCGCCTGCGCCGATCCGGCACCACCCGCCGGGCGCGCCCTGAAGGCGACGCGGCCAAACCGGCCTAGGGATTCTTGCGGGGCCTGCCGCGCTTGCGCGGTCCAACCGGTCCATCCGGTCCAGCCGGGGCGGCGGGGGCCGTCGTGTTCACGGCTGCCGCGCCTGCCTTGCCCGGCTTGGCGGACGTGCCGCCCTTGCCCGTGCCCTTGTCCACCGTGGCGGCCCTGGGCTTGCGGCCCGGCCTTGCGGAGGCCGTCGAGCCACCCGTGCCGCTCGCTCCATCCATGTCATCGCCAGCATCCGGATCGGAAGCGTCGAAGTCTGCGTCCTCCCCATCCTCCGCATCACCCGCGCTTGGGGCATCAAGGCCGGGAATCTGGATGGGCGCTGGCGCGGCGGCCACGGGCACGCGCGGCATGGGCACGCCGGGGTGGCGGGTGGCGTGTTCCTGCACCAGAAAGCTGCCGGTCACCGAGTGCGGGTCGTCCATGATCTCTTCCGGCGTGCCCGCCGAAACGATGCGCCCGCCGTTCTCGCCGCCGCCGGGGCCAAGGTCCACCACGTGGTCCGAGGCCAGGATGACGTCGGTGTTGTGCTCAATGACCGTCACCGTGGCGCCCCGGTCCACCAGTTGGTTCAGCACGGTGATCAGCTTGCCCACCTCGTGCATGTGCAGGCCGGTGGTGGGTTCGTCCAGGATGTACATGGTGCCGGGCAGGCTGCGCTTGCCCAGCTCGCGCGATATCTTGATGCGCTGGGCCTCGCCGCCGGACAGCGTGGTGGCGGGCTGACCAAGGCGCAGGTATTCCAGCCCCACATCCTCCAGCACCCCAAGGCGGCGCTCCAGCACCGGGTAGTTTTCGAAGAACTGGCGTGCCTGGCGCACGGTAAGGTCCAGCACTTCCGCAATGTTCAGCCCCTTGTAGCGCACTTCCAGCGTCTCGTGGTTGTAGCGGCGGCCCTTGCACACGTCGCAGGTCACGTAGACGTCGGGCAGGAAGTGCATTTCCACGCGGATCTGCCCGTCGCCGCCGCAGGCCTCGCAACGGCCCCCGCGCACGTTGAAGCTAAACCGCCCCGGCTTGTAGCCACGCTTGCGGGCATCCGGGGTCATGGCGAAGATACCGCGTATCTCGTCGAATATCTTGGTGTAGGTGGCCGGGTTGGAGCGCGGGGTGCGGCCGATGGGCGTCTGGTCGATGGACACGATGCGTTCGATGGTCTCCGCGCCCTCGATGCCCTCGATGGTGCCCGGCTGGTCCACCCGGATGCCCTGCGCCAGCGCAAGGTGCTTGTACAGGGTGTCCATGACCAGCGAACTCTTGCCCGAGCCGGAAACCCCGGTCACGCAGGTCAGCACGCCCAGCGGCACCCGGCAGTCGATGCCCTGCAGGTTGTTGGTGGTCACCCCGTGCAGGGTCATCCAGCCGCGCGGGGCGCGGCGCGCCCGGGGGCGGGCAATGGCCATGTCGCCCCGCAGGTACTGCGCGGTAAGGCTTTGCGACGAGGACAGCAGGGTGTCCACCGGGCCGATGAAGACCACCTCGCCGCCCAGCGCGCCGGAACCGGGGCCAAGCTCGATGACGGTGTCCGCCTCGCGGATGGTGGCCTCGTCGTGCTCCACCACCAGCACTGTGTTGCCGCGCCGTTGCAGGCTGCGCAGGGTCTTGATGAGCCGCTCGTTGTCGCGCGGGTGCAGGCCGATGGAGGGTTCGTCCAGCACGTAGGTGACCCCCACAAGGCCCGACCCCAGTTGCGAGGCCAGGCGGATGCGCTGCGCCTCGCCGCCGGACAGGGTGGCCATGTTGCGGCCAAGGGCGATGTAGTCCAGCCCCACGTTGACCATGAATTCCAGCCGGTGGTGCAGTTCCTTCATCAGCGGCTCGGCCACCAGCGCGTGGCGCCCCTCGAAGCGGCGCTCGCGCAGCCAGTCCAGCGCGCGGGCCACGGACATGGAGCAGAATTCGTGGATGTTCAGGCTGTCCACCCGCACGGAAAGCGATTCCGGGCGCAGGCGCGCCCCGGAGCACACCGGGCAGGCCATGCTCTGGCGGTAGCGCGAAAGCAGTTCGCGCCAAGCGTCGCCGTACTGCATGCCCTGTTCGAGGATGGACACCACGCCGGGCCAGCGGTCGGCCGTGACCGCGCCGCCGTTGGCGGCTGCGGGGGTCACGGGCAGCGCCGGGCCGTGGTCGTGGCCTCCACTCCCCCCGTTCTCGCCGGTACTCCCGTTCTGGCCGTTGCCGCCCACCACCACGGACCCGCCCAGCCAGTTGCGGCGCAGGTTGCTGCCCGCGCCGCGCCCCGCCGGGCGGCCGTCCTCGGTCTCGCCGTGGAACAGCGCGTCCAGCGCGTCCGCCGAATAGGCGGCCAGCGGCGTGGACAGGGTGAAGCCCCAGCGTTTGCCCAGGGCCGTCAGGGCATCCCTGTGGCGTTCGAACAGCTTGGTGTTCTTCCACGGCAGCAGCGCGCCGGTGTTCAGCGACAGCCCCCGGTTGGGCGCCACCAGCGCGGGCTCGAAGTATTCCACGCTGCCAAGGCCCAGGCAACGCGGGCAGGCCCCCTGCGGGCTGTTGAACGAAAACAGTTGCGGGCTGGGCGCGGGCAGGCTGATGCGGCAGACCGGGCACACCGATTCCGTGGAATGCACTATGTCGCGCCCGGCGTTGCCGCCCTTCCCGTCACCGGCGTCTTTCCCGTCTTTGCCGTTCGCGCCTTCAGCGGGCAAATGCACCACCAGCCGTCCGTCGCCATAGCGCAGGGCCAGTTCCACCGAATCGGCCAGCCGCCCCCGGATGCCGTCCTTGATGACCAGCCGGTCCACCACCAGATCAATGGAGTGCTTGCGGTTCTTGTCCAGCGCGGGCACCTCGTCGATGCCCATGATGGCCCCGTTCACCCGCACCCGCACGAAGCCTTCGGCCTTCAGCTTCTTGAACCGGTCGATGTGGGTGCCCTTCTGGTATTCCACCAGCGGGGCCAGCACAATGCACCGGGTGCCCTCGCCCAGGGCCAGGATGTCGGCGATGATCTCGTCCGCCGCGCGCGCCTCGATGGGCAGGCCGCACTGGGGGCAGTACATGCGCCCCAGCCGCGCCCAGAACACGCGCAGAAAGTCGTACACTTCGGTCACTGTGCCCACGGTGGAGCGGGGGTTGCGCGTGGCCGTCTGCTGTTCCAGCGAAATGGCCGGGGAAAGCCCCTCGATCTTCTCCACCTCCGGCTTGTCCATCTGGGGCAGGAACTGACGCGCGTAGGCCGACAGCGATTCCACGTAGCGGCGCTGGCCCTCTGCGTAGACGATGTCGAAGGCCAGGGTGGACTTGCCCGAGCCGGAGGGGCCGCAGACCACCACCAGTTCGTCGCGGGGGATGTCGAGGGTGACGTTCTTGAGGTTGTGCTGGCGCGCTCCCTCGATATGGATGCAGGGCTTGCTCATGCGGTGGGTCTCGTATGGGGCGGGCGGCGGAACCGCCGAAGCGTCGTGCGGGACGCGCGGGTTGGTGTGATGGAAATGCGGAAACGCGGGCGCCAGAGCGGACGGTCGCGGGGCCGACTCACGGGTTCCGGGCACAGAAGCAGGCCACGGGCACGGCGAAAAACCGCGCCATGCGCGGGCATTGCGCCTGCCGGGCGACCTGCGGCCCGTCCGGTGCGAACAGGTACGGACCGGCGCGGACCGGGGCGGACCGGCGCGGACCAGCGCGGACCGGCGCGGACCGGCGCGGACCGGGTCAGCACCGGGGTATTTATCGCAACAGGGGGTAAGATACGACATCCGGCGCTCGGGGCAAGTACCCGGCGCAAGATGGTCCGGTTACCATCGCGTGAACCGTGCTGTCGGGGACCAGTGTGGAGCCTGCCTGCGGCCCCCCCGGCGTCCCCCGGCGTCCCCCGGATGACCGCAGGATGACCGCAGGATACTGCGGGATGCGACCGGAAGACCGCGCCAAACGGCGTCCGGCGCGCCGTGCACCCGGTGATGCCGGGTACGCGAACGCGCCGGAAAAATACCATGTCGTGCACAACGCGGAGGCAGGGTTTGCCAGTGCGGATTGCCCGCATCGGCCACGCCAGGCCAGCCCGCTTCGCAGCCGCCCTACATGAAAATGGAGGCCAGCAGCACCGCCGTCAGCAGCGCGGGCAACATGTTGGCCAGCGGAATGCGCTTCAGTTCCAGCAGGTTGATGCCGATGCCGATGACCATCAGCCCGCCCGTGGCGGTCAGTTCGTTCATCACCGCCGGGCCCAGCAACGGCTGAAGCACCCCGGCGAACACCGTCAGCCCCCCCTGGTAGATGAACAGCGGCAGCGCGGAAAACAGCACGCCCACCCCGTAGGCCGAGGCCAGGGCGATGGCCGCGAAGCAATCGAGGATGGACTTGGTGAGCACTATGGTGCGGTCGCCGCGCAGGCCCTCGTCGAACGGACCCAGAATGGCCATGGACCCGATGCAGAACAGCAGGGTGGCGGTGACGAAGCCATCGGTAAAGCGCGGGTTTCCGGAACGCAGCCTTGCCTTCAGCGCCTCGCCCGCTCGGGCGAAGGCGTCTTCAAGCCGCAGCAGTTCGCCGATGATGGCCCCGCTGAGGATGCTGAAGATCATGATCAGCGGATTGGCCGTCTTGAAGGCCATCTGCATGCCGATGACCATGGTGCACAGCCCCAACCCCTGAAACACGATGGCCCGCACACGGTCGGGCAAGCGCGCGCCCAGCATCATGCCCAGCGCGCCGCCGCCGACAACGGCGGCCATGTTGATGAATGAACCGACGGGAAGATTCACGATATGCTCCGTTTGTTGGAGCACCGTGATACCGGAAACCACGGGGACTTGGAAGCGGCTTTACCCGCCATTTCACAGCAGGCGCCCTACCCTGCGCGGGTGCGCGCCGCAATGGCGGTACGGGGTGGGGTTCTTTCACATGCCATCCCCCCAGTCATGCAAGACGCATCCGGCCTGGCGCCATGCTGCCGCATGACATCCGCTGACGGCGTGCGCGGAAATTGCCGGTCAAGGCCGCAGCCGCCACCCAAGGCGTGACCCCGCTCACGGAAATTCCCCACGGTTCTGGCACCCTGCAAATGGACACGGCCCCGTGGCCCGCGTATCATGACAGCGCCGCCGCAGGCTGGCGGCGGCATCGAAAGAAGGAAGGAGCTCATCATGCATCGCATTCTGCGCGTTGTCGCCCTGTTGGTCACACTGGCGGCGGCACTGACGGTGACGGCAACGGGCGCGGCAACGGCCCATGCCGCCGGGGGACAGGTCACCGCGCTGGACATGTTCCGGATGCTGCCCGCAACCATCTTCGAAAATACCGCCGAAGGGCTGAACGAAGAAGAAAAGCAGCAGCTTGCCGACGAGGGCGAAACCAATTTCTGGGCGGTTGTCGAAAGCACCCCGGAACTCTACGAGGTGGGCGCCCTGCCCATGCTGGACACGCGCGTGACGGTGCGGGTGTTCCGCGCCGACAACGGCGACACGCTGGCCGCCATGGGCGTGAAGAACGGCGAGGCCTGCGCGCTGGAACTGTGGCGCCGCAAGCCCGATGGCAGGCTGGCCCCCGCCGCCACGCCGGAAGATCCCGACATCACCGACTTTTTCGCCCCCGGCTACAAGCTGCCCCCGGGCACAAGCCCGTCCGTCATGCTCTGCCTTGGCGAGTCCGGCCTGGAAGCTCGCGCCCTGCTGTGGACATCCACCGGCCTTGCGCAGGTGAAGTTTGACCATAAGGTGATGTACCGCTGGAACGGCAGCACCTTTTCCAAGGTGATCCTGTCCGCCGACGGACAGTAGGAAAGCAGCGCGGGACGGAAAAATCTGGGGGTCTGCGTGACTTGCGGGCGGGCCTGAGGGGTTGATGGCTGGCCCTGTGTGGCCGGTAAACGCGCCTGCGCAACTGCATCCGTCCCAGCGTGAGCGACAGTTGCCCTTGGGCGGCTGAGGGGCCTGCCATGCATCGGGGCGTGCCCCGCTCGGCCACGGCACCATACGACATGGTTACGATCCGGCCCTGTCCGGCCATATCCGGTTGTCCGGCAGCGAACCGGCCCCGCCCGGACCGCCGCCAGCAGCCCCTTCCGAGTCATGGAACAACTCTGCCCTTGACCGGACCATGCCCGCTATGCCATAGCCCTTTCCCTACACCTGCCGGGATGGTGGAATTGGTAGACGCAGCGGACTCAAAATCCGCCGGTGGCAACACCTTGCGAGTTCGAGTCTCGCTCCCGGTACCAGATTGAAAACAGCGGCCTGCGCGTGCACCCAGAAGTGCTCACGCAGGCCGCTGTGTCTTTCCATCCCACTCCTGCCCCACTCTTGCAGAAATGTGCAGGAAAAACGGGGCCAGAGCATCCTGCACTGGCAGCTAGGTACGCCAACGCCCTATCTGTTCTCCGCTTCCTTGCGGATGGCGGCAATAAGCGCGGCGGCGTTGGTCACGTCGGTGACCTGCCAGTTGCCCTCCTGACGGCGGGAAAGGGTCAGGTCCACGGGGTAGGAGCGTTCGCTGCCGTGGTCGAACAGGGTCACCGAGGCGGTGGCCTTGTCGCCGTCGCGGGTCACGGACTTCACGCCGCGCAACTCCTTGCGGCCCACGGAGGCGTCGGAGAACAGGGGCGAGAACAGGCCGCCGTCGGTGGCCTTGCGCTCCTTCTTGACCGGCTTGCCGGAGAAGTTGCCGGACGCCACGCCCCACACCACGAACTTGCGGGTTTCTTCCGCCACCAGCATCTTCATGGTCTGGGCGGTCTGCGACTGCGCGCCCGACTGCACCGCGCTGGACAGCATGGCCAGCAGGGGCAGGGTTTCGCCACCGCCGGAAACGGCCTTGGGCGGGCGGGCCACCAGATCGGACATGAAGGCATCCACCCCGCGCTGGGCAATGCGCCCCACGTCCACATACCGCTCCAGCAGGGCGGCGTCATTGGTGTCGATGGCGGTCTGCACCTGGCGCAGGGCGGCTTCCGGGGTTTCCTCGGCGGCGGCAAGGGGGGCGATGGCCAACAGCAGGGCCACGGCCAGCAGCAGGCCGGATGAAATCTGACGGCACGAAATCAGACGGGACGGGATCAGGCAAGACAAAATCTGACGGCAGAAATATCCGGGCATGTGGGCTTCCTGTTCAGGGGGTTGGGGCCGCACGAACGGCTCATGCGGCTTCTACTCCAGCAACGGGCCGGGGTCCAGTGGCGCCCCTACCCCGCGCAGGCGGCGGGCACCCCGCCCTTCACGGCCAGCGGCAACCCGCTGACGGCAAGGATAACGTCGGTGCAGGCCGTGGCCAGCGCTTGGTTGGCCTCGCCGGACAGGTCGCGGAAGCGGCGGCCCAGCGGGGTTTCCGGCACCACGCCCCAGCCCACCTCGTTGGTGACCACGGCCACGGGCACGGTGACCGCGCGCAGCAGCGCCGCCAGATCCTCCACCCCGCGCAGGATGGCCGCATCGTCATGACCGGCCAGCATGCGGTTGGTCAGCCACAGGGTGATGCAGTCCAGCAGCACCCCGTGCGGGCGCGGTTGCGGGAGGGATTGCGCGGTCGCTTGGCCCGCGCACGACGGCATGCACTCACGCAGGGCCGCGCAGACGTCCAGTTGTTCCTCCACCGTGCGCCATCCCGCGCCCCGCGCGACCTGATGGCGGCGCACCCGCTCGGCCATTTCCGCATCGCGGGCGGCCCCGGTGGCGATGTACACCCGCGACGGCCCCAGCGATTCCACCCAGCGCTGGGCAAGGCCGCTCTTGCCGCTGCGGCATCCACCCGTGAACAGGATGGCCCGGACGGGTTCGGCGTTGACCGGGCTGGCGGAACTGACAAGGGCGACGGGCGATGATTCGGACATGGCGGATCCACGGTTGGCGGTGAAGAGGCTGCGCCGGACGGCACGCGACAAAAAGAACGCGAAGGGGGCAAAGGGAACACGCACGCAGGCGGGAGGGCGGTCCGCACGCCCCACCCCATGCAATCCCACCCCATGCAGTCCCGGCCATTCAGCAGGCCGTGCAGTCCGGACCATGCGGCCCCGCCCGTGTAACACGGAGCGCCCCGGCCTAGCCAGCGCACCCTGCTTGCCCGCCGGGCGGGCGGTGGCATATGGTCGCTCCGGCCCGCGGTGCGCCCCCAAGGCCCTTGCCCCGCGCCGCACGTTTCCATGCGCATCCCCCACCTCAACCCGTAGCCCGATCCACATCACCGATGCCCGGATACCGCACCCATCTCATCGGCGGCACAGTGCTGGCCGCCGGGGCCCTGTTCGCCGCGCAGGCCTTGCGCGTGCATTCCCCCGGCCTGCCCACCCAGGCGGCGCTGCTGGCCGTGTCCACCGCCTTTGCCCTGGCCCCGGACGTGGACACCCACTCGCGCGGGCGCACCTGGTTCTACGGGCTGCTGGTGGCAGCCGACGTGGCGCTCATCGCCACCCGGCGCTACCAGTGGGCCGCGCTGCTGGGGCTGCTGGCCATGCTGCCCGCCATCGACGGCCACAGGGGGTGGACGCACACTTGGTGGGCCATGCTGCTGGTTCCCCTGCCCCTGCTGCTGGCCCCGGTGCTGCTGTACGGCTGGGCATGGCAGGCGGCGGCGCCATGGTATGCAGCCGCCGTGCTGGGATATTTTTCGCACCTGCTGCTGGACCGCCAGTTCTGACGGACAGATGCCGAGGCAATCACGGCATCAGATGCTCCCCAAACGCTGTTCCAGCGCGTAACACGCTGAAACATTTGAGGAAGGAACTTCTGAAAAAGCTCCTTCCTCCCTCCCCCGATTCCTTCCCCCGCACCTTCCCCTCCCCGCTTTCCCACGCAAAAACGCCGCGAAGGGTTGCCCCCTCGCGGCGTCGTCGTTTCGGGTTTGTCGTTTCGGGTTTGCCGTTTCGCGGTTACTGGCGGGCCGCCTGCGCAGCCTTGTCGAACCGTGCCGCCGTATCGCCCAGCACAGTGGCAGCCATGCGCACGGCGTCCATCTTTTCCGGCTTGCCGCTCGCCCGGCGGTACACCCACCCGGCCGCGTAGACCAGGGTGTCGTCGTCCAGCCTGCGGGCGTCGGGGTTGCGGCGGATGGCCTCGGCCAGGGTTTCGCGGGCGCGCTCGCGGGCCATGATGGCCTGCTGGTACGCCTTGCCGGAAAGCTCCATGATGCGCCGGGCCTGCTCGGCCAGATGCGCGGAATTGCCTTCGCGCGCGGTGTCGTAACCGAACACGGCGTCCTGATACTTTGCGTTGGCCTCCAGCGCGGTCTGCTGCGCGGTGAGCCAGGCGTTGACCCGCACCACCGCGTCGGACATGCCCGCAACCTCGCGCAGCGCGCCGGACAGGCCGCGCAGCCGCGTGGCGTACAGGGTGTACATTTCCGCCACCTCGGCGGGGGTCAGGGGGCGCTCCTTGCCCTTGTCCGTCACCTTGGCATGCGAGGCCGCCGCGGCCATGGCGCTCATGAACCGATCGGCGTACAGGCGTTGCAGGGCTTCGAGCATGGCGGGGGTAAAGGCGTAGTCCAGCACGCTGGCGCGCCCGGCGGAAATGTCGTCGCCGGACCACGACAGCCCGGTCATGCTCACGCCGTAGCGCATGTTGGCCGACTTCAGGCTGGGCGCCACCCAGCCGGAGGTTCGCGCCTCCATGTGGGTGCCCTTGGGGTAGTAGTTTTCAACCAGCCAGTTGGCCACGTCTTCCACGAAGGCGAAGCGCACCACCGCGTCGTCCTGGGCAAAGGCCCCGTCCGGGCTGGTGGCGTTGACGCCCGGCGTCGCGGCGGTGGCGTTGGACTGATCGGCGGCACCGGCTGCCGCGTCGCCGTCCATGGGCACCATGGACGGCAGCGTGCCGTTGGTGGCGTTGGGGCCAAGGATGGCGGCGTCGGTGCCGGTCATGTTGGCCTGCCTGTCGGGCACGGCGTCACGCAGGACCAGGTCGCGCAGTTGCCACAGCGCCGCGCCCGCCACCAATACGGCCAGCACGAATACCCACACCAGCTTGCTGCGCTTGCGCTTGGGGGGGCGGGGCATGTCGAGCAGGCTGCCGTCCTGCCGTATGGGGCGGTCGGGGCGGATGGGGCCGGAGGCATCGCGGCCGGGAGTCTGGTCGGGAGTCTGATCGGGCGTATCGGGGGCCATCCGTGGCATCCTCCTGCGGGCGCGGGCCTTGCGGCGCGGGCTCCATTGGTCTGCGTGGTCGGGCGTGAGCGGGCGAAATACTGGTGAGCATGTCCGGTGCGGCATGCCCATGCGTTTTCGACGGGCATGTCTCCACGCTATGTACCACCGCCGGAGGCCACTGTGAAGTCGCCGCCGGGTTGCGGAAACATCACGCGGCCATGCAACCGTTTTTCCGCCCGTTCCCCGCTTGCCATCCCCCCCGCCATCGTTCACAACACCGGTACGACAACAACGGGAGGATGCCATGCCGCTGGCCGGATACGGCTTCGTGCTGCTTGCCGCCGGGTTGTGGGCGCTTATCGGCCCGCTGGCCCGCTACTGCCTTGCCGAAGGGGTGACCCCGCTGGAAATCGCCTTCTGGCGCGCCACGTTCGGGGCGCTGTTCTTCGGCCTGCACGCAGCCCGGCACGGGCTGTGGCGCGCGCCCGTGCGCGATGCGGCCACCTTTGCGGCCTTCGGGCTGGTGGGGGTGGCGCTGTTCTTCGGCTCGTACCAGCTGGCCGTACGCGAAGGCGGCGCGGCGCTGGCCTCCATCCTGCTGTACACCGCCCCGGCATGGGTGGCGCTGCTCTCGCGGCTGTGCTTCGCCGAACCGTTGACCCGCGCCAAGCTGGCGGCCCTGGGGCTGGCCATGACCGGAGCCTTCCTGATCTGCCGGTCGGGCGGGGGATTGCAGGGCGGAGCAAGCGCTGCGGGCATCGGCTTCGGTCTGCTGGCGGGCTTCACCTATTCGCTGCATTACGTGTTCAGCCGCCACTTCCTGCACCGTCATTCGCCGGTCACCCTGTACCTGTTCTGCCTGCCCGTGGGGGCTCTGGCCCTGCTGCCCTTCGTCACCTTTGTCCCCAAGGGGCCGCTGGCCTGGGCGTTGCTGGTGCTGGGCATGGGGCTGGTGACCACCTACGGCGCGTACATGGCCTACTGCGAGGGCATGCGCCGTCTTTCCCCCACCCGCGTGGCCGTGGTAGCCAACTTCGAGCCGGTGCTGGCTGCCCTGCTGGCCTACTGGCTGTGGGACGAACTGTTTCCGCCCTCGGGCTGGATCGGCGCCGGGCTGGTCATCGCGGCGGTGTTCTGCGTGGTGCTGGACGGCGCGCGCGGAGAAGACAAGCGTGACGGGGGCGTGTCCCGCGCCGCCGGTGTCGCCGAATCCCGCGAAATGGAAGAGGCCGGTGAAGATACCGGCCTCACGCGCGGGCACATGCCCGTGGAATGATCGAAAACCGTCCGGCAGCCGTCTGGGGGGAGCCGTCTGGGGGATGCCGTCTGGGGGGAACCGTCTGGGGGATGCCGTCAGGGAAAGCGCGCACCGACAAGGCGCACCCTCGGTTGAGAGCGCTACGCGGTCTTGGCGAGAATGCGCAGATACAGGTCACCCTGCCACGGGCCGATGCGCTTGCCCAGCCCCTTGAGCCGGATGGGGCGCCCCACCACGTAGTCCGGGGGCAGGGTCACCTCCACGGTACGCACCTCTCCCGACAGGCCCTGAGTCACCTGCAAACGCAGCCGCGCCCCCGGCACTATGCTGAGCGCGGGCAGGAACACCGTCTGCTCGTCGTCGATCTGGCGGCGCAGCCAGCCCTTCACCGCCCCGCCAATGCCGTGGGTAAGGTCCAGCGTCAGGGCCTTGCCGCCCCATTCCAGGCTGAGCTTGCGCTTCTTGGGCGGGCGCGCGGCCAGCCCCCCGCCGCCGTCGCGGCGGATCTGGCTGTAGATGTCCTCGAACACCCGCCGGGCGAACGGGTCGCGCAGGATGTCCTGCAATACCTCGTCCTGTCGGCCCTGATAGGTGGCCTCCGCCCTGCGGCGGTTGCGGTCTGCCCCGCTTGCGCCGCGCGTTGCGGATGCGCCCCCCGATGCCGTGCCGCCGGGTGCCCCGGTGGCAGATGACGCGCCCGTCCCACCGGTCCCGCCAGTCCCTGAAGACGACGACGCGGAAGGGCCGTTGCCGCCGCCCGTCCCGCCAGTCCCGCCAGTCCCCATATCGCCGAAGCGTTGCCGGGCCTGCTCGTAGGCGCGGGTGGCCTCCCGCTCGGCGGATTCGCGTTCCGCAGCGCCGCCAGCCGCCCCCATCCCGTTGCCGTTGCCGCCGGGTCCGGCGGCGTCCAGCGTGCGCGAAAGCAGTACGTACGCCTCGTTCAGGCGCTGAAAGCGGCGGGCCGCGTCGGGCCTGCCGGGGTTCAGGTCCGGATGCAGCTCGAACGCCAGCTTGCGGTACGCCTTCTTGACCTCGTCAAGCGACGCGCCGTTGCCGACTTGCAGTATCCGGTAGCATTCCCTCAGCGTCACGCGACCTCCGCCCCTCATTTACCCTGCCCGCAGCCCTTTCGGCTGTTTTGGCGAAAACCTTACCGCCGCCGCGTCTTTCATGACCGGCGGGCCTGCCGACCGGCTACGTGCCGCCGTCCTTGTTCCTGTCGCCCATGCTCCTGTCCATGACCAGGGCGTTGGCCTCGCACGTACAGTCGGAAGCCAGCAGCCCCCGCGCGGCCAGATAGGCCCGTCCGGCGGCGGAAAATTCCGCGTGGCGCACGTCGGGCCGGATGCCGGGACAGTATTCCTTGGCCATGCCCAGGCTGTCCGCATCCACCAGGTTGCCGCGAAAGAACGGCCAGGCCCGGCAGATGTCCGGCTTGCCCTCGTGCACGGTGCAGCCGCGCCCGGCGGCAAAGAACACGCAGTTGCCGTCCGGACCGGTGCGCACCTTCAGCTTGCCGTTGCGGCGTTCGCCGTAGGTGGTCTCGAAGGCTTCGGGCGTCATGCCCAGAAAGGCGCAGATGCGCGCAAGGTCGGCGGGGCTGACCACGATGCCGCCCTCGCCCTGGCAACACTGGCCGCACATGCGGCAGTCGAAGGCGTCGTCCCACGGAGAGGAGGACGTGCCGGATGCGGAAGGCGCGTCAGATGTGGAAGACACGGTATCGTTGACGCTCACAGCAGCCCCCCGGCCATCAGCCTGCGATGTTCCACCATCAGGCACAAATCCTCCACCACGGCCACGCCGCGTTCGAAAAGCATCCGCCCGGCCTCCGGGCTGGAGATGCCCGACTGCATCCAGAACAGGCGCGGCAGGCGCGGCAGGGCCAGCACCTCCGCCGCGTGGGCCGGGCAATGTTCCGGCGCGCGAAACACGTTGACGATGTCCACGTCCACCGACACGTCGCCAATGGTCGGATAGGCCTGCATGCCCCACACGGTGCGGCGCACCGGATGCACCGGCCGCACGTCGTATCCGGCCTCGATCAGATAACGGCCCACCATGTCCACGGGCTGGCCGGGCTTGTCCTTGGCGCCGATGACGGCAATGGTGCGCGATTCGCGCAGTATGGTGCGAAGCTTGGCGTCGAGCAGCATCCTGTACCCCTGAAACCGCATGAACGGACAAAGCCGAAGGCCCACGCCCGCAACCTGGCGCGGCCCCTGCCTCTTTCAAAATCGCGCCGCCGTCTTCGGCCGCGAGCAACAATCCGGAAACATCCTCTCTACCCGGCCTTGCCGCCAAGCGCAATCGCCGCGCCTGCCACTGCAATTGCATGGCGACGGGTGCGAAACCGCCCGCCGATGACGGCAGGCGCCAGCACAGCGCCAGTACTGGCCGCCGCGCGTGCCGTCAGGTTCTGGAGGGGGGGGCCTGCCCTCTTCCGCCCTGACCGGCCACACCCCGCGTCTTCCTGTTGCACCCGGCTGCGTCCTGTTGCACCCGGCTTCGCCTTGGCCTACCCTGTGCCCATCGCCGGAACCGCAGCCGCAAAGGAGTCCCCGCCCCCATGCCCCACGCCCATGCTTCGCACGCCCCTGCTCCCCGCCCGTTCACGGCAGCCGAACGACTGCCCGCCGAAGAAGCCCGCCTGCGCCAGTCCCGCACGCTGGACATCCTTGCCGCGCACGCCCCCGATGCGGGCGGGCTGATGGCCTTCTCGCGCGTGGCCATCTATTACCTTACCGGCACGGCGGGCAACGGCGTGCTGTGGCTGCCCCGCAACGGCGAACCGGTGCTGCTGGTGCGCAAGGGCGAGGAACGCGCCCGGCTGGAAAGCCCGCTGGCCAACATCGTGTCCTTCCGTTCCTACGGCGACCTGACCGGCCTGTGCGCCGACGCGGGCAGCCCGCTGACCCCGGTGGTGGCGGCGGAAATGTCCGGCCTGCCGTGGTCGCTGGCCGCCATGCTGCAACAGCGGCTGACGGGGGTGGCCTTCGTGCCGGGCGACGCGGTGCTTACCCGTACCCGCGCCCGCAAGACCGAATGGGAACTGGCCAAGCTGCGCCTGGCCGGTGCCCGTCACCACGAATGCCTGCACGACGTGCTGCCCGGCCTGCTGCGCCCCGGCATGACCGAGCGCGAGATTTCGCACCTGTCATGGCAGGTGTTCTTCAGCCGGGGGCACGGCGGGCTCATGCGCATGGGCGCGCCGGGCGAGGAATGCTTTCTGGGGCACATCGCCGCTGGCGAAAACGGCAACTACCCCAGCCATTTCAACGGCCCGCTGGGGCTCAAGGGCGAGCACCCTGCCATCCCGTTCATGGGGTACGCGGGCTCGGTATGGCGGCATGGCACCCCGCTGGCGCTGGACATCGGCTTCTGCCTCGAAGGATACCATACCGACAAGACCCAGTTGTACTGGGCGGGCAACGCGGCCTCCATCCCCGACGCGGTGCGCCGCGCCCACGACCTGTGCATCGAGGTGCAGGCCCGTGCGGCGGAACGGCTGCGCCCCGGCGAAATCCCCTCGGACATCTGGCGGTCCACGCTGGATATCGTGGAATGCGCGGGCCTGTCCGAAGGGTTCATGGGGCTGGGCTCCAACAAGGTCACCTTTCTGGGGCACGGCATCGGCCTGACCATCGACGAGTACCCGGTCATCGCCCACCGCTTCGACGAGCCGCTGGAAGAAGGCATGACCATCGCCCTGGAACCCAAGATGGGCATTGCCGGAGTGGGCATGGTGGGGGTGGAGAACACCTTCGAGGTTGCCGACGGGGGTGGTCGCGCCCTGACCGGCACGGCCTACGACATGGTCTGCGTATAGCGCCCGCGCCGCCGCCCGAACCTCCGTCCCCCGCCACGTCCCGGACAGGTCGCAACCCGGCCCTCCACGCTCTGGCCAAAACCTATCCCGCCCGTCATCTACAGGTCGCCCGAGCATGCAGTTCGGGCGACCTTTTTTTCGCTTGACCCGCACTAGACGACTGGTCTACTAGAAAACCCATGAAACGCGACGCACGCAGAGCCATCCTGGACGCCGGGGCCGAACTGGTCCACCGCAAGGGATTCAACAACACCGGCATCAAGGAAGTCCTCGACCTGGCCCAAGTGCCCAAGGGTTCGTTCTATTTCTACTTTCCCAGCAAGGAAGAGTTCGGACTGGCGCTCATCGACCACTACCGCGAGGTGCGCACTCCGGCCCTGATCCAGGTGCTGCGCGATGCCGAAACGCCCCCGCTGGACCGGTTGCGTCGGTTCTTCGAACTGGCCCGCCAACGCTACCAGGAATGGGGCTTCGAGCGCGGCTGCCCCTTCGGCAACCTGGCCCAGGAAATGTGCGATCTTTCGCCAGCCATCTGCGAAAAGCTGCGCGAGGTGCTGGGCGGCCTGTCGAGGGCCATGGGCGACATCCTGCACGAGGCCGCCACACGCGGCGAACTGGCCCCCGGCCTGGAGCCGTACGAGACCGCCGCCTTCGTCATGGACGCCTGGGAAGGGGCCATCCTGCGCATGAAGGCGGAAAAGAACGTCCAGCCCCTGCTGCGGCTGGAACACATGGTTTTTGCCCGCCTTCTGACCGATACCCGGAACGCCGCCCCCAATCAGCCCGATCACCACGGTTAGCCCGACAGGAACGATCAACCGGACACATCCGGCGGGCTGGCGTCCACACTGGCGTGGCCGACCTTCACGCCCCCTGCCGCGACAGGACCGCACACCGCACCGCCGCCCGCTGAAACAGTGACACCACCCCACAGGGAACATCCGGCCATCCAGATAGACGACCGGTCTACTACAAAACCCGCCGAAACAAAGGAGCCTTACATGTATCTGGTGAACACCGTGGAACGCGACAAGGCCGAAGGCATCGTGGCAGACACCTACGCCCTGGTTCCCGCGCAGATCGACATTCCCGTGCCCATGCGCCTTCTGAGCGTCAGCCCCGGCCTGATGGAGCGTCAGGCCAACATGATCCGCTATTTCCGCCATCACGACCGGGTGTCTCCCCCGCTGCTGGCGTCCATCCGCTACGTGGCCTCGGAAAAGTTCGCCTATGCCCCGTGCGCCGTATTCAACCACGACCTGCTGCGCATGCAGGGCATGAGCGAGGACGACATCGCCAGCCTGTCCTGCAAGCCCGCCGAAACCCCGCTGGACGAAACCGAAAGCGCCCTGCTGGCCTTCGTGACCAGGGCGGTCAACGAACCGGCCACGGTCACCCGTGCCCACATCGAGGCGCTGGTGGAACTGGGCTGGCGCGAGTCGGACGTGGTGGACGCCGTGCAGGTGGCCTCGAACATGCTGGGCATGTCGTTGATGTACCGCACCTTCGTCCGGGATTAGCCCGTACCGAACGGCAGCCTGCCGCACGCATCGCACCGGCGCGCCGCTCCTCTCGGCGGCGCGCGAAAAACGCCGTCCGGGGAATTCCCCGGACGGCGCATCGCATTCAGGCCTGCTCACCGGCCCTGCGGCCAACCACGGCTCAGCCCACGGCTCAATCGGCCCACGGCTCAGCCCACGGCTCAATCGGCCCACTCCTGCTTCGGCTTGCCGAAGGCCTCCAACAGGGCCTGTTCCATCTGTCCGGTGGTGAACAGGTCGCGCAAGACCACCGGCGAGGCAGACAACAGCCCCTTGGGGAACAGCGCCACCACGGGAATGCTGCTGCTGCCCAGCGAGCGCAGCAGGGCCTGGGCCTCGGGTGATTCCGCCGTCAGGTCCACGCGCACCAGCCGGGCGCCATACCGGCGTGACCATTCGGACACCGCCCCGCTGGACAGGGTGGTCTGTTCCAGCAGCTTGCAGTTGGGGCACCAGTCGGCGGTAAAGTCCACGATGAGCGGCTCGCGCCCCAGCATGGCCCGGAAAGTGGCGGGTTCAAAGGGTTCCCAGCGGGCAGGCGGGGCCGAAGGGGCAAAGGCCAACCACACCGCCACCGCCACCAGCGCCGGAGCGGTCAGCCGTACCATCGTCCGGCGGCGCGGCGAGGCGTCAAGCCCGCCCCAGCGCCCCCATATCCACGCGGCAAAGGCCACAGCCAGCAGGGTCACCAGCGCGGGCATCAGCCAGGCATCAGGCAGGATGGTCAGCAGGTACACCGCGGTGCCCATCAGGAAAAAGCCCACCAGTTGCTCCAGCGTGCCGGTCCACGCGCCGGGCCGGGGAAAATGGCGCACCAGTCCCGGACGGGCCGCCAGCACCAGGTACGGCAGGGCCATGCCCATGCCCACCGAGGTGAACACGAAGGCCATGATCTCCGGCGGCTGCTGAAAGGCCCAGCCCAGCACGCCGCCCAGCAGCGGGCCGCTGCACGGGGTGGCCAGCAGGGTAGCCACCAGACCGGTAAAGAACGGCTGCGCACGGCCTGAACCGCCCGCTCCCACCGCCTTCAGGTCCAGCACGGGCAAAGTGAACAGCCCGAACATGCTCAGTCCAAGGCCAAACACCACCATCAGCAGCCCCATGACCACGCCGGGCCGCTGGAACAGTTGCCCCCAGGCCAGGCCCGCACCGCCCAGGATGAAGGCCAGCAACAGGAACCAGGCCATGATCCCCGCCGCGAACAACAGGTTGTGCTCGCGGAAGTGCGCCCGGCGCTCCTCGTCGCCCCCCAGGCCCGCCACGGCCACGAAGCCGCTCAGCTTCAGGCTGATCACCGGCAGCACGCAGGGCATCAGGTTCAGCAGCAGGCCCGCCAGCAGGCCCAGCAGCAACGCCTTGCCCAGGCCGGAAACCTCCAGTTCGGGCACCTGGTAGCGCGGCGCGAAATTCCAGTGGATGGTGCCGGGCAGGGAGCCGGACACCGCACCTTCCGTGGCGTTGGCGGCCGCCTGCGCGTCTGGCATGCCCGGCAGGGGCACGGAGCGCCCTCCCTTGCCGAAGGGAATGGTTACCCTGTCCCCCTGCTCCTGCGCGCCCTGGGCATCCTGCGTGCCCTTTGCCGGTGTCGCGACGGCTGCCGGGGCAACGGCGGGAAAAGCTCCCGAACCGGCTGCCGTGGGCGCAGGCTGGCCCGCCGTGGCGGCGTCCTCTCCCAGGCGGGCGGATGCCACCTGCACCCCGGGGCGCGCCGTGCGTAGCTGTTCCATCCAGGGCTGATCGTCGGCGCGGGGCAATTGGCCAAGCGCGGCACCGTCCACGCGGAACCCCACCCCGCCGCGATACGGCAGGCAGTTGCGGTCGGAGCACAGCAGCAGGGAAACCGAGGCCGTCAGGTCGCGGTCCAGATGGTCCTGCGGCAAACGCACGAACACCGGCGCGCGGCCTTCGTACACCAGCACCCGCTGGCCGGGAGACAGGGGGTCCATGATCTCGCGGCCCGGCGGGTACAGAATGCCGGGCGTGCCGACGGGAGCAGCGGCCCGGGCTGGCGCGGAAGCCTGGGACGAGGCACCGCGCACGGTGACCACCGTGGGCAGCCCCACGCCGCTTCCCTTGCCGCCGCTGCCGTCCATGTCGTTGGCATAGGCATGGTACCCGGAAGGCATTTCCAGCCAGACCACCGCCAGGACGCCGTCCTCGCCCGCGCGGACCTCTCTGAAGACCTCGACAGTCACCTCGGGGCGGGGTCCAAGACCCGTCGAACCGCCCTCCGGAACGGACAGATCGGCTGCATGCAGGGAAAAGGCCGCGCAAAACAGCCAGACAAGCACTGCCAAAGACACCCGCGAGCAAAAAAACACACCATTCAAATGCATGATTTTATTTTCTTTTTTCATATTTTAGAAAAATATTAAGAACCTTGAAAAAATCCGCTTGACTTCAGAGCGGGTTCTCTTTAGTTTCCCCTTCGCGTTGAGGCGCTGGGCCATTAGCTCAATTGGTAGAGCAGCTGACTCTTAATCAGTTGGTTCGGGGTTCGAGTCCCTGATGGCCCACCAGAGCAAGAGAAACCCCGCAGTGGAAACCCGCTGCGGGGTTTTTGCGTTGCATGGCGACAAAAACGACAGTGGCGCGGCATGAATTCCCCACATGTTTACGTGCACGCAGCCCGGAGTTGCATGACACTGCAGAAACATGGCCCGGCTCCACGCGGCCTAGACGCCACCTGCAAAGCCGAATGCAGGGTCGGATGCAGGCTCGGGCACGGCCATGCGCCGGACCTGACGCAACCCGACGTGGGCGGCACGCCCGCCACCCCACACTTCCCCGCCCATCCTGCCCATCCTGCCCATCCCGTCCATCCCGCCCATCTCACACAACCGAACCGGACGAACCGGACGAACCGGAGGACAACTCCGGCACTGTAACCGCTTTCCCACCGCCACGAAAGCCCGAACACACCCTTGGCCTTATAATGTCAGGGAATGTCCGCCGGGCAAGAGCATGCGGCACCGGAAGCCACGGAACCGCGCTGCGCAATCCGCAGGATGGCATGGCTGCGCGTGGTCATCGTGACCGCCATGCCTGCGGGCGCCCCCCCCCCGCTTCAGCGCGACACGGCTGCCAGGTGATCCAGCATGGCCCGGCACACCGATTCCGGCGTCAGGCGCACAAGGCAGGCCAACTGGTCGGGGTTGGCGCATTCGTTGCGGTTGCAGGGCTGGCAGTCCAGCCCCAGGGCCATGTGAAAATGTTCCGGCGCGGGGAACGACCACGCCCTGCTGGTGGCCCCGCGCACCACGAAGGTGGGCGTGCCCACGGCCACGGCGATATGGCACGGCGCGGAGCAGTTGCCCACGTGCAGCACGGCCTCGGCCATGCAGGCGGCCATTTCGCGCAGCGACAGCATGCGGTCCGGCATCAGCACCTTTTCCGGGCAGTCGCAGGCGTCCACCACGGCGCGCACGTCGTCCTCCTCTCCGGGGCCGAACAGCGGCATGAAGCGCAACGAGGGATCATGCGCGGCGGCCAGTGACAGCAACCTGCCGTAATGGGCGGCAGGCCAGCGCCGGGTAGCGCGGCGGTGCGTGGGGTCCACGGTGACCAGCCGCTGCCCCTCTGCCAGCCCCAGTGAAGCCAGCAGTGCGCGCGCGGTGTCGCGTTCCGTGTCGCTCAGGTACAGGCGGGGACGTTCGCCGTTCCAGCGCACGCCCAGCGGCTCCAGCACGCTGGCCTTGGCCATGGCGGCATACCCGTCGCGCGGGCGCACCCAGTGGGTGAACAGCCAGCGGTTGTACCACGCGGGCGTGTACGACAGACGCACCCGCGCGCGCGACATGGCCACCACCCACCGGCAACGCGGCAACTGCTGAAAATCCACCACCACGTCAAAGCCGGAGCGCGCCACCCGCCAGTAGAAGGCCACCTCGCGCGCAAGGGACCCCAGGTCCTTCTTGTCGATGGCCCACACCGTGTGCACGGCGGGGTTGCCTTGCAGCATGGGCGTGCACTTGCGCTCGGTGAGCACGTGCACTTCCGCGTCGGGAAAGTGGCGGTGCAGCAGTTCCAGCGAGGGGGTGGCCAACAGCACGTCGCCGATCTGCCGCAACTGGCAGACCAGGATGCGCCGCACGCTGGCCGGGGCGATGACGGGAGGGCCGGAATACCCGGCGGGTGGAAGCTGTTCGGCTTCGCGAGGGGGGGAGGAAGAGGTGCTGTTCACGGGTGCTCCGGTCTGGAATGGTGCCGTGCTACCGCCTTGCGCACGGTGCGTCAACCTGATGGGCCGGAGGGTCGGAAAGGCAGCAGGCGGAAAACCGGAAAGGAAGCCCCAGAACCGGGCAAGGATGGCGGGAGTGGTGCATGGCCCGGTACGGCCCGACATGGCCCGGACCACGGAAAAAGCCCCCGGAGACCTGGCGGCTCCGGGGGCCTTGGACCGCTGGCGGCGGCGCGTCGCGCCGGGCGGGAACTGGCAAGCCCTCTTGCGCAGCCGGTACCATGACCGAATGTTCCCGACCCTGCGCGGACCGGCGCGGGTGCCATCCGTGCCGTGCCTCGCCTGAAAGTGCGGTGAGGTCCGTCGCGCCGTTTCGGTGCCCTGCGGCGCATACGAACTGTTTAATCAACCAACATCTTCCGTATTGCCGAAGCAGTCCGGAAAGTCAAGCGGACCGTGCGGCGTTCCAGGTCACGCGGCAACTACCGCATGCCCACGGCCTCGGCGATGCGCAGGCAGGTATCGGCGCGGTTCAGCGTGTACAGATGGATGCCCGGCGCACCGCCGTCCAGCAGCGAGCGAATCTGCTGTTGGGCAAAGGCGATGCCCGCTTCCTTCACGGCTTCCGCCCCGCCCTTCTCGTTGGCGGCGTCCAGTTCCAGATACAGCTTGCCGGGGATGTTGGCCCCGCACAGCGAAAGGATGCGCCGCACCGACTCCAGGCTCTGGATGGGCAGGATGCCCGGCAGCACCGGCACGGTCACGCCCATGGCGCGCAGCCGCTCCACGAAGTCGAAATACTCGCGCACATCGAAGAACAGCTGGGTGACGATGAAGTCCGCCCCGGCGTTGACCTTGTCCGCCGTATGGCGCAGGTCGCTGGCGAAGCTGGGCGACTCGGGGTGGGCCGCCGGATACCCGGCCACGCCCACGCCCATTTCGGGCTGTTCGTTGCGGGTAAAGCGCACCAGGTCAGCGGCGTAGCGGAATTCCGCCGTGCCCCAGTCGATGTCCTGTCCCTTGGGGGCATCGCCGCGCAGGGCCAGCACGTTGTCCACGTTCACTTCGCGCAGGCGGCGCAGGTAGTCGGCGATGCGCTCGCGCGTGGCGCCCACGCAGGTCAGGTGGGCCATGGGCTCAAGGCCCATGACGTTCTTGAGGTGCGAGGTGATTTCCAGCGTGTTGTCCTGGGTGGAACCGCCCGCCCCATAGGTGACCGAGGCGAACAGCGGGTTCAAGGCCTTCAGCCGCTCCACGGTGGCGAAAAAGCCGGGCCAGTTCTCCCGCTCCTTGGGGGGAAAGAATTCCAGCGAATAAAAGGGCCGGGTGCTGGCGGCGATGCGGTCTCTGATCTTCACGGCGTATCCTTTGCTGCCTGGGGCTGGCGTCTGCGGGTGCTGTCGTGTGGGGGCGGGGCGCGCAGGGTGCGCATACCGGGCCGGATGAATTCGGGGCCGGATGAACTCCGGTCCGGATGAGCTTGGGGTTGGCCGAACCCGGCCTGCTCAAGCCCGTCATGACCGGCCCTTTTTCCCATCGCTTCACGTGATGGACCGACTCTATATCAAGCTATCTTGATATGTCAATATTGAAATGTGACCATGCCGCACCACATATCCATCACTGCCGGTCCGCACTGTCCAAACGGGTTGCCAAGGCATCCGGCTTCTGCTCGTCCTGTCCGGGCCGCACAACCCCGTCGTGCCCAACCCAGTGGTGCCCACCCCCGACTGGCCCAGATCCGGCTGGCCCAGATCCGGCTGGCCCAGATCCGGCTGGCCCCACCCTCGCGGTCAGCGCCAGCCGGGGCTGACCTGCCCGTTGCGCCACGCAAGGGTTTCCCCTACACTGCCAGCCTGCACAGAGGGGGGTCTTCCGTCCCGTCGGCCTTCCCGGCCTGACTTGGTCCGGCTTGCGCTGGCCGCCCCCACCGCCGCATGCACCGTTGCCACGCCCGGATGTCGCCATGACGCACCCGCCATGGTACCGGCCACCCACCGCAGCCACACCCTCCATACCGACAT
The DNA here is from genome assembly GCF_019931275.1 of Nitratidesulfovibrio sp. SRB-5. Lineage (NCBI taxonomy): Bacteria > Pseudomonadati > Thermodesulfobacteriota > Desulfovibrionia > Desulfovibrionales > Desulfovibrionaceae > Nitratidesulfovibrio > Nitratidesulfovibrio sp. SRB-5. Next base: position 1,012,556 of record NZ_JAIOTY010000001.1, on the reverse strand, counting down.
GACCATCACCGCAACGCCCCCCGCCACGTCCGCACGCCCGGCCCCGTCCGGCATCCGCCGCATGGGATGCTGCACGCGCGCCCTGCGCAAGGCGGCTGCCGTGCTGGCGGTGCTGGGCCTGCTGGTGTCGGCGGGCACGGCGCGGGCGGACGAGGCCCCCGGCTGGACGGAACTGGACACCGGCCTGCAACTGGGCATCTTTCCCGCGCCCGACGCGCCCGACAGCCCTGAACGCATCGTGGCCCTGCGCATCGACCCCGCCTACTACGAATTCAGCCTGCACACCACGTCGGAAGAGGGCGCCCCCGCCCTCTCGCTGGCGGAATGGGCCCGCCGCCACGATCTGAGCGCGGTGATCAACGCCAGCATGTACCTGCCCGACGCGCGCACCAGCACCGGCTACCTGCGCAACGGCGCGCACCTGAACAACCCGCGCATCGGGGGCAACCTGGGGGCGTTCTTCGTGTTCGGGCCGCTCTCGTCCGACCTGCCCCAGGCCGACCTGCTGGACCGCACCGCCGACCCGTGGGAAACGCTGCTGCCGCAGTACCGAGGGGCGGTGCAGAACTACCGGCTCATCGGGGCCAACCGGCGCATCCTGTGGCCGCAGGGCGGGCCGTTGTACTCGGTGGCCGCCGTGGGCCAGGACGGCACCGGGGCCATCCTGTTCCTGCACTGCCGCGAACCGCTGACGGCGTGGCGCTTCGCCACCATCCTGCTGGCGCTGCCCATCGACATCCGCGACGTGATGTACGTGGAGGGCGGCCCGCAAGCCGGGCTCTACCTGCGCACCCCCGTGCGCACCGACATCTGGATGGGCCGCCACCCTGCAGACTTCTGGAGCGGCGGCAACGCCGCGGCACCCCTGCCCAACGTGCTGGGCGCGCGGCGCAAGGCCACGCCCCCCCAGCCCGGCCTGTTCCCCGACGACCGCGAACGGCCCATGCCGCAGTTCTAGGCACGGCACCGCGTTCCCACGGGCAGCCCCGCAGCGGCAGGATGCCGCGTGACCTGCGGCAACAACCGCCCGGCACCGCCGCGCCTGCCCTTGGCCCCGATCACGGGGTCACGCTTCCGGCCACGGGGTCAACGGGCCTCCAGACACCCCGCGAAAAAACGCAACACGTCGTCCCAGGCCCTGGCCTCCGTGAGCGGGCAGTGCCAGGACGCTTCGGCGTCGAACGCCGTCCCGTACGCCGCGTTGCAGAAACCGTGACCCGCACCCGCGTGCAGCACCACCCGGCAATCCACGCTGGCGGCGGACATCTCGCGGACAAAGGGCTCGACGTCGCGCAGCGGAATGACATGGTCGTGCCCGGCCAGATGCACCAGCACCGGGCAATGCGCCGCGCCGGGCGCCACCGGCAGCGACGACGAAAGGTACCCGTACATGCTGGCGGCGCCGCGCAGGGGTGCACCGGCACGTACCAGTTCCAGCGTGGCCCCGCCGCCCAGCGAAAACCCCATGGCCAGCAGACGGTCCGCGTCCACGCCCGGCACGCTGGCCAGCGCATCCAGCCCGGCCCGCGCGCGCAGGTGCAACAACGCCCTGTCGTCACGCAGGGGGCGCAGACAGGCGCGGGCCTGCCCGACGTCCGTGGGGCGCAACGCCGTGCCGTACAGATCGGCGCACAACACGGCATACCCTGCCTGCACCAGACGCGCCGCGCTGCGGAACAGGTAGCCGCCAAGGCCGGTGTATTCGTGCAGCAGCAATACGCCGGGCACGCCGCCGGGCTGCCCTTGTTCAGCGGCAACCCCGAACCCGCCCGGCAAAAACAGGCGCCCCTCGCAGTCCACCGTATCACCGTCCGTTCCCACACCCTCGGCGGAACTGGCGGGCGCGGCATAGGTCACCGCCCTGCCCGTCCACTCCAGCGACTCGTTGGCGAACAACCCGACGGCTCCGCTCCACCCGCCCATTCCGGCATCCATTCCCATCCGGCCTCCCCATGGCGGTCGCCGCCATATGCAGCGACGTCCGGCGGTGTCGCCGGACGTCGCATTTCGATCTTCCGATGCCTGACCTTTCCAGGGAAAGGACACGCCAAGCCAGTGGCGAGCGCCTGTTGCCGCTATGAGAATTCTTGTTCTCTGCCAAGGAAGGATGGTTTTCATGAAGGGAGGACACTCTCAGCGTATCCGACCGGAATATAAAACCATTGCGACGCATGCAGTGGGCAAAAAGGCCATAGGGGCACGGTTCTAAGGTTCGATGCGCGAACCCAACACCCCCAGGAACTTGCGCATCCATTCGGGGTGCGCGGGCCACGCGGGCGCGGTGACCACATTGCCATCCACGCAGGCATTGGTGAACGTGTCATTCACCTCGCACCACGTGCCGCCCGCGCCCTCGATGTCCGGCTTCACGGCGGGGTACGCGGTGCAGGTCAGCCCCTTCATCACGCCCGCCGTCACCAGCAACTGCTGGCCATGGCACACCGAGGCGATGGGCTTCTTGGCTGCCGCCATCTCGCGCACGATCTCGACCACGCGCGGGTTCAGACGGATGTATTCCGGGGCGCGCCCGCCGGGAATCACCAGCGCGTCATAGTCCGCCGTGTTCACCGCGTCGAAATCGGCGTTCAGGGTAAAGTTGTGGCCCGGCTTTTCGGAGTAGGTCTGGTCGCCCTCGAAGTCGTGCACCGCCGTGCGCACCTGCTGGCCCGCCTTCTTGCCGGGGCACACCGCGTGCACGTCGTGGCCAACCATCAGCAACATCTGGAACGGCACCATGACTTCGTAGTCTTCCACGAAATCGCCCACCAGGAACAGAATCTTCTTCACTGCCATGTCGTGCTCCTTTGCTGCCGGCGCGCGCGGTGGCGAGTCTTCGGACCGTCGCCGGGTGTGCCGGTCGGGGGTTGGGATGGGATGCAGGCGCCGGTGCGGCGCAACGCTCGCGCCACGGCTTGCGTCCCGGTGCGAAATGATTATTGAAATGCCTGGTCAAAGGGGCCGCCGCGGAATCCGTTCCCGTCGGGCGGCTGATGGTTGATGCCCATGGATGGTTCCATGGCTGGCCCATGGACATTCCCATCGGCATGCCCAAGGACGTGCCCAAGGGCGTGTTCGGGGACGTACCCATGGACGCCGACGCCCCCTCGCGGGAGTGTTTGCGCATTCTATCAATAGCGCGTTCGGCGGCTGCTTACAACCGCAACCATACACCGTGCCGGTCGAAAACCGGCCGACACGCAAAGGTCACACACATGCCCATGTACGAATTTTCCTGCCAGGGGTGCGGCGCAGTGTTCGAGGAACTGTGCGCCCGTGATGCCGAAACCTGCGCCTGCCCCGCCTGCGGCGACCAGGGCACCCGGATGATGTCCGCCGCCACCCCCAAGCTGCGCGCGGGCAGCCCGTTCACCAGCACCCCGCGCAACGCCGGGGCCGGAGCCGCCACAGGCTGCGGCTGCGCGAGCACCGCGCCCGTTCCCGCGCCCGGTTGCGCCTGCGCCAGCGGCTCCGCGCCCAAGCCGGGCGGTTGCGGCAATGGCGGCGGGTGCGGTTGCGCCAACTAGGCCTGCGCCACCTTCGCCCAGCCCCCGTTCTTCCTTGCCAATGACGAAACGGCGGGCCATCTTCAGGGATGGCCCGCCGTTTCGTCATGCTGCTGACTGCATGCTGCTATTGACCGCACGCTGCGGAGTGTGGCCTACGTCCGCGCTTCCGCCTCCACGTCCTTGTCCGCCACACCCGGCCCATCCGGCTCATTGGGCCCGTCCGCCTCATCGGGACGCACCCCGGCCATCATCAGGCCGATGGCCTGCACCTTGGCCGTGTCGTCCTTGTCGAACACGTCGATGAACCGCCCCCGGTACATCACCGCGATGCGGTCCGCCAGTTCCAGCGCCTCGTTCAGGTCGCCGGTGACCAGCAGCACCCCGGAGGTGGAACGCGCCTCCAGCAGCCTGCCCCACACTTCCTCGGTGGCGGAAATGTCCAGCCCCTGGGTGGGGTTTTCGGCCACGATGACTTCCGGCTTGCGGAAGAACTCGCGCCCGATGACCAGCTTTTGCAGGTTGCCGCCCGAAAGCGCCCGCGCGGGCGCGGTGATGTCGCCGGGCTGCACGTTGTACTCCCAGACCACCCGCTTCACGGCATTGGTGGCCTCCGTGCGGTCCAGAAACACACCCTTGGCGAACAGGTTGCGCGTGGTCAGCAGAAAGTTGTCCACAAGGTCCAGATGGCGGCAGGTGGCAAGGCCCTGCCGGTCCTCGGGGATGTAGGCCAGCCCACGCCTGCCGGGAGGCCCGGCAAAAAACTCGCGCCACGGACGGCCAAGAATGCGCACCTCGCCCGCTTCGGGCCGGGCAAGGCCGCAGATGGCCTCCACCAGCTCCTTCTGCCCGTTGCCCGCCACCCCGGCAATGGCCACGATCTCGCCGCGCCGCACCTGCAGCGAGACGTCGGAAAGCCCGGCGCCGGAAAGATGCTCGACGGACAGCACGGTGTCCACCGGGGTCAGCCGCTTGGCGTCCACCTGCAACACCACGTCGCGGCCCACCATGCGGTTGGCCAGCACGGTCTGGTTGGGCACGTCGGCCTCGCTGAACTCGTCCACCACCTCGCCCCGGCGCAGGATGGCGATCTCGTCGGCGACGGTCAGCACTTCCTGCAACTTGTGACTGATGAACACCAGCGCCTTGCCCTGGTCGGCCATGCGCCACATGGCTTCGAACAGCTGGTCGGTTTCGCGCGGGGTAAGCACCGCCGTGGGTTCGTCCAGGATCAGCACGCGGCTGTCGCGGTACAGCAGCTTCAGGATTTCCACCCGCTGCCGCTCGCCCATGGACAGGCCGCCCACGCGGGCCGCCGGGTCCACGGCCAGGCCGTAGCGTTCGGCCAGGGCGGCCACCTCGTCGCGCATGCGCGCGGGGCGCAACAGCATGTCGGGCGACTGGCCCAGCAGCACGTTTTCGGCCACGGTCATGGAATCCACCAGCATGAAGTGCTGGTAGACCATGCCGATGCCCGCGCGCAGGGCATCGCGCGGCGAGGCGAACACCGTGGGAACGCCGTCAACCACGATGGTGCCCGCATCCTGGCGCAGCTTGCCCGCCAGAATGGACATGAGTGTGGACTTGCCCGCGCCGTTCTCGCCCAGCAGGGCCTTGATGCAGCCGGGGCGGATGTCCAGCGTGATGTCGTGGTTGGCGCGCACCTTGCCGAACGACTTGCAGATGCCGTCCAGGCGCACCACGGGCGGCAGGTGGGCGTGGGTCTCGCGGGCGCGCCGGGGCGTTTCCGGCGCCACGACGGCGGGGGTATGCGGCGTATCGCTCATGGCATCATTCCTCGGGCTCGATGTTCACGCCCAGCGCGGCGGGCGCGGCACGCCCGCCACCGCGCACCGACGAGGCCAGCAGCACCAGCACGGTCAGCGCGTAGGGCAGCATGAGCATAAGCGACGAGGGCAGGTTGGCCCCCATGGCCTGCAAACGCAGTTGCAGGGCCATCACCCCGCCGAACAGGTACGCGCCGAACACGGCGCGGCCAGGCCGCCAGAAGGCGAAGATGACCAGCGCCACGGCAATCCAGCCGCGCCCGGAAGTCATGTTGTTGGTCCACAGGTGGGTGTAGGCCAGCGACAGGTAGGCCCCGCCGATACCGGCCAGAAAGCCGCCGGTGAATATGCCGCACCAGCGGATGCGCACCGGCGAAAGACCGGCGGCGGATGCGGCGGCGGGGTGTTCGCCCGCAGCGCGCAGGGCCAGCCCCGGACGGGTGCGGGCCATGAACAGCCAGAACAGCGGCGGCAGCAGGTACGACAGGTAGACCAGCGCATCGTGCCTGAAAAATATGGCGCCCAGCACGGGAATGTCCGCCAGCACCGGCACGGCGAAGGCCTGGAAGCCGGTGGTGGTGATGCCCACGTACGGCGTGCCCAGAAAGTCGGCCAGCCCCAGGCCCAGGATGGTCAGCGCAAGGCCGGACACCACCTGGTTGCCCTGAAAGATCAGGCAGACCACCCCGTGCAGCAGGGACAACCCGCCCCCGCACAGCCCGGCGGCCAGCACCCCGGCCCACGGATTGCCGGTGATGTGGGTGACCAGAAACCCGCTGAACGCGCCCACGATCATCATGCCTTCCACACCCAGGTTCAGCACGCCGGAACGTTCGGTGAACATTTCGCCCAGGGTGGCGAACAGGATGGGCGTGCCCGACTGCACCGTGGCGGCCAGGATGGAGAGCAGCAGCGCGGTATCCATGTCCATGCTAGCTCCTCCCCTTCAGCGTGAAGCGGTAGCGGTCGAAGAACTGCCCGGCCAGCACCGAAAGCAGGATCATGCCTTCAAGAATGCCCCCGAAGGCGGCGGGCACCTGCAAGTCCAGTTGCAGGTGTTCCACGCCCACGCGCAGCCCCGCCAGCAGAAAGGCGAAGCAGGCGATGGAGCTGACGCGCAGACGCGACAGCCAGGCCACCACGATGGCGGTGTAGCCGTAGCCCACCATGATGCTGGGTTGCAGGCGGTTGACCGTGGCCGATGTTTCGATGCACCCGGCAAAGCCCGCCAGTGCGCCGCACAGCGACATGACCAGCAGCACCAGCAGGTTGTAGGGCATGCGGGCATAGCGGGCGGCGCGAGGGTTTTCGCCCCCGGCCAGCAGTTCGAAGCCGAGGCGGGTGCGCTTCAGGAACACGGCCAGCAGCACGGCCACGCCCGCGCACACCGCAAGCCCCCAGTGCACCCGGCCCAGGGTGGCCGGGGCTATGGGGCCGATGATGGCGGCCTTGGGAAAGATGGGGGTCATGGGAAAGCCGAAGCTGGTCGGATCCTTCCATACCCCGTAGACCAGGAATTGCAGGAACAGGATGCCGATGTAGTTGAACATCAGCGTGGAGATGATCTCGTTCATGCCGAAGCGCAGGCGCAGCACGGCGGGCACCGCCGCCCACAGCCCGCCCGCGATGGCGGCGCACAGGAACATCACCGGCATCATGGCCCACATGGGCAGGCCCGGAAAGGCCAGCACCGCCCACGTGGCGCCCACGGCGCCCAGGGCGAACTGCCCTTCGGCGCCGATGTTCCACACCTGCATGCGGAACGACACGGCCACCCCCAGCGAACACAGGAAGATGGGGATGGACTTCAGCAGCGTGTCTTCCAGCGCGAAGGGACCGCCGAAACCGCCCGACCACAATACCGCCAGCGCCTTCAGCGGCGGCTTGCCGTGCACGGCGAGCAACGCGCAGCTGACCCCCAGCGATACGACGAGGGCCACCGCGAAAATGAAAAAGGAGCCCCATTGAAGGGGCTCCTGCCGTTTCACGACTCTGGGTAGGAACATGGACAGGGGGCTCCGGTTCTTGGACGCGGCTACTGGGTGGAACCGACCACGCCTTCCACGAACCAGGTCATGCCCAGCATGTCCTGATCGGAAAGCACCTGGCCTTCGGGCACGCGCACGGCGCCGTTCTGGTCCTTGACCGGGCCGGAGAACACCTTGTAGGTGCCCGCCACGATTTCGGCCTTGCGCGCGTCCACCTTGGAGCGCACGTCCTGCGGCACCATGTCGCCGTAGGGGGCAATGCCCACGATGCCGGTTTCGATGCCGGGCCAGAAGGCGCCGGACTTCCATTCACCCTTGCGGACCTTTTCCACCACGTCCTTGTAGAACGGGGTCCAGTTCCACATGGCGGACGTCAGCAGCGACTTGGGGGCGAACTGGCTCATGTCCGAGTTGTAGCCCACGGAGTACACGCCGCGTTCCTGGGCGGCTTCCTGCGGGCCGGGGGAGTCCTGATGCTGGGCGATGACGTCGGCGCCCACGTCCAGCAGGCTCTTGGCGGCTTCCTTTTCGGTGGCGGGGTCGTACCAGGTCTTGGTCCACACCACGCGCACTTCGGCCTTGGGGTTCATGGCGCGCGCGCCCATGGTGTAGGCGTTGATGCCGCGAATCACCTCGGGAATGGGGAAGGCCGCCACGTAGCCGAGGATGTTCGACTTGGTCATGGCGCCGGCCACCATGCCGGTCAGGTAGCGGGCCTGGTACATGCGCCCGAAGTAGTTGCTCATGTTGGGCGCGGTCTTGTAGCCCGAGCAATGCATGAAGGTGATGTTGGGGAACTGCTCCGCCACCTTCAGCGTGGGATCCATGTACCCGAAGCTGGTGGTGAAGATGATGTCGTAGCCCTTGCGCGCCATGTTCTGGATGACGCGTTCGGCATCGGCGCCTTCGGGCACCGATTCCACGAACGAGGTGGTCACGCCGGGCATTTCCGCAATGGCCTTGCGGGCCTGGTCATGGGCCCACGACCAGCCCACGTCGCCCACGGGCGAAACGTAGACGAAGCCGACCTGCATTTCCTTTGCGGGGGCAGCAGGGGCGGGCGCGGCGGCGGCGGGCTTCTGCTCGGCCTTGGGGGCCTCGGCAGGCTTCTTGTCTTCGCCGCAGCCGGTCAGGGCGGCCATGAGCAGCATGGCGGCAACCAGCAACATCGCGGATACGGATTTGCGCATCGGGAGCCTCCTCGGGGCTTGGTGAATGGAACGGCATGCGACTGCGAACGGGGGCACCCGTCCGCCAATGTACAAGGGATCGCAACCTGACGCCTTGCTGGCGGCAGGCCGACGCTGATGCGGAAAAGAGATTTCTAGCCCGCTTCCCGCTGGTTGACAAGGGGCTGCACGTACTGCACCTCCGAGTCCCACGGAAAAAGAATCCATGTATCCTGGCTGACTTCGGTGATGTAGGTGTCCACCAGGGGGCGCCCTTCGGGCTTGGCATACACGGTGGCGAAGTGGGCCTTGGGCAGCATTTCGCGCACCGCCTTGGCCGTGCGACCGGTATCCACCAGGTCGTCCACCATCAGCCAGCCTTCGCCGTCGCCCTGCACGCCCTTCAGCACTTCCAGGCGGCTGGACTGATCCTGCCACTTGTAGCTGGTGATGCACACCGTGTCGATGAGGTGCACCCCCACTTCACGGGCAATGATGGCGGCGGGCACCAACCCCCCGCGGGTGATGGCGATGATGCCGGTCCAGGGCCCTTTCTCCAGCAGCCGCCACGACAGCGCCTTGGCGTCGCGGTGAAGCTGTTCCCAGGTGACGGGAAAGACCTTGCGGTAGGAGTCTGCGGTGCGCACGTGGGTTCCTGCGGGTTGCGGAGCCGGAGCGGATGCGGCCAGCCTTGCGGCGCATCTTCCTGCTCCCGTTGCGGGTGACGCCTCCCTTGCCCTGCCCTGCCCCTGCTGTCAAGCGCTTACCCCGGACGGCGGCACGCCGACCTGGCCGGCACTGCCGCCGGGGCAACGTCCGGCACCGCCAACACCACCAGCAGGAATGCCCGTTGCGTCCCGCGTGCCCCCCATTCCCGACGCAAAGCGGGGCCGCCAACAACTGGCGGCCCCGTCGGTCCTGCTTGCCTCGCGGCTGTTCGGGTGTGCAAGGCAACTATCAGATGGCGTCAGTGCCTTCTTCGCCGGTGCGGATGCGGATCACCTCTTCAAGGGAAGAAATGAATATCTTGCCGTCGCCGATGCTGCCGGTACGGGCGGCGGTGGTGATGGCTTTCACCACCTGGTCGCTCATGCCATCGGGCACCACGGTTTCGATCTTGAGCTTGGAATTGAACTGCACTTCGTATTCCAGACCGCGATAGGTTTCCACGTGGCCGCGCTGGCGCCCATAGCCGCGCACCTCGGTCACCGTCAGCCCGAACACCCCTATGCCGATCAGCGCGTCCTTCACCGCATCCAGCTTGAACGGCTTGATGATGGCCTCGATCTTCTTCATGGCGGGCTCCTACTTCATGGCCTTTTTCAGGTTGAAGTCGGGGTAGGCGGAAACCGCCACCTCGGCTTGGTCCAGCCCTTCCAGCTCCAGTTCCGGATCGACGCGCAACGGCACGACCTTGTCCAGCAACTTGAAGAACACGTACATCACCACAAACACGAACACGATGTTGGTGATCACGCCGGCCAGCTGGGCCATGAACTGCGAGACATCCCCGTAGAACAGACCCTTCACGGCGCCTTCCACGCCGTTCAACCCTTCGCCGTAGGTGCCGTCGGCAAACAGGCCCAGGGACAGCACGCCCCATGCGCCGTTGACGCCGTGCACCGAAATGGCGCCCACCGGATCGTCGATCTTCAGGGTCTGCTCCACGAACAGCACGCTGACGCACAGCAGTATCCCGGCCACGGCGCCAATGCCCACCGCAGCCACCGAGTTGACGAAGGCACACGGCGAGGTGATGGCCACCAGGCCCGCCAGCAGACCGTTGGCTGCCATGGACACGTCGGGCTTGCCGTAACGCATCCACATGTACATCATTGAAAAGAACGCGCCAGAGGCGGAAGCCAGCATGGTGTTGGTGGCAATGACTCCGATGCGCAGGTCGCCGCCAGCCAGGGTAGACCCGGCATTGAACCCGAACCAGCCGAAGGCCAGGATGAAGCACCCGGCAATGGCCATGGGAATGTGGTGACCGGGCATGGCCACAGGGGTGCCATCCGGCTTGAACTTGCCAAGGCGCGGCCCCAGCACGATGGCCCCGGCAGCCGCAGCCACCCCGCCGGTCATGTGCACCACGGCGGAGCCGGCAAAGTCCGCCATGCCGTGGCCAAGGCCGAAGTTGCGGCCAAGGGCGGAGAGCCAGCCGCCGCCCCACACCCAGTTGGCGAACAGCGGGTACACGAACATGGAAATGAAGAAGCCGTAGACGACGAACGACTTGAAGGTCCAGCGTTCCGCCATGGAACCTGTGGGAATGGTGGCGGTGGTGTCCATGAACACCATCTGGAACAGGAAGACGGAAAAGATCACCGCGTCATAGGCATCGCCGGACAGGAAGAACCCGGTTGTGCCGAACAGGCCGAATTCCTTGCCAGCAATGGTCACGGTAAATTCGTTGGCCAGCGCCCCGGCACCGCCCAGACTGAGCACGCCGCCCACCCCGCCCATTTGCAGGGCAAAGCCGCATATCCAATACCCCAGCATGCCGATGCCGTAGATCATCATGTTCATGGCCATGGTGTGCCCGGCGTTCTTGGCGCGGGTAAACCCCGTTTCCGCCAGGGCAAAGCCCGCCTGCATGAACATGACCAGGAAGCCGCACAACAACGTCCACACCATGTTGATGGCGATACGGTTGTGCCCCACCACATCGGCAACCTTGGCCGCCAACGGCTCACTCTGGGACAACGCGTCGAATTCTTCCTTGGTGGGCGCCCCCGCCGTCGCGCCGATGACGTCAGCAGCAGTGCCTATGGACGTACCACTCGGATCGGAAACGTGAGCATCCTCGGCATGAGAAACACACGCAGCGAACACTACGCACAAAAGAATGATGACAAGCTCGATACACTTTCTGTTCCTCATCCCGCATCCCTCGCTTCATGCAGCACATTATGTGTATTCACACACCAATCAATGCCGCAAACAAGTAAAGAACAACCTTAGAATTGTGCACTCTCTACTGAAAATGCACGCCAAGTAACAACGCCATCTTGCAAAGCATCATTCAGGCCATTGCTGCAACGTGGTACTTTTCCAAGAAAAATATTCTCACCGCACAAAAACGACGTTCTGCGGCATTTTAAAATAACATTTTTGTATATTTTTCTGATTAATATTTTACATATTTGCATTTATAAGAAGAAAACAGCATAAATTCCCCATTTGCGGGTTCATGAATGCCGTAACACGTACTTGCGATACGCCATCCAACGCCACATTCACACATCCTGCTGCTTTTCTACGAATCACAGAGCAGGCCGAAAGAATTACATTTTTGAAAAACAAAAAACGGCAGGTCATAAAAAAAGCCGCCCCCCCGTGCGGGAGGGCGGCCATGCGGACATATGCCGCGAGCCATTAGCGGCTAATCGTCGAGCAGTTTGGCGTTGCGCAGTTCGATCTTTGCGGCGGCGGAAAGCTCGCCCACGAACACGCGGAACAGTTCCTCGCGCTTGGCGGACAGCACGGTGGCGCGCACGGTTTCTGCCGCGGCGGACCATTCGGCGTCGCCGGGGCGCTGCACGTCCTTGACGCGGAACAGTACGGCACCGGACGAAGTATCCACCGGGGCGGGCTGCCAGGCGCCGGGGGCGGCGGCAAAGGCGGCATCCACCAGGGCACGGCTCTGGCCGAAGGGAGCGATGAAGCCGTTGCGCCCGAAGGGTTCGGCGGTCTTCACCCTGGCGGCAAGCTCTGCGGGCACGCCGTCGGCCAGCTTGGCCCCGGCTTCCTGCGCGGCCTTCACCGCCAGCTTGGCGCCTTCGATGCGGCGCACCTGGGCGGCCACTTCTTCCTTCACCTTTTCCAGCGGGGTCACGCTTTCCGGCTGCGATTCCAGCACGGCGGCGATCATGTACCCCCCCTCGACTTCCAGCGGGGTGTCGATGACCGTGCCCGCCGGGGTGGAGAAGGCCGTTCCCACGGACTGCCCCTTCAGGCCCACGGCAACGCCGGCATCGGCGCGCGAGAACAGGCCGGTGGGCTTGTGCTCCAGCTTCAGCGCCTTGGCGATGTCGTCGATGGACTTGCCGGCGCCCGCCATTTCCAGGGCGGTGTCCAGGGCCTCGTGCATCCGTTCGGAAGCCTTCTCCTCGCCCAGGCGCTGGCGGATTTCACCGCGTACCTCGTCAAGGGCGCGGGTGCGCTGGGTTTCGTGCGCTTCCATCTTGATGACGTGCCAGCCAAAGGCGGAGCGCACGGGGGCGCTGATCTCGCCGGGCTTCAGGGCGAACGCGGCTTCCTCGAAGGGGGGCACCATCTGGCCCTTGGTGAACCAGCCAAGGTCGCCGCCCTGCGCGCCGCTGCCCTTGTCGTCGGACAGCTTGGCGGCCAGAGAGGCGAAATCCTTGCCTTTCTTCAGCTGGGCGATGACGTCTTCGGCCTTGGCGCGGGCGGCGGCATCCTCATCCTTGCTCGCCCCTTCCTGGGCCATGAACAGGATATGACGGGCGTGCACGCGCTCCGGCACCACGAAATACGTTTCGGCATTGTCCGCGTAGAAGGCGGCCACGGCCGATTCGGGAATCTCCACGCTGGTGGCCAGGCTGGCCGGGGTCAGGGTGACCGCGTCAAGGCTGATGCGCTGCGGGTTGCGCCAGGCATCCATGTTCTCGTTGTAGCGTTCCGCGATCTGCTCGTCGGTGGGGGCCACCTTGAGCACGTAGTCTTCCAGGGGGAACAGCACGTATTCGATGGTCCGGCGCTCGCGGCCGTAGTCGAACAGGGCGCGAGCCTCCTCGTCGGTGACTGAAGCCGGCGCGGCAACCCGGTCACGCAGCTTCTGCAGCAGCATGTCGCGGCGGATTCCGTCCTCGAAGCGGCCGGGCGAGGTCTGCTGGCCCTTGAGCACGGAACGGTACACCTCGGCGTCGAACCTGCCGTCGCCGTTGCGGAAGGCCGTTATGGACTCGATGGAGCGGCGCAGTTCCACCGGGGACACCGAAAGCCCGATGCGCGCGGCCTCGTCGGCCAGCAGGCGTTCGGTGATCATGGCCTGCAGTACCTGACGCTTGAGGCCCATCTGCTTCATGTCCTCGGCGGTGATGCCGGGGTAGCGGCTGCGCAGGGTTTCCACCTGGCGCTCGTATTCGCGCCCGAACTCCTGGATCAGGATGGGCTTCTTGTTCACCGTGGCGAGGGCGCCCGACGAGCTGTTGTGCATGGAGCCCACGCCCCAGAAGACGAACACGAGGATGATGATGCCGAAGGCAATCTTCACGCCCCACGACTGCGCGTGGGCACGGATCAGTTCAAGCATTGAGAAACTCCATTGCGGTGTGCGCCAATGCCCCCCGGTGCGTCCGGCTGCGCCAGTCGCGCTGGTGCGCGCCGATGGCGTCGGGGGGCCGGGGGTGCCGGATGCTCCGTGCGGAGCCCCGGCAAGGACACCCTACTGTTTTCTGGAAAGGCGGACGTGGTTCAGCAATCCGCCTGCCCGGATAATATCCAATTCCTTCTGCGTCAAATCGTTCCGCACGCGGATGGCGCCCACGCCCTCCACCTGCACGTCCACTTCGCCCCCGGCGGTGATGGCCGAGGCGGGAATGGTCACCGTGCCGCCCACGGCCAGTTTGTCGTAGTCCGTCCGGTCGCACAGGATCAGCGGCAGGATGCCGAAGTTCACCAGGTTGGCCCGGTGGATGCGCGCCAGCGAACGCACGATGACCGCGCGGATGCCCAGATGGCGCGGGGCCAGCGCGGCGTGCTCGCGGCTGGAGCCCTGGCCGTAGTTGTCCCCGGCCACGATGACCCCGGTGCCCGCCGCCCTTGCGCGGGCCACGAAGTCCGCGTCCACCCGGCCGAACACGTGCTGCGCGATGGCGGGCACGTTGGAGCGCAGCGAGGTGATTTCCGCCCCGGCGGGCATGATGTGGTCGGTGGTGATGTCGTCGCCCAGCTTGATGACCACCGGCGCCGTCACCGTGTCGTCCATGGGGGTGAACTGCTCCAGGGCCACGATGTTGGGCCCGCGCAGCACTTCCACGCCGCTGCCGTCAGCAGGCGGGAAGGCGAACAGGTGGCGGATGGACGGGGCCTTGGCGGGCAGTTCCGGCTGGGCCGGGGGCGTTCCCCAGGTGGCCGGATCGGTGAACTGCCCGTGCAGCGCGGCCATGGCGGCGGTAAGCGGCGAAACCAGGTACACCTTGGCGTCCTTGGTGCCGCTGCGGCCTTCGAAATTGCGGTTGAAGGTGCGCACGCTGACCCCGCCCGACACGGGCGATCCGCCCATGCCGATGCACGGCCCGCACGAACATTCAAGGATGCGCACGCCCGCGTCCAGCAGCGGTTCCACCAGGCCTTCGGCGGCCAGCATCTTCAGCACCTGCTTGGAGCCGGGCGAGACCATGGTGTCGGTGCCCACGTGCACCATCCTGCCGCGCAGCACCTCGGCCACCATGCGCATGTCGGCATAGGACGAGTTGGTGCACGAGCCGATGGCCACCTGATCCACGGAAAGGCCCGCCAGTTCGGCCACGGGCACCACCCGGTCGGGCATGTGCGGCTGGGCCACCAGCGGCACCAGCGCGGAAAGGTCGATGACGATCTCGTCGTCGTAGGCGGCGTCCGCGTCGGCGCAGAGTTCCTTCCAGTCGCCCTCGCGATCCATGGAGGCCAGGAAGGCGCGGGTGCGTTCGTCGCTGGGGAACAGCGAAGCCGTGGCCCCCAGTTCCGCCCCCATGTTGGTGATCACCGCGCGTTCGGGCACGCTCAGGGTGGCCACGCCCGGCCCGGCGAATTCGAACACCTTGCCCACCCCGCCCTTGACCGTGAGCAGGCCCAGCAGGTGCAGGATGACGTCCTTGGCAGAGGCCCAGCCGGTCAGGCGGCCTTCCAGACGCACCTTGACCACGCGGGGCATGGAGATGAAGTACGGTTCACCCGCCATGGCCAGGGCCACCGAAAGGCCGCCCGCGCCCATGGCCAGGCTGCCGATGCCGCCCGCCGTGGGGGTGTGGCTGTCGGAGCCGACCAGCGTTGCGCCGGGCAGCGCGAAATTTTCCAGGTGCAGTTGGTGACAGATGCCGGTGCCGGGGGGGGAGAAGGTCACGCCGTGCTTCGCGGCCACGGTGCGCAGGAAGCGATGGTCGTCCGGGTTGCGAAAGCCCATTTGCAGGGTGTTGTGGTCCACGTAGCTCACCGAAAGATCGGTGCGCACGCGGTCAACGCCCATGGCCTCGAACTGGAGATAGGCCATGGTGCCGGTGGCGTCCTGGGTCAGGGTCTGGTCGATGCGCAGGCCGATTTCGGCCCCCGGGGCCATCTCTCCGCTGACGAGATGCGCCGCGATGATCTTCTGCGTAAGGTTCATGGACATGCTACCCCTCGTGGATTCGGCGTTGCCGGTATGGCGTGCGCACCCGCGCCGCCCGTAAGCTGATTCGTCCGGCGGGCCGAAGGTCCCTGGGACACATTGCATCGCATGATTGCGGGCCGGATGCCGATCCGGCAGCCGCGAAACATCGGTTCTACGGCATGCAGAACGTCTGGCAAGACGCCGGTGGATCATCCGGCAAAATGCCGCGCCAGCCGCCAGGCGTCACGCCAGGCATCACGACCGACGTCATGGCCAACGTCACGACCACGTCACGACCACGTCATTGCCAACGCCATGGCCAACGTCACGGCGGAACCTGCCGACAGGGCGGTGTCCGATGCCCGGGCCATCATGCCGCAACCGCCCGCGAACCCGCACGAGGGGTTCCGGGCGGTTTGTCCGGTGTAGTGCACATCACCGCGGCCCGCAAGGGGCGTCAGGCAACTTCTATGCCCATTCCGCGGTATTCGTTGAGCTTGTTGCGCAGGGTGCGCACCGAGATGCCCAGCAGCTCCGCCGCCTGGGTGCGGTTGCCGGAGGTGACCTCCAGCCCCTTCAGGATCATGATGCGCTCCATCTCGTGCAGGGGAATGACCCCGCCGGGGAAGGAGCCGCCGTCGGCCCCGCCAGCCTGGCCGCCATCGGCGGAAAACCCGGAAGAGCCGAATGCATCGCCAGCCCCGTCCGCTCCCGCCCCAGCCGGAACGGCGCCTCCGCCTTCATCGGCACCGAAGGGCAGGTCGCCTTCTTCGAACAGCGGCCAGGTGTCGGGGTCGAGCAGGAAGTGCCGGGTGGTGATGGGCCGCCCACCGGCCAGCAGCACCGCGCGTTCCATGAGGTTCTGCAATTCGCGCACGTTGCCCGGCCAGTCGTAGTGTTGCAGCCATTCCTCGGCCTCGGGCGAAAACTCGGCGGTGGCAAGGCCGTACTCGCGCACGTAGGTGGCGGCAAAATGCCGGGCCAGCACCACCACGTCGTCGCCACGCTCGCGCAGGGCGGGCAGGCGCAGGGGGATCACGTTCAGGCGAAAGAACAGGTCCTGCCGGAACTTGCCCTGCTTCACCCAGTCGTCCAGGTCGCGGTTGGTGGTGGCCAGCACGCGCACGTCCACCTTCACGGTCTCGGTGCCGCCCACGCGGTCAATCTCGCTTTCCTGCAACACGCGCAGCAGCTTGGCTTGCAGGCCAAGGTCCATCTCGGAAATTTCGTCCAGCAGGATCGTGCCGCCGTTGGCCAGTTCGAACTTGCCCAGCTTGCGGGCAATGGCTCCGGTGAACGATCCCTTCTCGTGGCCGAACAGTTCGCTTTCCAGCAGATGTTCCGGCAGGGCGGCGCAGTTCACGGCCACGAAGGGGCCTTCGGCCCGGTCGCTCCAGCCGTGCAGGAACCGCGCGAACATTTCCTTGCCGGTGCCCGATTCTCCGGAAATGAGCACCGTGGCGCGCGAGGGCGCCACCTGGCGGGCCAGGGCCAGCACGCGGCGCACGGCGGGGTGGTCGCCCACGATGCGCGGCACGCCGGGGCGCTGCTCGGGCGTGCGACCGCCCAGGGTGGACGAAGGCGGCACCGGCGCGGCGGCGCGGCGCTGCGCGGGCAACGCGGCCACCACCTTCTCGAACAGCAACGGTTCAAGCCAGTAGTCACGCGCGCCCAGCGACAGGCACCGTTCGGCCTCTTCCGCCGAGCCCTTTTCGGCAAACACGATGACGGGGGGAAACGCGGGGTCGTCCGCGCCCACGGCAAGCAGGTCGTCCACCTTGTATCCGGGCAGGCTGGGCCGCGAAAAGATCACGGCAGGGCCAGACTTGCGGATGAAGGCGGAGGCACCCTTGAGGTTCTCGGCGATGCCGACCTCGAATCCCGCATCGCGCAGCTTGGGGAAGATTCGGGTCACGGCAGTGGCCGGAGCGAGGAATAGTATGCGCCGGGCGGACATTAGAACCTTGTACCCGCAACCTTAAGCTTTATCAACTGATGGAACACGGGCGGCGCCGATAACGCCGGGGCGCCTCCCGCAGCAGGCGGACACGGGGGCCGCGTGCGCCTCCGCCCACCGTGCGGGCGCCATGCCCCGTGTGGCACACACCGCCGGGGCGGCACGGCATCCGCACCCTTCCCACTCCCTGGTTATCCTTGACCATGCGGCAGGCTGCGGGTAGGAGCTTTCAGCATTCGCCCCCCCGTGAAACGGGCCGTCCGCGAAAGCGCCACACCGCCCACGCACTTGTTGCGTGCCGCGCACATTCGTCGGCAGACATGCCGGTCGGCACGCCGGTCGGGCATGGTCGGCAGGCGCGGCAAGGCCCCGGAACCATCAGCCGGAAGCATCAGGATGAAGATAGCCTATATCGTCGGCGGGTTGCCCTTCGGCGGCGTGGAAACGTGGTTGTGCGACCTTGCGGCGGAATACCGCCGCAGCGGCCTTGCCGAGGCGTGCATCTTCAACCTGTCCGGCACGGGCGACATGCACGACCGCTTCGTGGAACAGGGGCTCGACGTGCGCTCCGTGGGCTCCGGCGTCCGCGCCATCGCGTCGCACAGGCTGGACACCACGTTGCGTCTGCGCGCCATGCTGCGCGACTACGCCCCCGACGTCATCCACACCATGCACATCAGCGCCAACCACCACGGGCGCTTGGCCGCGCTGGGACTGGGAGTTCCCGTGGTCACCCACCTGCACAACGTCAAGCGCGAAAGACGGCTGCACCGCAGGCTTTCCGACAAGCTGCTCTCGTACGCCACCACCGCGTATCTGGCGGTATCCAAGGCCGTGGCCGACGTCGTCGCCGCCGACCACAATCGGGCGGGCCGGCCGGTGCAGGTCTTCTACAACGCCATAGACCCGAAACGTTGCGACATGCCCCCGCTAGACCTGAAGGCCGCCTACGGCGTCTCCGGCCCGGTCATTCTTTCGGTGGGCCGGTACGTGCGGCAGAAGAACCTGGACCTGCTCATCCGGGCCGTGCGCATCCTGCACGACCAGCAAATACCCGCATCGTTGGTGCTGGTGGGCGAAGGGGTGGAACGCCCCCGCCTGGAGGCGTTGCGCGACAGTCTGGGCCTTGGCGGGCACGTGGTGCTGACGGGATTCCGCCAGGACGTGGCGGCCTTTTTCCGGGCGGCGGACATCTTCGCCATGCCCTCGGATTTCGAAGGCTTTCCCATCGCCCAGATGGAAGCCTTGTACTGCGGCCTGCCGTGCGTGGTCTCGCGCCATGTTCCCTCGCTGGAGGTGGCGGCCGAAGCCTCGCTGGTGTGTGAAACCGAACCTGGCGACATCGCGGCCAAGCTGCTTTCCATTCTGCGCGACGGCACGCTGCGGGCACGGCTTTCCGAGGCCGCGCACCGGGTGATCGAACCACTCACCATGCCGCGCTACGCGGAGCGCCTGCTGGCCTTCTATGCAAGCCTGCCAGCCAAAAACCATGGCGGGCAGGCCCGGTGACCCCCTCACCGATGCACGCCTTCGCCGCCATGCGCATGCAATACTTTCCGCAATCCACCGTTTAGGCTATGGATCCCCACATGTCCGACATCCGCCCCCACACCGCCCCCTCCCGCGTGACTACGGCCCTGCGCACCCTCCGTGCCGCCCCGGACCCGCAGAAGGCGGAATGGGCGCGTACGGTGCTGTTCTGGCTGTTCTGGCTGTCCGTGGTCACCTTTTCGCTGGGCCAGGCCTTCCGCGAAGTCGGTCCCATCCTCTGCCTGATCGCCCTGTTCGCCTATCATTACTGGGGGTACCGGCAGTCCACCCTGCGCCGTCTTCCGCTCAAGTGGCTGTTCGTGGCCTTCTACGGGCTCATCTGCGTCAAGACGGCCCTGTCGCTGGACCCGCGCCAGAGCCTGGTCTACGTGCTTCCCAACGTCTGGAAGGGCTTCGCCCTGCCCTTCGTGGCCATGGAGTGTGCGCGCGACATGCGCGACATGCGCCGCCTGGTCCGGGCCTTCGCACTGGCGGCCATCTTCCAGGGGCTGGACGGCATCTACCAGCACCTCACCGGGCACGACCTCATCAAGGGCACACCCATCATGTATGGTCGGCTCACCGGCTCCATGACCACCTACCGCGTGGGCGACTACATGGCGCTGATCCTGGTGCCCGCCTTCGCCCTGTGGACCATGCTGCCCCAAATCCGCTCCGCATGGCGCAGGGCCGCCGTGGTCGCGCTGATCCTGGCGCCGGGCATCCACCTGTGGATATTCGCCCAGGCCCGCAGCGGCTACCTGGGTGTTGCCGCCGCCCTGTTCCTGCTGTGGTACCTGTTCACGCGCCCGAAGCCCGCATACCTTCTGGTGCCCACGGGCATCGGCATTCTGGCCGCCCTGTTCGGCCCGCAGCGCATCACCCTGGAAACCGCCATGCGCGACGGGCGCCTCGAGTTGTGGGACTTTGCGTGGCAAGTCATCCAGGCCCGCCCCCTGACCGGGTGGGGCATGGGCATGTTCGGCCCGGCGTTCAAGGCGCTGGGGCTGCAACCGGTCATCAACCCGCCGAGCATCCAGCACCCCCATTCGGTATACATCCAGTTTCTGGTGGACACCGGCGTGGTGGGCTTCGTCATCGCCATGGTCTTCCTGTTCGGCATGCTGGCCTGGGGACTGCGGCGGATACACCGCAACATCCCGCGCTCCGGCGCCCCGTACGACATGTGGACCATGGCCGCGTTCTTCCTGGCCGGCTGGCTGTGCTACCTGGTGGAGGCGCTGTTCGCGCACGACTTCCTGCGCTCGTGGTGGATGGCCGTATCCATGGGCCATCTGGGCGTGATGATCGGCGCCATCATCAATGCAGACACTCCCCCTGCCTCACCCGTGGGAGCGCCATCCCGCGAAACCCGGAACATCCCATGAACATCGCTTTCGTCAACAGCACCCGCAAATGGGGCGGCGTGAAGACCTGGATACTCGATTTCGCTGAACGGCTTTCCGCCTACGGGCATGACGTGCGCGTCTACGGGCGCCAGCAGGCCTTCGTGGACGAGGCCAAACGCCGTGTGGGCCATGGAGAGTCGGCCACGTTCGGATTCGACCTGAATCCGGCCACCATTGCCTGGTTCCGCCGCCGGTTCAGCGAGCACCGCACCGACGTGGTGATCCTCAACATCGGCAAGGATCTTGCCACCGCCGGGGTTGCCGCGCGCCTGCTGGGCATTCCCGTGGTCCAGCAGATCGGCCTGCCCGGCGACATCCCCCACCGCCTCAAGACCCGCCTGCTGCATGCCTGGATCGCCCCCAGGTTCCTGTGCTCGTGCCGGTACATAGCCGACGGATTCCTGACCAGCCTGCCGTACCTGCGGGCAGAGGACCTGCACGTGGTGCTCACGGCCAAGCGGGTGGCCACCGGGCCGCTGTCCGTGTCCACGCCCCGGCGGCTGGTGGCCACGCAGCAACTGAACCCCGACAAGGGGCACGAGACGCTGCTGCGCGCCCTGGCCAGTCTGGACATTCCCTTCGAACTGGACGTGGCGGGCACCGGCTCGCACGAAACCTTCCTGAAGGATCTTGCCGTTTCGCTGGGCATTGCCGAGCGCATCCGCTGGCACGGCTTCACCACCCGGGTGCCGGAACTGCTGGAACGCGCCGACGTGTTCCTGCTGGCCTCGCTGAGCGAGGGCCTGCCCAACACCCTGCAAGAGGCGCTGGCTCAGGGGCTGCTGCCCGTGGCCCGCGACGTGGGTGGCGTGCGCGAGGTGTACACCCCGGAACTGCTGCCCTGGCTGCTGCCCTATGCCGCCGGACCCGCGGAATTCGCGGAAATGCTGCGCAAGGCGCTGACCCTGCCGGATGAGGAACTGCTGGAAATGAAGCGCGCCGCCCGCCAGGCCTGCGCCACCCACTGCGAACTGGACGGCAAGGCCCGAGAACTGGAAACATGGCTGGCCACGTTGACGCAGAAGACCGCGTGCGGCACCATCCACCGGCAATCCTGATGCCGACCGACGCGGCCCCCGCGCGTGATCGTGCCTACCAGCCACTGGCGGATGCCCGTCGTACGGCGTGCACCTTCCACCGTCATCTTTCGCCCCAAAGCACATGCGCATACTCTTCCTGACCTCGGCCACCACAAGCAGCGGCGGCGCCCGCCAGGCGCTGTACCTTGCCGACGGCCTGCACGAGCATGGCCACCACGTCACGTTCTTCACCCCGCGCTCATCCACCCTGCGCCCCCTGTCGGACACCATGTCCTGGGCCGACCTGCCCGAATCGCCCGGCAAGTGGAAGGGCGCGCTCGAGGCGGCCATGCCCGCGCCGGGACAGGGCCCCTGCATCGTGCAGGCCTTCCACAACAAGGCCGTCAAGCGTCTGGCCTGGCACGGGCTGTTCTGGCGGCGGCGCGGCGTCGTCTGCGTGGGCTACCGGGGGGTGGTCTTCCGCCCCGGCAACCCGCTGACCTACTGGTCTCCGGGGATTGACGCCTTCGTGGCCAATTCGCACGCCTGCGCCAAGGTGTTGCGCGGCATGGGCCTGGGCGAGCGGCGCCTTGCGGTGATCCACAACGGCATTCCCGCCGCGCGGCTCGTTCCGCGTCGCGGGGCGGACGCCATGCGCGCGGAACTGGGGCTGCCCGCCGGTGCCCTTCTGTTCGGCTGCGTTGCCCACGACGGCGACGTGAAGGGCGTTGCACCCCTGCTGCGGGCCTTTGCGCTGGCCTGCGCCCGGCATGGCGCCCCATCCGACGGCCCAGACAGCGTCCCGGCCAGCGGTCACAAGGACAGCGCCCCCGCCAGCGGCAACCCGCATCTGGTCGTGGTGGGCGTCACGCCTGGCCGGTGGCAGCCGCTGTGCGCGGAACTGGGCATCACGGACCGCGTCCGGCTGGTGGAACACAGCAACTGCGTGGCCGACTACCTGCAACTGCTCGATGCCTTCGTGCTGCCCTCGCTGTCCGAATCCATGCCCAACACCCTGCTGGAAGCCATCTGCTCCGGCCTGCCGGTCATTGCCTCGCAGGTGGGCGGCGTGCCCGAACTGGTGCGGGGCAACGGCCTGCTGGTGCCGCCCGGCGACGTGCCCGCGCTGACACGCGCCCTGGCCACGGCCATGGGCGATGCCAGCCTGCGCGTCACCTGGGCCGAGGCCAGCCGCGCCATCGCGCCGGACTTCTCCACCGAGACGCGCATCAACCGCTTCGAGGCATTGTACCGCACCCTGCTGCAACGCCGAGGACTGTCCGATGCCTGATGCCGGGCCGCCCCCACATGCCGCGCCCGCGTCGCGGCCCGCCGCCCCCCGCGGTTCCGCGCCTGACTCCGCACCGGATTCCACACCGCCTCAGGGCGCGCACGGCGGCGAAATCTACCGTGTGGCCCGTGAACTGGGCGTGGAGCCGGAACACATCCTGGATTGCAGCAGCAACGGTTTCGCCCATGCGCGGGGATTGACCCATGCCCTGGTCGAGGCGCAGCCCCACCCCTTCGAGCACTATCCGGACAGTGCCAGCACTGCCCTGCGCGAGGAACTGGCCGCCCACGAGGAACTTGCCCCAGACAACATCATGGTGGGCAACGGCTCGTCGGAACTCATCTGGTTGATCCTGCGCGTGCTGCAACCCCGCCGGGTCACCCTGCTGGGCCCCACCTTTTCCGAATACGCCCGCGCCTGCGAGGCCCACGCCATACCTTGGCGGGTGTTGCATGCCGATCCCATGCGCGCGCTGGACGCCCCCCCGCCGGACTTCCGGGCGGGCACCGAGGCCGATGCGGAAGACGAACTGGTGGTCCTCTGCTCGCCGGGCAACCCCTGCCCGGTGACCGCGCCCGACCTGCCCGCCCTGGTGGCCGCCCTGTTCCGGTCGGGCTTTCGCACCGTGCTGGCCGACCTGACCTACCGCGACTTCCTGTGGGGCTCCCCGGAACATGATGCCCACCGCCACGCGGCCCTCGCCCCGGCCCGTCCGCCCAGCCCCACTGGCGGCACGCTGCTGTGCCTGCACAGCTTCACCAAGTTTTTCCACTGCACGGGGATACGCCTGGGCTACCTGACCGGCCCCGAAAGACTGCTGGACCTCTTGCAGTCCCGGCGCCCGCCGTGGATGGTATCCCCTTTTGCAGAGGCCATGGGCAGGCGCTTTCTGCACGCCCTGCCCGACTACCGGGCGCACCTTGCCGCCCTGCGTGCCGACCGTGCCGTGCTGCTTGACGGACTGCGCAGGTTGGGCGTGTTCGATCCCCACGCCTGCAACGCGGGCCCCAGCTTCACTACCTGCCGCCTGTCCGAAGAACTGCTGCGGATCGGCGTCACGGCGGACATGGTGCGCCGCGAACTCCTGCACCACGGCATGCTGGTGCGATCCTGCGACAACATACCCGGCATGCCCAGCGGCTACATAAGGATGCAGGTTCGTCGCCACGGCGACAACGAGCAGCTGGTGCGACAGATCGCTGCACTGTCCACAACGCTGCCCGATGGGATGCAAGAGGCGCAATAGCTTCGCTCCCGGCGCACGCACCCTGCGTTGCGGCTTTCCCCGGCGCATGGGGCACCGCGCACGGCCCCGCCGCGCATCGAAATGGACTTTCCGCACGATATCCCGTAACACGGGTGCGTCACCATCCGGAGCCGCGCAACCTTTCGGTCTGCCTGCCGCGCCCCTTCACGCGGGCACGACAGCACGCTCCAGAACCACTTCCTCTCGCATCCTCGGCGGTTCCCATCGTGAGCAACGAGATAAAATACACCTTCGCCCCGGCCTTCGCCCGTGCGGTCGTGGACCTTTTGGGCGCGGCATGCCGCCCCGACCCCGCGTTTCCTGCGGCGGACGTCTTTTCGCTCTACTACGACACGCCCGCGCGCGATCTGCTGGAAGAAAAGCGCAACAGCGACTACCTGAAGACCAAGATACGCTGCCGCTGGTACGGCGCCGTGCGGGGCACGACCATGGAGCGGGCGGTGTTCCTGGAGGCCAAGCGCAAGGAAGGCGCCGCGCGCGACAAGGCCCGCGTGCTGCTGCCCCTGGACGGGGCCACCCTGTGGAACACCCCGCTGACCGATCCCTTGCTGTGCCGCCTGCCGGAACACCTGGCCGAAGCGGGCATCCCCTTTCCCCGGCCCATCTTTCCCATGTTCATCCTGCGCTACACCCGCCACCGTTTCATCGATCCGGCAACCGGGGCACGCATCGCCGTGGACACGGGCATTCACGTGCCCCGCGCCAACCCTGCCTTCATCGCCCGGCACAACCCCACGCCCCTGCCCGTGGCCGTGCTGGAGGTAAAGGGCAGCCTGCGCGAAATGCCGCGCTCGCTGCATGCCGTAAGCACCTTCCACTTCCGGCGGGAAACGTTTTCCAAGTACCTCGCATGCCATGACATGCTGTTCTGTTCCACGGGCATACCCGGCGGCTACACCTGTTTCGCGCCTGCCGCGCCGCCCCGCGACCACGCCTGATGTCGCGCTTCCGGCCATCCGGCGTGGTGTTCCGGCAGCCCTGATGTCGCAGCTGCCCTTCCACCCGCCACCGCGCACCGGGCAGCCCATTACCGGACACGCTGCCGCCAGACACCACCACAACGGCAACCACATACCCGGACCATACGTTCCCGGACACTACACGGACAAGGCTCACCCACATGGTTGAATCACTCTTCGAAGTTCTTGGCGGCGCCTACCAGGCGCTGGTATCCGTCACCGGCTTCGGCTCCAAGCAGGCTGCGGACATCGGCGCGGGCACCTTCCTGCTGGCCCTGCTCATCTCCCTGCTCACCTCTCAGTACACCGCGCTGCTGTATTCGCGATTCTACGAAAGCCGGGGCACGGGCAGCCTGGTGCACCGCAGCTTCCTGCTGCTGGGGCCGTCCATCACCGCCATCTTCATCTGCGTGCAGTTCTCGCTGCCGCTGTCCCTGGGCCTTCTGGGCGCCCTGTCCATCATCCGCTTCCGTACCCCCATCAAGGAGCCGGAAGAGGTGGGCTTCATCATGGTCAACATCGCCACGGCCATCTGCTGCGCCACCCTGAACATCGTCATCCTGGCGCTGTTCCTGGGCGTGATCACGGCAGGGCTGGCGGTGGCGCACCGCTTTCGGCGGGGCCGCGTGGCGCGGCGCAGCGGCACGGCGGTCATCGCCTACCCGTCCACCGAGCGCGAGGCCGATGCGGCCCTGCTGCCCGCCCTGCGCGACAGCCTGCCGGAACTGACCGTGGCCAGCATTTCAGGTGACGGCGAACGGCGCACCATCATCGCCACCTTCGCCCGTTCCGACGAGCCCCTGGTGCAACGCCTGACCACACTGGCCAGCGGCGTTGCCCCCAGCGCGGAAATCAATGTCTATTTCGACCACGCGGCCCAATAGCCCGCCGCAGGGAGACGGCACGGCGCCGCCATCCGGCCCACCCCGCGTGCCCCACGGCCCCGGCGCTCCCCGCATCCCGCTGTGGGCGGCGGCGCTGTTCGTTGCCGCCCTGCTGTGCGCCGGGCTGCTGCTGGAGCGTTCGGCCTTCATCCGGCAGTACCGCGCCGTGTCGCTGCACATCGCCACCGGCAAGGATTCGCTGGGCTCTCCCCGCAAGCGGCACCTGTTGACGGAACTGGGCCTGCCCGATGTGCACGCGATGGCCCCGGAAAACACGGCCCACACCTCGGCATTGCTGGAACAGGCCCGCCGCGACGCAGACCCGGCCATGGTGGCCAGCGGCTGGCCTGTGTTCGCCGTGCGCACCGATGAAGCCAACCTGAGCGCCCCGCAATCGGGCATTGTCGCCAATTCCAAGGAACGCGGCCGGGAATGGGAACATCCCGCAGCAGTGGTCTACTACCGCGACGGCAAGGAACAAATGGCCTCGGGCGTGGGTCTGCGCCTGCACGGCGGTGGTTCGCGCCATCTCGGCATCGGCTACCGCCTCTATTTCCGTAGTTCGTACGGCGCCTCCGCACAGCCCGCCGACCTGTTCTTTCCCGATGCCGAAGGCTCGCTGAAACGGCTGGTGCTGCGCAAGGAAAAGACCACCAGCCCCGGCTTCATCAACATGCTGGGGCTGGACATCATGGGCATGCTGGGCGCGGAAACACCCCGGTTCATGCCTGCCGTCTTTTCGATGAACGGCAAGGACATGGGCCTTTCGCTGGTCAGCGAGCACATTGCCGACGCCCACTGGAAGCGCAGGCTGGGGCACGACAACTTCCTGCTCTACTCCATCCGCAAGGGCAACGACCGGGCGGAATTCGCCGCTCTGCGCGAACTGTACCTGTGGATCCGCCTGATGCCCGCCCCCCTGACCATGCAGCAGGCCGAGCGCCGTATGGACATGCGCAGCATGTGCGCCGTCATCTTTGGCGCGGTGTACATGGGCGAAAACGACTGGGACCAGGGGGCCTTCCTGCTGGACAAGAACCAGCCCAAGCCGCGCTGGATCAACATCGCCTGGGATCTGGACGAGGCCTTCCAGCGTCTTGTTCCCGGCGGGCCGCTGGACCAGCGCCCCGGCTGGAAATACGCCATGGACGAAAAAAAGGCCGTGCGCATGCGCCTGTTCCTGCGGCTGTGGGAAGAATCGCCGGAATTCCGCGACTTTTTCCTGCATTTCGTCACCCACGCGCTGAACCACACCCTGAACGAAGCGGCCCGCGAGCGACTGTTCGCCCGGTACGAAGCCCTGGACCGCCAGGCGGGGAACACCATGTTCGACCTTGACCTGGCCCGCCGCCTGCTGGCCAACCGGGCCGACGAGGTGCTGGAAGAAACCGTGCGCGACCTGAAGGCGCCCCGCTGGCATACGGTGCGGGTAAACGCCCCCGGACCGGTGCGCATCGACGGTGAATCCGACTACACCGACTACACCGGGCGCTACTTCGAGGGGCAGCGGATTACCGTGGCTCCGCCTGCGGAAGGCTGTGCCAGACTACTGCACTGGGAGGTGGACGGTGTCCCCCGCGAGGCGGGCCAACTGGACGTAAGCGTGCACTCCCCCCTGCACATCCGCGCCGTCTGCGCAAACGGCTGATCCGCCCATCCCCGTGCGGGAGTGGGCGGATCAGGCACCGATGGACATCGGCGGGCATCGAAAAACGGACAGGCGGGCATCCCGGCAGACACGCCCCAAGCAGTGAACCGGACAGCGCACCGGACGGCTCATCGTGTGCCGTGCCTGTCGCGCAGAGGGCATGTACCCCCGCGCCGGGTCAGCTCCTGACTCCGGCCCCCAGCACGGCGTACATCTCGTCCACACCTTCCAGCAGCACCTCGCAGGCGGCGTCCAGATCGTGCGCCGAAATGGGCAGCGCGGCCAGGGCATCCGCATCCAGCGGCTGCACGCAATCGTCGCCGGTGCCGCCAATGCCGAAGGCCTTCACCGCCTCGTCGGCCAGGTGCACCAGCAGGGCCTCGTCACTGGCCGGGAACGTGGACGGATCATGATGTGCCTGCACCGCATTCACCAGCACGGGCGGCAGATTCCAGCGCCGCAGCAGCGCCGCGCCCATTTCGCCGTGGGTCATGCCCAGTTCCGCCCGCTCCGCCACGGTCAGGCTTTCCCCCTGATCGCGGCAACGGTCCAGCACCCGTTCCGCCCCGGCGGGCCACACGGCGCAAATGGCCAGCCAGCCGATGTCGTGCAGCAGCCCCGCCACGAAATAGCGTTCCGGATCGTCGCGGCCCATGCGGGTGGCCAGAGCCCGCGCCATGAGCGCGGTGGCCACCGAATGCAGCCAGAAATCGTGCAGGTTGACCACGTGGGGAGGGCGCTCGCGAAACAGCCCCAGCACAAAGGTACCCAGGGCCAGCGAGGTCACCCGGCGGGTGCCCGCCGCCGCCACCGCCCGGCTCACCGTTTCCACCGGTGCCCGAAAGCCGAACAGCGGCCCGTTGACCAGCCGCAGCAGCGAGGCGGCCAGACGCGGATCCTTGGAAATGATGGCCGCAAGTTCCTCGTACGAGGGTTCCTCGCGCTCCATGGCGTGCTGCAATTCCAGAAACACCTGCGGCAGGGCGGGCAGGCGGGCGCGCTCGGCCAACCCGTCCAGGTCGCCGGGGGCCAGGCCGCTGTGGGCCTCGTGGATCACCTCTGGCGGCAGGGGCATGCGCGGGGCGGGCAATTCGCACGAAGCACCGGCGCACAGTGTCCGGGCCAGCGCCTCCACCGCCCTGCGCCGCAGCAGCACCAACAGCGGGTGCGCCGTACCGGAAAGCCGGAACCGCCGCGCCACGGCCTCCTCGGCTATCTCCTGCACATCGCGGGCGCAACCGCCCTGCGTTTCCAATCCCATCGCCTGCGACACAGCACCCCCCGAAAAGATATCGGACACGGGATCATCCACTGACGCCTTTCACATACGCCAATTGCCACCGGACGCAAATACCCGCGCCCGGCAGCCCGGCGGGCGAGGCTGTCCGCGCAATCAAGCGTCACCGCAGGGGAGCGAGGGAGCTCTGTCTGCGCCGGAGCAGGCCCGGAACCTCCCCGGAACTGGCCCGAAACTGGCCCGGAGCATGTCTGGCGCGGTCCGGCTGGCGGATTGGCACGCCAATTGGCACACGCACCTGCCGACGCAAACAGCTATCCCCTGAAACAATTGCAGGATACCGAAAATGCCAAAACCCCGGTGAGGGGAACACCGGGGCTTTGTCGGAATGAAGCGACTGAATCATAAGTCCGGGCACGAGGGAATGCACGGACTCGGCACCGAAAAGAACGGCAGCACCGTCTTTCATGGCGTTATAAAGCACAACCCGTGCCAGACGGGTGAAAAGGCCGCGTTCCACGGCTGGCAAGGGTTTGCCGAGTGCAATGTCCAGCGCCCCCTCAACGAAATTTCGTTGTTGACGAAATTTCGTAACGATATATCGTAAACGACGTTCGTACCCCACGCGGCAACTGAACAGCAGGCACGCCACGGAATGATCGCCTGCCCGCAATCCGCCCAATCTCCGAGGCTCCCATGTCCCCCTTCTCCCCTCCCTCCGGCGACACCCCGTCCGGCCAGCCGACGCCCGGCGCAACGGAACCCACCCTGGCCCATTCGGTGCTCCAGCAGTTCGACATCAGCCCGTTCCTGGACATGATGCTCAACGTGGCCCAGGAACGCACCGTGGAGGGGCTGCTGGAACTGACCCACCGCGTCAACCGGGGCACCCACGTCATGTGCGGATGCATCTGGTTCGTGGATGCGCCGCCCCCGGCATCCGGCACCGGCGAGGGCGATCCTGTCCTGCGCCTGATGACCGTGGCCGGGCACACCACCACCCCGGTGCGCGACTGGCGCCATACAGAAGGCACCTATGCCATGGTGCCGCTGTCCGAACCGTTTGTGGGGCAGGTGGCCCTGCGCGGCGAGCCCACATGGGCGGCATCGCCCGAGGACTGGACCCGCCCCGCCTGGGCCGTGGACGAATCCATCCACGCCTACGCGGCCTATCCGTTGCAGTTCAAGGGCAACATGATCGGGGTCATGGCCGTGTTTTACGACCGGCCCATGCGCGGGGTGCTGGCCGACCTGATGCTGTTACACCGCAAGATGCACAAGATTTTCGCCGACTCCCTGTCCGCCGCCGTGGTCAACGCCCGCTCCTTCGAGGAAATCCAGCACCTGCGCCGGGCGCTGGAACTGGAAAACGAGCACCTGCGCGGCGAGGTGCGCCGCGCCCGCGCCCCGCATTCTATCGTGGGCGACAGCCCGCCCCTGCGCCGGGCCCTGGAGCAGGTGGACATGGTGGCCCCCACCGACGCCACCGTGCTGCTGCTGGGCGAATCGGGCACCGGCAAGGAACTGGTGGCCCAGGCCATCCACGACCGCAGCCAGCGCGCCGCCGCGCCGCTGGTGCGGGTGAACTGTTCCGCCATCCCGCGCGAACTGTTCGAAAGCGAATTCTTCGGCCATGTGAAGGGTGCCTTCACCGGTGCCCTGCGCGACCGGGTGGGCCGCTTTCAACTGGCCGACGGCGGCACCCTGTTTCTGGACGAAGTTGGCGAAATCCCCCTGGAGTTGCAGGGCAAGCTGCTGCGCGTGCTGCAAGAGGGGGTGTTCGAACGGGTGGGTGAGGAACGCAGCCGCAGCGTGGACGTGCGCATCATCGCCGCCACCAACCGCGACCTGCGGGCCGACGTGGAGCATGGGCGTTTCAGGCAGGACCTGTTCTTCCGGCTCAGCGTGTTCCCCGTGGCCCTGCCGCCCCTGCGCGCCCGGCGTGATGACATCCCCCTGCTGGCCCGGCACTTCGTGCGGGCCTCGTGCCGCCGCCTGAACCTGCCGGAGCCCCGCATCGCCCACCGCCAGATGGCCGAACTGCAATCCTATCCCTGGCCGGGCAACGTGCGCGAATTGCAGAACGTCATCGAGCGCGGGGTCATCATGGCCGAAGGGGGGCGGCTGGTGCTGGACCTGCCACCGGAAGGCGGGATGCAGGCCGTGTCCCCCGGCGCCGCGTTCGGCATGCCGGGTGGCGCGGGCCCCATGGGGGGGGGCGGCGCCCACGATGCGCCCTGGGGAACAGGTGAAACAGAAAACGCCGGAAAAGCCGGAGAATTCGGGCAAACGGGACAAACGGGCGCGCCGGACCCCGCCGGGATCATTTCGGAAGCACACTGGCGCGAATTGCAGCGCGCCAACATCGAACGCGCCCTTACGGCGGCGGGCGGGCGCGTGCATGGCCCCGGCGGCGCGGCGGAACTGCTGGGCCTGCCGCCCACCACCCTGCAATCGCGCATGAAGACACTGGGTTTGCGCGGGCGCTGAACCCGTGCGGGACGTGACCGGAACCGGCCGGGGCACCCCGTCGTGTCTCGTCGTGTCCCGTCGTGTCCCGGCGCACCCCGGGCCCCCCAGGAAGCACCCGCCATGGCCTGCCGAGCGGGGCTCGCCGGTCGGGCCTGCCAAACGAGGGTTGCCAGACGGAGGCTGCCGGGCAATGCACCATCCGGCGGTGATATTTACGCCCCACTTTGCGCATCCCGCTTGTCATGCCCGCCGCCATGGGCGAAACTGCGGGCAGGCTGCCGACCATCCGGTCGGCCACCGCACCGTCTGCACCCACCGCCTGCACCCCCCAGGGAGCGACACATGAGCGACGATTCCGGCACCTCCAATGATCCCAAGGGCCGCAAGGCCCGCATCCTGCGCACCGTGCGCGAGGACGACAACACCACCTCCGTGTACATCGACACGGGCGACGACGAGCGCTTCCGCACCTTTCGCCCGGGGCAGTTCGCCACCCTGCGGGTGATGGAAGAGGACGGCTGGAGCGATGCCCACCCCTTCACCATCGCCGCCGCGCCCGGCGAAACCGTGCGCCTGACCATCCGGGGCAAGGGGCGCTTCACGTCGGAACTGGTGCCGGGCCTGCGCGACGGCGACGAGGTGCACTGCGCCGGGCCCTACGGGGTGTTTTGCCGCGACATCGAACGGCAGGAGCAGATCGTGCTCATCGCGGGCGGGGTTGGCATCACGCCGTTTCTCAGCGTGCTGCGCAGCTTCGACCAGGCGGGGGCGGCCAACCGGGTGGTGCTGTTCTGGTCCAACAAGACCTATGGCGACGCCTTTGCCGCCGAGGAACTGGAAGCCATGACCCGGCGGCTGGACCTGACCGTGGTGCACGTGCTCACGCGCGAGACGAACCCGCACCACTACGCCGACCAGAAACTGCCCGCCGTGTTCTTCGAAAAAGGACACATCTCGCGCGACATGCTGGCCCGCCACGTGCAGTCGGCCACGGCCTCGTTCTACCTGTGCGGGCCCGGCCCCATGCAGCAGCACGTGCTGGATGAACTGCGCGCCTTCGGGGTGGATACCGGCGGCGTGGAGACGGAGCAGTTCGTCTTCTCGTAGACGACCCGGTGCCGGGCTTACCGGGAGCCTTCCGGATGACGTCGCCAATGGCGGGATGCCGCGACGCTCCGAGGGTGAAAAACCTTGTAACTATCGCACTTACTGCTGCGGGACGCTACCGACAAGTTCCCGATACCGGGCCACGGCATCGCTGACCAGCCCGCTGCTGGCCGCCAGCACCTCAATGCCCGCATCGGCCAGGGCCAGCCGCGCCTTGGGGCCGCACTCGCCGCACAGCACCACCGTGGCCCGCGCGGCGGAAAGCAGCTGCGCCACAGAGCGCCCGGCATCCTCGCGGTCGTCGCGGTGCGCGTTGCGCACGGCAATGACGCCCTCGGTTTCCGTATCCGTCACCACGAACCATTCCGCCCGGCCAAACACCGGCTCCACGTTGCTGTCGGGCCGGGGCCCGTCCGCCGCCACGGCAATGCGCATGGCTCCTCCTTGCGTTATCCGCCACCAAGGCCGCGTCGCCCAACCGGACGACACGTCCCGCTCACCATTCCCACCATGGGCAAAAGCCGGGACAGCCAACGCCCGGACAATCGCCATCCTCCGGTCAATTACCGGAGTTGCGGCACACGCCGCCTGCACCGCCCCCGACTGCCACACGCAACGGCGGGCATCTCCAGAAGCGGTCGCCCACACACCTGATGACCGCCTACCAGCCGCGCACGGCGCGCACCGATCCGCGCAGTTCCTCCGCCGCCCGCCCCGGGTCATCCGCCGCGCACAGGGCGGAAACCACGGCCAGGCCGTCGGCCCCTGCCGCCAGCACCGAGGCCGCGTTGGCCGGGCCGATGCCGCCGATTGCCACCAGCGTGCGCCCCGTGGCGGCGCGCAACCGGGCCAGCCCGTCCAGCCCCCACGGCGGCGCGGTATCCGTCTTGGTGGCCGTGGCAAACACCGGGCTCACCCCCAGATAGTCCACATCCAGCGTTTCCGCCTCGCGCACCTGGTCCATGGTCTCCACGGAAAGCCCCACAAGGGCCGAATGCCCCAGCAACGCACGCACGTCGGCGGGATGCATGTCGCCCTGCCCCACGTGCACGCCGTCGGCCACGCAGGCCAGGGCCACGTCCACCCTGTCGTTGATCAGCAGGGGCACGCCGCGCGGGGCCAGCAGCGCCTTCAGCGCGCGGGCCAGTTCCACGAATTCGCGCGTGTCCACGTGTTTTTCGCGCAACTGCACCACGGTCACGCCACCCGCCACCGCCGCAGCCACCACGTCGGTCAGGGCGCGGCCCCGGCATAGTGTGCGGTCGGTCACCAGATACACCCCGTAATCCGCATTCCGCCGCATGGCGCTCACGGTCGGCCCACCCGCACGCGGGCGCGGATGTCCGCTTCCGACAGGGCGTACAGGGCGTCGATGAAATGCATGGCAAAGCTGCCCGGTCCGGCGGCACGCTCCGCCGCCATGCTCCCGGCGGCGGCCATGGCGGCCATGCCGCTCACCGCGCCTTCCAGCGGGCTGGCGGCCACGGCGGCGTGGGCGGCCACCAGCACCGTGGCGGTGCAGCCCATGCCGGTGACGCGGGGCATCAGTTCATGCCCGCCGGTGATCAGCACCACCTCGTCGCCGTCGGTGACCAGGTCCACCGGGCCGCTGACCACGGTGACGCAATGGTGGCGACGCGACAAGGCCCGCGCGGAATCGGCGGCAGCGTGCGCATCACGGGTGGAATCCACCCCGCGCGTGGCCCCCGCCGCACCGGCCAGGGCCATGATTTCCGAGCCGTTGCCGCGCACGATGGCCGGGCGCACCCGCTCCGTGAGCTGCGCGGCGGTGGTGGTGCGCAGGGTGGACGCGCCCGCCCCCACCGGGTCGAGCACCACGGGTATGCCCCGATCGCGCGCGGCGACCCCGGCCAGGAACATGCTGTCGATCCACGGCGCGCTCAGGGTGCCTATGTTCAGCACCAGCGCGGAGACGATGTTCACCAGTTCCGCCATCTCCTCGCGCGCGTGGGCCATGATGGGCGAGGCCCCGGCGGCAAGCAGCGCGTTGGCGGTAACGTTCATGACCACGAAGTTGGTGATGCTGTGTACCAGCGGCGCCTGACGCCGCACGGCGTCCACGTTGCGCCATATCTGCTGCACATGTTCGGTATGGGGCATGTGCCCTCCTTGGGTAAGCGTGGGTGGCGCGGGCCCGCCGGGCGGGATGCCGCCACCCCGGAGAAGTCAGGAAGTCGCTTGCGCATCTTACGAACGGCGGACGCCGCGTCAACCCCGCAATGCGGCGGCGGGAAACCACGCCTGCCGCAACCGCTCCAGGGCCGCCGCAATGTCCGCCTCGGACAGCATGCCGTACCCGATGAACAGGCAGTTGCCCGGATACCGCCGCGCATCGGCCCAGAACGGTGACGCCGGGTACACCCGCACCCCGTGCGCCGCCGCCCGTTCCACCAGCGCGGCCTCGCCCGGCCCGCCGGGCACCTCCAGCAGCAGGTGCAGTCCCGCGTTGTGCCCGTGGATGCGCACCCCATCGCCCATCAGGCGGGTGGCCGTACCCACGAAGACGTCGTGCTTGCGCTTCTTGGCCAGGCAGATGCGCCGCAGGTGCCGCTCCCAGTGGCCTTCGGCCATGAAGCGGGCCAGAACGGCCTGCTCCAGCCAGGGCACCGTGCACTGGAACCCCGCGAATACGGTGCGGAACCTTTCCGCCAGTTGTTCCGGCAGCACCATGTACGACATGCGCATGCCGGGCGAGAGGGTTTTGGAAAAGGTGCCCGTGTAGATGACCCGACCATGCCGGTCGATGGACTGCAACGAGGGAATGGGCCTGCCGTCGTAGCGCAGCTCGCTGTCGTAGTCGTCCTCCACGATCCACGCCCCGTGCTCCGTGGCCCAGTTGAGGACTTCCATGCGGCGGCAGATGGGCATTACCGCGCCGGTGGGAAACTGGTGCGACGGGGCGATATGCACCACCCGCGCGGACGACGCGCGCAGCGCCGCCACGTCGATGCCGTCGCCGTTGACGGGGATGGGAACGGTGCGAAAGCCGAAGCACTCGTAGGCCCGCCTGGCCCCGTTGTAGGCGGGGTCTTCCAGGGCGACCTGCGGCCCCTGCTCCACTTCGTCGTACTCGCGGTGCAGCAGGCGCGTCACCGCCATGATCGACGGTTGCAGGCCGCTGCACATGACCACCTGTCCGGCGGTGCAGCGCACGCCCCGGCTGCGGTACAGGTAGGCCGCCAGTTCGGCCCGCAGGCGCAGGTCGCCGTGGGCATCGCCGTAAACGTGCATGCCGTCGGAGGCGATGCGCCCGGTCCGCGCCTCCTCCATGACCGCGAACAGCAGCTTGCGCCAGACGACGTAGGGAAAGGTGGCGGCATCCAGATTGCCATAGTGGAAATCATAGTCCACCGGGCGTCGCGCGGCTGGCGCGTCCCGGTGCCCGGCCTTTTCGCATCCTTGCGCCGCAGGCCCTTCCGCTGCGTGCAGGTCGCGCTCGATCACGTTCACCCGGTACCCGGAACGCGGCAATACCGACACGTACCCTTCCAGCACCAGTTGGGCGTAGGCGTTTTCCACCGTGTTCCTTCCGACGCGCAGATCGCGGGCCAGGGCACGGATGGACGGCAGGCGCATGCCCTGCGGCCGTGCGCCGGAAAGGATGTCCTGCTTCAACTGGTCGTAGATCTGCCGGTAGAGCGGCGCATCGGCGGCGGCATCCAGGTGCAGCATGGAACACTCCCGGGCGGCACGGTGGCGACGATGCCGACAGTGGCGAATGTCGGCACGAAAGACTTTCGGTGGGGACGTCCCTTGTCTGGCAACACTGCCAGTCGGCACCGACAGAGGCTTTGGCCCGCGACACTGAAGAGGGGCAGGGGGCGAAGGCTGTCCGCTGCCGAAAAATCAAACTGTCCCTATCCATGCCCCTTACAATTGCACTAAGCATGGGGACAGAAAACATCTACCCGGAGGTTCCCGTGCAGGCAAGAATGAAAGACCACCCCCTCTCGCCGGAAAAGATCGCCCACCTGCTGGATACGGAACTTGTGGGCAGGCTGGCCACCAACGGCGCCGACGGCTGCCCGTACGTCACGCCGGTCCATTTCGCCGTCATGGATGGCACCGTGTACATCCACGGCCTGGCCGCGGGCGAAAAGCTGCACAACATCAGGCGCGACCCCATGGTCGGGTTCGAGGTGGACAAGATGCTCTCGCTCATCCACCACCCCGACCTGCCCTGCGACACCAACACCGTGTACGAAAGCGTGATCGTCCGGGGCCGGGCGTCGGTGGTGCAGGACACCGCCACGGTGACCCGCGTGCTTGACGCCATCGTGGCCAAGTACACCCCGCAGCACACCGGCAAGGGCTACCCGCCCAACATGCTGAAGATGACCGCCGTCATTGCCGTGCACGTCACCTCGTGCACGGGCAAATTCTACCCCGCCTGAGGGCAGCCCCCGCGGGTATCCGGGCACAACGCAGCACGCGAAAAGGGGCGCCCCACCGTCATGGTGGAGCGCCCATCGTCATTGTGACAATCATCACTGCGGCGTCGGCGGGCGAACGCGGGGTTCGTCAGGCAAGGCAGGCGAACGCGAGGTTCGTCAGGCAAAGCAGGCGAACGCGAGGTTCTCCAGTGACGATGCACGCACGCGTCTACGCCGCGCCTGCCTGCCCCTTGCCCAGGTATTCGCGCAGGCACTGCCCAAGGCGCGCGATGCCCTCTTCGATCAGTTCCGGGCTGGAGTTGGAGAAGTTGAGGCGGAAGGTGTCGTCGGTCTCGTCCACGTAGAACGGGCGCCCCGGCACGAAGGCCACCTTGCGGTCGATGGCCTTGTGGAACAACGCCTCGGCGGAAATGCCCCCGGGCAGGGTACACCACAGGAACATGCCGCCTTCCGGCTCGGTGCAGGCCACGTCTTCCGGAAAGTGCTGGCGGATGGCCTGCACCATGGCATCGCGCTGGGCACCGTAGCGGGCGCGGATGGAGGCGATGTGCTTGTCCACGTCGTTGTCCATGAGATAACGGTGCAGGATGCGCTGGGTAAAGCCGGGGGTGTGCAGGTCGCTGGCCTGCTTGGCGGTGATCATGGGGTTCAGCAACTCCTGGGGGGCGCACACCCAGCCCAGGCGCAGGCCCGGCGACACCACCTTGGAGAACGAGCCCAGCAGCACCGAGGGCGCCTGCATGTACGCCCGCACCGGCGGCAGGTGCTGCCCCATGAAGCGCAGTTCGCCGTAGGGGTTGTCCTCCACCATCAGGCAGCCGGTTTCGGCCATGATCTCGGCCACCTCGCGGCGGGTCTGCTCGTCATAGGTGATGCCGGACGGATTCTGGAAGCTGGGCACGGCGTAGAACACCTGCGCGCCCGTGGCAGCCTTGCGCAAGGCATCCGTATCCACCCCGCGCGGGGTCAGGGGCACGGTGACGAAGTCCGGGCCGAACACCGAGAAGCACTGGATGGCCCCCAGGTAGCCGGGACGCTCCATGACCACCCTGCCGCCCCGGTCGATGCACGCCTTGGCCACCAGGTCCAGGGCCTGCTGCGAGCCGGTGGTGATCAGGATGTCGTCGGGCGAGACATTGATGCCCTGCCGCTTGTAGCGGTCGGCAATCCACTGGCGCAGAGGCGGAAAGCCCTCGGTGGTGGTATATTGCAGGGCTTCCGGCCCGGCTTCCTCCAGCACGCTGGCCGCCGCGCTGGCCACCGCGTCTACCGGGAACGATGCCGGGTGCGGCAGCCCCCCTGCAAAGGAAATGATGTCCGGTTGCGCCGTCACCTTCAGGATTTCGCGGATGTAGGAACGGGGCACGCTTTCCATGCGCTGGGCAAGACGCATTACAGTTTCCTCCGCCGTCTTCGGGACGGCATCTATCTATGCGGGCAACCGGCCCGCGTGGGGTCTGCCGATTACGCAGTGAAACCTGCGGGAATTTCTCATGCGCACGGTGCCGGATTTCAGTTGTTCACCTCGGGCTCGTCACCCGCCATGAACCCTTCCGGCATGGAAATGATCGAAATGTCGTGCTTGTCGGCCAGGGCAATGCTTTCCTCGCGGTCGAAGAACAGGGTCTTACCCGCTTCCAGCGCAAGGCAGGTGTAGCCGTAGTCGGCCAGCACCCGGATGGTGCCCGCGCCCAGTGCGGGCAGGTCGATGCGGTCATCCTGTCCCGGCTTGACCACCTTCACCGCCACGCACCCTTCGCCGCCCAGTTCGCCGCCACGGCGCAGGGTGGCGTCGGTGCCCTCCATGCCCTCCACGGCCACGGTCATGCCGCGCTTGACCACGATGCACTGGCCGATGTCCAGTCGCCCCAGCACGTGGGCGATGGGCCAGCCGTAGCGGATGTCGGCCCATTCCTCATCGCTGGGGGGGCGCCTGGTCAGCACGCCCTCGGGCGCGCGCAGGCCGGGCACCAGCGAGGCGGGCTGCACCACGGCAAGGCCCTCCGACTCCAGTTCGTCGATCACCGCGCGCAGAATGGCGTCATCGCCCTTGGCCCGCAGGCGGAACAGCACCTTGGCGGCCCGCAGGTCGGGGCGCAGGTCCAGCGCGCGCGGCTTGCTGATGGCCCCGGCCAGGCACAGACGGCGCACGTTGTTGTCGCGGAAGAAATCTATGAGCTTGCCGAGCTGCCCCAGATGCAGCATGGCGAAGGCGTCCGCCTCGTGCTCCAGCGCCTCGTCGGTGTGGCCGTGAAAGCCGCACATGACCACGGATAGCCCTTCGGCGCGCGCGCCGCGCGCCACCAGCGCCGGAAACTGTCCCTTGCCTGCGATGATGCCGATGGATTCGTTGCTCATGCTGCTCCCGTGCGGGTATGTGCCGTGTGCGTGTGTTTCGTGCGTATGCTTGCCGTGCAGCCGGGCATGGCGGCGCATTCGTGCCGCGCCTGTCCCCGTCGCAGCCCCCCCCGGAAAACGGCGAAAGGGGGAAAGGGGCCTTGGCCCGCTTTCCCCCTTCGCGGAATGCCGGAGCATTCCGTACGGGCTATACGGGCGTCCCCTGCGATGCGGGCAGAATGCCGCGCTCGCTGGCGCGAATGAATTCTACAAATAGAAGAACTTCGGGGTAGTTGCCAAGCTCGTATTCCAGCTGTTCCAGGGCCTCCTTGCGGGGCACCTCGGAATTCCAGACCAGCCGGTAGGCGTTCTTCAGCGCGGCGATGACTTCGCGCGTGGCCTGCATGCGGCGCAGTCCCACCAGGTTGGGGCTGTGCACCCCGGCGCGGTGGCCCACGGCCAGCATGAACGGGGGCAGATCCTGCGCGATGCCGCTCATGCCGCCCACGAAGGCGTGGTCGCCGATGCGCACGAACTGGTGCACGGCGGAAAGGCCGCTGAGTATCACGTGGTCGCCCACGTGCACGTGCCCGGCCAGGGTCGCCCCGTTGGACATGACGATGCCGCTGCCCAGAATGCAGTCGTGCGCCACGTGGGTGTACGCCATCAGCAGGTTGTTGCTGCCGATGCGGGTAACCCCGCCGCCGCCCTCGGTGCCCCGGTGCAGCGTGGAGAACTCGCGCACGGTGTTGCCGTCGCCCATTTCCAGAGTGGTGACTTCGCCGTGAAATTTCAGGTCCTGCGGTTCGCCGCCCACGCAGGCGTAGGAATGGATGTGGTTGCGCGCCCCCATGCGGGTGTGGCTCTTGACCGAGGCAAAGGCGTCGATGCGCGACTCTGCCCCGATGACCACGTCCTCTTCGATGACGGCGCAGGGGCCGACCACCACGTCGTCGCCAAGCCGTGCGCTTTCATGCACGAACGCGGAAGGATGCACCTGCGCGGCCACTACATGTCCTCCCTGTTGGTCACGGCGGCGGTCATCACCGCTTCGGCGGCCAGCTTGCCGTCCACGTAGGCGAAGCCTTCCATCTTCCACAGCTTCAGCTTGTGGCGCAGCAGGCGGCAGTGCAGTTCCAGCTTGTCGCCGGGGTAGACCGGCTTGCGGAAGCGCACCGATTCGATGCCGGTGAACAGGAACAGCTTGTCCTCCACGGGGGTGTCGGTGCTCTTGACCACCAGGATGCCACCGGCCTGGGCCAGGGCTTCCATGATCAGCACGCCCGGCATCACGGGCACGCCGGGAAAGTGCCCCTCGAAGAACGGCTCGTTCATGGTCACGTTCTTGTATCCCTTGATGTACTCGCCGGGGACGTATTCCGTCACCCTGTCCACCAGCAGGAAGGGATAGCGATGGGGCAAAAGGCCCAGAATCTGGCGGATATCGAGGATGTTCCGTGCGGGGTCGGTCATGTCATTCCTTGGCGGCGAGCTTTTTCAGTTCCTCAAGCTCTTTCTCGAGCTTGCCGATGCGCTTGTACATGTCGGGGAGCTTGGGCATCACGGTCAAGGTGCGCATGTAGGTGGCCTTGTCCACGGCGGGGGCGCCGCCCATGGTTTCACCGTCGGGGATGCTCTTGGCAACGCCCGACTTGGGCCCCAGTGTCACCCCGTTGCCGATGGAAAGGTGCCCGGCCACGCCCACCTGCCCGGCCATGGTCACATCGTCGCCCACCTTGGTGGAACCGGAAATGCCCACCTGCGAGACGATGAGACAGTTGCGCCCCATTTTGACATTATGGCCGATCTGCACCAGATTGTCGATCTTGGTGGAGTCGCCCACGGTGGTCACGCCCAGCACCGAGCGGTCGATGGCGGTGTTGGCGCCCACTTCCACGTCGTTGCCAAGGCGCACGGTGCCCACCTGCGGAATCTTCTGGATGCCGAAGTCGGTGCGGGCAAAGCCGAAGCCGTCGGCCCCCAGCACCACTCCGGCGTGCAGGATGCAGCCGTTGCCGATTTCGGTTCCGGCCATCAGCACCGCGTTGGGATACAGCAGGCACCCGGCCCCCACGCGGCAGTCCTCGCCCACGTACACGCCGGGAAAAAGAACGGACCCCGCGCCGATACGCGCACGGGGCCCGATGAATGCAAAGGGATAGACGGTGCAGCCTTCGCCCAGCTCCGCCTCGGGGTGCACGAACGCCATGTCGCTCACGCCCGAAAGGCTGCCCTGCGGCCTGGAGAACAGGGCCAGGGTACGCCCGAAGTCGAAGTACGGATTGGCGCTGACCAGGGCGCACGGCACCGCGTCCGCATGCTCTGCCGCCACGATCACCGCGCCTGCGCGGGTGTTCGCCAGCAGATGGGTGTACTTGGGGTTCGCCAGAAAGCTCACCTCGGCGGGGCCTGCCGCCTCGAGGGTGTTCACTCCCTCGATCGCGCGGTCTTCACCGCGCAATTCGAGTCCCAGCAGCCCCGCCAACTCGGAAAGCAGTCTGGCCATCAGCCCCCCGCTATTTCTTGCCCGCGCGGTACACGCGGTTCACTTCGTCCAGCAGTTCCTTGGTCACGTCGATGGTCTTGTCGGCATGCACAACGCCGGCGGCAGCACCGTCGAGGATCAGGGTGTAGCCCTTCTTCTCGCCGTATTCCTTGGCGGCCTTCAGGATGATGGCGGCCATTTCCTGACGCACGCGCACTTCGGCGGATTCCACCTTGCGGGCGAAGGCACGGGTCTTGTCCTCAAGGTCGCGCTTCAGGCGGATGAATTCCACCTTCTTGTCTTCCTTGGCTTCGGCGGACAGGGCGGCGGACTGGACCTTCATGTCCTCGGCCTTCTTCTTCAGGTCGTTGGCCTGCTTTTCCAGCTGGTCCCTTTCGGCGCCGAAGGTGGACTTCATCTTCTTCTGGGCGTCCTGCGCGGCTTCGCTCTGGGAGGCGATGGCCTGCATGTTGACGATGGCGATCTTCATGTCGGCGGCAACGGCAACGGTGGTCCAGGCAAGGACGAAGGCCGCGGCCAGGATGAGAACTCTACGCATGCGAAGCGACTCCTTTGAAAACACCTTGGATGAGTGGCAGCCGGAAACCGGCGTAGCTTGCAATGAATGCGATGCGGCGGATGCCGGTTCGCGGATACCCCGAACATTGCCGGACGCCGCCCGACGTCTGGCTGGCGCCGTTTCCCCGGCGCCTGCCGCATGCCACGCCGGGGGGCGCGATATGCAGGGGTTCGCGGTCAGTTATCCCCTTGTCGGTGGGGCGTCAAGGGGCGCGACATCACTGTGAAAAACGGGCAAGTTTGCGCTTGTACGTGGCCACGCCCTCGGCAATGCCGTCGGCCAGGGTGGAGAGGTACTGTTCCGAGTTCAGGCGGCGTGCCTCGTCCGGGTTCGTGCAGTAGCCAAGCTCCACCAGCACCGAGGGCATGCGCGCGCCCATCAGCACGTAGAACGGGGCCGAGCGCACGCCGTTGTCATGGGCGGG
Organism: Nitratidesulfovibrio sp. SRB-5; assembly: GCF_019931275.1. Taxonomy (NCBI): domain Bacteria; kingdom Pseudomonadati; phylum Thermodesulfobacteriota; class Desulfovibrionia; order Desulfovibrionales; family Desulfovibrionaceae; genus Nitratidesulfovibrio; species Nitratidesulfovibrio sp. SRB-5. Next base: position 969,773 of record NZ_JAIOTY010000001.1, on the reverse strand, counting down.
AAAGCCGCCGCGCCGCAGCCGGCCCAGGGCTGAATCCTGCACGAAATTGGCCACGTCGCGCGATTCCTGGGTCTTGGCGTTGAGCATGAGGTCGGTGAGGATGAATTGCAGGTCGCTGAGGCTTTTCTCGCTGACGGCGTTTTCGCGCGCGGCCACGCGGGTGGCGCTGTCGGTTCGCGCAAGGTCGAGGTAGTACGTCTCGAAGCCGCAGATGCGCGGGTCGTTGTTGGCGTTCACGTGCAACGACAGGAACAGGTCGGCCTTCTTGTCGTTGGCGTAGGCCGTGCGCTTGTCCAGCGGCACGAACACGTCCCTGTCGCGGGTGTAGATGACCGAAAAACCCATGCGGCGCAGGCGGTCACCCACCATTCTGGCCATCTTCAGGGTCAGGTTGCGCTCGACGATGCCGTTGCCCATGGCGCCCGGGTCCTTGCCGCCGTGGCCCGCATCGATCAGCACGGTATGCACGGTCAGGCCCAACTGCTCCACCAGGTCTTTGGGAGGGGCGGAGGGCGTGGCCTTGTCCGCCTCGCGCACGGGCACGGACACCCGCGAATCGTCGGGGCGCTGGCCATCGGGCAGGGCCGCATCCGTGGCGCCCACCTCTATGACCACCCGGTACGGGTTGCGCACGGCCTGCACCTTGTACCGCCGGAGCGCCTTGAAATCCAGGATGACCCGGGTGTGGCCGGACGAGGGCTGGTCTGAACGAACCCGCGTCAGCAACGCGCCGGACACCTTGGCGCCGGGCTTCACCGCGTCGTCGGGCAGGGCATCGGAAAAGTCGATGTACAGGCGCGGCGGGCGGCCTGCGCCGTTGTCCGGCGCGGCATACTGGCTGCGCCATTCCGTCTCGCGCGAAAGTTCGATGGTGATGGTGGCCCGGTCGTTGTCAGCCCGCCACGACACCTGACGCAGCACGGCGGGCTTGCCGCCGCGCGCGGGCGCCGGTGACGCGGGCGAAGATGACGCGGGCGAAGCGGAAACGGCAGGAGCCGCCGCCTTCCCCGGCTGGGCAGATACCGTTGTGCGCGCGGCGGTCAGGTCCGCCAGCAGGGCGCGGGCCTCTCCGGCCATGTCTCCCTTGGGGTAGCGGCGCAACTGCGCTTCCAGCAACTGGTGCGCACCCTCGGCGTCGTCCAGACGGGTGGCCCGCAGCCGCGCGGCGCGCAGCAGGCAGTCGTCGGCCAGCGAATCGTCGGGGTAGGCGGCCGCCGCGTCATTGTAGCGGGCCACCGCCGCGAGAAAATCGTCCTTGCGCCACGAGCGCGCAGCCAGTTCCTCTTGCGCCACGGCCATGCCGTAGGCGGCGTTGGGGGCCAGATCTCCTTCCGGCGCGGCATCCCGCGCGCCATCGTACAGGGCCATCACGCGCAGCCACGGTTCGCGCAGGGCGGCGCGCCTGGCGTCGCCGCGCACGGCCTCCAGTTCCTTGCGGGCCTCTGCGTAGAGCTTCGCGGCCTTGGCCGGGTCGCTGCGCGCGCCTTTTTTTGCCTTGGCTGGCGTTTTGGGAGCGGGAACGCCGTCGGACGCAGAGGCCACCGCCACCCCGCCACCCGCAGACCGTGCGGAATCACCCGTCGCCGAGGCGGGCACGTCGTCGTCCTGCTCCAGACGGCCAGACCGGCCAACGGCCACCGGCGCCTTGGGCGCATCGCCGCCGGGCGCGCCGGAAAGCGCAGCCAGCAGTTCGCGGGCGGGTTCGGCCATGTCCCCGCTGGGATAGCGGGTCAGGATGGAGTCCAGCAGCTTGCGGGAGGCGGCGACATCGCCAAGTCGGTTGCCCCGGATGTCCGCCGCGTGCAGCAGCGCGTCGTCGGCCAGCACGTGCCAGCCGTATTTGGCGGCCACCCGCTCGAAGCGGCGGGCGGCATCCTCGAAATCTGCCGTGCGGAATGAACGGCTGGCCAGTTCCTTCTTGGCCAGCGCGCCGTGAAACATGGCGGCGGGCACGTTGGGCCAGCGCGGATGCTCGCGGACCATGCCGTCGAAGCGGGACACCACGCGTTCCCACGGTTCGCGCAGCGCGCCGCGCCCGGCGTCCCGCTTCAGGGACTCCAGCTCTTTCTTGGCGGTGGCGTATGCGGACGCGGCATCGGCGGCCTTCGCCGGTGCGGGAAGGCCAATGCAGCAAACGAATGTGAGGGAAAGCAGAAGGAGGGCGAAAAACCTGTGCATGTCCGTTCCTGGGTTCCGCCGGGCGGCCACGGCGCAGTGCGGCCTGCAGTACCCCGGACGGGCTGCGGCGGCGGCAAACCCTACCGCAACCCGCGCCCCGTTGGCAACCCGTACCCGCGCACGGGCCTGCCCGGCGGGCAGGCCCGGCCTTGGGGCCAAGCGTGAGGCCAAACGCGCATGCCGCATACGCATGCCAAAACGCGCATGCCGGGCATGGCCGGACGGGGCCGGAGCCAACGCTGCTCCATTCGCGGTGCTCATCCCCCCCGGCGGCGTACAGGAAAACAGGCATCCGCGCGGCGCACCCCCATGCGTGGCACCCCGCACGCGCAAAAGGGGCGCGGCCTGCGCCGCGCCCCTGTCTTGTTGCGTATGTCGGAAGCCCCTTGGGGCCGCCCCATCGGCTAGAAGAACTGACCCATGGAGAACTCGAAGCGCCCGTTGGTCTTCTCGCCCTCGCGGTTTTCGTCCAGCGGAATCCCGTAGGCGAAGCGCAGGTCGCCCATGGGCGAGCGCCACCGGAATTCGAGGCCCACGGACTTCTTGATCTCGTCGTCCCAGGTGAACTTCTCGCTGGAGTCGGCGTTGAAGCCCACGTCGAAGAACGGCACCAGGGCAAGACCCAGTTCGGGATGGAACACCCAGATGTATTCCAGGTTGGCGAAGGCCATACGGTCGCCGCCGATGCGGTCGCCGGATTCCTTGTCGCGCGGGGAGATATCCTTGGAGCTGTAACCGCGGATGGAGTCGATGCCGCCGATGTAGAAGCGTTCGAACACCGGCACGTCTTCGTCGCTGGTTTCCAGCACCACGCCGCCGCGCACGCGACCGTGCAGCACGTGGTTGGGACGCCACTGGTAGTACTGTTCGGTCTGCACCGTGGGCTTGAAGAAGTTGTCGTCGCCCATCAGGATGCCGCCGCCGTATTCGGTGAATATCTTGGTGATATTGCCCCGGGTCGGGTTTTCGCGGCTGTCCGTGGTGTCGCGGGTGATGCGGCCGTGCGCGACGCTGGATATGTTGTCGCCTTCACGGTCGCGGATGATCTTCGCCGCGTCGTCGTTGACGTCGTACAGCTTGTAGAAGTCAAACCGGTACCCCCAGCCCACGGTGGTGTATTCGCCGATGGGGTAGGCGAAGCGGATGGTGTTGCCGATGGTGTTCTTGCTGAAGTCCGTGTACTCGTCGCGGATGTTGTACGCGTCGTAGCCCACCGACAGGTTGGTGTCGTCGTAGCGCGGGTTGGTGAAGGACCACTGGTACGCCGTGCGGCGACCGGAGAACATGGCCATCAGCGAGGTCTGGTAGCCCTTGCCGAACAGGTTGCGTTCCATGATGGTGCCGGACACGCCGAACTCGTAGTAGGTGGAGTACCCGATGCCGCCGATGAGCGCGCCGGTGTTCTTCTCCTTCACCTTGACCTTCAGGTCCACTTCCTCTTCGCGCTCGGTGGGCACCAGTTCCGTGCTCACGGCGTCGAAGTACTGCAGCTTGTTCAGGCGTTCCGCGCTGCGGCGCAGCTTCTTGCCCTCGAACATGTCGCCGTCGGTGATGCGCAGTTCACGCAGGATGACGTTGTCGCGGGTCTTGTCGTTGCCTTCGACCAAAGCGCGCCGGATGTACACCTTCTGCCGCTTGTTCACAGCGTAGGCTACGTCCACAACGGGTTCGTCCTCGTGCTTCTTGGTGCGGGGGTTCACCTCGGCGAAGGCGTAGCCGTAGTCCGCGTAGAAATCGGTAAGGGCCTTGTTGTCTTCCTGCATCACGTTGAAGCGGAAGAACCCGTCCTCCTTCTTCACGTCGTCCAGCTTGATGATTTCGGCAAGGCGGGTGTCGGGCTCGATGAGGTCGCCCGCAAAGGTCACTTCGCCCAGCTTGTAGCGCGGGCCTTCCTTGATGGCGAAGGTGACGATGATGCCGTCCTCTTCGTAGTCCACCTTGGGTGCGGCCACCATGGCGTCGAGGTAGCCGTGGTTCATGCAGTAGGCGGTGATGGCGGCGGAATCGCGCTCGAGGTGTTCGTCCTTGAGCACGCCGGAGCCAGTGATCCACGAGAACATGCCGCGCTCGGACAGCGCCAGCTGCTTCCTCAGGTCGTCGGCATCCAGCTTTTCGACACCTTCGAAGGCCACCTTCTTGATGTACAGCTTCTTGCCTTCCTCCACCTTCAGCACCAGACTGGCCCCCGCCCCGCCCGCGCGCGAATCGACGCGGTGCGAAACCTTGGCCAGGTAGTAGCCTTCCTTGCGGTAGAGTTCGGTAACCTTTTGCAGGTCCTGCGCAAGCAGCTTTTCGTTGAGGACCGATCCGGTCTTGGTGCTCATGGCGGCAAGAATGTCGTCCACGTCCACCTTGTCCGAGCCCTCTACGGCAACGTTTTCGATGCGCGGCTTTTCCTGCACCGTGTACACGAGGATCAGGCCTTCGCCGTCCTGCTCCACGTTGGCCTGCACATCGCTGAAATACCCGAGATCCCAGATGCGCTTCACTTCGCGGTTGATGGCGGCCGGATCCACCGGGTCGCCCTTGCGGGTGGTCAGGCGCATCAGCACCACGTCGGGGTCCAGCACCTTGGTGCCGCGCACCTTGACGTCGGCCAGGGTGTTGCGGCGCAGCAGGTCGGACGAGATGCGCTCGGCCAGTTCGTCCACGGCGGGCAGCACGTTGATCAACCCTTCCTTCTGGATGAAGAAGGGGCGCGCGGCGCGGATGCCCAGGGCGTCCACCACGCGCACGTCGATGCTGAATCCTTCGCCCACCTGGTTGAAGCTGCCGTAAACGGCAACGCCCGCGCCCGCCAGAACCGACAGGTCGCGCGCGGTGGACACGTCCAGGTTGGTCACGCGCTGGTCGCGCACCAGGGCCTGGGTGTCCTGCCGGGCAATGACGGTAAGCCCGCGCGCCACCAGGCGTTGCGAGATGAGTTCCGGCAGGTCGTCGTTGAGATATTCGAGGTCCGGTCCGGCATTCACCTGGAAAGGCAGGACAATGACGGTGGTATCCCTCGGCGTCTGGGCCGGAGAGGTTGCCGCGTGTGCGAGCACAAGCAGGGCCACCGCAAGGATGCGCCCCCATCTAGCGAGTCTGGTCATACAGCTCTCCGGCTCTGAGTTCTAGGCATCTGCCCATGAGGTCTGCCAATTCCCGGTTATGGGTCACGATGACGAGCGTCATGCCCAGTTCCCGGTTGAGTTCAAGCAGCAGGCGCGCCACCACATCGCCGGTGCGCGCATCGAGGTTGCCCGTGGGCTCGTCGGCCAGCAGCACCTTTGGCCGCATCAGGATGGCCCGCGCGATGGCGGCGCGCTGGCGCTCGCCGCCCGACAGCGTGGTTACCCGGTGCGCGGTCCGGTCGGCCAGGCCGACCAGGGCCAGGGTGTCGCGCGCCCGTGCAAGGGCCTGTGCGCGCGGCATGCCCGCGATGATGGCCTGCATGGCCACGTTTTCCAACGTATCGAATTCCGGAAGCAGGTGATGGAACTGGAAGACGAAGCCTATCTCGCGATTGCGCAGCCCCGCCTTCTCGTCCGGCGACATGGCTCCCATGTCCCGGCCCTGGAACAGCACCTGTCCCTGTGAGGGAGTATCAAGGGTACCCAGCAGATGCAAGAGGGTGGACTTGCCCGAGCCGGAAGCTCCGACAATGGCCACCGATTCCCCCTGGCGGATGGACAGGTCCACCCCGCGCAGAATGGTCAGCTGCTCGGCCGGGCCATCGTACTCCTTGTCCACGCCGGCAAGGCGGTACAGCGGCTCGCCGCTGCCCCCGTCTCCGGACGGGTGGGTGGACGCGTCCGGGGCCTGGCCGGGGGCGGTCATGTGCAGAAAATCCGTGCTCATTCGTAGCGCAGCGCTTCGGCGGGTTCCAGGCTGGCAGCCTGGCGCGCCGGGTAGATGGTGGCGACGAAGCACAGCAGCATCGAACTTGCGCCGATGGCCAGCATGTCGGGCCATTGCAGCAGCACCGGCAGGTGGTCCAGCGAATAGACGCCGTGCGGCAGCTTGATGAACTGGTAGCGCTTCAGAAGTTCCGCCACGCCCAGCCCCAGCACATAGCCAAGACCGGTGCCGATGGCCCCGATGACCGTGCCCTGAAGCATGAAGATGCGCCGGATCATGCCCCGCGTGGCCCCCATGGACATGAGTATGGCGATGTCGCGCGTCTTTTCCATGACCAGCATGACCAGCGTGGTGATGATCGAAAACGAGCCCACCAGCACGATGAGTACCAGAATCACGGCCATGGCCGTCTTTTCCAGCTTCAGCGCGGCGAACAGGTTGGCGTTCATCTCCATCCAGTGGCGGGTGTACAGCGGGTAGCCGCCCACGGCGCGGGTGACCCGTTCGGCAACCTGGTCCGCCTTGTACACGTCGGTGACGGCAAGCTCCACGCCCGAAACGGCGCCTTCGGGCAGGCCCAGCACGTCGCGCGCGGCGTCCAGCGACACGAAACCCAGCGAGGAATCGTACTCGAACATGCCGGTGGAGAACACGCCCACCACCATGAAGGGACGGATGCGCGGGGCAAACCCGGCGGAGGTCTTCTGCCCGGCGGGCGACAGCAGGTTTACCCGGCTGCCCACCACCACGCCCAGGCGCTGCGCCAGTTCGTCGCCGATGATCACGCCGGGCGGGCCGGAAAGGATGCCGCCCTCACTCGCGCCGGATGCGGGCGCGCGCGGTGCAAGGTCGGCCACGCTGCCCTTGGTCATGTTGGAAAGGATGCCCAGCACCGACGGGGCGGACTGCGGGTCTATGCCGCGCAGCACCAGGCCCTTCACCCCGTGGGGGGTGGAAAGCATTACTTCGGAATAGATGAAGGGTGTCGCGCCGCGCACCCCGTCCACCTGCCGGATCTTGTCGATGAGCTGCGGCGCGTCGCCAAGGCCGGAACGGTCGGCGGACATGACGATGCCGTGGGCGTTGGCGCCCAGGATCTTGTCGCGCAGGTCGGTGGTGAAGCCGTTCATGACGCCCAGCACCACGATCAGCGACGCCACCCCCAGCGCCACCCCCAGAATGGAGGTGACGGAAATGACGGAGATGAAGGTCTGCCTGCGACGTGCGAACAGGTAGCGCAAGGCCACGAACAGTTCGAAGCTCATGCGGGGCAGCCTAGCTTTCCGGCTTCAGCAGCGGGAACAGGATGACCTCGCGGATGGAGGGCGAGTCGGTCAGCAGCATGACCAGGCGGTCGATGCCCACACCCTCTCCCGCCGCCGGCGGCATGCCGTATTCCAGGGCGCGCAGGTAGTCCTCGTCCATGAAGTGCGCCTCGGCGTCGCCCGCTTCCTTTTCGGCCACCTGGTCCATGAAGCGCATGCGCTGGTCCACGGGGTCGTTCAGTTCGGAGAAGGCGTTGCCCAGTTCGCGCCCGGTGATGAACAGCTCGAAGCGGTCCGTCACGTCGGGCCGCTCGTTGTTGCGGCGCGACAGCGGCGAGATGTCGGTGGGGTAATGATAGATGAAGGTGGGCTGGATCAGCTTGCCTTCCACGTCCAGGTCGAACAGCTTGGCCTGCAACTTGGCCATCTTCTCGCCGTCCACCACCTTTTCGCCCCGTTCGCGGATGTATTTGCGCACCGCTTCGTAATCGTTGTAGAATTCCGGCTTGTGTCCGCCGATCTTCTCCAGCGAGTCATGGAACGAAAGGCGCGTCCAGCGGCCCGGGGTAAGGTCCACTTCCTGGCCCTGGTAGGTCACCACGTACGAGCCGCACACCTTTTCCGCCACGTGGGCGAACAGCTGCTCCGTCAGGTCCATCAGGTCTTCGAAGGTGGCGTAGGCCCAGTAGAATTCGCACATGGTGAATTCCGGGTTGTGCCGGGTCGAGATGCCTTCGTTGCGGAAGTTGCGGTTGATCTCGAACACCTTCTCGAACCCGCCCACCAGCAGGCGCTTCAGGTACAATTCCGGCGCGATGCGCATGTACAGCTGCATGTCCAGCGCATTGTGGTGGGTGATGAACGGCATGGCCGTGGCGCCGCCGGGAATGGGCTGCATCATGGGGGTTTCCACCTCCATGAAGCCCTTGTCCTCCAGGAAGCGGCGGAACTCGCGCACGATCAGGGTGCGCTTGCGGAAAATCTCTCGCGTGCGCGGCGTGACGATGAGGTCCACGTAACGCTGGCGATAGCGGGTCTCCACGTCCTTCAGGCCGTGGTACTTTTCGGGCAGGGGCCGGATGGACTTGGTGAGCAGGATGCACTGGTCGCACGACAGGGTCAGTTCACCCGTCTTGGTGCGGAACAGCGTGCCGGAAACACCCACGATGTCGCCGATGTCCAGCTTCTTGAAGTTGCGGTACGGGTCTTCGCCCAGCACCTCGCGCGCGGTGTAGCACTGCAGGCGACCGCTCTTGTCCATCAGATGGAAGAAGGTCACCTTGCCGAACGAGCGCTGCGAGACGATGCGCCCCGCGCAGGTGAAGCGCGTGTCGACGTTTTCCAGTTCCTCTGCGGTCAGCCCCTCGTATTCGGCCGAAATGGCCGCCACGTCGTGCTGTTTCACGAAACCGTTGGGGTACAGGGCTACGCCGTCGTCCAGCAGTTCACAGGATTTGACCACCCGGTTCTTGACGACTTCGTTCAGTTCGTCGCGGGTTTCTAGGCTTTCGAGCATGGGCATGAAATATTCCGCCCGCTCGGACTTGGTGGCAAGCTTGATCTTCTTGCGCTTCGACTGTTCCTGACTGCTCAAGGACGTTCTCCGTGGACCTGTTGATTCTGCCGGATGCCGGACTGCTACGGGTATGCCAATTGAGTGCGGCAGTCAAGAAACGCCCAAGGCGTCCGTTCGTCAACAGTTTTTTCACGCTGCGCGATTTTTTGCTTGACCGTCCGGCCCGTTGCGGGTACTTCACCCTCCGCGCCGGTAAACGCCCGGCGCGCCACGTTCCCCGGTGGCTCAATTGGCAGAGCGGGTGACTGTTAATCACTAGGTTGGCGGTTCAAGTCCGTCCCGGGGAGCCAGAATGCAAGGGCGCATGACCATGGTCATGCGCCCTTTTGCATTGCGTGCCGCCGCCGCGTGACCGGATATGGGCCGACTGCGGGCTGGCTGCGGACCGACTTCAGGCTGTGCGCGGGCCGGGCGCACGCTGGACATCGTGCAGCATATTTAATAGCAACATACCAATAGGCAAAGTTTCGGCGGGGCCTTGCCACCCTGCCGCGCAGCGCCGCACCTTCCCCCTTGGCGCCTTTCCCTCCCCGCGCCCAATTCGCGCCCCTTGTCTCCGTTCGGTGCGGCCGCTCCCCATCATGCGTGCCGCGTGCCGCATGCCGTCCGCCCGCATGGCCCCCCATGCTCCATGCCGCGCGCAACCGGACAAGGAGGAACGCCCCCCATCCCGCACAGCCCCCGTCAGACACGCTGCTTCGCGCCATTGCCGCTGGCGCGTGAGCGCGCACGAAGGGGCTGCCTTTGGATCCGCATGCTTCACCCACCCACTGCAAGACACGGAGGAGGCTTCGTATGGCTGGGGGAAACCAGCTGGGGATTTCCGCACTCTGGAAGACCGGAGACTGGCTGGCAGTCTGGCGGGGCTTTCTGATCATCATCCTGATTCTTGGCGGTCTCATCGTCAGCCTGCCCAAATTCAAAAGGACCACCGACGGCGAATTCGCCCAACTGGCAGAGAGCAAGACGCCAGAGGTGACCGCATTTGCCGCCCAGGCCGCCGCCAGGGGCGAGGCGGGCGTTGCCGCATCCGCCGCTCCCCATGCAACCCGGTCGCCCATGCAGCCGGCCCCAAAGACAACAGACCTTGCAGCAGCGCGCCGGGGGCTGCCCGCCCCGGCGCACCATCACTCCCTCCACACATGAACGGGAGCACTCCATGACCCATCCCGCATGGCACGCCATGACCACGGACGATGTGGCCCGCACCCTGGACACGGACCCGACGCGCGGCCTTTCCGCCAGCCAGGCAGAGGAACGCCTGTCCCGGCACGGCCCCAACGAACTGACCCACGAGGAGCGTGCCTCGCCCCTGCGCATGTTCCTGGGGCAGTTCGCCAACGTGCTCATCGTCATCCTGCTGGCGGCGGTGGTTCTTTCCGCCGCCGTGGGCGAGGTAATGGACGCGGCCATCATTCTGGTCATCGTGCTGTTCTGCGCGGTGCTGGGTTTCGTGCAGGAGTACCGGGCGGAACAGGCCCTGGATGCCCTGAAGAAGATGCTCTCGCCCACCACCAGCGTGCTGCGCGACGGCGCGGAGGCGCGCATACCTTCGGCCCAGGTGGTGCCCGGCGACGTGGTGCTGCTGGAGGCGGGCGACCGCGTGCCCGCCGACGCGCGCATCGTCGAGGCCCACGCCATGCGCTGCGACGAGGCCCCGCTGACCGGCGAATCGGTGCCCGTGGGCAAGGGCACGGATCCCGTGCCCGAGGACGCGGGCACGGCAGACCGGCGCAACATGGCCTTCACCGGCACCACCGTCACCTACGGGCGCGGACGCGCCGTGGTTACCGCCACGGGCATGGAAACGGCCTTCGGGCAAATCGCCCGAGAGGTGGCCACCGTGGAAACGGTAAAGACCCCGCTGGAAAAGCGCACCGAGGAAATCGGCAAGTGGCTGGGCATCATCGCCCTGACCATCTGCGTACTGGTGGCCGGTTTCAGCATTGCCCGCGAGGCCATGCACGGCAGCGTGGATTTCGCGTTCATCGTGTCCATGATCATGTTCGCCGTGTCGCTGGCCGTGGCCGCCGTGCCGGAAGCACTGGCCGCCATCGTCACCGGGGCGCTGGCCATAGGCATGCGCCAGATGGCCCGGCGCGGGGCGCTGGTGCGGCGCATGCCCGCCGTGGAGACGCTGGGCTGCACCACCGTGATCTGCACCGACAAGACCGGCACCCTGACGCGCGGCGAAATGACGGTGCGCGCGCTGTTCACCTTCTCGCCCGCCCCACCGGAAACAGCGGAAAAAGCCGGAGAGGCCACGGGCGCGGAAACCGAGGTCACCGGATCGGGCTACGAGCCCAAGGGCGGCCTGCGTCCTGCCGGACAGGGCAGCGCGGCATTCGCCGGCCCGCCCCCGCGCGAGGTGCAGGCCCTGCTGCTGGCGGGCGTGCTGTGCAACGACGCCGAATTGCTGCCCCCCGGCGATTCCGGGCAATGGACCATTCGCGGCGACCCTACCGAGGCCGCGCTGGTGGTGGCCGGGCTGAAGCTGCGCGCACCCGATTCCGGCAACGCCGCAGAATCCTGCCCGGCCTGGCTGGCCGCGCTGCCGCACACACCCGATACGGGCTGCGCCCTGCACCTGCGCGCGGCCAACCCGCGCGTGGAAGAGTTTCCGTTCAGTTCCGAGCGCAAACGCATGACCACCGTGCACGACCTGTCGCCCCAGGCCGCCCCGGTGGCAGGGGCGGACCGCGCGGCCTTCATGAAGGGCGCGCCGGAGGTGGTGCTGGCCCGGTGCGACCGGGTGCTGGCGGGCGGAGAGATACGCCCCCTGACCTACGCCGACCGCGCTGCCGTACAGGCGGCGGCGGAACGCATGGCCGGGCGTGCCCTGCGCGTGCTGGCCCTGTCCATGCTGCCGCTGGAAAGCGGCGCGAATCCGGCCCCGCCCACCCCGCCTGCTGAAGACGAGGCCGAGCACGGCCACGTGCTGCTGGGCCTTGCGGGCATGATGGACCCGCCCCGCGACGAGGCGGCGCAGGCCGTGGCCACCTGCCGCCGGGTGGGCATCCGCCCGGTGATGATCACCGGCGACCACCGCCTGACCGCAGAGGCCGTGGCCCGCGAGATCGGCATCCACCGCGAGGGCGACGTGGTGCTGACCGGCGACGGGCTGGCCGCGCTGGACGACGCCACCTTCGCGGGCATGGTGGACCGGGTCAGCGTGTATGCCCGCGTCTCGCCCATGGACAAGCTGCGCATCGTCAAGGCGTGGAAGGCGCGCGGCGACGTGGTGGCCATGACCGGCGACGGGGTGAACGACGCCCCGGCGCTGAAGCAGGCCGACATCGGCGTGGCCATGGGCATCGCCGGAACCGAGGTCGCGCGCGAGGCGGCAGACATGGTGCTGACCGACGACAATTTCGCCTCCATCGTGAACGCCATTGAACTCGGACGGTGGATTTACGACAACATCAAGAAATACCTTACCTTCCTTCTGCGTTGCAACATCACGGAGGTGGCCGTCATCGGCGGCATGGTGCTGCTGCTGGGTCCGGAATACCTGCCCCTGCTGCCCGCCGCCATCCTGTACATCAACCTTGCCACCGACGGCCTGCCCGCACTGGCCTTGGGCGTGGCCCCGCCGGACCCGGACATCATGGACCGCCCCCCGCGCGACCCGCGCGAAAGCGTGTTCACCTGGGACGTGAAGGCCTTCGTGCTGCTGGCGGTGTGCCTGGAGATTCCGCTGTTCTTCGCCCTGTTCCTGCACGATCTGGCGGACATCGGCACCGCGCGCACCGAAATGTTCTTCCTGTTCATCATCGTGGAGATGATCATCGCGCTGAACTTCCGGTCCATGCGCTTCGGCATCATGCAGGCCCCGCCGCACGGCTGGCTGCTGCTGTCCATCGTCTGGGAAGTGGCGCTGGTGGCCGTGCTGGTGCAGTTTGCCCCGGTGCGCGAGGCCTTCGGCATCCACATCCCCGACGGGCGCACACTGGGCATCATCACTGCCTTCGGTGCGGTGGTGTTCGCCTCCATGGAGGTGGCCAAGGTGTTCATTCGCAGGCGGTTGGCGGCAGCCCCCCCGCAGTCGGCCTGAACAGAGCGGCAGAACCGGCGGGGATTGGCAACGTCGGCAAAGCTGGCTGGGATTGGCATTACGGCAAGCCGGGAATGCCGGAACACGCCGGGCCACGCGAAGCGACCCGGAGGAGAAGCGCGGGCACGCAGGGGGATGCGCTCAGTGCACCCGCAGCTTGATGCACCCCTCGCAGGGCGGTGGGGGCGTGCCCCGCGCATGGGCGGCCCGAAACGCCGCATAGGCCGGGCGGCGCCACAGCTCGGCCAGGGGGGCGTCCTCCACGCTGCCGAACAGCATGCGCCCGGCCGCCACCGTGCGATTGTCGTCACGCGGACGGCCACCGCACAGGGGCAACGCTTTGCCCGCCCGGGCCTTGGCCTCGCGCAGGGCATCCAGAGCGGCCAGCACCCGTGCGGTCGGAGCGCCACGCCGCACCGCGTCGTTGCGGGCACCGACGCCCGCCAGCGACAGGGCCACCAGGTCCACCCCGGCATCCACCAGTACACCGTCCATGCCTGCATCCAGATGCACGCCGTTGGTGGTCAGCCCCACCACGTACCCCGCCTGCACGGCTTCTGCCAGCATGTCCGGATACCGGGGGTGCAGCAGCGGCTCGCCCCATCCCTGCAAGTGCAGATGGCGCGCCCCCCGGCTGGCGGCCAGCACCCGCCGGAACAGCGCCATGGACATGTCCTCGTCGCGCCATCCTCCCCCGCAGGCGGTGCGGGGGCAATAGACGCACGCCGCGTCGCAGCGGGTGGTCACCTCCACCTGCATCCAGTCCCACCGGGGGCGGCGGGGGCGGAACAAAGCGCGCAACGCCGGGAACATGTTCCCTCCGGTCCCGAACGGCCTGCGGGCCATCCTGCGGAACCCTCCACGGGTGCGGCCCATGGAGCCTGATGCGGCCCCCGGTCAGTCCTGCATGCGGAACGGGTTGGGCCACAACCGGTTCACCCGGGCGGCGTAGCGATCCCATGCTTCACCGAAGCGGGCGGCCAGGAACGATTCCTCCACCACCACCGTCTCGCGGAACAGCGCCCAGGCCACCACCGGCCCGGCCAGCATGGGCCACGAGGCGAAACACAGCGCGATGCCCGGCAAAATGCCCAGAATCCATGCCGCGTAGATGGGGTTGCGGGTTATCCGGTACGGGCCGCCGGTGACCAGCCGCCCCTCCTGACGGCCCGGTTTCAGCTCCGCCCAGGCGCGGCGCACGGCCAGCGTGCCCGGCAGCAGGGCGCACAACCCCATGAGTACCCAAGCCCAATGGGGCAGCATTCCCATGCCGAAGGGCCCCGGCAGGGCCAGGGTAAGCGCCGCCCCGCCAAGCTGCGCCAGCAGGGCGGGCACCACGATGCGCGGCCCCGCGCCCCACAGCGAAAGTTCTTCCGGCGTCACGCCCCCGGCGCGTTCGTCCTCGTGCGACGGAACCACGCGGGGGATGGCCGCGCCTTCGCCGCCCATGCCCGGTTCGCCGAAATGATCGCCCTCGCCGTGCGGCAACCGGAAGGACCCCGGCTGCCGGTCGTCGGCCTCGTCGGTCCGCAGCAGCGCGGAGTATTCCCGCGCGATGTCCAGATGATCGTGCTTCATGGCGGAACCTCCATGCCGAAGGGTTTTCCACGCCTGCATCATACCCGAATCACCAGCCAGCAGGGAAGCCCCCCCCGCCACACCACCCCGCGCGTGCCGGCGCCCCGATCACCCGATGCCGCCGCCGGTCCGATTCCCGCGCGCCCTGCCCCGGCGCGTCGTCGTCCGGCATGTCCCCATATCCCCCTGCCCCACCTGTCACCCTGTCACCCCGTCGCGCACATGCGCGAACCATGCCGTTTTCCTGCATCGTGAACCTGTCGGGGCGATCCCGTCACCCCGTCGCGCGCACGCGCGAACCATGCCGGTTGCCATACCCCCACCGGCATGGCGACAATCATGCCGGTCATATGCATATGCGAAACATCCATCCGGATTGCTGCACGCACAACAATTGCGGCCTTATTTTCTTGACTGTCCGCAACGCATGCATATTATACATAGTTAACTCTTCAAATCATCTTCTGGAGTCCATATGACGCACGACACCGGTCACGACCTGCGATCCTCTTACGCACGGCCTGCGACCCCTGCCGATCGCCTGCTCGACCCCTTCCTGTCCTTCATGCGCATGGAGGCAGCAAGCGGTATCCTGTTGCTTGCCTGCACCGCACTTGCGCTGTGCGCGGCCAATTCGTCCCTGGCCCCAGCCTGGAATGCCTACTGGCAACACCCCTTCGCCATGGGACCGGAAGGCTACGAACTGCGCAAGCCGCTGATCCTCTGGGTGAACGACGGCCTGATGGCCATCTTCTTCTTTCTGGTGGGCCTGGAAATCAAACGCGAGATGCTGGCCGGAGAACTGGCCACCCCCGCCCAGGCCCTGCCCCCCGTGCTGGCGGCGGCGGGCGGCATGGCGGCCCCGGCGCTGGTCTACCTTGCCTTCAACCTGGGCCACCCTTCCGGCATCGCGCAGGGCTGGGCCGTGCCCATGGCCACCGACATCGCCTTCGCCCTCGGCGTGCTTTCGCTGGCCGGGGACCGGGTGCCCCTTTCGGTCAAGGTGTTCCTGACCGCCCTGGCCATTGCCGACGACATCGGCGCGGTGCTGGCCATCGCCCTGTTCTACACGGCGGACATCTCTCTGGTGGCGCTGGGCATCGGCTTTGCCGCGCTGGCCGTGGCCGCGCTGGGCAACTGGCTGGGGGTGGTGCGCACCCTGTTCTACGTGCTGGCGGGCGCCGTGACCTGGGTGGCCTTCCTGAAGTCGGGCGTGCACGCCACGGTGGCGGGCGTGCTGCTGGCCTTCTGCATTCCCACCCGCGCACGGGCCACCCCCGGCGACCTGGTTTCCGCCGCGCGACGCCTGCTGGACACCGTGGGCAACGGCGCCGCCGACGCCCACCTGCTGGCGGACGGCCACCGCCACGCCGCCGTCGAAGCCATGGAAACCGCCGCCCGCCACGCCGCAACGCCCCTGCGCAGGCTGGAGCACGCCCTGGCCCCGTGGGTGGCCTGGGGCATCATGCCGGTGTTCGCCCTGGCCAATGCCGGGGTATCCATCAGCGCGGACCTGCTGGGGGGCCTCGGCAACCCGGTGACCATGGGCGTGGCCGCAGGGCTCTTCTTCGGCAAGCAACTGGGGGTGCTGGCCGCCGTGTGGCTGCCGGTGAAGCTGGGCCTTGCCCGGCTGCCCCGCGACATGACCTGGCGGCACGTGTACGGCATAGCCCTGCTGGCGGGCATCGGCTTCACCATGGCCCTGTTCGTTGCCCAACTGGCCTATGCCGACGCGCGCACCCTGGACTACGCCAAGGTGGGCATCCTTGCCGCCTCGCTGGTGGCCGGGGTATGCGGCTGGCTGGTGCTGCGCACCGCGCCGTCCCATACTGACCGGACGGACGCGCGCACGCCGTGATGCAGCGGCGGGACCGCGCCGGAGCGAAAACCTGCGCCTCGCGCTTGACAAAGAAGCGGCTTCACCATACACACCTTTTTCGCCGCAACGACGGCCACGTTCCCCGGTGGCTCAATCGGCAGAGCGGGTGACTGTTAATCACTAGGTTGGCGGTTCAAGTCCGTCCCGGGGAGCCAGAATGCACAGGGCGCATGACCATGGTCATGCGCCCTTTCTTGCGTCCGCAGACGGGCGTTTGCCCCGCCCCCCTATTTCCGCCCCTCCTTCCCCCTGCTCCCATATTTTTTTCAGGGGGTAATCCCCCAGTGGATGCGAACAGCGCATCCCGTGAAAAAACAGCTCCTTCGATGTCCAGGTTGGCATGGCATGCCAATTCGCGCGAGCGGTTACGCACCGCATCCGCCGATAGACACGCTTCAATGTCTTATGCTAGATACAAGACTTTGCATTACCAGACACACTCACCTGATGAACAAGGGAGATGGCAGCAATGGTCTCGCAGAGCATTCGTACGACCATGCTCATCATCATTGCCGGCGTTGTATTGCTGATACAATCTGCGCTGGTCGTGGTGGTGGCGAAAACCGGCTACGATGACGGACTGGCGGAAAAGAAGCGTGAAATGCGCCTGATGGCCGAAACCATTTCCAAGTCGGTGTCCGATTTCGGCCTGCGCCAGGTGGACATGATGCGCGGGGCATCGAGAGTACCGGTGCTTCGCCAGTTCCTGCAGGGCGACGCATCGCTCGAAGGAGCGGCGGCAGAAGTCATCACGGCCATGTCCCAGGCGGCCCCCGGCGTGAACACCTACTACCTGTTCAACGCGCAGGGCAGCCAGGTCATCCTGCGTGCCCAGGGCAAGCCGGGCAAGCCGAACAACCTGGCAGACCGCGAATACATCAAGGCCGCGCTGTCCGGAAAGGAAGGCTACAGTTCATCCCCCACCAAGAGCCTGGCCACCGGCAAGCTCATCATCAGCGTCACCGCCCCCATCTTCGACGATTCGGGCCGGGTGCTGGGCGGCGTGGGCATGTCCTACGCCATCGACGGACTGGTGGAAAACTACATCGACTCCGTGAAGATCGGCGATACCGGTCGCCCCTTCTTCCTTTCGCCCAAGGGCATCGTCATCGGCCACCCGGATGATTCCATGATCCTCAAGGACATTTCCGCCAATCCCGGCGTTGCCGGGATGATCGTCGCAGCCAACGGCCAGAACGCCGTCACCCGTGATGGCCGAGAGATCATGCTCACCTGGACCCGCGTGCCCAACTGGAACTGGATCCTGGGCATTTCCATGGACATGGAAGAAATCGCCGCTCCCGCCGTGGCCCAGCGCAACTACATGATCGCCATGGGCATCGCCGCCATCGTGGCGCTGATCGGGGTCTGCCTGTTCGCCCTCGACCGCATTGCCGTGCGCCCCATCAAGAAGCTGGAAGGTTACGCCTCCACCGTGGCCGCGGGCAACCTGGACGACACCCTGGAGCTTGCGCAGCGCAACGAGATCGGCAAGCTGGCCGACAGCCTGCGCACCATGGTCACGAGTCTGAAGGGCAAGATCACCGAGGCCGACGAAAAAACCCGCATGGCCCACGAGGAATCGGCCCGTGCCGCCAGGGCGGGACGCGAGGCGGAAGAGGCCCGCGCCGCCGCCGAACGCGCCCGCGCAGAAGGCATGCTGCACGCCGCCGCCAAGCTGGAGAGCGTGGTGGAAATCGTCACCTCCGCCTCCGAGGAACTGTCCGCCCAGGTGGAGCAGTCCAGCAGGGGCGCGGAAAGCCAGAGCGCCCGCGTGGGCGAAACGGCCACCGCCATGGAGGAAATGAACGCCACGGTGCTGGAGGTGGCCCGCAACGCCTCGCAGGCAGCCGAATCTGCCGAAAACGCCAAGGGCAGGGCCGAAAGCGGCGCCACCCTGGTCACAGACGTGGTGCGCAGCATCGCCGAAGCCCAGACCCAGGCGCTGTCCCTCAAGGCCGACATGCAGAGCCTGGGCACGCAGGCCGAAGGCATCGGCCAGGTCATGAACGTGATCACCGACATCGCCGACCAGACCAACCTGCTGGCGCTGAACGCGGCCATCGAGGCGGCCCGCGCCGGGGATGCCGGACGCGGATTCGCCGTCGTCGCCGACGAGGTGCGCAAGCTGGCCGAAAAGACCATGAACGCCACGCGCGAGGTGGGCGACGCCATCCGCAACATCCAGCACGGCACCCGCCGCAACATCGGCAACGTGGAGCAGGCGGTGCAGCTCATCGACAATGCCACCGGCCTCGCCAACAAGTCGGGCGATGCGCTGCTCTCCATCGTGCAACTGGTGGACGTGACCTCGGAGCAGGTGCGCTCCATCGCCACGGCGGCGGAACAGCAGTCCGCCACCAGCGAGGAGATCAATCATTCCATCGAGGACATCAGCCGCATTTCGGCGGAAACCTCCGACGCCATGCGCCAGTCGTCCGTGGCCGTCACCGAACTGGCCCGCCAGTCGCAGGAAATGAAGTCCGTCATCGACGGCATGAAGCGCGAGGCCACGGCCGCGTAAGCCGTGCCGCGTGCTGCACGCGGGATGCGGGATGCGGCACGTCGGGCGAATGCCGCCCATGCCGCCAGACACAGCTGAACAGCCTGTGCAACCACGGGGCCGGAGCGGCGCTGCACGCCTTCCGGCCCCTTTCCATCCTTTCCGGATGCACGGCCTGCCATGCACGATGGCCGACGGCCCGCCGCGCGTTGCCCGCCGTTTTGCACAACGTTGCACAGCGTTGCACTGTTGACCAATACCGCCACGGGCCTATACATGGCGGTACGGAACATGCGCCGCCCCCGTCCACGGCACGGGGGCAGGGGGCGCACCGGGCGCACGCCCGCGACCACAACCCGAAGCCCGCAGGAGGCACCATGAAACGCATCATCCCGGCAGCCATCATGCTGCTGTGCGCCGCCACGGCCCAGGCCGACGACAAGTTCTCCGCCATGGACAAGGACGGCAACGCCAGCGTGACCTGGGAGGAATTTTCCGCCGCGTTCCCGCAGATGAAAAAGCCCGCCTTCGACGCCATCGACACCGACGGCAGCGGCGCCCTCAGCCACGAGGAATGGGACGCCTTCCGCGCCCACCACGGCCAGGGCGGCATGGGCATGGGCGGCGGCATGGGCCCCAAGGACGGGCAAGGCGCCACCATGCCCAAGGACATGCCCAAGGGCATGGGCGGCATGGGTTCCGCCCCGCTCATCCAGCCCCCCTCCAAGTAGCCGTACCCGCGTCGCCATGGCGCCACGGCACCCCCCTGAAACGCGATACGGGCCGGTATTCACCGGCCCGTTTCTTTTGCATCGGAACAGCATGGAGTGAATGCCCATCGGCAGGACGCACCTTCCCGGACACATCGGAACGAACATGCGGGCCCGAACAGACCGGCCCTGTCCCCGGCCCGAAAATCGCCGGGGCAAGGCGGCTACGCCATCTGGCCCGTGCCCGGTTCTTCCCCCGGTCCTTCTCCCGGTCCTTCGCCAGACACGGCGCCAGACACGGCATCCTGTCCCGCATCAGGCCCGGCATCCTGTCCGCCCCCCGGACTTTCGCTCATCGGCGGTGCGCCGCGCTGCATCTTGCGCAGTTCATGCTCCAGCTGGTTCAGGGCATCCATCAGCAGCATGAACACCGGACGCGTTTCTTCCGCCCCGGCGGACCGGGTGCGCAGTTCCATCCGCTCGGCCATCAGGCGCACCCGTTCGGCGCCGATGGCCTCTGCCTCCAGGCGCAACAGGTGCGACAAGGCGATGAGTTCCACCCGGCTGCCCCGGTCCATGGCCGACCACAGGCTTTCGCGCAGCGTGCCCGACTGGCGCAGGAAGCGCAGCGAGGCCTCGTCGCCGCCCACCAGCAGGGTGGCGGCATTGAATACCGGGGGTTCGTCCACCGGAGCGGGCGACGACCGGCGCAGGGTATCCTCTCCGGAACCGCCCACCATGCCTTCCACGGCGGCCAGCAACGTCTTCAGCCGTACCGGCTTCAGCGCCACGGACACCCCGCCCGCCGCCTCCAGGGCGCCCTGGTCCACTCCGGCGGGGTCGCCGGTCATGAGCAGCACCGGCACGTCGGAGGGGGTGGCCGCATCGGCCAGGCGGCGCAACGCGCGCACCACGTCGGCCCCGTCCATGTCACGCGGGTGCGCATCGGTGATGACCAGGTCGAAGCGCTGCGTGCGGGCGGCGTCCAGCGCCTGTCGCCCGGCGGCAGCCGTCACGGGATGGTGCCCGCCGCGCGACAGGGCACGGCTGACCGCATGGCGGTTCACATCGTCCGATTCCACCAGCAGCACCCGCAACGGGTCGCGGGCCGTCTGGCGGAATGCCGACCCCACAGGCGGGCGGGCTGGCAGGCGGGAAGACGGACTGGACAGCACGGGAAGTTCCGACAATCCGGGCGATGCGGGTGCCCCGGACGGAGTGTCCGACAGGGGCGACCTTGCCGGGGCAACGCGGGCCGTTGCCGATGCGCCGCCCTGCCACTCGCCACCCCGGGTGCGCTCCTTCACCTGGAACACCCCGTGGGCATCCGCATCAGGCCGCACGTTCGACGCCACGAAGGGAGCATCCGCCGTGCACGTGCCGAATGGCAACAGCACGCGAAAGGTGCTGCCCTGCCCCGGCGTGCTGTCCAGCACGATGCGTCCCCCCATCATGTCCGTGAACTTGCGGCAGATGGCAAGACCAAGGCCGGAACCGCCGTAGCGTCGCGCCGTTGAGGCGTCGGCCTGCCGGAAATTCTCGAAGATCAGCTCGTGCTTGTCGTCCGGAATGCCGATGCCCGTATCGCGCACGGAAAAGCACAGCCACTGCGTGTCGCCGTCCGTGTGCAGCCCGGATGACGCATCAGCCAGCACCGTGCCGGGGGCAAGGGGCTCGGCGCAGGTGGCGCCGCCGCCCATGCCGGACGCGTCCGGCGCGCTGGCGGCATCGGCCCCGTCCGCCCGGCAGACCGCCACATGCACCCCACCCTCGTCGGTGAACTTGATGGCGTTGCTGATGAAGTTCACCAGCACCTGGCGCAGCCTGCCGGGGTCGCCGCGCAGATGGCGGGGCACGTCGCGGTCGATGTGCAGGGTCAGGGTCAGGCCCTTGCGTTCCGCCGTATGTCCCATGACGCGCATCACCCCGCGCACCAGCCGCGCCGGGGCAAAGTCGATGCACTCCAGGCGCAGCTTGCCCGCCTCCACCCGCGAAAGGTCCAGCAGATCGTTGACGATGCCCAGCAGCGCCTCTGCCGAAACCAGCGCCGCGCGCAGGTTTTCGGCCACGTCGCCGGGCAGGCGCTCTTGCAATGAAAGTTCGGTCAGGCCGATGATGGCGTTGAGCGGGGTGCGTATTTCGTGGCTCATGTTGGCCAGAAATTCGCTTTTGGCCCGGCTGGCTTCCTCCAGCCCGCGCGCCGATTCGGCCAGGGTCTGTTCCGTCCGGCGGCGCTCCAGCGCGGCACCGATGATCTCGCCCGCCGTCTGCAAGAACTTGTGGTCCACCGATTCCCACACCCTGGGCCTGCGGGTGTCGTCAAAGCCGATGAACCCGTACCACCGCCCCTGCGCCACGATGGGCAGCACCAGCAGCGAACGGATGCCCTGCGCTTCCAGCACCACCCGCTCCGACTCGGGGAAGGTGGCCACCGGCCCCCGGATCACCCGGCCCGCCTCCAGTTCCTGCCCCCAGCGGGGAATGACGGTGGCGTACGGCACGTTGCGCAACAACTGGTTGTCGATCTGGGGCGGCACGCCCGGCGCGCACCGCTCGTAGCGCTGCGAACAGCACGGGTTGCCTTGCGCGTCGTCGTGGTTCTCGAAAATGTACACCCGGCAGGCCCCGGCGGCCTCGCGCAGGCTTTCCAGCACCACGAGCAGCGTGTCGTCGGCGCAGGGGCGCGCCAGCAGATCGCGCGCGCAGGTGGACAGCACCCGGTCGTACAGCAGGCGCAACTGCATTTCGTTGCGGGCGCGCACCCGTTCCGAAATGTCGCGCGCCACCGCAACGATAAGGTCGCCCCGCGCGGAATGCCAGGCGCTGGTGCTGAGCTCCACGGGCACCAGGGTGCCGTCGCCCCGGCAATAGCGCGTTTCCTGGTTCAGCAGCGGCGTGCCGTTGAGCACGGTGCGCGAGATTTCCAGGCAGCGGTCGCGGGTAAGGGTGGGGTTGATGTCGCAGGGGCCCATGGACAGCAGTTGCTGGCGCGCAAGCCCCAGCAGGGCGCAGGCCCCCCGGTTGACGTCCACGTGCAGCCCGGTCACCGGATCGATGAGAAAGATGGCCTCGGCGGTGGCGTCCAGCGCGGCGCGGAAGCGGCGCATGGCCTCTTCCGTCTCCTTCATGTCGGTGATGTCCACCGCCAGCTCGTACCGGGCCAAACGCCCGTTGCCCAGCGGCACCAGCCTGTCGATGCAGCGGAACCAGCGGTTCAGGGCCGGGTTGCGGAATTCCCAGACGTGGGCCTTTTCCGGCTCGTCGCGCAGGCGGCCATTGTTGCAGAAGGGACAGGGGGCATCGCGGCCCTGCAACGCCTCGTGGCAGCGGCGGCCCTCGCAGTCGCCCACAAGGCGGCGCAGGGCGGCGTTGACGTGCAGGACCTCGTGGGTGTCGATGTCGGACACGTAGGCGCAGACCAGGCCATCCGCAGCCGGGGCGGCCATTTCCACAAAAGGCTCGGCCACGTTGCGCGGGGCAAGGGGGTTGCCTGTCCAAATGCCAGGCGCCAGAGGTGGGAAACGGGTACCGCCATCGGCGGGCGGGGTGGAAGCGGGAAAAAAGTTGAAGCCAGACAGGCCAGACGGGCCAGCCGGGCCGGACGGGCCAGAGATGCCAGACGGGCCGGAGATGCCGGGGTGGTCGGGCGCGCCGCACGGCACGGGATCATCGGGGCGAAGCCCCAGGGCCTTGCGCAGGCGGCGGTTCTCCTCCTCCAACTGGCGC
This sequence comes from Nitratidesulfovibrio sp. SRB-5, assembly GCF_019931275.1. Lineage (NCBI taxonomy): Bacteria > Pseudomonadati > Thermodesulfobacteriota > Desulfovibrionia > Desulfovibrionales > Desulfovibrionaceae > Nitratidesulfovibrio > Nitratidesulfovibrio sp. SRB-5. The sequence goes on along the minus strand of NZ_JAIOTY010000001.1, from coordinate 946,464 downwards.
AGGCGGTCCTGCCCGGCGTCAGGCAGGGGCGCCGCGCCCGGCACGCTGCCAGACACGTTGCCCGGCACGCTGCCGGGCACTCCGGCAGGCTTGCCGGTGGAGGCGCATGGCACCGCCTGGCCGCACCACGTGACGGAGGTGCGGTCCGATGCATGCCCCGGTGCACAATCCGGTGCATGTTCCGGAGCATGATCCGGGGAATTGGGGCAGGGCTGAACGGCCCCGTCGGCATCATCCTTGCGCATGGCATCCTCGCGGGGTTCCCCCCGTATCGGGGGCATTGGGCATACTGCGCGAAACCGGGGGCGAAGGCAACCGCTCCAAGGTCGACCGGCTTCCATCCCGCCTCGTTCTGCCCCATCCGGCCCCATCCGGCCCCATCCGAATCAGACTGGCAGTCCGAACCATCCGCCACGCGTCGCCTGCACAAAACATACGCCACGGCCATCCCGCTGCCGGTAATCGAACCCTTGTCCTTGCCTGCCCCCCTGCCCGCCACTATAATCCGCGCATGCGACATTCCAGCCACGACCACCGCCGCGCCAAGCCCGGCGGCACCCTGCCGCGCCACGCGGCCCCATCCGGGGCATGCCCCCGGGCGTACATCCCGCAACGCGGGCGCACGCCCCTGCCCCAGCCCGCCTTTCTGCCCACCACCGCGCGAGAGATGCGCGACCTTGGCTGGGACAGGCTGGACGTGCTGCTCGTCTCCGGCGACGCCTACGTGGACCACCCCACCTTCGCCATGGCCCTGCTGGGCCGCTGGCTGGTGGCGCACGGCTTTCGCACCGGCATCGTCGCCCAGCCCCGCTGGGACATTCCGGACGATGTGGCCCGCATGGGCCGCCCCCGCCTGTTCACCGGCATTTCCGCGGGTTCGCTCGATTCCATGCTGGCCCACTACACCGCCTTCAGGAAAAAGCGCCACGACGATGCCTTTACCCCCGGTGGCCACGCCGGGGCGCGCCCCAACCGGGCGGCCATCGTCTACGCCAACCTGGCGCGCCAGGCCTTTCCCGGCCTGCCCGTGGTGCTGGGCGGCATAGAAGCCTCGCTGCGGCGCATCAGCCACTACGATTTCTGGACCGACGCCCTGCGGCGGCCCATCCTCATGGATGCCAAGGCCGACCTGCTGGTGTGGGGCATGGGCGAACGCGCCCTGCTGGACGCGACCTGCGCGCTGGACGCCGCCGTGGAGACCGTGGGAGCGGACGCCTACGACGCCGCCCTGCTGCCGCCCCTTGCGGAAATTTTCGATGGCATCCCCGGCACGGCCCGCATGGGGCGGGTGACCGAATGGGATGCGGCCCCGGCGGACGATGCCGCACGGGGGGCGGGCGACACCCCGGACACCGACGACCTGAGCAATGACGGTCAGGACGAGGGGCACACCGCCCCCCGCGCCATCCCCGCCATTCCCCCCATTTCACTGATGCGCCTGCCCTCGCACGCGGCCATCATGGCGGACCCCCGCCTGCTCATGCGCGCCACCCTGCTGCTGGAGCGCCACGTGCACCGGGGCGATGCACGGGCCATCCAGCCCGTGGACGACACCCCCACGGCGCGCGCCGTGCTGCTGGCCCCGCCCGCGCCGCCCCTGTCGCCGGACGAGATGGACGCGCTGTACGCCCTGCCCTTTGCCCGGCGGGCGCACCCCTCGCACCGCGAACCTGTCCCCGCAGAGGAAATGATCCGCACCAGCATCACCACCCACCGGGGGTGCGGGGGCGGCTGCTCGTTCTGTTCGCTGGCCCTGCACCAGGGGCGTCGCATCGCCTCGCGCAGCCGCGATTCCGTGCTGGACGAGGCGCGCCGCCTGAACGACATGGAGCGCTTCAACGGTTCGGTCAGCGACGTGGGCGGCCCCAGCGCCAACATGTGGCAGGCCCGCTGCACCCTGGACCCGGCCCGCTGCCGCCGCGCAAGCTGCATGCACCCGCGCGTGTGCCCCGGATTCGCCGTGGACCAGTCCGAGGCAGTGGAACTGCTGCGCGCGGTGCGCGCCACCCCCGGCGTGCGCCACGTGCGCGTGGCCAGCGGGGTGCGCTTCGACCTTGCCCTGCGCGATGCGGACGCCCTGCGCGCCTACACCATGGAATTCACCGGCGGCCAGTTGAAGGTGGCCCCGGAACACATCTGCGACGGCGTGCTGGACCTGATGCGCAAGCCCGGCCTGGCCGTGTTCGAGCGGTTCCTGGCCGCCTTCGCCGACCATTCCACGGCGGCGGGCAAGGAACAGTACGTGGTGCCCTACCTGCTCAGCGCCTTTCCCGGCTGCACCGACGACGACATGCGCACCCTGTCCCGCTGGCTGGCGGCGCGCGGCTGGTCGCCCCGGCAGGTGCAGTGCTTCATTCCCACCCCCGGCACCGTGGCCACGGCCATGTTCTTCGCGGGCATCGACCCTGAGGGCAACCCCGTGCCCGTGGCCCGCACCGACGCCACGCGGCTGCGCCAGCACCGCATCCTGATTCCCGATTTCGGCCTGCCGCCCGCTGCGGGTGGGCGTGCGCCGGGCGCACCGGGGAACAGGCCGGGCGGAAAATCCGGGAGCAGGCCCAACGAGAGGTCTGGCGGGCAGGATCATCGGAGTCATCAGGGACGGGGGGACCGGCAGGAACGGGGAAGTGAAGCAGACCGGGATCGGCGCGGCCACGGAGAAAGATCGGGCGGCAGACCTGACGGCAGGCCGGGTGGCACGCCTGGCGGACCGGGCAATGGCGATCGCAATGCCAACCGGAATGAGACGCGCAACGACAAGCGCCCCGATTCCCGTCCCGGCTCGCGCCCCGGCTCGCATAATGACAGGCGCGGGGGCAAGGGCGGGGGCGGCAGAAGCCGCTGACGGCGCCCTGCCTGACGGGACGTCCGGCACCACAATGCGAACATCAGGCCGGGTGCGGCAGGCTGCCCCGTGACCGCCGGGCCGCCCCGCATGGGCAGGGCGTCAGCTTACGTCATCATCGGAAGGGAACGGAAGGTCGCCTTCCGGCGGGGGTGATGCGGGACGTTCCGCGCCGTCGGGCCGGATGCCCTCGCGAATGCGGGCGCCGTGCTTTCCGCCGCCCGGGCGGTGACGGCGCAGGGCCTGCAACGCGGCCTCGCGCACCGCATCGCCGCCATGGCGCAACAGGGCGGCCAACGCCGTGGCGGGCGGAGCGTTGCGCCCGCTCTCTTCCCGGCTCACGGGCAGGGCCAGCACCCGGCAGGCGTGCTCCTCCGGCAGGGCGCGACACAGGGCGTTTTCCGCCACCAGCAGCGCCTCCAGCGAACCGGACCGCACGGCACGCGCCCCATGCCCGTCCCCCCTGTCCTGCGTGGCCTGCCTGCCTGGCCTGTCTGGCCTGTCTGGCCTGTCTGGCCTGTCTGGCCGGTCGGGCCCGGTCGGGAATTCAGCCCCCGCCGCTTCCGGCATCCAGCCGCCGTTTTCCGCCACCTCGGGCGAAAGGCCCACCGCCACCGGACCGGCCCAGGCCGTGGGCAGCGCGCCCAGCACCGCCGCCGCCCGCCGTGCGTCGCGCGCGGCCAGGTGGCGCAGCACGGCCACGGTCACGCCCAGCCCCTCCGCCGTCAGCAGGCGGGCCAGAGTCACGGCGGGCACCCCCAGCAACGGGGCAAACGGTTCGGCATCGCTCCCCCCATCCCCGTCACCGAAATCGCCCGCCGCAAAATCTCCGCGTGCGGCAGCCGCACCTTCGCCGTCGTCCCCACGGAGCACGCCATCCGGACCGGCGCCCGGCGCACGTGACGATGCCGGTGCCACAACCGGAGCACGGCGCGCCTCCGCCTCCAGGCAGGCCCGCACCGTGCGCATGTCGTCCGGCCCCAGGGCCCGCATCAACAGGCGGCGCACCTGGGCCTCGCCTTCCAGCACCAGATCCTCCGCGCCCGCCACGCCCGCGCCGTCTTCGCGCAGCACGGCCTCCACCTGTTCCGCGTACAGCGAACCCAGCCCGCGCCCCAGACCGCGCATGACCCGCACGAAACGGGCCGCCGCCTCGGGCCGCATGGCCGCCAGCGCCTGCGCGGCGTGCACCTCGCCAAGGGCCAGGGTGCGCACCACGAAGCGCTGTTCCGGCGACAGCACCTGCCGGAACAGCCGCCGCCGGGCCATGCGCCGCCGCACCTCGGTGCCCTGTTCCGGACCCAGCAGCGCCAGCACCGCATCGCGTCGCTGCGGGGCCAGCCGGGCCGCCACCACCGCCGCCGCCTGCGGGTGGCCCTCGGCCAGCCGTGCGGCAAGTTCCGCGTCGGGCAGCACCTGCAGGCGGTCGTGGACCGATTCTGCGGATTCGGTCTGCTCCGGGGCCAGCAGCGCCGTATCGTCGGACAGCAGATCGGCCAGCGGCAGCAACATGGACAGGGGCAGCACCAGCATCACGCAACCCAGCCACGGAGCGGGGGGCTGGCTGGGGAAGGATGTCGCGGAAGGCGCCAGGGTCGCCGGGGTTCCGGTGGGGGCCAGTTCACGGGGAAGGGAAGGGCCTGCGGGCCTTTCCGGCTGCGGCGCGGCAGCGGGCGACAGCCAGTGCAGCGCCACCGTGAACGGCGTGGCCACCAGCGGCTCGCCAAGGGCCGTCCAGTCGGGGCGCAGGGCCTCGCGGGCATGGGCGGGCTGCCCGCCCGGTTCGCCGGGGGGCGCATCGCAGCCGGAGGTCTCGATTTCGAAATAGGGAAGGAAGGCCCATTCCAGGTCCAACTGCAACTGGCGGCCAAGGTGCACGCACAGCGCGGACTCCGCATGGCCGGGCAGCCAGCCGTTGCGGCTGCACGCACCCGGCAGCGAAGATACGGGGACGCCGCCGGACCGGTGGCTCATCGAAGCCTGCGGCGAGCCACCGGTCGGGCCGCCCGCCGATGCATGCGGCGGACATCCCCCCGGAGCACCCCCCGGAGAGTTGACGACCGCACGCGGGTCCACGCCCAGCCCCAGCCACACAAGCGCATCGCGCAGGGAATGGTCGAACAGCAGCGCGGCCATGCCCTCCAGCGGCACCACGCCGAAGCGGTGCATGGCGGGCCGCGTCAGCAGCCCGGCGCATCCGGCCATGTCGCACAGCTGCGTCTCGTCCGGGGTGACCACGCACCCCACGCCGCACAACGTGCCGATGCGCCGGGCGGCGGCGTCGGCGAAGCGGCGCAGGATGCGCTTGAGCAGGGGCAGGCGGCGCAGCGTGGGCTGCCTGCCGGAGCGGCGCGACATGCCCGCGGGCCCGGCGGGGTCCAGCGGGGTCGCGAACCCCGAAAGGCCTCCCAGATCCGCAAGGTCATCCATGCACTGGAAGGGCGGACCGGATGGGGCCACGGCGCCCAGTGACCGGGGGGTGCGGCTGCGGTCCCTTCGACCGGGCACCACCACCAGTTCCGGCGGGCTGCCGCCGCGCGTGGCGCGGGAACCGCCCGGCCTGCTTGCATCATTGGGGAGATCGGGGACGGAAGGGGCGACAGGATCGGCTGGACTGCCCGAATTGCCAAGACGGCCAAGCCTGCCAGCTTCGGCAGCTTCGGCAGGACCGGCAGCTTCGGCAAAACCGGCGGCATCGGCAAAACCGGCGGCATCGGCAGGATTGGCAGCATTGGCAGGATTGGCGGTTTCACCCGGCGCCACGAAGCCGCCGGACAACGCGGACGAGCCCGGGCCAGGCTGGCCGGACGGGCGCGGCGCACCGTACGGCGCATCGCCGCCGGTTCCGGCACCACGGCGGATGCGGCGGAAGGGAAGCACCTTGCGGTGGGGTGGCCTGCGCTCCTTCATGGCACCTCCGGCGGAATTCCCGCCCTAGACACCCCCCTACGCCAAAACGCAGCCACCGCCAAGTACGCCGCGCGGCAACGCCCATCCCTCGCGCGCTGCGCGGCGCGGGCTTTACGGCGGCGGGCGGCGCGGGTATCGTCCGGCGCATGGACCACGCAACCCCGCAAGGAGGCTCCATGCCCCGCCACTGGCTGTTCAAGACCGAGCCCGGCTGCTTCTCCATCGCCCATCTGGCCGCCCTGCCCGGCGCCACCAGCAGTTGGGACGGCGTGCGCAACTACCAGGCCCGCAACTTCATGCGCGAGATGCGCCTGGGCGACCTTGGGCTGTTCTACCACAGCGTCACCAACCCTTCGGTGGCGGGGGTGGTTGAAATCGTGCGCGAGGCCTACCCCGACCACACCGCGTGGGACCCGGAGGATCGCCACTTCGACCCGGCATCCACGCCGGACAAGCCGCGCTGGTTCATGGTGGACGTGCGGCTGGTGCGCACCTTTGCCCGGCCGGTGCCGCTGGCCCTGCTGCGCACCCTGCCGGAACTGGCGGACATGGAACTCTTGCGCAAGGGCAGCCGCCTTTCGGTACAGCCGGTAAGCCCGCAGGAATACGCGACGGTGCTGCGCCTGGCCGATGCCCCGGCCTGATGCCCCTGCCTGACGCCCCGGCCTAGCCCCCCCCTGCCCGGCAGCCGCATGGCCGGAAACGGCTGCGCGCCGGGCATGGACCATCCAACGCCACATCACGGATACACGCCATGACCAAGGAACTGGAAGACCGCCTGACCCGGCTGGAAGAAACCGTCTATTTTCAGGAACAGGCCCTGCGCGAACTGAACGACGCGCTGGTGCGCCAGCAGGCCCAACTGGACGAGGCGGAACGGCTGCTGGAGGCCACGCGCGAACGTCTGCGCCTGCTGACAAGAGCCATGGAAGACGACGGCGGCGAAGACACCGGACCGCCGCCGCACTACCTGTAGGACACGTCGCGCCACTGGCGGCGTTAGGCGCGGCCTGGCGCACTTCGAACGACTGGCGCAGTTCGCATCACCGGCGGTCGGGGCAACCCGTCCGTCGGTTTGCGTTGCGGGGCGGGTTTTCGAAAGGCTGCCCGAAGGAGCAGCCCGCCGGACGCCCCGAGGCCCATCCCACCGGACGGCCCGAAGCCCATCCCGCCGGATCGACTTAGTCTTGCCTGCCCGAAATCCGTGCCGCGCCGCCATCCGTGGAGGTCGGGGAAACGGTGGACGCTGTCGCGGCTGTGGAATCCGCCTTCTGCCCGGACGCGGCACCACCGGCAATCGCACCATGCCCGCGGGCCAGATGCCGTACCAGCACCCCGGCCAGCAGCACGCCCACCCAGGTGCCCGCCGTGTTGGCGGCCATGTCCGCCGCAGAGGCCACACGTCCCGGCACATACGCCTGAGCGAACTCCATGGCCACGCCCAGCAGGGCCATGGACCACGCCGCCCGGCGCGCCGCACGGGACAGGACGGGAGCAGGCGGGTTGTCCCACAGCGACCCCGCCGCCAGCACCGCCAGCACCAGATAGGCCAGCGCGTGCCACACCTTGTCGATGTTCGGCACGTCCAGCAGCATGTCCGGCTGGGGTATCAGCGACTGGTACACCACCACGGCCACCGCCAGCGCCCACGCGCAGCGGGTGCAGGCCAGCCGCCACGGATGCCCGGCCAGCAGGGCCAGCAATGCCCGCGGCTTCAGGGGGCGCGGGGTGCGCGGGGTACCGTTCCCGAGTGGTGACATGAAAGACCCTGCATGAAACCGGCGGCCATGCCACCGGTAAAAACGTCGTCGGCAAAAGACCCGGGACCGTGCATCAAGGCAGGCGCGCCGCACCGCCATCAGCCCAGCCGTCAGCCGCCGCCGGAGCAGGTCGTGCGGGGCGGGGCACCCTGCCCTCCCCTGCCGGAAACGTCGCCAACCGCATCAACCGATGGCGCGCACGGCCCGCAGGGGCCGAACTCCACGGGAAGCCCGGCGGCGTGCCAGGCATCCATGCCGCCCGCGATGCGGTAGGCCACGGCAAAGCCCTGCACCACGGCGGCGCGGGCGGCGGAATCGCTGCGGGTGGATGTGGCCCCGTCACATACGAAAGCCACGGAAGGACACCGGGCGGCGCACAGCACCTTGTGCAGCCACCAGCGCCGCAGAAGGCGGGCCATCCAGGTGGGCGGCAGGGGAAAGCACAGCGCGCCGGGCACGTGACCGACCTCGTACTGCGCGGCGTCACGCACGTCCACCATGCTCAAGGCCCCCGCCCGGACGCGCCGCCACGCCTCGTCCGGAGCCAGCAGGCCGTAGCCGCCAGCCTCCGCCTGCCGTTGCAGCCCGACCGGAAATTCGCGCGTGCCGTCACCCATGCGCCGTTCCCCTTCCCCCCCGTGCACGGTTCCACCCTGTCCGCCACGTAACACGGCGCGGACGGGACGAAAAGCCCGACCGCGCCGCGTGGCATGCGCATGATTCGGCGGGGCGCACTGCGTCCCGCCCTTCTCATCCCAGGGGGTGTTTCCAAATCTGGGCTTGGCCCTACACTTCGCCGCCCTTCAGGGAAGCAGGGGCCTCCGGCCCGCTCTTCAGGCACTTCAGCACGTGGGCCATGTTGCGGCCCAGATTGACCATGGTGCGGATGCCTTCCTCGTCGCCGTTGACGTCGCCGGGGGCCAGGCCGATGCCCACGTTCCAGTAGCTGGAGCACGGCACCACCATCTCGGCGATGCCGAAGAAGGCCATCAGGCCGTTGTACACCTGCTGCGCGCCGCCGCGCCGCACGGCCACCACGGGCGCGCCCACCTTCATGCGCAGGGCGCCGCCGTTGGCGATGGACACCATGCCCGCACGGTCGATGAGGGCCTTCATTTCGGTGGAGACGTTGGCGAAATAGGTGGGGGACCCCAGAATGACGCCGTCGGCCTTGTGCATGGCGGCGATCCATTCGTTCATGGGGTCGCCGGTCTGAATGCACTGGCCGTCCTGCTTTTCGAAACACTTCATGCAGGCGATGCAGCCGCGCACGGCCTTGCCGCCCACGCGAAATTCCTCGGTGGTGACGCCTGCGGCCTCAAGCTCGCGCCGGACGGTGCCGAGCAGGATGGACGTGTTGCCGTTCTTGCGGGGGCTGCCGTTGAAAACGACGACATGCATGGAAATATCCTCCGGTTGGGATGGGGCATGATGGGTGGCCACATGGCCCGCGCCGCACCCGGAGGCGGGGCCGCGCGCCGTGCCCGCTCCGGCCAGGGAAGGCGGAACAGGGCACGGGGCGCGCGGCCCGTATCCGGGCTATTGCGCGGGGCCAGCGGCGGTTTCTTCCGCCGGGCCGTCGGCCTCTTCGACAAGCAGGCCCAGCGGCACGTACGGGCCAAGGGGAATCAGTTCGAACTCTATCTGCCCCTGCTTGACCAGGGGCAGGGTGTTGATCAGCGACTGCGCCTCTTCCATGGAGGGGGCCTCCAGCACCATGACGGTACCGGAACGGTCCTGCCGGAAGTACACCTCGCGGACCACGTCGGCGAGGTACATCTTGATGGTATGGGCCACTTCCTTCAGGAAGTTGGCGCGGATGACGTCGGGGGTGGCGTCTTCGCGAACCTTGTCGATGGCGAGAATCTTCATGCGCGGCTCCTGGTGGAATTCGGGTTGCACCCGGTCCACGACGGGTACGCGGTTTCGCCGTCCCCCTCAAGGTCCAAGTGCCTGCCGAGGGGGAGAAAACCGGGTTCCAGCCCCGGCCCGGGCCCCGGCTTACCTGTCCACCGGCCCGCCTGCCATCCTTCCATCGGGCACGGCGCGCTACTCGCCAGCCACCTCGCCGCGCGCCACGGGACAGTAGAAACCCCGGTTCTCGCGCAGGGGGGCGTAGCACTTGTTGCACGAGATGCACGCGGCGCGGGCGTCGTCGCCTTCCGCCCAGCGGCGCACCAGGCCGGGTTCGCGGATCAGCGGGCGGCACAGGGAAAGCATGTCCACCGTGCCCGCGTCCACCAGTTGCTGCGCCACCTGCGGGGTGCGGATGCCGCCCACCAGAATCAGCGGCGCGCCCACCTCGGCCTTGAAACGGCGCGCGGCCTCGCGATACCAGGCCTCGTCCTCGGGCTTGCGGATGCGCGTCACCCGGGCGGGCATGCGATTGGGCGGGTTCATGGCCGTGCCGCCGGACATTTCCACGGCGTCCACCCCGGCAGCCACGGCCTGGCGGGCCGCTTCCAGCATGTCGTCCACTTCGAAGCCGCCGTCCATGAAGTCGGAACTGTTCAGCTTGACCCACACGGGAAAGCTTGGCCCCACGGCCTCGCGCACGGCGCGCACCGCCATCAGCAGGGGCCGCATGCGGTTTTCCAGGCTGCCGCCGAACCGGTCGGTGCGCCTGTTGCGCGCGGGCGACAGAAACTGGCTCAGCAGGTAGCCGTGCGCCCCGTGCACCTGCACCCCGTCAAAGCCCGCCTGCACGGCGCGGCGCGCGGCGGCGGCCAGGGCGGCCATCACCTCGTCGAGGTCCGCCTCGGTCATTTCCCGCATGGGCGGAAAGCCTTCCCGCTCGAAGGGGGTGGCGGTCATGCCGGGTTCGCCCGTGGCCGGGGTGTGGGCCAGGCCGCCCGCGTGGGCCAGCTGGGCCACGATGCGCCCGCCGCCCGCGTGCACGGCGTCGGCCAGCATGCGCAGGCCGGGGATGCAGGCGTCGTCGTGGATGCCGAGTTGGCGGGGGCCAGCCTGCCCGCGCTTTTCCACGTAGGCATGGCCGGGAATGACCACGCCCACGCCGCCCCTGGCCAGTTCGCCCAGCACGTCTGCCAGTGCCGGGGTGGCCATGCCTTCGTCGGTGGCCAGCCCTTCCCAGGTGGCGGAACGGACGAAGCGGTTGGGAGATTCCAGATTGCCGATGCGCACGGGCGCGAAGATGGATGCGCTCATGAGGTCTCCGTGGTGCGCCGACCTTCCCGCAAACGTGGGGAGGCGGCGCGAAAATGTTGGCGAAAGTGTCGGGGGATTATTTCATGGAGCAGGGGCGGCGGGTGCCGCCCCCGTCATTTCTTCCTGTCGGCCAGCAGCACTCCGGCCACGCCGATGTCTTCCGGCTGGCGGCAGTCGATGAGCACGGTGATGGTTTCCGGCGGCAGCTTCATGACCCGCGCCGCCGTGGCGGTCAGCTCGCGCACCAGTTCGCGCTTGTCGTCGGTTTCCATGTGATTGGCCACAACGCTGATGATGGGCATGCTACCACCCGTTCCAATGGATTTTGGCTTCGTCGTAGCGGTCCTGCGGGGCCAGTTCCTGCGCCGGATGGCCGATGACGATGAAGCCCAGCGGCACCACGCTGTCCGGCAGGCCGAGCAGGCGGCGAAAGCCGTCCTCGCGATCCTTCATGGGGTGCACGCCTGTCCATACCGCGCCCAGCCCCTTGCCGTGCACGGCCAGCAGGATGTTCTGCACGGCGGCGGAGCAGTCCTGCACCCAGTAGCCGGGGTACTTTTCCGCCGTAAGGTCGGCGCATACCAGAATGCCCAGCGGGGCCTTCGCGGCCATGGCGGCATACTGGCTGAACGCGGGGATGGCCTCCAGCAGCGCGCGGTCGTCCACGACCACGAAGCGCCACGGCTGGGCATTGCCCGCGCTGGGCGCGGACATGGCGGCGGCCAGGATGTCGCGCACGTCGGACGCGGCAACGGGGGCCTCGGTGTACTTGCGGATGGAGCGGCGCCCGTGAATGGCGGAAAAGACGTCCATGAATTCCTCCTGCGCCTTGCGTGGCGCTGCATTGCCCGGCGTGGGTGCGAATTTTCCCGGCTTGCCGCGTGCCCGGCCAACCGCCGCGCCTGCCGGAACTCCGTGCGGCAAGGGGGGCGGTGGCCGGGACAGGCAAGGCCGGGCAAGGCGGGCGAAACGTTACGGCTCAAAATACCTGCTTCGGTTTTTTCATCAAGTACGCACCATTTTGTGGCATAGTACCCTGTAGCATACCATAGGGTCTTGAAAGATACCGAAGATGATACTATGTTTCGCGCGGAGGTACCAGATGGTCACGGCATGCACCCTCAAGCACTGCGCGGGCAAGGAATACTATTGCGCGCTGGAGCTGACACTTCAGGTCATCGGCGGCAAGTGGAAGCCCATCATCCTGTGGCGGCTGGGCCAGGACGGCACGCTGCGCTTCAGCGAGCTGCGGCGCATCATGCCCAACATCACCCAGAAGATGCTCACCCAGCAGCTGCGCGAACTGGAATCGGACGGCGTGCTGCACCGCGAGGTGTACCCGCAGGTGCCGCCGCGCGTGGAATATTCGCTGACCGAACTGGGCCGCAGCGTGCTGCCTGTACTGTCCGAAATGTGCAAGTGGGGCCATGCCTTCGAGGCCAATCATGGTACCGTGGGCGCCACGGGCACCAGGACCGCCGGGCGCGCCATCGCGTCTGCCACCGATGCCCCCGACACCAATGCCCCGGACACTGATGCCCCTGACACCGGCAATGATCTGGACATGGCCGTGGGCGAGGTATAACCGCCTGCCGCCCGATTTCGCCCATCGAAAAAAAAGCGCCCGGAGCAACTCCGGGCGCTTTTTCCTTTCGGTGTCAGGCCGTACCTACAATACATTTCTCAGACACAGCAGCGCCGTGCCAACGAAGGCGATGCCCGCCCCGGCAATGGCGCGGGGCGTGGGCCAGCGCCGCTCCACCAGAGCTGCCACGGGAATGATGAAGATGGGTTCCAGCCCGATGAGGGTGGCGGCAATGCCGGTCTGGGTGGCGCCAATGGCCACCAGCGACAGCCACACCCCCACCACCGGGCCGATGAGCGAGGCCACCAGCAGCCAGCGGAAATTGCGGCGGTCCTGACTGTCGCCGCGCACCACGGCCAGTGCCGGGCGCAGCCTGCCGGTCAGCATGGCCGTGGGCCAGAACACGCCCATGGCCACCACCATGCGCAGCAGCGCGGCGAACAGCGGGTCCACTCCTTCGGCCAGTCCCTGCTTGGACAGCACCATGCCGCCGGACAGCGCCAGCGCAGAGGCAAAGGCCAGCCCCACCCCACGCAGCCGCACCGTGCGCGACAGGGGCACCGCCCCTTCGGGCACCGTGCCGCCGTCGCCCACCACCCAGGCAACCCCGCCCGTGGCGATGAGAATGCCCGCGATGCCCAGCGGCCCTATGGCCTCGCCCAGAAACAGGTACCCGAGCACGGCGGTGATAACCGTGGACAGCGACTGCACCAGCAGGGCCACCCGCGCCCCCACCAGCACCACGCCGGAATAGAACAGCAGGTCGCACAGGGCCACGCCGAACACCCCGGACAGGGCCAGCGCGGCCAGTGCCAGCGGGCTGGGCGAACCGAACGAACCGGGCACCATCACCCCGCCGCCGAAAAACAGCACGGATGCGCCCCACCACGCGCCGAACATCACGATGCAGATGGGCAGGCGCAGCAGGATCAGGGTGTGGGCGCCAAGGCGCCGGGAAAGAATGGCGTGAATCTGGCACGACACCGCCCAGAGGGCGGCGGTGGACAGGGCGGCGAGTTCGCCGGTCCCGATGGCGGGCATGGGGTTCCTCCGCAGGGCGGAAGCTGGCCGGAAAGACCGGCGCACGGGTTGCGCGACAGGTGCGTGCCGTTGCGTGGAAATCGCGTGGGGTCGCGGAGGATCGCGAGAACGTCGCGTGGGGGCACTGCGCACCGCCGCAACGGCAGGCGCGGATGCCCGAGCGCACGGCCTACCCCTTGTGGCGCGCCGGGTCAACCATCCGGATATGCAGACTGTTCCCCGTGCGGGAATGCACAGGGGGACGCGGTCCGTGGGCGCCCTTTCCTGCTCGCCCCAGCCCAGGGGGACGGACAAGGGCAGCGCCCGAACACCCCTTACGCGCTCAAGCCCCTCTCGCGCAGCAGCCCCCAGCACAACAGCGGAACATCGGTAATCAGCCCGGCCACGCCCCAGTCCATGAACCGGCGCATGTCCGCTTCTTCGTTCACGGTCCAGACGTTGACGGCCACGCCCATTGCCCGCAGCGCCGCCACGTCCGCTTCCGTGACTATGTCGTCGCCGGGGTGGTAGGCCACCACGCCAAGGTCGCGACACAGGGCCACGGGGTCGTCCGGGCGTACGTCCTCCACCAGCGCGGCAAGGGCCAGCGCGGGTTCCATGCGGGCCGCGTGGCGCAGGCAGTCGTGCCGGAAGGAAGACAGCAGCACCCGCTCTGTCAGGCCATGGGCGCGGATGCATTCCAGCACGGCGCGGACCACCGCCTCGTCACCGGGATACGTGGGGCTGCCGGGGCTGCCGTCGGCGTTGACGGTCATGTCCTTGATTTCCACGTTGACGCGCCAGCCGTGGTCCGCCGTGAAGGCCAGCGCCTCGTCCAGCGTGGGGATGCGCAGGCCGGGGAACAGGGCCAGGTCGTCCGCCGTAACCCCGCCCGAGGCGATCTGGCCGTGCGGATCGGCGGTCTGGTACCAGCTGCCCGCATCCAGCCCGCGCAATTCGTCCAGGGTGAAGTCGCACACCCGCCACGGGGCGCGGCCCGCGTATTCCGGGCGGGAGGCCACGTCGGTGGTGCGGTCCAGGGTGTCGTCGTGCACCACCACCAGATGGCCGTCGGCGGTGAGCTGCACGTCCAGTTCCCACAGGTCCGCGCCTTCCTCCAGCCCGCGCTGGGCGGCGAGGATGGTGTTTTCGGGCGCCACGGAGCGCGCGCCGCGATGGGCGATGCACAGCACCCGCCCTTCGCGCAGGGCATAGTATCCTTCACGGGGCGTGGTTGCGCCGGACATGCTGACCTCCTGAATCAATGAAACAAGACGTTTTCACCGACAAACAACGATGCAGCTGAGCATACCCACTCCGCCCGCGCGCCGCAGGATTTTTGCCTTCAGGCAAGGAAGGCGAGCTTTTTGCGAAGGGAGCGGACTCTTCCGTCCGTGACCGGAGCAAAAAGCGACGCCTGACGAAGTCTGAAGACAAAAGGACAAGGCGCGCTAACTGGCTTCGGTCTTCCGCCCAGCATACAAATTCACGCACGCCACCAGCGAGGTGCCCACGATGAGCAGGAACGAGATGGCGTTGATGACCGGGGTGGAGCCGTCGCGCACCTGCAGGTACAGGTTGATGGGCAGGGTGGGTTCCGACCCCACCAGGAACAGCGTGGTATTGAAGTTCTCGAACGACATCAGGAAGGCCACCGCGCCCGCGCCGATGATGGCCGTGCGCAGGAACGGCAGGGTGATGTAGCGGATCACCTCCAGCCGGGTGGCGCCAAGGTTCAGCGCGGCCTCTTCCAGGGTGCGGTCGAACTTTTTCAGCCGGGCGGACACCACCAGGGTGACGAAGGTGGTGATGAACGAAAACTGCCCCAGCACCACCAGCCAGAAGCCGGGGCGCAGGATGCCCACGTCGATGCCCAGCACGTCTTCCATGAAGGTGCCCGCGGTGGTGGCGGCAATCAGGATGGAAATGCCCAGGATGACGCCCGGCACCACCAGCGGGGCCAGCATCAGGAAGTACAACGCGCCCTTGAGCGGAAACTCCTCCTGCTCGAACAGGAAGGCGGCGCAGGTGCCCACCAGCGTGGCCAGCGCGGACACCAGGATGGCGGTCTGGGCGCTGGTGAAGATGGACGAAAGGTTGCCCCGGTCGTGAAAGATGCCGGTGCGCGCGGGCAGGTCGGCCAGAAACCAGTCCAGCGTGAAGCCCTTCCACGGCAGCGAGGGAAATTGCGAATCGTTGAAGGCCAGCACGCAGGTGACAGCCAGCGGCGCGAACAGAAAGACGAAGTACAGCGTGACGTACAGGCCGTAGCCCATGGTGTAGCCGCGCGAGCGCGGCAGCGAGCGGATCATTGCACTACCCTGCTCAGTTTCTGGCCGGTCAGCCGCAGCCCCAGCCAGATGATGCACGACGACAGCGCCAGCAGCAGAAAGCCGAAGGCCGCGCCCTGGTTCCAGTTGAAGCTGGCGATGAACTGGTTGTATATCTGCTCGGTGAACCACAGCGAATTCTTGCCGCCCATCAGGTTGGGCGTCAGGTAGTTGCCGAGGGTGAGCATGAACACCACGATGGCCCCGGACATGATGCCCGGCATGCAGTGCGGCACCACGATGGTGCGCATGATGGTCCACGGCCCGGCCCCAAGGTCGCAGGCGGCCTCGATGAGGCTGTCGTCCAGGCTTTCCAGCACCGACACCAGCGGCACCACCATGAACAGCATGGAGGTGTACACCAGCCCCATGATCATGGTGGCGTCGTTGTACAGCATCTCCACGGGTGCGCCGGTGATGCCCAGCGCCGTCAGCCAGTGGTTCAGCACGCCGCTTTCGCGCAGCAAAATCATCCAGCCGTACACCCGCACCAGTTCGCTGACCCAGAACGGTAGCAGCAGCATGGTCAGCAGAAAGCGCGAGGTGTTCCGCGCCACCACCTTGGTCACGTAGAAAGCCACGGGCAGGGACACCAGAAAGGTCAGCAGGGTGACCAGCACCGAATACCCGGCGGTGCGCACGAAGGTGAGCCAGTAGATGGGTTCCGCGAAGAACTGGTGGTAGTTCTCGAGGCTCCAGCCCTCGTCGCCGAAGGCCGGGTCCATGCGGAAGGACATTATCAGCAGGTCGAGGTGGGGCAACACGATGAGCAGCCCCAGCCACAGCACCACCGGGGTCAGGAACAGCGCCAGGGTCAGGCGCATTCCCGGCCCGGATTTCAGCGGTGCGGAAGGGCCGGGCGCGGCATGCGGTGCGGCGTTCATCGTCCGCTCCCCGCCGCGAAGCAGATGCCTGCGCGGTCGTCCCAGCCCACGGTGATGCGGTCGCCGGGCTTGATGTGGTCGTACAGGCGGTTCTGGGGCAGGGCCACCATGACCTCGCGGCGCGATCCTTCCGGATGGGTCAGCAGGCGGCTGGCCGCGCCGTCGAACAGGATGGCCTGCACCTGCACCTGCACGCGATTGGCGCAGGCCCCGCGCACCGGCAGGGGGGCGTCGCCGCCGTCGCCCGCCCCGTCACCAGTCGCGCCATCAGTCGCGCACGACGCGCCGTCGGGGTCGATCAGCACTGCCTCTGGCCGGATGAACATGTCCACCCGCGCACCCTTCGCAAGCCCGGCGGCCACGCGGGCGCGAAACACCGCGCCCTCGTCGGTGCGCACCAGCCCCGCATCGCCGGTGGCTTCCTCGAGCGTGCCCGACCAGACATTGGTCTCGCCCACGAACCCGGCCACGAAGGCCGATGCCGGGCGGCGGTACAGGTTGCGCGGGGTGTCCACCTGCTCGAAGCGCCCGGCGTTCATGACCGCCACGTGGTCGGACATGACCAGCGCCTCGGACTGGTCGTGGGTGATGTACACGAAGGTGGTGCCCACCTCGGCCTGCAACGTCTTCAGTTCCACCTTCATCTGCTCGCGCAGCTTCAGGTCCAGCGCGCCCAGCGGTTCGTCCAGCAGCAGCACGGCGGGCTCCAGCACCAGGCAGCGGGCAATGGCCACGCGCTGCTTCTGCCCGCCGGAAAGCTGGGCGGGCATCTTGACGCCGTAACCGGGCAGGCCCACACGCTCCAGCACGTCCTGCACCCTGCGGGTTATCTCGCCCCCGGCCATGCCCCGGCGCTTCAGGCCGAAGGCCACGTTCTCCGCCACGGACATCATGGGAAACAGCGCAAGGTGCTGAAAGATCAGGTTCACCGGGCGGCGGTTGGGGGCAATGCCCGCCATGTCGCGCCCGCGAATGGCGATGACGCCGGAATCGGGCGATTCGAAGCCCGCGATCATCCGCAGCAGGGTGGTCTTGCCGCAGCCCGAAGGGCCGAGGATGGAAAAGAACCTGCCCTGCTCCACCTCGAACGACACATCGTTGACCGCCGTGAATTTTTCGAAGCGCTTGACGAGGCGGGTGACGGAAAGGTCCGTCGAAGCACTCGGGGAAGCAACTGGGGAAGCAACCGGGGATGCAACCGGGGATGCGTCTGAAGAAGCAACTGGCGAAATTTCCGTGGGCATAGGGTCATGCACTCCCGCCGCGCCGGGCCGCCCGTCTCTTTCGCCGCGTGCCCGTGCGGTGCCGTTGCCGGCCTTGTTGCCGGGCCGTCCGGTCCGCCTGGGGGTGTCGCGGTTTCGCAAGAGGACTCGGGCCGCCATGCGCGGCGCATCTGGATGGCCACCCGCTGCCGGGCCATCCGGTATCCATCGCGGTTTCGCCCCGCGACAATGACGGGGCAAAACCGCCGGGCCCTGCATGCCCGGCGCGTCCTGTTCCGGATAAGAACGGAATAGGGGCGCCGCACCACCCTCGCGGGCAGGCGCGGCGCCCCGCGTCATGCTACTGGGCGGCCTTCACCCGGTCCAGCGCCTTGCCTTCCATGGCTTCGAGCTTGGCGGGCACGGGCGGGTACCACTTGATGTTGTCGATGACCTGCTGCGGGTAGCAGCGTTCGAAGTCGGCGCGGAAGGTGGGCTTCAGACGTTCGCCCACGCCCACGGCGGCGGTGGGGGTGTCTTCGGCGTTGGTGAACACGGCCGCGTTTTCGGGCCGCATCATGAAGTTGATCCACTTGTACGCGGCGTCCGCATTGTCGGCCTTGGCGGGGATGGCGAAGGTGTCGATCCAGCCCAGCGCGCCGGTGGTGGGCGCAACAAAGTCGATGTCGGGATTTTCGGCGTGCAGCTTGAAGCCGCCGTTGTCCCAGGCCTGGGCGATATGCACTTCGCCCGAACGCATGGATTCCAGCAGCGCGTCGCCGTTGGTCCAGTAGTTCTTCACCACGCCCTTGGCGGCAATGAGCTTGCCTTCCACCTGGTCCAGCATCTTCTGGTAGGCGACTTCATCGGTGTACAGCTTGAAGGGGTCGATGCCCATGCCGAAGGCTTGCGCGATGAGGGTGGGGCGCTTCAGGCGGTAGCTGGCGCGGCCCGCGTACTTGGCGTCCAGCAGGTCGGCGAAGCTTTTGGCCTCGGGGGCGAACTTGCGGTTCACGATCAGGCCGTCGGTGCCCCAGCAGAACGGCACGGCGTACGACTTGCCCTTGACCAGGGTGTTCTTCTTCACCGCGTCGAGCATGGAGGGAATGAACCGGGCTGCCTCGATGCGGCCGAAGTCGATGGGCTGGTACAGGCCGAAGCTTTCCTGCACGGAAGAAATGCGGTCCTGGCTGGGCTGGGCAAGGTCGAACCCGCCGCCGCGCGTGGCGCGCAGCTTGGCGATCATTTCCTCGTTGTTCGAATAGGTCACCTGCACCTTGTAGCCGGTTTCCTTCTCGAACTTTTCCACCAGTTCCGCCGGGGCGTACCCCTTCCAGGTCAGCAGGCGGAATTCCTTGGGCGCGGCATTGCCCAGGCAGGGCAGCAGCAGCACCGTGATCATCGACAGCAGCAACAGCATCTTCTTCGTCATGTGCAGCCTCCGGGTATGATGGGTTTCCCGCCCGCGCGCGCCGCATCCCGTGCATGGCGCAACCCCGCAGCGGGGACGCCACTATGGCGACCCCATGTCACGCGAAGATTGCGCTCAAGCCACGCACGGGTCACGGCCGCACGACCACTGCTGTCAGGCTACTCCAAAACCCTGCCGCTGTCACCGAACGGCGTGACGGTATCCACTTCTTGCGGCGCGCAGGCCTTCCGCCGTGTACAAGGCCAGCGCCATCCAGATGCAGCCGAAGGTCAGCAGGTGCGCGGACGTCACCGGCTCGCGGAACACGAAGGCCCCCAGCAGAAAGGCGATGCTCGGCGCGATGTACTGCATGACTCCCAGCGTGGTCAGGCGCAGCCGCCGCGCCGCGAAGGCAAAACACAGCAGCGGCGTGGAAGTGGCGATGCCCGCGCCCACCAGCACGAGGTCGGTGGCAAGGCCCTGGTGCCCCAGCGCGCCGCCGCCCTGCCACGCCAGCCAGCCAAGGTAGCCCACGGCCACGGGCGCAAGCAGCATCGTTTCGATGAACAGGCCGGGTATGGACTCCACCTTCACCAGCTTGCGCAACAGGCCGTAGAACGAGAACGACACCGCCAGCACCAGCGCCACCCACGGCAGCCTGCCGTACGACAACAGCATGGACAGCACCCCGGCGGCGGCGATGACAATGGCCGCAAGCTGCACGCGGGTGGGCCGTTCGCCCAGCACCAGCGCGCCCAGCAGGGCGTTGACCAGCGGGGTCATGTAGTAGCCTAGGCTGGTTTCCAGCACCATGTCCGAATTCACGGCCCAGATGTACAGGAACCAGTTGCCGCCGATGAGCAGGCTGCTGCCCGCGATGGTGGCCAGACTGCGGCGCGAGGCCAGGGCAGCGCGCACTTCCGCCAGGCGCCCCCCCAGCAACACCAGGGGCAGCAGGAACATCACCGACCAGACGATGCGGTGGCACAGGATTTCGGACGAGGGAACCTGCTGGACGAGCTTCCAGTACAGGGGCAGAAGGCCCCACAGGCCGAACGCGCCAAGGGCCCCCCAAAGGCCCGCGCGCGTGGTGCGTTGCTCCGGTTGCGGCGGCATGTCTACTCCGTGGCGGCGACGGGGGACGAGCCCCGCGCCCAAAGGTGGCGAAAGAATGGCCCTGGTGGTCTCGGACGATCACGGCCAGTCGCGACCACTCGGGCAAGGTCGCGGCTGGCCCAAAAACGAAGGGGGCCGTCGCCGACGGCCCCCGTAACTGCGCTGGGTCGTTGTCTACCGGCTGAAGGATCTGGCGAACAGGGCCTCGATGGCGGCCTTGCCGGAATCCTCGATGAATCGGGTGCCGGTTGCGGTGAAGTGGCGATGGGTAATGCGCGGGGCGGCCTCGGGCAGCCAGGCGTCCTGTTCCCAGCGGAACCAGCCGTTCTTCACCTGGTCGAACACGAACAGGGGCTTGTTGCAGATCTTGGCGAATTCGGCGCCCCAGCCGGTGCCGCCCTTGACGGTGCCGTCCTCCATCACCTCGCCCACAACGAACACCTCGTGCCCGCTGCTGACCTGCCAGCAGATGGACTGCAACACTTTGCGGAACAGGGGGGCGCGGGTGTACTGGCGGTTCATCAGGCGCGAAACGTAGGTCAGGCTCACGTCCTTCAGGGCCAGTTCCTCGCTGGTCAGCACGCGCACGCCGCGCATGCGTTCCACCTGATGCCCCTCGAAGCTGTAGTTGACCTCTTGCAGGCCATACGCTTCAGCCGTGGCACCGAAACAGGTTTCGGTTCCCGCGGCGCCGCCGCTGTACAGGATGCATTCCCTGGGATCAAGCATCGGTATCCTCCGTCGCGTTCGTGAAGGCCGGCCCGCCGCCGGCGCGGTGTGGTGGCGTCGTGCGACGTGCGCGGCGGGCACCACCCGCGACACGTCATGAAAAGGGAAGACCCGCCCCGAAAGGCCGGGACGGGTCCAGTATACGCATTTGGCTTGCGGTGTACAGCGCAGGCTAGTGGCGGACGCGGGCCGAACCGTCGCTTCCTGTCAGGATGCGCACCCGGTCACCCACCATGAAGGTTTCGTCCGGCTCCTGCACCACGGACATCACCTGTCCGTTCTCCAGCCTGACGGTGATCTCGATGGCCTTCTTGGTCTTCATGGCCTGCTCGCCGGCATAGCCCGCGGCGCCACCGGCCACGGCACCGCCAAGGGTGGTCAGCACGCGGCCCTTGCCGCCGCCGATCATGTTGCCAAGCACACCGCCCACCACGGCACCGCCAAGCGCGCCGAGACCGCTGGGGTTGTCTTCGATCACGGAATCATTGACCTGTTCCACTGTGCCGTACTGCACGGTGTGCGACATGCGGGTCTGCCCGCCCTTGTAAGTGCCGCCGCCATAGGTCTGGGCGCAGCCGGAAAGGGCAAGCCCGACGATCAGCAGCGCCACGAGGGCCTTGAGTTGACGCATCTCGTTCTCCTTGTCTTGAGGAAGGAATCGTTTGCCGCGCCGCCGGAAATGACGGTGCGATTTCCTATCTGAATATACATCCTGCGGGCGGGGGATGCAACACGCCCCCCGCGACACGCTTCCGGCGCTTGCGGGGCCATGCAGAACGCCGCCCCGGAACCCGCGGTTCCGGAGCGGCGCAACATGCAGCGTGCGGCTTGTGTCTAGTAGCGGGGCGGGCGGGGCGCCTTGGGCTGCGCCTCGTTGACGCGCAGGTTGCGACCGCCGAACGGGGTGTTGTCCAGAGCTTCGATGGCCGCCGCGGCAGCGGCGTCATCCATCTCGACAAAGCCGAAACCACGGGCACGCCCGGTTTCACGGTCGGTGACCAGCTTGACGGAAAGCACCGTGCCGTAAGGGCTGAACAGGCTGCGCACTTCGTCCTCGGTGGCGGACCAAGGCAGATTGCCGACGTAGATAGACTTGGCCATGCGAAAAACCTCTCACTAAAAATGGAACACGCCCGCGCCGTTTCATCGGGACAGGACCGATGTCCTGCTGCGCGGCCCCAGTTTCTGCCCTTGCCCCATGCGGAGCCATCCGTCAACAGGAAAGATCAAGGGTGGTGCCCCCCTGCGTGCACGCACCGCGACCACCCCCCATAGCCGCCCTGCCCCACCGGGCAGAAACGGGACCTGCCCCCATCGCTGTCAGGAAAAAATATCCCGTGACATCAGACACATGACACTTGAGGTGCTTTTCAAACGGAACGGAATCCTCTATCCTTTTTCATTCAACGCCGTTTCCCGAAGGGCCTCAGATGACCACCCGCCGCAAGGCGCCCTGGCCGCAGGAGGCATCGTCGCATGCGCCCTCGCGCGTGCCTGCCGACTGCCCGCGCCGCTCCCGCATGACACAGCCAGGACTTGTGCCTGCCGCACGCCATCACGCCGCAGATACCCCCCGACGCATTCGCCGCCTGCGCACCCCGCCCCACCCGCGCCTTGTGCTCCACGCGTTTCGCCTGCCGGTTCTCCCGTTCGTACCGCGCCTGCGTTTGCCCCTGCCGACCCTGGCCGACACTGGCGCCGTTGCCGCCGTTGCCGCCGCTGCCATCGTCACCCCCATTGCCACCGCCCGCCCGGCCTGGGCCGCCGTCGAAGGCGCCGTGCCGTGGACGTCGTCCGCGCTGCTGTTCGGCCTTGCCGCCGGGCTGGTGCTGGGCCTGCTGGCGGGGTTGCGTCTGCGGCGCGGCAAGGCCGCTGGCGCGAAGCAGGATGTTCAGCGGGGCGCTCTGCCTCATGCGCACGCCGCCGCTTCGGGCCAGGCAGACGCTTCGGGTCGGGCAAACACTTCGACTCAGGCGGTGGACCTGGACCGGGCACGCGAACAGTACCACGCCATTTTCACCAACGCGCCGGTGGGCATCTTCCGCGTGACGCCCGAAGGCCGCTACGAGAACGTCAACCCGGAATACGCGCGCATCTGGGGCTGCCCCACCACGGAAGAAATGCTGGAATGCGTCTCGGACATTCCCCGGCAGATGTACGCCAACCCGGCAGACCGCCAGCGCTTCGTTGGTGCGTTGCAGGCCACGGGCCGCGTGGACCGCATGGAACTGCGCCTCAAGCGGCGCGACGGCAGCCTGTTCTGGGGGCTTGTCAGCGCGCGCCTGGTGCGCGGCCCTGCTCCTGCCCAGGCTGCGCAAACGGGCCAGATCGCCAAAACTGGCCAGACTGCCGGAACGGGCGCGCCGAACGGCACGTACCGTGCCGACGCAAAGGCGGGCAACGCCCCGGCAGAGGTGGACTACATCGACGGCTTCGTGCTGGACATCACCGAACAGAAGGCGATGCAGGACCAGCTTTCCGAGGCGTGGCGCAGGCTGCGCGACATCATCGACTTTCTGCCCGACGCCGTTCTGGTGCTGGACGCAAGCCGCCGGGTCATTGCCTGGAACCGCGCCATGGAGGAAATGACCGGCCATTCCGCCAGCGAGATGCTGGGACGCGGCAACTTCGAATATGCCCTGCCCTTCTACGGCGAACGCATCCCCCTGCTGGGCGACTGGTTCTTCAGTCCGGACATGCCCCAGCCCAGCCACTACACCCGGTTCAGCGAGCACGGCGACAAACTGGCGGCGGAGGCCTACGTGCCCACGCTGTTCGGCGGTCGGGGCGCCCACGTGTGGACCGTGGCATCCGCCCTGCGCGATGGCGAAGGGCGGCTGAACGGGGTCATCCAGACCATCCGCGACATCACCGAGCGGCACAACCAGGTGCGGGAACTGGAAAAAAGCCGCCAGCGCTACGACATGGCCATCTCCGCCACCAACGACGGCATCTGGGAATGGGAACTGGCCACCAATACCCTGTACCATTCGCCGCGCTGCCTCGAAATCCTGGGGCGTGCCCCCGACGCGACCCTGTCGCCCATGGCCATCGCGGCCATCCTGCACCCGGAGGACAGGCTGCGCGTGCTGACGGAGGTGCGCCGCATCACCGGAGAGGACGCGGAACGCTTCGAGCATGAATTCCGCATCCGCCACACCGACGGCACGTGGCGCTGGGTTCTGGCGCGCGGCGCGGCCCGGCGTGGCCCCGGCGGGCGCCTGAACCGAGTGGCCGGAGCGCTGGCCGACATCACCGACCACAAGCAGGGCGACGCCATCGCGGGCATCCTGTTCCACATCGCCAACGCCATCAACGAAACGCGTGACCTGGACGAACTGTTCCTGTCCATCCACACCGCCCTGCGCCGCCACGTGCAGGCCCCCAACTTCTTCATTGCCCTGATCAACGAACCGGAAGACCGGCTGGACTTCGCCTACTTCGCCGACGAGCGCGACGCCCGTTACAAGCCGGTGGAGCACATTTCCAACCCCACCGTGCAAAGCCCCACGCTGGAGGTCATCCGCACCGGCAGGCAGGTGCACCTGCACAGCGACGACATCGAGGCGCGCCCGGTGTTCGGGTCGCGCCCGGCGGCCTGGCTGGGCACCCCGCTACGCTCGCGCGGCAAGGTCATCGGGGCCATGGTGGTGCAACATTACGAGGATTCGGAATTCTTCTCGGCCCGCGACGCGGAACTGATGGTGCCGGTGGCCGAGCAGGTGGCCGTGGCCATAGAACGCAAGCAGGGCGAGGAAATGCTGACCCATCTCGCCCTGCACGACCCGCTTACCGGCCTGCCCAACCGCGCCCTGCTGCTGGACCGCATAGAGCGGGCCATCCAGCGCCGCCGCCGCAACGACAGCTACCGCTTTGCCGTGCTGATGCTGGACCTGGACCGCTTCAAGTTCATCAATGACAGCCACGGCCACACCACCGGCGACAACCTGCTGGTGGAAGTGGCCCGGCGCATGCGACCGGTGGTGCGCGCGGGCGACACCGTGGCCCGCCTTGGCGGCGACGAGTTTGCCCTGCTGCTGGAAGACGTGGACTCGCCCCGGCGCATCGTGCAGATCACCCGCCGCCTGCTGGCCGCGCTGGAACGCCCGGTGCGCATGGGCGCCAAGGTGGTGCGCACGTCCGCCAGCATCGGCATGGTCCTGCGCACCCAGGGGTACGACACAGCCGACGCGCTGCTGCGCGACGCGGACATCGCCATGTACCAGGCCAAGGCCCAGGGCAAGGGGCGGTTCCGGGTGTTCAACCAGTCCATGCACCGCCACACCATGGAAATGATGACCCTGGAAGGCGACCTTTCCATGGCCATGCGCCGCAAGCAGCTGTACCTGGAGTACCAGCCGGTGTTCGCCGTGGACGGCCCGCGACTTCTGGGTTTCGAGGCGCTGGTGCGCTGGCGGCACCCCACCGAGGGCGCGGTGCCTCCAGCCCGGTTCATTCCCATGGCCGAGGAAACGGGGCTGATCCTGCGCATCGGCCAATGGGTGCTGGAACAGGCGGCGGCCACCCTGGCCCGCTGGCGGGCCACCCTGCCCGGCGCGCATGACCTGTACGTTTCGGTAAACCTTTCGGCGCGGCAGGCCTCGCAGCCCAACCTTACCGGGCGCGTGGCCCGCATCCTGTCCGACACCGGGCTGCCGCCGGAAGCCCTGAAGCTGGAGATAACCGAAACGGCCATCATGAAGGACCCGGACGGCGCGTTGCAGCGGCTGGAAGCGCTGCGCAGGCTGGGGGTGGGCATCGGCATCGACGACTTCGGCACCGGCTACTCGTCGCTGGCATACCTGCAACGCTTTCCGGTGGATACGTTGAAGGTGGACCGTTCGTTCGTGTCCGCCGTGGCCGGGGATGCGGAAAACCGCGAGATCGTGCGCACCGTGGTCACCCTTGGCCGCAGCCTGGGCCTGCACGTGGTGGCCGAAGGGGTGGAGACGGCGGAACAGTTCGCCATCGTGGCGGAACTGGGCTGCCACTCGGTGCAGGGGTACCATTTCTCCCGCCCCGTTGCCGAAGAACGGGCCGTGGAGTTCATCACCGCCGGGGGCGTTCCCGACGCTTCCACGGGCACGACTGCCCCGACAGGGAGCGGTGGCCCAGACGAACCCGGCGAGCCGGACGCCAGCGCCCCCGCAACAACCGAACCGCGCTGAACGCCCACGCGCCGGCAACATACCGGGCAACACCCCGGGCAACAGACAGGCAACACGCCATCCCCAGGAAGATTACATGACAACACCGCGCATCCTGCTGACCAACGACGACGGCGTGCACTCGCCCGGCCTGCTGGCCGCGGCAGAGGCGCTGCACCCCCTGGGCGGGCTGGACGTGTTCGCCCCGCTGCGCCAGCAGACGGCCATGGGCCGCGCCCAGACCGGCGACCGCAACGCAACCCTGCAACAGGTGGAACTTGCCGTGGCGGGCGCGCCGTTGCGGGCCTGGGCCTGCGATGCATCCCCTGCGGCCACGGTGGGCCACGGGCTGAAGGTGATGCCCGGCTACGCCCCCGCGCTGCTGGTATCCGGCATCAACTACGGAGAAAACCTGGGGGCCAGCATCACCAGTTCCGGCACGGTGGGCGCCGCGCTGGAGGGGGCCTGCCGGGGCATTCCGGCGCTGGCCGTTTCCATGGAAACGGGCATCGAATCGCACCACGCCTACACCGAGCAGGACTGGAGCGCCGCCATGCACTTTCTTGCGCTGTTCGCGGGCATGGTGCTGGAGCGCGGCCTGCCCGGCGACGTGCACGTGCTGAAGATAGACGTGCCCGCCGGGGCCACCCCGGATACGCCGTGGCGGCTCACCCGCCTTTCGCCGGACATGTACTACGAATCGCGGCTGGTCGCCCCTTCGCTGGGCAGCAGGCTGGGCGACGCCACCGTGACCAAGGGGCCCGCACCCGGCGAATCGCCGGAAACCGACGTCTACGCCCTCAGCATGGACCGGGTGGTCTCGGTAACCCCGCTGACCCTCGACTTCACGGCGCGCACCGCCTTTGGCGACATCCGCGCGTGGCTGGACGGCGGGCGCTGAACTGGCGCAACACCTGGTCAGGACACATGAAAAAAACCCGGAGCAAGCTCCGGGTTTTTTGTTGTCCGCAGGATGGTGCGCAGATGGCACCATGAAAACTAGCAGACGCAGCGCAATACCTTCAGGCCTTCCTGAAAGAGTATTTCCACCTTGTCGGGGCGCACCACGGCGCGCACCTCGCCGGGGCCGAACACCGGATGGTCGATGATCTCGCCCACTTCGTAGCTTTCGCTCATGCTGTACTTGCGGTTGTGTTCCGCCGGGTTGCGGGTCATGGCCACCTTCCAGGCCACTTCGGTGGCCTCGGCGTCGCGCGCGGCCCGCTGATTGGCGCGGGTGGCCGCAGCCTTGCGGGCGGCCTCGGAACGTGAGTTGGAAACGTCCACGGCCTCGGCGCGGGTGGCACCCGCACGCACCTTGCGCACGGAGGGTGCGGCATTGCGCGGGGCGTCCTTTTTCTGGGGACGGTATTTGTGCACCGAGCCGCAGGCCCGGCATTCGACCTTCACCACTTCACCGCCGACCATGGCCACGATGACATGGCCGGTAATGTCGTTGCATCGTGTGCACTTGGCCTCGATGATCGCCCCGGCGGCAAGTCCTGTACTGCGCATCAACACACCTTTCGCTTGTCGGGTGGCGCGGCAGCCCGGCAGCCATGCCGCCAGGTGTTCGCGCCGTCCCGGAAAAGAATGAATCCCCCCCGCGCCCGTTGGCCGTCCATTCCCGGCAAGGGAACGAAACGGCACCCGGCGGGGTGCATGCCCGCATCCGTGTACCCCGCAACAATGCGCCGCGCGCCGACCCGGCCCTTTCCCCCGACGCGGCCTGCATTCCGCGACGCGTCCTCAATATCTGTGGGCGGACGACGCACTGCCCCCGGACGCTCGGTCCGGGCGCGGCGGGCATCGGCCCGTGGACGCAACTGTTTGGGGATTATGGAAAACCGGCGGCATGGCCGTGGCAAAGCATCCACCGCCGCAAAAAAACCACAGGTTGGCACCTGTGGTCGGGCGGGGTGTTGCGGAACGGCTTCCTTACCCCCGCAGGGCGGCGAAGGCAAGCCCAAAAGGCACCCGTCGGACGCTGCCGGGTGGCCTGCACCCCTCGGACGGCGCGTGAAACGGAGGCAACCCGGGCATCTAGACTGAAGCCGGATCGAGCCGGATCGGGCCGGATAGGGCCGGACTGGTCGGCACCAGTCCACGTGGTCCGTGTGGTCCGCGTCGGTCGGCATGGGGCCGCATGGGTAGCTCCCGCAGGGCGTGCCCGGTACGCACGCCCTTACGCAACGCCATGAATGATGGTACACACGCCCCCATCAACGCACCCGCGCGATGCGCTTTTTCCGGAGCATAGCCGCCATGACCACCGCCCTCACGTCTCCCCCGGATGCCGTTCCCTCCATGGGCAGCCTGCGCGTGCGCACCCTGCACCTGGCACCGGACTGCACCATTGCCGCAATGCCGCCCGGTACGGAAGCGCCCGTGACGCCGAACGGCGCCTGCCCTCGGGCGCCCGAACCCGCCATGGCAAACGGGGTGGATGCACCCGTTCCCGATGTCATGTGGCCAGGCGAGGCCGAGCCCGCGAGGCCCGCCGCCATCCCATCGGACGAGGCCGAGCCCACGAGGCCTGCCGACATGACGGCAAACGGTGCCGAGCCAGCGAGGTCCGCCGCCATGCCGTCGGACGGTGCAGAGTCCACGAGGCCTGCCGACATGACGGCAAACGGTGCCGAGTCCACGGGGCCTGCCGTAATATGGCCAGGCAGTGCCGAGTCCACGAGGCCTGCCGTAATATGGCATGACGTCACCACCACCTCGCGCGACGACCTTGGCCGCTTCCTGGCCCCCTACGACCTGCCCGACGACGTGACCGAGGCCTGCCTTGCGCCGCGCCGCTACCCCGAAGTCAGCGTGTTCCCCTCGGGCATCATGGTCCACCTGCCCACCCGCCACGACTGGATCGCGCTGCATGGCCGCTACCTGACCGTGCTCTGCCTGCCGGGCCGCATGATCACCCTGCACGACGAACACATCCCCCTGCTGGACAAACTGGTGCAAATGATCCGCTCCGGCAACGCGCCGCTCCAGGCCAGCGTGCAGGCCCTGCTCATCTTTCTGCTGGACGCCTGCATCGACGCCAACGTGCACTTCTACATGGAAGCCCGCACGCACGTGGAACAGCTGGCCGAACTACTGGACGACACCCCCGACGCGGTCAGCCCCGACGACATCCTGCCGCTGAAGCGCGCCATCACCCGGCTGTCCATCCAGTTCGAGGACCAGTTCTACTGCCTGGCCACGCTCCAGACATTACAGGCCACCGCCCTGCCCCTGACCAGCCAGCGCGAGGGCCTGCGCGACATCATGGACAACCAGAGTCATCTGGCCCGCAGCCAGGCCCGGCTGGAAATGCGCCTGCGCGACCTGTACCAGTTCTACCTGCTGGTCCTGCAACGCCGCACCGACCACCGCATCCGGGTGCTCACCGTGCTCACGGCGGTGTGCATGCCTCTCTCGGTCATCGCGGGCATCTACGGCATGAACTTCCGCCACATGCCCGAACTGGACTGGGACTACGGCTACTACGTGGCGCTGGGCGGCATGCTGGCGGTGGCCGGAGGCATGATGTGGTTCTTCCACAAGCGCGGCTGGTTCCGGTAGGGGCTGTTCCCCGATTGTCCTTGCGCCCGTTGGCCAATGGACCCGAAGGGCGCGAAGCGTGCCTGCCCGATGCGAAAAGGCCCCCGGCATTGCCGGGGGCCTTTTCATTGCGACGGTGGGGATGGCATCACGGGCGACGGCCCTTGCTCAAGACCGCCAAAGCAGGATTTTTGTTCGTTGACGAGGAAAACGAGCCTGCCATGAGGAAATATGCCTCAGCCGTTGGCGAGTCTTCGAGCCTTACGGATGAGGACCGCAACGCGCTCTTACCGTATTTGACCGAGCCTTAGCCGTTAGGTGAGCGAAGCGAATCTTACGGATAAGGACAGCAGAGCAATGGCAGGGGACGTTTGACCGCGTAGCGTGCCCGTAAGGCTCGCAAACTCGCCTAACGGGCACGCTACGCGCCCTTCGGGTCGGACGCCAACGGACAAAAAGACAATTTGGCGTTATCCCTGCGAGATTTCGATGCGCCGCGGCTTGGCCGCTTCCGCCTTGGGCAGGAACAGGTTCAGTACCCCGTCCTTGAGCACGGCGCGGATGCGCTCCCTGTCCACCATGTCCGACAGGGTGAAGGTGCGCACGAACTCCACGGCGTCGAACTCGGCGTGCATGCGCCGGTCGTTGCCCGCCGGGGCGTAGCTGCTGCGCCCGGTGACAGTGACCTCGTTCTCCTCGAGGTCGATGGTCAGACCGTCCGGCGGCACACCGGGCAGGTCCATCAGGATGTGAAAACCGTCGGCCTGCTCGATGATGTCTGTGGCGGGAGAAAAACGCTCGATGCGCGCGGCGCTTCCTTCGCGTACCGAGGCGGACCGTTCGGCGCCGCCGGTTTCACCGGTGCGGGCCACACTGGCGTTGCGTTCGGTAATGTCGGTCATCACTGCACACCTCCTGCCTGCGCTTCGACGGCGATCTTGCGCGGCTTCACGGCTTCGGCCTTGGGCAGGGTCACCCGCAGGATGCCGTTCTCGCTGCGGGCGGAAACGCGGTCGCGGTCCACGGGCACGTTCAGGCTCAGGATGCGCTGGAACGAGCCGGAAAGGCGTTCCTGCCGGAAGTATCTGCCCTCGGTGGCCTTGCGCTCGCCCTTGATGATCAGGTTGCGGTCGGTAAGGGTCAGTTCCACGTCTCCAGGTGCCACGCCGGGAACGCTGACGTCCACGGTGTAGCCGTCTTCGTTCTCATGCACGTTCAGCAACGGGTATGCAGTGCGCCGCGAGCTGAACGAATGCAAACGCGACATCTCGTCGAACATCCTCTCGAAACTTTTCGGCATGTCGTACAGTGTGCTGAAGTCAATCACCATGATGGTACCTCCTTGGTTCGGCACGTTCATGATTTTCCATTGCCACAGTGCGGCGGCATGCAAATATAACAGGATGGCCGCACCCTTTCCGGCAATTAGCTAAATCCGCTCGCGGCAGTGTCAACACCCCCGGCGCACACTTTGCCGCACGTCCATTTTCGGGACGGCCCGAAACCGGGCCGGACGCTTCCGAAATCAGCCCCTGTGGCCGCAGCCCGCGCCGGGCCTTGGAAAACCGCTTCCGCCGGACGGTTGACCCGGCTTCGCGCTTCCTCTACATGGTGGGGCGCGTCCCCGCATTCCGCGGGTGGCGCGATGCAAGGAGCACCCCATGCGCATTTCGGTGGATGTGGAAGCAACCCTGCCGGAGAGCCTGCGCGGCCCGGAAGGCGGCACCGGCCCCCAGGCCGCGCGGGAGGAACTGGGCGTTATCGCCGGGGCTGCACGCGGCCTTTCCGACGTGGTGCGCATTGCGCGCATCCTTGTGCCCGAAGACTTCGGCGCGGCGCTGGCCGAACTGGCCCCGGATCGCCACGCACCCCGCCCGCGCACGGCGTCTTCCGCTTCTGCCGCGCCCACTGCCCCTGCTGCCTCCACCGCCCCCAAGGCCCCTACTGCCCCTACTGCCCCTACCGCAATGACGGCAGCCATCCCCGCCCCGCAGGGCTGGGTACTGGTCTTCCACCCCGGCATCTACGGGCCGGAACACGACGCCCACATGCGCTACGCCCTGTACTGGCGCGAACTGACCCGCCTGGTGAACAAGGGGCGGCTGCCCGTGCCCCTGCGCACTGCCGACGGCGCTCCCCGGCAGGACCGCCACGCCGTGCTGCTCACCGCCGTTTCGCGCCTGTTCGGTGAATACGACGCCGCCCGCAAGGCCTGGGACTTCCGCGACGGGCTGCTGCGCAAGGTGCTGCGGCAGGAACTTTCCGAGCGCGCCCGCACCGCCCTGCTGCATGCCTTTGCCGCAGACCTGGGCCACGCCACCTCGGCGGACGCGCGCACCTGGCTGCGCATGTTGGCCGACGACCACGCCCGCACCGGCGATACCGCCACCTACCTGCGCGCCGTGCGCCCGCTGGTGATGCGCCTTTCCCTGGCCCTGTCCCACGCCTGGGCCACCCTGGACCACTTCCCCGATCTGGCCGCCCCCGGCGCGGAACTGCTGCACAGGGCCGAACTGCCCGCCGCCGCGCGCGAGTTGCACTCCTTCTTCCGCAACCGCCATGTGGCCGGTTCGCCCGACATGGAACCCGGCACGGAACTGCTGGCGGAACTGTGGGCGGGCTTTGGCCTGCGCCTGGCCGACGGGCCTGGCGGATCGGACAGATATGGGGAGCCGGGCAGGTTGACCGCCCTGCGGCCCGGCGACTAGCCCGCCCGCGTCCCCTCCCCCCACCGGACAGGCATCGGCTGACGGGGCCGCCGCGGAAGCCGCGCGGAAACCACCGCGCGGCAGCAATCAAAAGCCAGCAACCACCCCGCGCCGTTTTCCTGTCCGCGCCGCCCCCATGCGGCAACAACATCACGCTCCTTGCCGTTACATCCGGCGCATGCCCTTCCCCTTCGCCGCGCGAACACTTATAGTCCCGGCATTGCCCGCCCCCCGCACGCCACGCGCGGGGCCGAACCGCCAACGCGGCACGGCGCCACGTTTGCCCCAAGGGACCATCCCTTCCCACTGCCCATACCGCCATACCTCCCATTACCTCACGGACACGGGAACCCCATGCGCAAGAAGATCATCATCGGCCTCGCCATCGCCCTCGCCGTGGCCCTGATTGCCGCCTACTTCCTGTCGCGGCGCGAAGGCCGCACCGAAATCACCCAGACCGCCACCGTCAGCCGGGCAACCGTGCGCAAGGTGCTGGACGCCACGGGCATCATCAAGCCCGAGGTGGGCGCCATCGTGAAGACCGGCACCCGGTTCACCGGCATCATCCGCACCATGCACGTCAAGGTGGGCGACGCGGTGAAGGCCGGGCAGATCATCGCCGAAATCGACGACCGCGAGCAGCGCGCCCAGCAGGACCAGGCCGAGGCCACCCTGCGCAAGGCCCAGTCCGAGCTTGCCCGCGTGGAGGCCTCGTACCCCCTGCAAATCCGCGAGGCAGAAGCCCAGATGGCCGCCGCGCAGGCCGACTACGACTACGCCGCCCTGAACCTGAAGCGCCGCCGCACCCTGGTGGAACAGGATCTGGACGCCCGCAACACCCTGGACGAGGCGAAGCAGCAATCGGAAACCACCGGCAACACCCTGGCCGCGCGCAAGGCCACCCTGGACCGCCTGCAACGCGAATCGACGCTGGCCATCAAGACCGCGCGCGAAGCCGTGAACGAAGCGCAGTCCGCGCTGGAGGCCACCAACGTGCGCCTGTCCTATTCGGTGATCCGCGCCCCGCTGGACGGCGTGGTCAGCGAGGTCACGGCGCAGGGCGGCGAAACCGTGGTGGCGGGCTTTCAGGTGGCCAACCTGATCACCGTGCTGGACCCCACCCGGCTGGAGATGTGGATCTACGTGGATGAAACCGACGTGGGCCAGATAACCCCCGGCATGACTGTGGAATTCCGCGTGGATTCGCTGCCCGGCCGCACCTTTGGCGGCACGGTGAACCAGATCTACCCGCAGCCGGAAATCCGCGACAACATCGTGTACTACCGGGCGCTGGTGCGCCTTACCCCGCAGACATCCACCGACCTGCGGCCCGAAATGACCACCCAGTGTCGCATCGTGGTGCAGCAGAAGGACAACGTGCTGGCCGTGCCCAACGAGGCCCTGAAATGGGTGGGCGGCGAACAGGTGGTGTTCGTGCAGGGTGATGGCGCCATCCGCCGGGTGCGGCCCCGCATCGGCCTGGCCGGTGCCGAGACCAGCGAGGTGCTGGAAGGGCTGGCCGAGGGCGACGTGGTGGGCACCAAGGTGGTGCTGCCCACTTCGCGCGGCGGCGGGCGGCCCGAACAGACGCCGGGCGGTTCCGGCGGATCTGGTGGACAGGGCGGCGGCCCCGGCTCCGGGCGACCGGGCAGGTAGCGGGGCGCACGGCATGAGCACGCCCCCCATTTCCACTCCCGACGGCGCGCCCGCTGCGCCGCTGGTCGAGCTGTCCGGCATCACCCGCAGCTTCACGCAGGGCGACCTGACCGTGGACGTGCTGCGCGGCGTCAGCTTTTCCATCGCGCGCGGCGAGTTCGTGGCCATCCAGGGGTCTTCCGGCTCCGGCAAGTCCACGCTGCTGCACATCCTGGGCCTGCTGGACAGCCCCACATCGGGCCGCTACGTGCTGGACGGGCACGACGTGTCGCACCTGGACGACGACGCCCGGTCGGAGGCACGCAACCAGCTGACCGGCTTCGTGTTCCAGAACTTCTACCTCATCCCCTACGCCACGGCGCTGGACAACGTGCTGCTGCCCGGCCTGTACAGCCACAAGAACCTGCGTGCCCAACGCAAGCGGGCGGAAGACCTGCTGCACCGCGTGGGCCTGGGCGACCGCATGGACTTCGTGCCCGCGCGCCTTTCCGGCGGGCAGCAGCAGCGCGTGGCCCTGGCCCGCGCCCTGCTGAACGACCCCGCCCTTATCCTGGCCGACGAACCCACCGGCCAGCTCGATTCCACCACCAGCGCGGACATCCTGGACCTGCTCGCGGACATCAACCGCACCGGCAAGGCCGTGGTGGTGGTGACCCACGACGCGGAAACCGCCGCCCGCGCGCGGCGGCGCATCGTCATCCGCGACGGGGTCATCGAAAGCGACGGCCTGCAGGGCGGCGCGGCGGCAGGTGGAGCCCCGGCATGACCACCCCGGCTGGCACCGCACCCGGCCCGGCACCTGATCCGACCATTGGTTCGGCCACTGGTCCGGCACCTGGCCGTTTCGGCGGGCGGAGCCTGCCCGCGCTGGCGCGCGAAGGCTGGCGCGCCGCGACGCTGGGCCTTTCCGCGCTGCTGGCCTACCGGCTGCGCAGCTTCTTCGTCATCGCCGCCGTGTCGCTGGGCATCGCCTCGCTGACGGTCATCGTGGCCGCCGTGGACGGCGCGTCCAAGAAGGCCGACGAAATCGCCGACATGTTCGGGCCGGACGCGGTGCTGGTGTTCGGCGGCAACATCGTCAACCGCGCCGTGGGCGCCCGCACCCTTACCCTTACCTGGGAGGACGCGGCGCGCATCCGCCAGTCGCTGCCGGGCGCGTACATCGTGCTGCCCATGCGCTCCAAGGGCAACGTGCGCCTGAAGCACGAATCCAACAACTACGACGTGTCGCTGGTGGCGGGTACCACCGAGAACTACGCCAGGGCCTGGAACTGGCCGCTGGTGGAAGGCCGCGACCTGACGGCGGAAGACGTGCAGCGCGGCGCCCGCGTGGCCCTGCTGGGCGACAAGCCCGCCCGCGAGCTGTTCGGCGACGAAAGCCCCGTGGGCCGCACTTTCCTGATGTCCGGCGTGCCGTTCACCGTGGTGGGACTGATGCAGTACCGGGGCATGTCCGGCGGCGGCGGCAACGTGGACGACCGCGTGGTCATTCCCCTCACCACGCTGACCCAGCGCTTCAACATGGACCGCCGCTACTTCCGCGCCCTGCGCGTGAAGTTCGAGGACACGGCGGGCATGGACGCCCACGTGGAAGACCTGCGCAGCCTGCTGCGCCACCTGCACCGCCTGGCGCCCGAAGACCCCGACGACTTCACCATACTCACCGCGCGCGAAGTGCTGAAATTCCTGTCCGTCATCAAGGGCGGGCTGGTGCTGTTCCTGGGGGTGACGGCGGCGGCGGCCATGATCGTGGGCGGTTTCGTGCTGGCCAACCTGTTCCTGCTCTCGGTCACCGAGCGGCGGGTGGAGATCGGTCTCAAGAAGGCCCTGGGTGCGCCGGGGCGGGCCATCCTGCTGCAATTTCTCATGGAATCGCTGGCGTTGACCCTGTGCGGCGCGGTGGGCGGGGTGCTGCTGGGCGCACTGATGGGCCAGATGCTGGAACGTCTGGGGCTCATCGAGATGGTGCTGTCGGCCAAGGTGTTTCTGCTGGCCCTTGCCGCGGCCACGGCGGTGGGGCTGGTGTTCGGGCTGCGCCCGGCGCGGCAGGCCGCCGCGCTGGATCCCATCCAGGCCCTGCGCGGGGGTGAGTGATGCAGCGGCTGCGCATTGCCCTGCGTTCGCTGGCCGCCCACCGCATGCGCACGGCGCTGGCCATGCTGGGGGTCTTTCTGGGCGCGCTGGCGCTTACCGCCGTGCTGCACATCTCGAAGGCCATGGTCAAGAAGGCCGACATGGAGACGCAGCGCCTGGGCCCCAACCTGTTGCAGGCCCTGTCCGGGCAGGCCAACTTCCGGCGCGAAGGTTCCACCCGCGTCACCGGCATGACCACCACCTTCAGCCTGGAGGACGCCCGCGAAATCCTGGGGTCCGTGCCGCAGGTGCGGCTGGGCGTGCCGTATGCCGGCGGCTCCATGCCGGTGCGGTATGGCCGGGTGAAGACGGGCAGCCAGCTCATGGCATCGCCCCCGGCCTACGCGCAGGTGCGCATGCTGGAAACCGAACATGGCCGCTTCTACAACGACGAGGAAGAGGCCACGCAGGCCAAGGTGTGCGTGCTGGGCTACGCCATCGCGCAGCGCCTGTTCGGCGACCCGGCGGACGCCGTGGGCAAGCAGGTGTTCTTCTTTCGCGCCAACGTGCTGGTGGTGGGCGTGCTGCCCGAAAAGGGCCAGGACGTGACCGGCGCCAACCTGGACGAAATGGTGTTCACCCCGCTGTCCACGTACATGCGCCGCTTCACCAACCAGGACTGGATCAGCGGCGTATTCATGAACCTGCACGACCAGAATGACGAGGCCGCCGCCAAGGCCACCGTCACCGACATCCTGCGCCGCCGCCACCACATGGGGCCAAGCCGCAAGGACGACTTTTCGGTCATCTCGGCGCAGGATTCCGCCCGGCTGCGCAACCAGGCGCTGGATCTGGTGTGGACGCTGGGCGTGCTGTCGTCGTCCATCTCGTTCGCCGTGGGGGCGCTGGGCATCCTGTCCATCATGATCCTGCTGGTACGCGCCCGCAGGCTGGAGATCGGCATCCGCCGGGCCGTGGGCGCCAGCCGCACGGTAATCATCCGCCAGTTCCTGGCCGAGGCCGGGGTGATGGCCGGGGTGGGCGGCGCGGCGGGGGTGCTGGCGGCCGTGGGCATCGTCACCGTGGTGTATGCCGTGGGGGATTTTCCGTACCTGTACGACCCGGTACTGATTGTCGGGGCCTGCGTGGCATCGGTGCTGCTGGGGTTGGTGGCCGGGGCGTACCCGGCGTGGCAGGCATCGCGTGTGGAGGTGCTGGAGGTGCTCAGGAATCCTGAGTAGGTGGGCGTGGTGGGTGCTGCCAGCGGCGGATGGGAGAGGTTGTGCGCGGTTGGGCACGGCGTCTACGAAGGCAGTCGTGCCCCTTTGACCACGCTCGATTTCGTTATGTCTCCGACGGGTATGGAGGGGGCGTGCGCGGCTGCACCCGGCCTCTACGAAGGCCGTCGTGCCCTTTTGATCACTCTCGATTTCGTTATGTCTCCGACGGGTATGGAGGGGGCGTGCGCGACTGCACCCGGCCTCTACGAAGGCCGTCGTGCCCCTTTGACCACCCTCGATTTCGTTATGTCTCCGACGGGCAAGGGGAGACGGCGTGCGCGGCTGCACCCGGCCTCTACGAAGGCCGTCGTGCCCCTTTGACCACCCCCGATTTCGTTATGTCTCCGACGGGCAAGGGGCCGCTGAGCGGCGGCCCCTTGCATCCCCGCGCTCCAGGGGGGCTTCGCCGCCCCTGGACCCCCAACGTATCTTGCACCGCATTCCTTTCGCCGCCAGCTTCCCTCCGGCGCTAGGCGCCTGCGGGCGATCTGGCGACGGGAATGCGATGTGCCCGAATCTCTCGTCGCCTTGCCGACGGTTCGGGTTATGCCTTTACCGTCAGTCGATCTGCGGTGCACCCGCAACGCCGGAGCTTCCGCCGTCGCAAAGCCTCCGGCGGCGATCTCCGGATGCGGGCGCAATCCGCGCGCATGTCACACCGTGTCCGAAGGTCCTGACGCCTTGCCCCACTGATAGAGCTGACAGACCCGTCGCGCAGCGCCAAATGTTGCTCAAGGGAAGCGTGCTGTGCGTAGAAGCGTGTGACGCCGGGCCTTGACGGCGGCACATGCGTCGCAACAGGCCCGAGGGTAAGGGCACCCAAGTGAGATAGGGGCGGCGGGAGTTTTGCGCACATGCGCATTCAGCCGGGCAGATCGCCCGAGGCGCGCCAGCGCCGCAGGGAAGCTGCCCGACGTAAAGAATGCGGTGCAGGACGACACGGGGTTCCAAGGGGCGGAGCCCCTGGAACGCGGGGATGCAAGGGGCCATCGTTCAATGGCCCCTTGCCCGTCGGAGACATAACGAAATCGAACGCGTTCAACAGGGCTGGACTGTCTTCGTAGAAGCCGGGCGCAACCGCGCACCACATCATTCCCATCCGCCGAAGGAAGCTACCACCAAGAACACATCGCGCAGGAAGAACGTGTAATGTGCGAAAAAGCATGTGACCCCGTGCCTTGACGGTGGCACATGCGTCGCAACGGGGACAAGGACACTCCAGTCTGACGGAGGCTGCGAGAGATACGCGCACATACGCATTCAGCCGGACAGATCGCCCGAGGCGCGCCAGCGCCGCAGGGAAGCTGCCCGGCGTAAGAATGCGGTGCAGGAAGAATGTGGATAAAGGCAGAGGAGTTATGCCAAGGCTCCGAGAGCCAGGCGCGCATTGGCGTCACCGGCGGCAGATCACCCGAAGGCGTCCTGCGCCGGAGGGAAGCTGCCGTCGAAGGGACGCCGCGCAAGATACGCCGGGGGTCCAGGGGTGGCGAAGCCCCCTGGAACGCGGGGATGCAAGGGGCCATCGTTCAATGGCCCCTTGCCCGTCGGAGACATAACGAAATCGAGGGTGGTCAAAGGGGCACGACGGCCTTCGTAGAAGCTGGATACAACCGCGCACATCCCCTCCACACCCGTCGGAGACATAACTAAATCGAGCGGATGCAACAGGGCTGGCGTGTATTCGTAGAAGCCGGGTGCAACTGCGCGCACCCCCTCCCCATCCAGCCAGCGCAGCGCCCTCCCTACTCCTTCCCGTTCTTCCTCTCCCACCACGCCCGGTCCGGGCCCAGAAACCACCAGTCGGTGTGGTCCGTCTCGGCAATGGTCCGGGCAAGTTCGCGGCCTTCCTCGGTGCGCAGCCGTTCCAGCGCGCTTTCCATCCACTTGCCCGCGTACTTGTTGCCCAGGTCCAGTTCGCGCTTCAGGTTCAGGATCAGGTCCAGCTGGTCCGCGTCGTGGGCCAGTTGGGCTTCGGGCGTATGCGAGGCCTCCAGGTCGTCCCAGAACTCCAGCATGTCCACCTCAAGGCCGGTGCCTTCGGCGGCGTGCACCACGGCATCGCGCGGCTTCGAGGTGTTGTAGATGCGATTGACGTAGTTGAAGTCGCCGATGCGCGCCTCGTGGAAGTCGTGGAACAGGCACAGCATGGCGGTACGGGAAGGATCGGCCCCGGCCATGCGGGCCAGCACGTAGCCGATGATGGCGGTGCGGAAGGAGTGCTCGGCCACGTTCTCGTTGCCGGTGCCCAGAAACTGGTAGCCGGTGCGCGGCGTGAGGCGCAGCATGCCCGCCTCGTTCAGGAAATCGACGATACGCTTCAGGCGGCCGCGCCCCTGAAGGTTCAACTGCGGATTGCAGGCGGTCATGGCAAGGCTCCGGAAAAAATGACGTCGGCCGCCAGCGCCCGGTGAAAAGCCACCGGATACGCCGCGCGGCGCGCCCGTCCGGCATACGGCATTTCCCCGGCGCTGTCCAAAACGGCCCGGCGCTCCGGACTGGCGCCACCTCGTCAGGCCGCGCCAAGGAACATCGGGTCGCATCCGGCTGCGGTTTCCCGCATCAGGGCATCTTCATCGC
The DNA here is from genome assembly GCF_019931275.1 of Nitratidesulfovibrio sp. SRB-5. Lineage (NCBI taxonomy): Bacteria > Pseudomonadati > Thermodesulfobacteriota > Desulfovibrionia > Desulfovibrionales > Desulfovibrionaceae > Nitratidesulfovibrio > Nitratidesulfovibrio sp. SRB-5. The sequence goes on along the minus strand of NZ_JAIOTY010000001.1, from coordinate 906,514 downwards.
AGCGGGCCGCATCGGCCAAGCTCCGGCCACGCGCGCATCCCCCCGCCCCCAAGCCGTCAGCCCGCCCTACACCGGGTCCATGCTGCCCCAGCGCCTGCCGCACAGCCGGAACAGCGCCAGCGCGAAGATGGCCCCCAAGGTATCGGCCAGCATGTCCTTCTGGGCATCCCACACGTCGCCCTGGCTGCCCAGAAAGGCCAGCCCCGCCTCGCCGCCCTCGGCGTCGGCCACCAGCCATTCCAGGATTTCCCAGCCGCAGGCCACGGCCATGATGGCGAACAGCCCGAAAAGCATGGTCACCATCGGCCCGGCCAAGCGGCGACGCGTCAGCAGTTCCGCGAAGGCGTAGGCATAGAAGCCCACGCTGAAATGCCCCACCCGGTCGAAGTGGTTGCGGGCAAAGCCGAAGGCGTCGGTAATGATGTCGAATGGCACCCGCTCGAAGGTGTAGTGCCCGCCCACGGTATGCCAGAACAGCCACACCGCCATCAGCAGGTAGGCTGCGCCGCTGAACCGGAACTTGCGCGCCGTGCCCGCCAGCAGAAGAAAGATGACGATGACCGGCGTGACCTCCATGTACCACACGGTGCGGTCGTACGGGGCGATGCCCAGCACCACGAACACCACCACGAACACGGCGGCCAGCATTTCCGGCAGGCGTGAGGGCTTGGCGGAACCATCCCGCGATGCCTGCGGTGACATGTTCGGCGAAGGCAGGGAAGACACGGTCATGGGACGCTCCTGCGGTACGGCTGCGGAAGGGAATGCGGAAAGGGAAGCACGCCACGATGCCGCATGCCCCCACCGCTGTAAACAACAGGCTGGCGGCAAACGGACAAAAGAAAAACCGGGCCGCTTGCGCGGCCCGGTCGAGCGTGTCTGCCAAAACCCCTCCACCTTACGGTGTGTGCCTTAGCCGCCCAGCAGCTGCATGGCCATACGCGGCAGGGAGTTAGCCTGCGAGAGCATGGCGACGGCAGCCTGGGTCAGGATCTGCTGACGGGTGAATTCGGTCATTTCGCTCGAAACGTCCACGTCCGAAATCCGCGATTCGGCGGCCTGCAGGTTTTCCGACTGGATCTGCAGGTTGCTGATGGTGTTTTCCAGACGGTTCTGGAGCGCACCAAGGTTCGCGCGAATCTTGTCCTTCGAGATGATGGCGTTCTCGATGCCTTCCAGGGCGGCCTGCGCGGCAGACTGCGTGGAGATCGACTTGCCCTTGCCTTCCGCTGCCTGGCTGCCCACGCCCAGCGCCGACGCCGTGGAGGTGCCGATGCGGATGTAGTAGTAGTCTTCCGAGCAATCGTTGGCCGAGCCGAAGTGGACCTTCAGCTTGCCGGTGGACACGAGGCCGGAGCCGTCGTGGGTGGCACCGGACAGGTTGCCGTTGAGCAGGTGGATGCCGTTGAAGTCCGTCGAGTTGGCGATTCGGGTGATTTCCGAGGCCATGGCCTGGTATTCCGAATCGATGATGAGACGCTGGTCCGAGGTGTAGGTACCGGTAGCGGCCTGTTCGGCCAGTTCCTTCATGCGGATCAGCTTTTCATCGATGACGCCAAGGGCGCCGTCGGCGGTCTGGATCAGCGAGATGGCGTCGTTGGCGTTACGCACGCCCTGGTTCAGGGCGGCGATGTCCGAACGCATCAGTTCGCGAATGGCCAGGCCGGCCGCGTCGTCAGAGGCTGCGCCAACACGAAGACCCGACGACAGTCGGCGCACGGACGTGGACAGGCTGCCGTACGACGAGCTGAGGTTGCGGGCGGCATTCATTGCCATCAAGTTGTGATTGATTACGAGAGACATAATATTCCTCCATGAATATTGCGCCGTTCCGGGCGGGGCACCACGCCGACCGCATCCATGCGATCATCCGCCGTTCATGCCCCTCTTTTCGGCCTGCCCATGTGAAACTATAGGGGGTGGCCTTCACTTTTCTTTACGCTTGTCCGGATAAACCGGATTCAGGCAGGATTACGTCCTGATTCTGGCCAGATGCGGTAAGGACACGGCAAGGACGCGAGAAGGGCGCGGCAAGGATGAGCCAAGGATGCGAGAAGGTCGCGAGCCGGATGTGGACCGGATGTGGACCGGATGCGGTAATCCCCCGTAACGGACGCGAGAAGACCCGGAGCCGGATTCCCACGCCAGGCGAAAATTCGCGACCAACGGCGCCCAGCGGTTTGCCATGCCCCGGCGGGGGATGTAGACTGGTTGCCCAGCGAGCAGCGCTGAAGTGTCACCATTCGCGCAGCGCCAAATCTCCACCGGACGCACCCCGCGCCGGATCATCACCGTCGCGTAGCGACGAGACATCACCAGTCGCGTAGCGGCGAGGCGTCACCCGTCGCGTAGCGACGAGACATCACCAGTCGCGCAGCGACGAGACATCACCCGTCGCGTAGCGACGAGAACTCACCGGGCGCACCCCGCCCGCAGCGCACAGCAAGGAGCCTTTCATGAGCGTTCATCCGGCACCGCAGCGTTCCGCCCCCCAACAGCAGACACGCCGCCCCGTGGGCACGCTGGACGTGCGCGCCGCCAAGGGCGCGCGGCGCATCGCCATGCTCACCGCCTACGACGCCCCCACCGCCGCCCTCGTGGACGGCTGCGACATCGACATCATCCTGGTGGGCGATTCGCTGGGTATGGTCATGCTGGGCCGAAACGACACCCTGTCCGTGACCATGGACGAAATGGTGCACCACTGCCGCGCGGTGACCGGCAGCGTCACCCGCGCGCTGGTGGTGGCGGACATGCCCTTCCTGTCCTACGAAACGAGCCCGACGGACGCGCTGCGCAACGCCGGGCGGCTGTTCCGCGAAGGGGGCGTGCGCGCCGTGAAGCTGGAAGGCGCCGGGCCGTACCTGCCGCAGGTGCGCGCCCTGGTGGACGCGGGCATTCCGGTCATGGGGCACATCGGCCTCACCCCGCAGCGGGTGGCGCAACTGGGCGGATTCAAGGTGCAGGGCAAGACCGCCGACGCGGCCCGCCGACTGCTGGACGACGCCCTGGCCCTGGAGCAGGCGGGCTGCTTTTCCATCGTGCTGGAATGCGTGCCCTCGCCCGTGGCCGCGCGCATCACCGCCGCGCTGACCATCCCCACCATCGGCATCGGCGCCGGGCCGGACTGCGACGGGCAGGTGCTGGTGCTGCACGACATGCTGGGCCTGCAGGACCGCATGGTGCCCCGCTTCGTCAAGCGTTACGCCAACCTGGCCGGGCAGGTGACAGCCGCCGTGACCGCCTACAAGCAGGAAGTGGAAAGCGGCGCCTTTCCCGGCCCGGAACACGGCTTTGCCATGCCCGACGAGGAGTTGCGCCAATGGGGCGGGGACGGAGCCCCCAACGGCAAGGAATGACCACGCCTCCACGGACCGGGTACGGCAGGCACGCTATGGGCGCAGCCACCCGCCGAACAGGTTGCAGCAAGGCAATCGACAGTCTTGTGGGGCAGACAGCTCCAGCACCTGCGGCAACCTGTCCGTTCCCATGGAACGAAGACAAGCACATCGTTTCCAGCTTCCGGAGTATCTGCATGATTGAAGCAATAGGCGTGGAAAAACGAAATGCCATTCTCAAAGAGAAGCTGCTCAAGTGGCTCCCGGAACAATCCCGACTGGAAACACAGATTTTCGGTTTGGCATTAAGCCGCTTTGACCAGGAAACTTCTGCGGAAAAATGCTTCTATCACCCCATCGTCGCGCTTATTGTCCAAGGATTCAAACGTTCCATGATCGGCAACCACGACGCCGATTATGGTGAGCGGCATTCAATGGTTGTAGGCGTTGATATGCCGGGAATATTTCATATCACCCATGCGTCGCAGCAAAACCCTTTCCTCTCGCTATCTGTAAGACTTGACAGACGCATCATTTCCCAATTGGCGACAGAAATGCCTTCAATAGTCACGTCGTACAACAAGCCTGCAAATCCTGTAGCCATTTCAGAAGCCAGCGAAGAACTTCTCGAAGCATTCATACGGCTGGTCGATCTGCTGGACACACCGTCAAGAATACCTGTCTTTGCCCCCATGATCCTCCGCGAAATTCATTTCCACTTGCTTTCGGGCAGCCAGGGTGACTGTCTGCGGCTGTTCAGTACTGGCGGAACACAAACCAGCCAAATTGCCCAAGCCATCACCTGGCTGCGAGAAAACTACACAGGCCATCTCCACATGGAAGAACTGGCCCGCCAGGTCAACATGGCCCCTTCGACATTCAACCGCCATTTCAAGCAGGTGACCAGCCTCAGCCCGCTCCAATTCCAGAAACGCCTGCGCCTTTACGAAGCGGAGCGCCTCATGTTGCTTGAGGGAAAGGATGCTGGCACGGCGGCGGTTATGGTTGGCTATGAAAGCGGTTCGCAGTTCAGCAGGGAATACAAGCGCCAGTTCGGGGCGCCACCCCGTCGGGACGTGGCGCAGAAACGGTCGTAGCCTGCGACAACTCGGCACAATCCTTCACAAACAACACAAAAACAGGGCGGGATGCATGCATTGACGTGCATCCCGCCCTTCTTTGCGTCTGCCTGCTCCTCAGCGAAGCGCGAGCGAATCAGGCAAATATCTGCATGGATTGTGTATAGCGCCCACACACGAGCCCTCTTATCTTGCTATCAGCCAAAACAGCCCACACAAATACCGTAGCGCTGAAGGATGTTGCAATGCCAAGCAGAAACTCCGTGCCGCTATTGGCACTATGCCTCATCGCATCAGTTGGAATCCCGGCAATATCTCACGCCAAGAACGAAAACCACGACAACCATTTGAGCAACAAGCAAAAGAGCATCATTCCCATTGCAGCCTTTACCGCAAATGGGGACACCGCAAAACTGAAGTCCGCTCTCGTTCAGGGCCTGGAAAACGGCATGACCATCAACGAGATCAAGGAAGTTATCGTCCAGATGTATGCCTACGCGGGATTCCCTCGGAGCCTTACCGGTCTCGACACCTTCCTCGCCGTCCTTGAAGACCGGAAAGGGCGAGGCATCAGGGACGAAATCGGCAAAGACGCCACCCCCTTGCCCGCCGGTGCGAGCATTCGTGACCTCGGCACGGCCGTCCAGACCAGGATTGTCGGCAGACCGGTCAGAGGCCCTGTCTACGAGTTCGCCCCCATCATCGACACGTTTTTGAAGGAGCACCTTTTCGGCGACATATTCGGGCGTGACGTGCTTGACCTCCAAGAAAGGGAACTGGCAACCGTGGCCGCCCTGGCCAGCCTTCCCGCCGAACCCCAGCTGCGCTCCCACCTGAACGTCTGCATGAATGTCGGCCTAACCGAACCCCAGATGAGGGCGTTCGTATCCATACTGGATGCAGAGGTCGGCAAGGATGAAGCCGAAAGGTCAGAGAGACTTCTGGATGCCGTCGTGCAAAGCAGGCAGCAAGCAAAATAGCAACACAACAACGAGGTAGCCATGAAAGAAATACTTCTGACAACCCTGGCCATGCTCTCTGCGCTGGTTTTTGCCGATTCCGCAAAAGCTGCCGGGGGTAATGCATTCGGCCTTATCTACCGGGGGGCCATCACGGAAAACGCCAAGAACAAGATCAACATACACCCCGTAACCTACACGCTGAACGGCCTAAAAATTGCGGCCAACGTCTACACGCCTGCCGGATATGATGCCGCCCGCAAGTATCCCGCCGTGGTGGTGGCCCACCCCAACGGGGGCGTCAAGGAGCAGGTGGCAGGCCTCTATGCCCAGCGACTGGCGGAAAACGGCTATGTCACCATCGCGGCGGACGCATCCTATCAGGGGGCCAGCGAAGGTACGCCCAGAAACATCGACAAGCCCTATTACCGCACGGAAGACATCCACGGCATGGCCGACTACATCGGCAGCTATCCCGGTGTCGACGCCAATCGCCTTGGCGTACTGGGCATATGCGGCGGAGGCGGCTACACGCTGCATGCCGCAAAATCCGACAAGCGCTTCAAGGCCGTGGCAACCCTGAGCATGTTCAACTCCGGCCAGGTGCGGCGCAACGGCTACATGAACACGATGCTTGATTCCGTGCAGTCCCGCCTGAAAGCGGCCTCTGACGCACGCGCCAAGGAAATATCCACCGGCGAGATCGACTACTCCGGCAACGTTGATTTCGACGCCCTGACGGACGAAAGCATCAGCAGGATTCCCACCGACCTCTACCGGGAAGGCATGATCTACTACGGGCAGACGCACCGGCATCCCAATTCCACCTTCCGCTACACGACAGGCAGCCTCATGGAACTGATGAGTTGGGACGCCACCGACCATCTCGAACTGATCAATGCCCCGCTGCTGATGATGGCCGGCGAGAAAGCCGACTCGCTGTACATGACCGAAGAGGCATTCCGCAAAGCGGTGGGAACCAGGGACAAGGAACTCTTCAAGATTCCCGGGGCAACGCATATCCAGACCTACCATGTACCGGAATATGTCGCCCTTGCCGTCACCAAGCTCAAGGAATTCTACGGCAGAAACCTGTAACGGCACCTACTGACCACAGCACGGTAGTGCCGCACGGAATGCCGCAAGGAGCGCACCGTGTTTGCGCAGCGGGAAAACCTGCTCCCGCGTACAGGTGCGGCACTGCCCTGGCAGACGCAGTGGAGGGAATCCACCATGGAGTTTGCATGAACGTTCTCACAATATCCCTGATTGCACTGTGCCTGCTGGTTCCGGAAATCGCATTATCCGCACGGGCCCATGCAGAAGAACAGAACGGCCTGGGGCAAGTCGTCATTCTCGGCGGCTCACGCCCTTCCTCGACGGCTCCGAGCGGGAATTTTACGGGATACGTCCGCGTCGATCCCGTCTTCCAGGCTCAGGCTCCCGCCCGTGCCTATGGTTCTTATGTCACCTTTGAACCGGGAGCGCGCACGAACTGGCATACCCATCCGCTGGGCCAGACCCTGATCGTTACGTTCGGGACGGGCCTGACACAGGAATGGGGCGGCCCCGTCGAGGTTATCCGGCAGGGGGACGTGGTGATTTGTCCTCCCGGCGTCAAGCACTGGCATGGCGCTGCCCCCGATGCCGCCATGACGCATCTTGCCATAGGAGAACATGTGGAAGGCAAGAGTGTAGAATGGATGGAGCAGGTAACTGATGAACAGTATCGAACCAGATAAGGGCGGAACCAGCAGCGGAATTTGGGCCCTGCCGTCATGCGGGCATGGATTTGGCGCCAGCGCGGGCACAGATGCGGAAAACCGGATGGACCATGCCTACCGTTTCCGGGAAAGACAGCCGGGGAAGGATCAAAAGTAAGGAGTATCTTGCATGAAGCGAAAACCATTCCTTGCGGGACTATTGCTCACGGTGGGACTTTTTGCGACGGCTGACGCCATGGCGGCGGAAAAGGGGGCCCAGCCCCCGCTGCTGATTCAGGAACAGGGCAGCTTTGCCGTGGGCGGCACGGTTGCCCGGAATCCCGGCACATTCGATCCGCGCAAGCCCGCCGATCCCGCAGGCCAGACGTTCCACGGCGACCACGCCTACGTGTTTTACCAAAAGCCGGTAAATGCGCGCAGATACCCGCTGGTATTCCTGCACGGGGCCGGGCAGTTCTCCAAAACCTGGGAAAGCACCCCGGACGGGCGTGAAGGGTTCCAGAACATCTTCCTGCGGCGGGGCTTCAGTACCTACCTCGTTGACCAGCCGCGGCGCGGCAATGCGGGCCGCAGCATGGTGGAGCAGAAGGTAACCCCCACGCCGGACGAACAGATGTGGTTCACCCAGTTCCGGGTGGGCGTATGGCCGGACTATTTCCCCGGCAGCCAGTTCCCCAGGGGCAAGGACACACTGAATCAGTACTTCCGGCAAATGACGCCGAATACCGGCCCGTTCGATGCCGGGGTAATTTCGGACTCCCTGTCCGCGTTGTTCGCGAAAATCGGCGACGGCATCCTGGTCACCCATTCGCAGGGTGGCGGTCCGGGTTGGATGGCGGCCATGAAAAGCCCGAATGTACGCGCTGTCGTGGCGTACGAGCCCGGCAGCAACTTCACCTTCCCCGAAGGAGAGGTACCCGCGCCCATTGAAAACAGGTTCGCCACCCTGAGCGCCCTCGGCGTTCCCATGTCAGACTTCAAGAAGCTGACGCGGCTGCCGATCATCATCTATTACGGCGATAACATCCCCAATGATCCCAGCGACGTTCCAGCCCAGGATTACTGGCGGGCCTGCCTTGCCATGGCAAGGAAATGGGCGGAAACCGTGAACCGACATGGAGGCGATGCGACCGTGCTCCACCTGCCCGAAGCCGGACAGGTCGGCAATACCCACTTCCCCTTTTCGGACCTGAACAACGTCAAGGTGGCGGACCTGTTGTCTCAGTGGCTGAAAGAGAAAGGGCTGGATTGACAAACCCTGGGCTGTTTCCGCATGGCAGTCCCTGCCCCACGACGCGGAAACAAGCCCCCCACGGAAAACATGCTCTTGCCGCATTCCATCTGAACTGCGGGCAAGGGCCGACGAAGCCCGCGAAGAAAGGGGCTATCCGGAAACTGCGGTCAGACGGAGACGTCGATCAGGTACAGGCAGCGCGGCTCCACCAGCACCAGCCTGTCGTCGGAAAGGTGCTCCGGCGCGGTGACGAAGCCGCCCCGCTCGATGACGTGAATGGCGTTGGATTCGCGGCTGGAGTCGTGCAGGAACAGCGTGTCGCCCAACGGAATGCCCGCCGCCGTCCAGTGCGAGATCACCGGGTCGCCCTTGAAGGGCAGGTAGCGATGAAAGCGCAACACGGCTGCCCGCCCCGTTCCGCCGCAAAGCCAGCCCACAAGGGTTTCCCACACCGCGCGGGGCGTGGGCTGGGGAGATGCATCCGGGCCGTGGCCCCACCTGTCTGGCAATGACGCATCCGGGCCGTAGGCCCGTCTGGCTGGCGCCGACGCATCCGGCCCCACCCGGCCCGTCACGCGAAGGGCTGGGCTGGTCGCGAAGGGGCGCTCCACGCGCAGCGGCACCACATCGCGGCGGGCGCACTCCAGCACCGCGCGCACCAGCGCATCGTGATCGGTGGCGTTGTACAGCACGGTGCGAAAGGCGTCCGCATCGCGGGAAAGGTCCAGCAGCACGTCGTTGAACAGCCGCCGCGCCTGCCCCATGCCCAGCGGATGGACGGAGCGCAGGGCGTTGGCCACCGCGTACACCGCACAGAACACGTCCAGTTGCCCCTGATGGTACGGCTGGAACGACGCGCAAGACGACGGCTCCCGCGCGGCGGCGGAACCTTCCGCTGTGCCGTGCGGCGCTTCGGGCGTGTGGTGGGAATTGGACGCGACCATGCGGCTCCCGTGGGCTTTGACGTTGCGGGCCACACTGCCGGGTGCGGGTGGCCCGACCCTGCTCTTGCCCGCAGCCACCGCCGCCGTCAAGTGATGGCGGACGCGCGCGGGGCCCGGTCGCCCAGCCGGGGACCACACGCCCCTCCGGCATGCGATTTGCTGATTCGCACGCCGTGCGGACAAACCTGCCGGGCGTCCGATGCGCCCCCTGTCCCTGCCCCGCTTCGCGCCGCCCATATCGGACGCCGTTTTCGCTGGACATCATGGCGGGCTGCGTGTATACCCGCCTACACAACAATATTCGGATAACTTGATATGCAGATACTCACCGACCCACGCACGTTGCAACAGACCTGCCTGCGCTGGCGGGCCGACGGCCAGCACACCGTGCTGGTGCCCACCATGGGCTACTACCATTCCGGGCACGAAAGCCTGATGTCCTACGCCCGCTCGGTGGGCGACAAGGTGGTAGTCAGCCTGTTCGTGAACCCCACGCAGTTCGGCCCCGGCGAAGACCTGGCCGCCTATCCGCGCGACCTTGAACGCGATGCCGCCCTGGCCGAGGCCAACGGCGCGGACATCCTGTTCACCCCGCAGCCCGCGGACATGTTTCCGGCGGGCCATGCCACGTGGATAGAGGTGCCCTCTCTGGCGGGCACGCTGTGCGGCGTTTCGCGCCCCACCCATTTCCGGGGGGTGTGCACCGTGGTCATGAAGCTGTTCCAGCTGGCCATGCCGCGCACCGCCGTGTTCGGCCAGAAGGACTGGCAGCAGCTGGCCATCATCCGCCGCATGGCGCGCGACCTGAACGTGCCCGTGGACGTGGTGGGCCGCCCCATCGTGCGCGAGCAGGACGGGCTGGCCATGAGCTCGCGCAACATCTACCTTTCGACCGAAGAACGCGCCCAGGCCCCCAACATCCACCACGGCCTGGCCCTTGGCCGGGCGCTGGTGCAGGGGGGCGAGCGCGATGCCGCCGCCGTGGCCGAGGCCATGCGCCGCTACTGGCGCGAAAGCCTGCCCCTGGCGCAGGAAGACTACATTTCCATCGTCCACCCGGAAACGCTGGAGCCGCTCGCGCGCATCACCGACGCAGCCCTGTGCGCGGTGGCCTTCCGCCTGGGCAAGGCCCGGCTTATCGACAACATGCTGCTGGCCGGAGAATAGGCTCACCACGTCCGCCGGGGCAGACAACCGCAACCCACGCAAAGAAACGCGCCCGCAGCCCGCACCGCCCACACCGCCCACACCGGCGAAGGGGCGCAGGCCACAGCCGGGGCCACGCGCGCATCATCAGGAGGACCGCATGATTCCCGGAAAAGGCCGCTACTTCTTCACGTCCGAATCCGTCACCGAAGGCCACCCCGACAAGGTTGCCGACCAGATTTCCGATGCCGTGCTTGACGTGCTGCTGGCGCAGGACCCCATGTCCCGCGTGGCCTGCGAAACGCTGGTGACCACCGGCATGGCCTTCATCGCGGGCGAAATCCGCACCAAGGGCTTTGCCGACCTGCCCGAGGTGGTGCGCTCCACCATCCGCAACATCGGCTACAACAGCTCGGAAATGGGCTTCGACTGGAAGACCTGCGCGGTCATCTCCTCCATCGACAAGCAGTCGGGCGACATCGCTCAGGGCGTGGACCGCGGCAACCCCGAAGACCAGGGCGCGGGCGACCAGGGCATGATGTTCGGCTTTGCCTGCGATGAAACCCCCACCCTGATGCCCGCCCCCATCTACTGGGCGCACCAGCTTTCGCAGCGCCTGACCCAGGTGCGCAAGGACGGCATCCTCGACTTCCTGCGCCCCGACGGCAAGACCCAGGTTTCGTTCGAATACGTGGACGGCAAACCCGTGCACATCAACAACGTGGTGGTCTCGTCGCAGCATGCCGACAACGTGTCCAACGACACCATCCGCGAAGGCATCATCGAGGAAGTGATCAAGAAGACGCTGCCCGAAGGCCTGATGGCCGACGGCTGCGAAATCTTCATCAACACCACCGGGCGCTTCGTCGTCGGCGGCCCCATGGGCGACTGCGGCCTGACCGGCCGCAAGATCATCCAGGACACCTACGGCGGCGCCGGCCACCATGGCGGCGGCGCGTTCTCCGGCAAGGACGCCTCCAAGGTGGACCGTTCCGGCGCGTACATGGGCCGCTACATCGCCAAGAACGTGGTCAAGGCGGGCCTGGCGCCCAAGTGCGAAGTGCAGATCGCCTACTGCATCGGCGTGGCCGAGCCGGTTTCGGTGCTGGTCTCCTCGCTGGGCAGCAGCGAACTGTCGGACGAAGTGCTGACCCGCGCCGTGCGCGAGGTGTTCGACCTGCGCCCGTACCACATCATCAAGCGCCTCGACCTGAACCGCCCCATCTACGGCAAGACCACCTGCTACGGCCACTTCGGCCGCGAACTGCCCGAGTTCACCTGGGAGCAGTGCGACGCCGTGGCCGACCTGCGCACCGCCGCCAAGATCTAGCGCGCGACGCAAACCAGCCAGAAAAAGACAGGGCGGGGAGCATGCTCCCCGCCCTTTTTGCGTGCGTTGGTGTTCCGGTCCTGCGCTGGCCCTTGCGCGGCCCCTGCCCGGGCAGCAGAGAAGGCATACCGCCTGCCGCCGTCCCGCCGTCATCCGGCCACTATCCCGCCACTATCCCGCCAGATCGGCCAGGTCCGCCTGCAAGCCCGACACCGAGGCATCCAGATCCACGTCGAAGCTGGCCCCGAATTCACTGCCGCTGACCCAGGCCACCGTGTAGGCCACGTCCTTCAGGTAGGCCAGTTGGAAATTCTCTCCCCGCAGCAGGGTGCCCCGCACGCCCTGTGCGGGCATGGCGTTGCCGTCGGCCAGCAGCATGCGCGAGCCGCCGGGGCTGATGTCGATAAGCTGGGCAATGCGGTCCCTGCCGTCCATGTGCACCCGGCAGGACTGGTTCAACCCGTAGGCTTTCAGAAAAATGCGTGCGTGGCGCCTGCGTTCCATGCTGTTTCCCCCTGTTGCCCTGCCGTGGCGACAACCGTGCGGCCTGCCAAGCCACACGGCCTGCTCGGCTCGGACGGTCTGCACGAGTCGGGCGGTCCAACTGCTCCGGTCGGATCGCCTGCCTGTGCATGCCGGAACATCCGGCGCATAACCCCCTGAAACGGGGAGCACTCTACCACACCCGCGAAAGGATGGGAACGCCGTTAGTCGATGCGCACGACATGTCCGACGGGGTGCTCGGGGCCGGGTCCGCCGCCCTCGCACACGCAGGAGGCCTACGCCGCGCTGGCCTCCTGGCGGAACCGCTCGATAAGGCCCCGCACCCGTTCGGTAAGGCCGGGCAGGTCGGGCTTGGATATCTGGTCGTCGGCCCCCACGGCGGCGCCCTTGTGGCGCAGGGCGTCGGTGATCAGCGAAGAGAACAGCACCACGGGCAGCTTTTGCAGCACCTGGTCTTCCTTGATGCGCCGGGTCAGGTTGTGGCCGTCCATCTCGGGCATCTCGATGTCCGACACCACCAGGTCCACGTAGTCGTAAATATGCTTGCGCTCTTCTTCCGAACGCTTGCGCCAGTCGACCAGCACGTCCCACGCCTCGCGCCCGCTGCTGGTGCGGGTGACGCGAAAGCCCGCCTTTTCCAGCGTGCTGCCGATCATGTTGCGGATGGCCGAGGAATCGTCGGCGATGAGCACGTGCCACTGTTCGCCCTGCGTCACCACCGGCTCCACCGCCGCCAGCGTCGCGCCGATGTCCGCCCGGGGGTTCATGGACGCCACTATCTTTTCCATGTCCAGCAGGAACACGATGCGGTCCTCGAAGCGCACCACCCCGATGACCGACTGGCCGCTGTAGGTCTGCATGTGCATGTCGGGGGCCTCCACCTGGCTCCAGCTCAGGCGATGGATGCGCGTGACCCCGGACACCAGGAACGCGGTGACCATGCCGCTGAACTCGGACACGATGACCTTCAGGGCGTCACTGGCCGCCACTTGCTTGCCCAGCCACCCGCCCAGGTCCACCAGGGGCAGGACCCGGCCACGCAGGTTGAAGGTGCCCAGCGCCGCCGGATGGTGCTTGCTGGGCACGCCGGTGACCGTGGGACGGCGAATGATCTCCAGCACCTTGGCCACGTTCATGCCGTAGTAGCCACGGTACACCCCGCCCCCCGGCAGGGTTTCCTCGATGTAGAATTCGATGATTTCGAGCTCGTTGGTGCCCGATTCCAGCAGGATGTTGGTCTGGCTCATGTGCCCCCCTGAAAAGTCGTGACGTGCGGCCCAGTATGCCACACGGCGCGCCGTGGGCAATTGTTTTTCCGCATCGGGGGCAACAATATAGCCAGCGCCGCCGCGTGTGCGACGGGGAAGGCCGGGAGGTAGGAGCGGGCAAGGACACTGGCAGGAAATGACCGGCAGAGCAAAGAGGAACGGGCACTCGCCACCGCACCCGGAAAGTGCGGTCCGATGGAGGGGGATGCGGAAACGGGGCCGTCAGGCCGTCAGGCCGTCAGGCCCATCTGAAGGGCGCGGGAAACGACCGTCACACCGCCCGCACGCCCACCTTGCGCAGCACCTCGGCGCTGGCGCGAAAGGGATTTTCTGCCCGCAGGCACTGCGGCAGCGGATGCTCCGGCAGCACGGGCAGCCCGGCCAGATGGGCATTGTAGGCATGCACCGCCAGCGGCTCCAGGGTCAGCACGTCTTCGGCGTTGTAGGCCAGCAGCGTTTCCAGCGCGCGGTCATCGCCGCTGTTCCGCCAGTGGCGCCACAGCAGCACGGCGGTGTAGCCGTCCACCCCGGCGAGGTTGCCGCGATCCAGTCCGAAGGCCTGCTCCACCCGCTTCAGCCCGCCGGAATAGCCCAGCGGCTTCAGCACCCAGCGCAGATCCAGATGGGCCATGTCCAGCTTCTGGCGGAAGGTCTGCTCGATGAACGGCGCATCGAAGCCGCGCCCGTTGAAGGTCACCAGCAGCTTGTAGTCGCGGATGTCGTCGGCGAAGGTTTCCAGGTTGTCGCCATGCCGGTAGGTGCGCAACTGGAACCCGTCCCACAGGGCAATGGTGGTGATGTGCGATTCCGGCCAGCCGAGTCCGGTGGTTTCGATGTCCACGTAGGCCGCCTGATGACGGAAGGCGCCAAACAGCCGCCACTGGTCCGCCGCGCCCAGGCGCTGGCCGAACCACGCGGCATCGCCCGCCGCGAGGCGCTCGTGCGAATCGGTGATGCCACGGGCAAACGTGCCTGCCTCGTGCTTGCGGCAGGGAATGTCGCCGCGCGCGGCGGCGTCCTGCCAGGTAAGGCAGCCCCCGCGCCACAGGCGCTCCTCGAAGGCGGCGCCCACGCCGGGCAGATGGCGGAAGGTGGAGGTTATCATGGCTTGCCGCCGCTGCTGCCGGAGCGCCCCACGTTACCAGCCCGCCGTCGCCCACCCATGGTGGGCTTGCGGGGTTTGCCAAATCCGGTCGCCGCCCCTTTTCCTTCGGGCCGGGCTTCACTTCCGGCCTCCTGCGCCGCCTCGTCGCTTTTTCCGCCGCTCTTGCCGCTCCGGGGCTTCCGGACCTTGGTGGCCGCGCCCTGCTTCTGCCCCACCCCGTGGCGCGGGCAGACCTCGATCATCTCGCATTCGCCGCAGCGCGGGGCGCGCGCATCGCACACATGGCGGCCAAACCATACCAGCATGTGGTTCACGTCGCCCCAGGCATCGCGCGGAAAAAGGTCCATCAGGTCGCGCTCTATCTGCACCGGGTCCACGGATTCGGTGAAGCCCATGCGAAACGCGATGCGCTTGACGTGGGTGTCCACGGCAATGCCTTCGTTGATGCCGTAGGCCCCCCACAGCACCACGTTGGCCGTCTTGCGGGCCACGCCCGGCAGTTGCACCAGTTCGGCCATGGTGCGGGGCACCTCGCCGCCGTGCACGTCGGTCACGCGACGGGCCGCGCCCAGCAGGTTGGTGGCCTTGTTGCGGTAGAACCCGGTGGAGTGGATGACCTCTTCCAACTCCTCCTGCGTGGCGCGGGCAAGCTCTGCCGGGCCGGGCCAACGGCTGAACAGGCCGGGGGTGACCTGGTTCACGCGCACGTCGGTGCACTGGGCGGCCAGCACCGTGGCCACCAGCAGTTCCCAGGCGTTCCGGGCCACCAGATGCGTTTCGCGGGTAGGGTAACGCAGGCGCAGGAGTTCGAGCACCCTGGCCGCGCGGTCGGCGGTCTGCATGAAAGGCTCCGTAAAAAGGATGTGGCGGCTGCCGGGCGGCAAGGCGGAAGGACAAGGCGTCCGTGACGGGCAGGCGGACCGGCATGCTGCCGCACCGACGGGCAGGGGGCAGGCATGCGGGCGGCGCAACGCCCTGTTTCCACGCGGCGGCCAGTATATGCCATGGCGAACCGCGCCCCGCAACCACGCGAAAGCGAAAGGCACCGCGCGCCCTGCCGGACCACCCCATGCCTTGCGCATGATTTTCTGCCGCCCCCTGCCGTCCCCGTCCCACCGCCCCGTCACCCTCGTCATTCGCCGTCATCCGCCGTCATCCGCATCCACCTGCGCGGATTCGTGCTCGCCCCTCCTCGTTCGCACCGCACCCACCGCCCCCGCAAGGCGCTTCCCGGCAGCGTCCCGAGGCATTCCCGTGCCGTAACGGCGATCATCGCGTTGCCGTGCGGTGGCTTCTCCGCTATGCACATGGGCGGCGCGCCGCGCGCGGATGCCTTCATCCCGCGCACCCGCTGCCCGCCCGCACCGCGCGGCCCCTCCGCGCACCATCAACGCCAACGGCGCACGGGCGGCATACCACGCCGCAGGAGGTCCACATGGCGGTCATCGTGTACATGACGGCCCCGAACCCGGAAGAAGCCGAGCGCATCGGCCGCATTCTGGTGGAACGCCGCCTTGCCGCGTGCGTCAACGTGCTGGGGTCCATCCGGTCCATCTACCACTGGGCGGGCGACATCCAGACCGAAACCGAAACCGCGTTCATCGCCAAGACCACAGACGCCCTCGTACCCGCCCTGACCGAGGCGGTGCTGCAACTGCACCCCTACGAGGTGCCCTGTGTGGCAACCCTGCCCATCACCGGCGGCAGCGCCGCCTTTCTCGGCTGGATCGACGAAGTAACCCGCAAGGAGCCCTAGCATGTCCATCTACGTTTCCGGGTCCATCGCCTACGACCGCATCATGAATTTCCCCGGCAAGTTCGCGGACCATATCCTGCCGGAAAAAATACACATCCTGAACGTGTGCTTTCTGATCGACCGGCTGGAGGAAAAGCGCGGCGGCACGGCGGGCAACATTGCCTACAACCTGGCCCTGCTGGGCGAAACACCGCACATCCTGTGCTGCGTGGGCAAGGACTTCGACCGCTACGCAGAGGAACTGGACAGGCTGGGCCTGCCGCAGGACGGCATCCGCAGGCTGGACGACCAGTTCACCGCCGGGGCCTACATCACCACCGACCAGAGCGACAACCAGATCACCGGCTTCAACCCGGCGGCCATGCGCTTTCCGTGCGAGTACCCCTTCCCCGCGCTGGACGCCAAGGCGGACATCGCCATCGTCTCGCCCGGCAACGTGGACGACATGGTGGGCCTGCCGCGCATGTTCCGCGAACGCGGCGTGCGCTACATCTTCGACCCCGGCCAGCAGATTCCCGCCCTGTCCGGCGACCAACTGTACGAGGCCATCTGCGGCGCGCACATGCTGGTCACCAACGACTACGAACTGGAAATGATAATGAAGGCCACGGGGCGCACCAAGGCGGAACTGCTGGAGCGCACCGGGTGGATCATCACCACCATGTCCGAGCACGGCTCGCGCATCGACAACGGCAGCCCGGTGCTGGTGCCCGCCGTCAAGGCCGAACGCGTGCTGGACCCCACCGGCGCGGGCGACGCCTACCGCGCGGGCCTCATCAAGGGGCTGGTGGACGGCAAGGACGTGACCGAGGCCGCCCGCATGGGCGCCACCTGCGCCAGCTTTTGCGTGGAGCACTACGGCACCCAGGAACATGCCTTCACGCCGGAGCAGTTTGCGGCGCGGCACAACGCGGCCTTCGGCAACTAGCCCCTCGCGCACACGACATATCCGCAACGAAAAGCGCCGCCGGGTTCCTTCGGGAATCCGGCGGCGCTAAATTTCTGCTAAACGGCATGCCAACGCACAGCTTCAGGTGGTGTGCCGCAAGAGGGTTTTTTGTTCTCTGCCGAGGAAGCGGGCTTTTTTATGAAGGGAGTGCCTCAGCCGTTGGGTGAGCAACGCGAACCTTACGGATGAGGACAGCAGCGCGTACGTTTGTGGTACTCGACCGGAATAAAAAAACACGCTGACCGCTCTGCGCACGATGCCCGTAGGACTAGCAAGCTCGCCCAACGGGCATGCTCCGCACCCTTCGGGTCGGACGGCAGAGGACAAAAGGCACCTTGCGGCCACACCACCTATCCAAATAATTTCTCCGGCGGCCTGCGCTCCGGCACGATGTCGTGGGGAATTTCGTCGTCGTTCCAGGCCTGCGACACGTACAGCCCGCAGAAGCAGGCCCCGAATTCCTTCACGTCGTCCTCTCGGTACACGCAGGGACAGACGATGTCGCGGTCCTTTTCGAACTCGCCAAGGGCCAGGCGGCAGGGGCAGGCCATGTACCCGTAGCGCTGCTTGTTCACCAGCAGGCTTTCCAGCAGGGGCATGGTCATGTCCATGTCCTTGTTGAAGAAGTAGCCCTTGGGTTCCTGAATCTTGCGCAGCATGTCATGCAGCGCCTGCGGGGTGGCTGGGCCGCTCATAGGTGCAGGGCCTCCTTGATGTCTTCCTTGTGAAAGCCCACGATGACGCGGCCATTGCCGCAAACCAGCGTGGGAAAGGACAGCTTGGGGTTGTGGGCGCGAATTTCTTCCAGCACCGCCTTGCGCTCGTCGCCTTCCAGCTGATCCACGAACACGCACTTGTAGTCCACGCCATGCTCTTCAAGATACTGCTTGGTATTCTTGCAGTGAACGCAGGTGGACAGGGCGAACAGTTTCACTTCGTTGGAATCGTCGGACATGATGCATACCTCGTTCGGCGTGCGCGCCGCAACGTTCGGTGGAATGGAAATGAGGTGCCGCGAACCGCTGGCGCATCCTAGCAGCAGCCCCCCCGGCGTGACAATCTGTATGGGAGCCCGGATGGACTGTCCGGTGAAACCGCGCAATGCCCCCGCAGGAAGCCGCCCGCCGCTACGCGACTGGCCGCCCGGCCACCGCGTCGGCGATGAGCGAGGCCAGCCGCCGCACGGTGGAGGCAAGGTCGGGATGCTCCTCAAGAACGCCGTCCACGCGGATTCCGTAGCGTTCATCGCGCAGGGGACGGCGCACGCCGTCTCCGCCGGGGTGCCCGGAACCGTCGCGGTCACCCAGCAACACAGTGAGCGCATTGTGGGTGACCACCATGGTGCGCCCGCCCGCCTCCACGGTCAGGGTGTCGCCGTCGTCCCGCAGGTCGAAGCGCTGGTCCTCGGGCAGTTCCTCGCGCATTTCGGCAAGGGCGGCGGCCACGGGACGCAGCCGTTCGCGGGCCACGTCGCGCAGCCGTTCGGACATGCCCGTGGCGCTTTCGCCCACGGCCCGGCGGCGCGAAAGCTCCTCGCGCAGCACCTCGCGCGGGTTCTCCGGCCTGGTCCGCCACACGTAGCGCAACAGCAGGTAAATCAGCAGGACGAACAGGCCGCCCAGAATCAAGCCGCGTATCATGCCATACTCCATGCCGCGAAAGATGCGCCTTGCGCAAGTGGGTGCCTGCGGAGGGTGCTTTCCACCAACCCTGCAACGCCGTTCCGCCGGTGCGACGTGCCCGGCGGTACCCCGCACCGCCCCGGCCCATCCGCCCACCCGAACGGAGCGAAACCCGCAAACCGTTGCGGGACGCCGATTGCCGGGGCGACGGCCAGTTTGGCCTTGACATCTTTCTTAACGTCTTCCTATGACTTACGTAACTGGAAAGCCATCGGCAAGGCCCGGCGGCACGTCCGACAGGATCGCGGCACTGTCACGATTCCCGCGCGGAACGGTTGCCAACCGCCACCGCCCCCTGCAACCCTCAACCCGCATCGCCGCCCGAAAACCGGACGATACGCCACACGACACGGGGGAAAAGGCCCGACAGCGCACAGCGCAACCGCGCAACTGCGGCAGGCAGGACAGCCACAGGCAAGGCACGGAGCACACGGGGCAACACGACGACCCCGGGCAGCGGCAACACCACCCGCCGCACCGCGCACCGCCAGGCACAGCCGCACGAACGGCGCAGACGCACCACGCCACAGGGACGACGCCCCGCACGAGAAAGCACGAACGGAACACGGTTTTGTTGGCGGCATCACGCATTCATGGACACTGCGCCCTGCCCGGCAGGGATCTCATCTCCACAACCATCAGGAACAAGGGAGACGGATTATGTCCAAGGCGTTGGAGACCCAAAGAACCTATGCTCTCGTAGGAACCGGAGGTTGCGGTAAGACCTCGCTCGCCGAAATGCTGCTGTATCAGGCGGGCGTGGTCGGCCGCCTCGGCAAAATCGAGGAGGGCACCACCGCCCTCGACTTCGAGCCGGAGGAAACCAAGCGGCGCGGTTCCATCCAGCCCTCGGTGGCCACCCTGCAACGCAACGGTTCCCGCCACTTCCTGCTCGACATCCCCGGCGACAACAACTTCATCGGCGACATCGGCTACCTGCTTTCAGGTGTTGATGCCGCCGTTTTCGTCATCGACGCGGTGGACGGCGTGCGGCCGCTCACCCGCAAGCTGTGGCAGTCGGTGCGGGCCGCCGGGCTGCCCGCCGCCGTGTTCATCAACAAGGTGGACCGCGACCGGGCCGACTTCGACATGGCCTTCTCCGGCCTTTCCGCCATTCTCGGCATGCGGCCCGTGCTGCTGTACATGCCCATCGGCCAGCAGGCCAATTTCAAGGGCCTTGTGGACGTGCTGGCGGGCAAGGCGCTGTTCTTCGGCGCCGACGGCAAGGTGACCGAAGGCGAAATCCCCGCCGACATGGCCGACGACGTGGCCGCCCTGCGCGAGACCACCATCGAGAACATCGCCGAGGCCGACGAAACCCTGATGGAAAAATACCTCGAAGAGGGCGAACTGACCCCCGAGGAAATGGCCCTGGGCCTGCAAAAGGGCGTGCTGTCCGGCGACCTGGTGCCCGTGGTGGCCGGTGCCGCCATGGAAAACAAGGGTGGCGCGCAATTGCTCGACACCATCGACCGGCTGCTGCCCTCGCCCCTGCAACGCGCCGCCTGGCTGGACGCGGACGGCAAGGAACGGGCCAGCAGCCCCGACGCCCCCGCCGCGTGTTTCGTGTTCAAGACCCTGGCGGACCCCTTCGCGGGGCAACTCAGCCTGATCCGGGTGCTTTCGGGCACCGTCTCCACCGAATCCACCCTCAAGAACATGACCACGGGCGAGCCGGAACGCCTCGGCTCGCTGCTGTACCTTACCGGCAAGACCCAGACCCCCTGCAAGGACGCGCTGGGGCCCGGCGCCGTGGTGGCCGTGGCCAAGCTGAAGGGCACCCGCACCGGCGACACCCTGTGCGACGAAAAGAACCCCTTCGTGCTGCCCAAGCCGACCATGCCGCCGCAGCTGATCACCTATGCCCTCGCCCCCAAGGAAAAGGGCGACGAAGACAAGGTGTTCACCGCCGTGCACAAGCTGCTGGACGAGGACATCACCCTGCGTCTGGCCCGTGACGAGGAAACCAGCGACATCCTGCTCTCCGGCATGGGCCAGCTGCACATCGAACTTTCCGTCGAAAAGGCCAAACGCCGCTACAAGACCGAAATCCTGCTCAAGACGCCCAAGGTGCCCTACCGCGAAACCGTGCGCGGCAAGGCCCAGGTGCAGGGGCGGCACAAGAAGCAGTCCGGCGGGCGCGGCCAGTTCGGCGACTGCTGGATCGAAATGGAAGGGCTGCCGCGCGGCTCCGGCTACGTGTTCGAGGATGCGGTGGTGGGCGGCTCCATCCCCCGCCAGTACATCCCCGCCGTGGACAAGGGCGTGCAGGAAGCCGCCGCGCGCGGGTACCTTGCCGGATGCCCGGTGGTGGACTTCAAGGTGAAGCTGTACGACGGCAGCTACCACACGGTGGATTCGTCGGAAATGGCGTTCAAGATCGCGGGCTCGCTGGCCTTCAAGAAGGCCATGGAACTAATGAAGCCCACCCTGCTCGAACCCATCGTGCTGCTGACCGTCTCCGTGCCCGACGAATACATGGGCGACGTCATCGGCGACCTGTCGTCGCGGCGCGGCAAGGTGCTGGGGTCCGATTCGCAGGTGGGCATCACCGAAATCAAGGCCCACGTGCCCATGAGCGAAGTGCTACGCTACGCGCCCGACCTGCGCTCCATGACCGGCGGGCAGGGCGTGTTCACCATGGAATTCGACCATTACGAGGAAGCGCCGCCGCCGGTGGCCGAAAAGGTCATCGCCGACTACAGGAAGGAACGCGGCGAGGAGTAGCCGCGCCGGTTCCTGCCGTGGACTGAACAGACCTGCACATGATCGCGCCGCTTCCGGGATTCCGGGGGCGGCGCGAAACTGTTGCGAAACCCGAATTCTTGCGGGTGAGGAACCCTTTTGCGGCAGCCGGAGGCGTCCAAAAACAGACGGTGTCAACGTCAGCAACGCACGCGGCAAACGGCACGCAAGACCGCAGCAGCACATCGGCATGGCACACCGACTTCACGCCAACCGGCAGGATGCCTGACCGGCGGATACGCAATCCTGTACTTTTGCATTCTGCATGCAAAACGATTGACCCATTCCCCGGCCCCGGCTAGGGTCAACACATGAAGCTTCCCACGTCCTCCACCGACATCGCCACCACCGCCCCCGACGGCCTTGCCGCCATCCGGCACGAGAACCTCGACGAGAAGGTCTACGACCGCATCCGGGCCATGGTCGCCGACGGCGTGCTGGCCCCCGGCCAGCGGGTGGCGCAGGAGGCGTTGGCCGCGCGCCTTGGCGTCAGCCGCACGCCGCTGGTCAACGCCCTGAAGCGCCTTGCGCAGGACGGGCTGTTGCGGGCCATTCCCCGCCGGGGGTTCCGGGTGCGCGAACTGTCCACGCTGGAACTGGTGCAGTTGTTCGAACTGCGCGAGCGGCTGGAGCCGCTGGCGGCGGAACTGGCCGCCCTGCGCATCACCCCGGACGAGGCGCAGCGCATGGCCGACGAATGGCGGGCCATGGCCAGCCTGCCGGACACGCCGCAGGCGCACCAGACCTACGTGGAGCGCGACCGGGCCTTTCACCGGCGGTTGGCCGAGCTTTCCGGCAACCCCTTCCTGCGCGCGGCCATGGACCCGGTGAGCATGATGGCCGCCGCCTACCTGCACGGCACCCCCCGCCCGTGGGAGGACACCGTGCCCGACCATCTGGCCGTCATCGATGGCCTGCGCCGGGGCGATCCGGTGGCCAGCGGCGCGGCCATGCGCAACCACATCGCGCCGTCGCTGGCGGCGCTGCGGCAGACCCTGACAGAAGCCGAAACGCCGGACAGGCCCGATAGGCCGGATGGACCGGACGGGCCGAACGTGTCGGACGCACAGGACGCCCTGCCCCCGTCACCGGACACGTCACCGGACGCGTCTCCAGAGCTTGCTGGCGACACCAGCCACGAACCGCCCAAGGCCGCCTGAAGAAACCGGGCCGCACCCGGCAGCCCCGAACGCCTCACCCGAAAACGCACGGACACGACGCCAGCCCCGGCACGGGGCGCCCCGCGTCCCCCGGCAGCCGCCCGCAATGTTCCGCCCCTGCAACCGCAAGCAGGCCCAACCCCAGGAGTGACCATGCCCAGATTCGCCGCCAACCTGACCATGCTGTTCACCGAACTGCCGTTCACCGAACGCTTCGCCGCCGCGCGCTCTGCGGGCTTCGACGCGGTGGAATACCTGTTCCCCTACGACCACGCCCCGGAAACGCTGGCCTCGCTGCTGCGCGACAACGGCCTGACCCAGGTGCTGTTCAACCTGCCCGCGGGCGACTGGGCCGCCGGAGAGCGCGGCATCGCCGCCCTGCCGGGGCGCGAGGCGGAATTCCGCGCCGGGGTGGACCGGGCCATTGCCTACGCCAAGGCCCTTGGCGTGCCCCGGTTGAACTGCCTGGCGGGCAAGGTGCCGGACAACGACCCCGCCGCCGCGCAGGCCGCGTGGGCCACCCTGGTGGACAACGTGCGCTTCGCCGCCGACCGGCTGGCCGAGGCCGGGCTGGCACTGCTGGTGGAATTCATCAACCGCAAGGACATTCCCGGCTTCTTCCTGCATTCCACCGTGCAGGTGCTGCGCCTGCTGGACGAGGTGGGCCGCCCCAACGTGCTGTTGCAGTACGACGTCTACCATGCCCAACGCGAGGAGGGCGAACTGGCCGCCACCCTGCGCGCCCACATGGCCCGCATCGGGCACGTCCAGATCGCGGACACGCCGGGCCGCCACCAGCCGGGCACCGGCGAAATCAACTACCCCTTCCTGTTCGCCGAACTGGACCGCCTGGGTTACGCCGGGCACATCGGGCTGGAATACGTGCCCGCGCCCGGCACGCTGGCGTCGCTGGACTGGATGCTTCCGTACACCACACAGGCGTAACCACAACCAATAAAAAGAAAACAAGGACACCCACATGCGCACCCCGCTCCCCCACGGGGGCACGACCGGCGTGGCCGATCCACGGCGGCGCGATGCCGCCGGGCCGCCCCTCTTCGGCCTGCCCCCTCCCGCGACCACGGACCGCGCCTGACGGCGCACGCCAACCTCAACAGGGATCTGACATGTTCGAGCTTTCATCGAAACGGACCGATGCCCTGCTGCCCACCGACATCCTGTTCCAGACGGGATACTGGGCGCAGGTGAAGGCCCGGCTGGGCTACACGCCGAAGGCGTTCGACCTGGCCGCCACCGACCACCACGGCGACGTGCTGGTGCTGCTGCAACCCATGGGGCGTGGCCGCGCCATGGCCTACGTGCCGCAAGGGCCGGAGCACGCCCCCGCCGAGGAGGACTATGGTCCGTTCCTCGAAGACCTTTCCGAAGCGCTGGCCCGCAACCTTGGCCCGTCCGTGGCGTTCATCCGCTATGACCTGCCGTGGGCCTCGCCCTATGCCGAAGACATGCTGGCGCACGGCAGCAACGCCTACCCGGAACCGCGCATCCGCGAGATGCGCATGAACATGGGCACCCGCAACTGGAACCTCCGCAAGGCCTACCGCGACATGACCGTGGCCAGTTCGCTGGTGGTGGACCTGACCGGCACGGAGCAGGACATTCTGGCGCGCATGAAGCCCAAGACCCGCTACAACATCGGCCTTGCGGACCGGAAGGACGTGTGGGTGGACCCCGCCCCGCCGGACATGCTGCCGGTGTTCCACGGGCTGTACCGCCAGACTGCCCTGCGCAACGGCTTTGCCCCGTGCGGGTACGAGCAGTTCCAGGCGCTGTTCCGCGCCCGCCTGCGCGGCCTGCCCCCTGCAAGGGCGGAACATGCCGCCCCGGCCCATCCCGTCCGGACGGAGTGGCCGGGCGGAGCGGATTGGCATGACTGGCGCGAGTGGGTTGGCGCTGCGGACCGCACCGAGGCCGCACGCACATCCGCATCGTCCCCCTCGTCCGCCTCATTCGCCTCGTCCCCCTCATCCGTCTCGTCCCCCTCATCCGCCGCATCGGCCTCATCGGCTTCAGCTCCCTCATCGGGCACATTCCATGACGCCGAACTGCTGTTCCTGCTGGCCCGCCACGGCGCAGACGTGCTGGCCGGGGCCATCGTGGCCCTGTGCGGGACCACGGCGCATTTCCTGTACGGGGCCTCGTCCAACCACAAGCGCCAGTGCATGGCCCCCTATGCCATGCACTGGAAGGCCATGCGCCTGGCGCGCCTGCGCGGGTGCACCGCCTACGACATGGGTGCGGTGCCCCCGGGGCTGGACCCGGCCCACCCGTTCCACGGGCTGCATCGCTTCAAGACCGGGTTCGGTGGCCATGTGGAACTGCGCAGCGGCTCGTGGGACTACCCCATCGACCATGCCGCGCACCGTGATTTCTGCAACCTTGAAAGCCTGGAACGTCACAGGCCGTCCTGATTCCAGACGCCGCAAACCGCGCAACACCATGGGGGCCGCCGCAGCGCGCGGCGGCCCCGCCACCGCAAAGGAGCACGCCATGCAACGCATCGGATTCATTGGGCTCGGCATCATGGGCGCCCCCATGTGCCGCAACCTGCTCAAGGCCGGGTTTCCGGTAACCGCCTACACCCGCAACGGCGACAAGCTGCGGGCCATGGCCGCCGAGGGCGCGGCGGCGGCGGAAAGCCCCGCTGCCGTGGCCGCCGCGTCGGACGTGGTCATCACCATGCTGCCCAACTCGCCCGAGGTGCGCGCGGTGGCTCTTGGCCCCGGCGGCATCGCGGAAGGCGCGGCCCCCGGCTGCATCGTGGCCGACATGAGCTCCATCGCCCCGCTGGCCAGCCGCGAGATCGCGGCGGAACTGGCGAAGAAGTCCATCCGCATGCTGGACGCCCCGGTGAGCGGCGGCGAGCCGAAAGCCATCGACGGCACCCTGTCGGTGATGGTGGGCGGCGCGCAGGAAGACTTCGACGCCTGCCTGCCGGTGTTCAAGGCCATGGCCGCCTCGGTGGTGCGCGTGGGCGAGGTGGGCGCGGGCAACGTGACCAAGCTGGCCAACCAGATCGTGGTGGCGGGCAACATTGCGGCCATGTCCGAGGCGCTGGTGCTGGCCACCCGCGCCGGGGCGGACCCGGACCTGGTCTACCAGGCCATCCGGGGCGGCCTTGCGGGCAGCACCGTGCTGGATGCCAAGGCCCCGCTGGTCATGGACGGCAAGTTCACCCCCGGATTCCGCATCAGGCTGCATGCCAAGGACATGGGCAACGTGCTGGAAACCTCGCGCGAGTTGCATGTGCCCCTGCCGATGGCCGCCCAGTTGATGGAAGTGATGCAAGGCCTGATGGCCGACGGGCTGGGCGATGCCGACCACGGCGCGCTGATCCGCCACTGGGAGAAGCTGGCCGGGGTGGAGGTGCGCCGCAACAAGCCTTCCTAGCAGCCTCTCCGGCTGGCCTTTTTCCCATTTGGAAAAGGCATAAAGGCGCACCGCAGCCACGATCGTTGTCCTTCCGTTGAACATTCGTTGTTCACGACCAAGGCAAAATTATCATGCCTTGCAAGCACATGCCGCGCCGCCCATCGGGTGGCGCGGCCCTGTTTCGTCGTGCCCACCCCGCACCGTTGCGCCGGGCGGGCCGCACGGCGCATTGCGCGCACCGGCCACGGTTACGGATGGCGCAGCCCCACCGCGCCGAGCCGCACCGCCCGCCCCTGCCGGAGACTGTTCAGCCAAACGGCACGGGTCGGTGTGCGCGTCGCATCCCCTTGTGAGGCCCGCCTTTTTGCGATAGCAAGAGGAACTGACCTGTGCCCTTTCACACCTCACCAGACGCGCAACCAGAGTGGAGCTTCTCGCATGGCGGACCAGACCCCGCACCTGACCATCACCCCCCTTGGCGGACTCGGAGAGATCGGCCTGAACTGCCAGATCTGGTCCACGCCAGACTCCATGGTCCTGGTGGACTGCGGCCTGATGTTCCCCGAAGACTATCACCTTGGCGTGGACGTGGTGATTCCGCGCTTCGACCACGTGTTGCAGAACCGCCACCGGGTGCGCGGCATCGTGCTGACCCACGCGCACGAGGACCACATCGGCGCGCTGCCCTGGCTGATGCCCCACCTGAAGGCCCCCATCTACGGGTCGCGCTTCACCCTGGCACTGGTGGAACACAAGCTGCGCGAACACGGCCTGGCCGACCGCGTGGAACTGGTGCCCGTCTCGCCCGATGCGCCGTTGGTGCTCGGCGACATGACCTTCCGCTTTCTGCCCGTGTGCCATTCCATCATCGAAGGCTACGCCCTGGCCGTGGAAACCCCGGCGGGCCGCGTGGTGCACACCGGCGACTTCAAGATCGACCCCAATCCCCTGTCCGGCCCCGGCACCGACCTTGCGCTGTTCCGTGACTTTGCCGGGGAAGAGGGCGTGCGCCTGCTGCTGTCCGACTCCACCAACATCGAGCGTGACGGCCAGTCGCTGGGCGAGCGCGAGATCATGGACACCTTCCGCCAGTTGTTCGACGAGGCGGAAGGCCGCATCGTGGTCACGCTGTTTTCCAGCCACATCCAGCGCATTCAGGAAGTGTTCGACCTGGCCAGCGAATTCGGGCGCAAGGTGGTGGTCAGCGGCCGCAGCCTGATGAACAACATAGAAATCGCGCGCAACCTCGGCTTTCTGCGGGCAGAGGCGGGCATGATCCTGGACGCCGTGACCATGCCCCCCATGGCCGACCGCGACCTGGTGCTGCTGGTCACCGGTTCGCAGGGCGAGCCGCTGTCCGCCCTTTCGCGCATCATCATGGGCGAGCACAAGCAGCTGTGCATCCACCGGGGCGACACGGTGGTCATGTCCTCGCGCTTCATCCCCGGCAATGCGCGGGCCATCACCAAGCTGATCAACGAACTGTACCGGCTGGGCGCGGAAGTCTACTACGACAAGGTGCGCTCCATCCACGCATCGGGCCACGCCCACCGCGACGAGCTGCGCGCCATGATCGAGGCGGTGCGCCCCCGCTACTTCGTGCCGGTGCACGGCGAATACCGCCACCTGGTCAAGCACTGCCGCCTGGCGCAGGAATGCGGCGTGGCGCAGGAACGCACCATCATCCTTGAAAACGGCGATCCCATCACCCTCACCCCGGACAGCGTGCGCTTCGAAGAGCACGTGCCGGTGGAATTCATTCTGGTGGACGGCAAGGGCGTGGGCGACGTTGGCCATTCGGTGCTGAAGGAACGGCACATCCTGGGCGGCGAAGGCATGGTCATCGTGGTGCTGGTGGTGGACGACACCGGCTGGGAAGTGCTGCACGGCCCGGAAATGCTGTCCAAGGGCTTCGTGTTCGAGCAGCACTACAACCACGTGCTGGAAGACGCCAAGTGCATCGTGCTGGACATCTTCGAAAACATCCCCCCCGGCGAGACGGAACGGCTGCAGGACCGCATCCGCTCGTCGCTGCGGCGGTTCTTCCGCAAGGTGCTGGAGCGCGACCCCATCGTGGTGCCCGTAATCACCACCATCTGACCGTCCGCAGGGTGCGCGCGGCCCCGGCAACGGATTTTTCGGCCCTTTCGGAAAAGGCGGCTACCCCTTTCCGAACCTGACGGCGCCCGATTTCGGGCATTGGCGATGCAACGCGGCGGGTGCGCCCGCCGGAGCGGAGCGGCGACATGCGCGTGGTACGGGTGCAATACAAGGGCAGCGTGTTCTTTGGCGCGTTGCAGGACGACGGCGTGGTGTGCCTGAACCACCAACTGGGGCTGAAAGACCCCATCCCGCTGGCGGAACTTGCCATCCTGCCGGTGGTGGCCCCGTCCAAGATCATCTGCGCGGGCATGAACTACCGCGACCACGCGGCGGAAATCGGCTTTCCCGTGCCGGACGAGCCGGTGTTCTTCCTGAAGGCCCCCACCGCCGTCATCGGCAGCGGCCAGCCCATCCTGGTGCCGCAGGGCGTGGGCCGGGTGGACTACGAGGGCGAACTGGCCATCGTGGTGGGGCGGCAGTGCCGCAACATTTCGCCGGATGCCGTGCCCGCGCACGTCTTTGGCTATACCTGCGCCAACGACGTCACCGCCCGCGACCAGCAACGCCGCGACGGCCTGTTCGGACGCTGCAAGGGCTACGACACCTTCTGCCCCGTGGGGCCGTGGATAGAAACCGACCTGCCCGACACCGCCAGCCTGGCGGTGCGCACCCTGGTCAACGGCGAGGTGCGCCAGCAGGGCAACACCGCCGACATGTTGTTCACCCCCAACGAGATGGTCAGCGCCATATCGCGCGTCATGACCCTGCTGCCCGGCGACCTCATCCTTACCGGCACCCCCGTGGGCGTGGGGCCCATCGTGCCCGGCGACGAGGTGCGCGTGGAAATCGAGCAGGTGGGCCTGCTGATCAACCCCGTGCTGACCGCCCCGGATGGGGACGAGCACGCCGAGGTGCCGTTGCAGTAAGGCGGGCAGTGGCTTTTCCGCCCCTGAACGGCTGTCCGCCATCTCCCGCCCTGCCGCTGCCGCCGCGCCGGACTTGCGCCGCCCGCGCGCGGATTTTCCGGGGACGGAGCAGAAATGCACCGGGGCATGCCCACCCGCGGGTGGCGCACGGATTTTCAGCCTCTCTCCCCACAGACGCTTGCCATCCGCCACGATCTGGCGTATGCATTCCTGCCTTTTACACCAAGCACACTCCGGTTTCGGCCCGGGGTGCCCGCCACGCCACGTGCGGCGCGGGTTGAAGGGCCATGGCCGGTGTGGAAGAAAAAACCCGCAAGGAGTTCTGAAATGGCTTACGTTTCCATGAAGCAGATGCTGGAAACCGGCGTGCACTTCGGTCACCAGACCCGCCGCTGGAACCCCAAGATGCGCCCCTTCATCTTCGGCGCCCGCAACGGCATCCATATCATCGACCTGCAGCAGACCGTTAAGCTGTTCCGCACCGCCCACGACAAGGTTGTGGACACCGTGGTCAACGGCGGCAAGGTCGTGTTCATCGGCACCAAGCGCCAGGCTCAGGAAGCCGTGGCCGTGGAAGCCGGTCGCGCCGGTCAGTTCTACGTGACCAACCGCTGGATGGGCGGCACGCTGACCAACTTCACCACCATCCAGAAGAGCATCGACCGCCTGAAGAAGCTCGAGGCCATGTTCGCCGACGGCACCGTCAACAAGTACCAGAAGAAGGAAATCCTGCGCATGCAGCGCGAGATGGACAAGCTGCTGGCCACCCTTGGCGGTATCAAGGAAATGGACCGTCTGCCCCAGCTCGCCTTCATCGTGGACCCGCACCGCGAAGACATTGCCGTGAAGGAATGCCGCAAGCTCGGCATCCCGATCGTGGCGGTTACCGATACCAACTGCGATCCCGACCTGATCGACTTCGTCATTCCCGGCAACGATGACGCCATCCGCGCCATCAAGCTCTTCGTGGCCGCCATCGCCGACGCCTGCATGGAAGGCGACGCCATGCGCAAGGAACGCAAGGGCAAGGACGCCGAGGAAGAGCTGAAGAAGGCCGCCGCGCCCAAGGCCGCGCCCGCTCCTGAAGCCGTCGCCGAAGCCGCTCCCGCCGCCGAAGCCGCCGCCGAGTAACCAGACCTCCACGACATCTCAGGGAGACCGCACAATGGCAATTACCGCCCAGATGGTTAAGGAACTGCGCGAAAAGACCGGCGCCGGCATGATGGACTGCAAGAAGGCTCTGGAAGAAAACGGCGGCAGCCTCGAAAAGGCCGTCGACTGGCTGCGCCAGAAGGGCCTTTCCAAGGCCGCCAAGAAGGCTGGCCGCGCCACCTCCGAAGGCGTCATCGGCAACTACATCCACTCCACCGGCAAGATCGCCGTTCTCGTGGAAGTGAAGTGCGAGACCGACTTCGTGGCCCGCAACGAAAAGTTCCAGGAATTCGCCAAGAACGTGGCCATGCAGATTGCGGCCAACAACCCCGCCGCCGTGGACGCCGAGTCCGTGGACCCCGCCGTCATCGAGCGCGAGCGCGAGGTTTACCGCCAGAAGGCCCGTGAAGAAGGCAAGCCCGAGAACATCATCGAGAAGATCGTTGAAGGCGGCATCAAGAAGTTCTACAAGGAGATCTGCCTCCTGGAACAGCCGTACATCCGCGACGACAAGATGACCATCCGCGACCTGCTGAACGACGTCATCGCCACCCTGGGCGAAAACGTCACCATCGGCCGCTTCGTCCGCATGCAGCTGGGCGCGGAAGAAGCCTAGCCGCAGGACGGAACGCCGCCATGCCGCACGGATGCAACCGCACCGCTACCGGCATGCAGCAGACCGTGCATGCATCATGAATGAAAGGGGGGTCGAAAGACCCCCTTTTTCGCGGGCTGCGCACCACGCCCGTACCACCGCCACCACGCCGGCCCGGCTCCGGCGCACGGAGCAGCATGTCCATCCCCACTGATCCGCTTCGCACCTGCACGCCGAACAGCCCCCCCGACGCCCCCGCCGGCCTCGGGGAACTGTCGGTCCTCGTCACGGGCGCGGCAGGATTCATCGGCATCAATCTCGTCAAGGCGCTGGCCCCCCGGTGCCGCCGCCTGATATGCTACGGCAGGCGCGCGCAGGAAATCCTGTCGCCGCTGGGCCTGCCGGGCACGGAATGCCATACCGGAGAAACCGGCGACATCGACCGGCTGGGGCCGCTGCTGCACGGGGTGGACCGGGTCATCCATCTTGCGTCCAGTTCCACGCCGGTCAATGCCGACTGGGACCTTGTCACCGACGCCGAGCAAAACGTGCTGACCACGCTGAAGCTGTTCCGCGCCTGCCTTGCGGCGGGCGTGGGCCGGGTGGTGTTCGTCTCTTCCGGCGGCACCGTCTACGGGCCGGGCGCGGTGGTTCCCACTCCGGAATCGGCCCCCACTGATCCCATCACCGCATACGGCGTGGCCAAGGTGGCCATCGAAAAGTACCTGCACGTTTTCCGCCACCTGCACCATCTCGACTACCGCGTCCTGCGCGTGGCCAACCCCTACGGGCCATACCAGCTGGCCACCAAGGGACAAGGCATCATTGGCGCGTTCATCCGCAAGGCGCTTGCGGGGCAGCCGCTGGAAATCTGGGGTGACGGCAGCACGGTGCGCGACTACGTGTACATCGACGACCTGACTGACGCCCTGCTGCGCGCGGCGGTGCACGACGGACCGGGCCGCGTGTTCAACGTGGGCTCCGGACGCGGCACCACCATCAACGAGGTGACTGATACTCTGGAAGCAGTGCTTGGCCGCAGGCTGGAACGGTTGTACCATCCCCCCCGGCCGGTGGACGTGCCGGTAAGCGTGCTGGACTGCGCCGCGGCCTGGCGCGAAATGGGCTGGCGGGCAACAACTCCGCTGGCCGACGGCATGGCGGACACCCTGCGCTGGTTCACCCGGCACGTCACGCCGCCCAGGGCGTCCGCCTGACGCATCTGCCAGCGCGCCACAACGAATTGCAACACCCGGTCGCACACCCCGAACCCGCAACGAGAGTTTCCATGCGCCCCGCCATCACCGGCCTTGTGCTCACCTACAACGGCGAACGCCTGCTCGACAGGTGCCTCGCCTCGCTGTCCTTCTGCGACAAGGTCCTGGTGGTCGATTCCTTCAGCACCGACCGCACCGTGGACATGGCCCGCGCCGCCGGGGCAGATGTCGTCCAGCGCAAGTGGGAAGGCCCCGGCCCGCAGTTCCGCCACGCCCTCTCGCTCATCGACACCGAATGGGTGTTCAGCCTGGACCAGGACGAGATATGCACCGAAGAACTGCGTGAAAGCGTGCTGGCCGCCCTGCGCGCGCAGGTGCGCGGGGGCGAGGGCAGCCAGGCCGCCAGGGCCGGCCACTGGGTGCCGCGCCGCTCGTGGTACTTCGACCGGTT
The DNA here is from genome assembly GCF_019931275.1 of Nitratidesulfovibrio sp. SRB-5. Lineage (NCBI taxonomy): Bacteria > Pseudomonadati > Thermodesulfobacteriota > Desulfovibrionia > Desulfovibrionales > Desulfovibrionaceae > Nitratidesulfovibrio > Nitratidesulfovibrio sp. SRB-5. The sequence continues at coordinate 873,754 of NZ_JAIOTY010000001.1, read as the reverse complement.
CATGAAGCACAGCGGCTGGTACCCGGACTACCTGCTGCGGCTGTTCCGCCCGGCCCACATGGAGGTGCACGTCTCTGGCGCGCACTACTCGTTCCACCCCAAGGGCGAAACGGGCCGCCTGCGCGGCGACATACTGCACTACCCGTACGACAGCTTTCGCCAGCATCTGGACAAGATCAACTCGTACGCCCAGCAGGGTGCGGACGACCTGCGCGCCAAGGGCCGTCAGGGCGGCGTGGCCGTGGCCACGGCGCACGGCCTGGCCCGGTTCCTGAAGCTGTACGTGGTCAAGCTGGGCTTTCTGGATGGCCGGGCAGGCTTCATCAACGCGGCGCACGGGGCGTTCTACGCCTTTCTGAAGTACATCCGGGTACGCGAGGGCGATTGGGGTGCGCCCTTCGATCACCATTAGGACGCACGCACGGCACGAGCCCCGGCAAACGGGCACTGCAACATCGACACCGGCGCCCCGCGAACGCACACGAATTTCCGACGACGCAACATACAACCACCACACCGAGGGACGGACATGAGCGAACTCCGCTACAAGCGCGTGCTGCTGAAGCTCAGCGGCGAAGCCCTGGCGGGCGAAAACAAGTTCGGTATTGACCCCCAGACTGTTTCGAAGATATGCGAGGAAATCGCCGAGGTTGTCGACATGGGCCTGCAAGTGGCGCTTGTCATCGGCGGCGGCAACATCTTCCGCGGCCTCTCCTCGTCCGCCAAGGGCATGGACCGCTCATCGGCCGACTACATGGGCATGCTGGCCACGGTGCTCAACGCGCTGGCCGTGCAGGACGCCCTGGAAAAGATCGGCCATCCCACGCGGGTGCTTTCGGCCATCACCATGCAGGAAGTCTGCGAGCCGTACATCCGCCGCCGGGCCGACAGGCACCTGGAAAAGGGCCGCGTGGTCATCTGCGCGGCGGGCACCGGCAACCCCTACTTCACCACCGACACGGCGGCCGCGCTGCGCGGCATGGAACTGAAGTGCCAGGCCATCATCAAGGCCACCAAGGTCGACGGCGTCTACGACAAGGACCCCATGAAGCATGACGACGCCGTGATGTTCCGCAGCCTCGGCTACGTCGAAACGTTGCAGCGCAAGCTCGGCGTCATGGACTCCACGGCCATCACCCTGGCCATGGAGAACGATGTGCCCATCATCGTCTGCAACATGTTCAAGGGCAGCATCAAGCGCGTGGTCATGGGCGAAGACGTCGGAACCATCGTACACGGAGGCTAACCCCCATGGATATGGATAGCATTCTTCTCGACGCCGAAGAGCGCATGGAAAAGGCCCTCGGCTCCCTGGACCGCGAATTCGCCAAGCTGCGCACGGGCCGCGCCTCCACCTCGCTGGTGGACAACATCAAGGTGGACTACTACGGCACGCCCACGCCCATCAGCCAGCTGGCGTCCGTCAGCGTGCCCGACAGCCGCACCCTGACCATCCAGCCGTGGGACCGTTCGGCCTTCCAGCTGGTGGAAAAGGCCATCATGAAGTCGGACCTTGGCCTGAACCCGGTCAACGACGGCAAGATCATCCGCATCTCCATCCCGCCGCTGACCGAGGAACGCCGCAAGGACCTCGTGAAGGTGGCCCGCAAGTACACCGAGGAAGCCAAGGTGGCCGTGCGCAACGTGCGCCGCGACGCCAACGACGCCCTGAAGAAGCTGGAAAAGGGCAAGGAGATTTCCGAGGACGACGTGCGCAAGTCCACCGACGACGTGCAGAAGCTGACTGACCGCTTCGTGGCCAAGTCGGACGAGAAGTGCACGGCCAAGGAAAAGGAAATCATGGAGCTTTAGGAAACGGTCTCCGAACCGTGGCCGCACGTGCGGTCCCACGGTGACAGATTCCACATGGCCGGTCGCGCCCGCGGCAGTCCGCCCCGCACACGCGGTTGGACGGACGGGCGGGCGGACCGGCCATGGCGCATATGACGCGGGCGCATCGCACGCGCAGCAGAGGCTTATCGTGAACAACGCTCCCACGGCGGGCTCCCCCACGCCGGACATGCTTTTGCCGGAAACCCTGCCCCGCCACGTGGCCATCATCATGGACGGCAACGGGCGCTGGGCCACCCAGCGCGGCCTTTCGCGCAGCGACGGCCACCGCGCGGGCACCGAGGCGGCACGGGCCATCGTCACCGAATGCCGCACCCTCGGCATCCCCCACCTGACCATGTACACCTTCTCCAAGGAAAACTGGGGCCGCCCCGGTGCCGAGGTGAAGTTTCTGTTCGAGCTGCTGGTGGATTTCCTGCGCGAGGAATTGCCCAACCTCATCCAGCGCGACATCCGTCTTTCGGTGTTCGGGCAACTGGCCGACCTGCCGCTGGCCGCGCGCAAGGCGCTGGAACACGCCATTTCCCGCACCGCCGCCTGCACCACCATGCGCCTGAACCTGGCCCTCAACTACTCCGCCCGCGATGAAATCCTCATGGCCTGCCGCGCCCTGGCCGCCGAAGGCCTGGCGCCCGAAGCCATCACCGAGGAAGCCTTTGCCGCGCGGCTGTGGAGCGCGGGCCAGCCCGACCCGGACCTGGTCATCCGCACCAGCGGCGAAGTGCGCATCAGCAATTTTCTGCTCTACCAGAGCGCCTACAGCGAATTCCACTTCACCGACACCCTCTGGCCGGACTTTACCCCAGAGCATTTCCGCGCCGCCCTGCGCGACTATGCCGGGCGGCAACGCCGCTTCGGCAAAACGGAGGCAACCCCCGCGTGACCCCGGCATCCCCCCATTTCCAACGCGTCGTCACCGGCACGGCCCTTGCCGCCCTGCTTACCGTGGGCCTTGCCATGGGCGGCTGGGTGCTGCTGATCATGGTGGTGGCCGTGGCCAGCCTGGCCTTGCTGGAATTCTACACCATGTTCTGGCCCGGCAACGCCCGCCTGCCGCTGAAGGCCAGCGGCATGGCCCTTGGCGCCGCCGTACTGGCCGCCGGGCACATGGACCGCCCGTGGATGGTGCTGGGCTGCGTCGCCGCCGCCTTCCTGGTGGGCGCCGTGGGCTTTCTGCTCACCTGGGGCAACGGCGAGGACGACTGCCGCTTCACCGAAGGCCAGGTCCTGGCCAGCGGCATCCTGTACGTGCCCGTGCTGCTGCTGCCCGCCCTGCACTTCAACCGCTGGGAACAGCTGGTGGTGGTGCTGGCCGCCGTCATTTCCGACACCGGGGCCTATTTCATCGGCACCTGGTTCGGCAAGGCGCGCATCTGGCCGCGCGTCAGCCCCAAGAAAAGCTGGGCTGGCAGCCTTGGCGGCCTTGCCCTGTGCGTGCTTGCCATCACCGGCGTGGGCATGGCCGCAGGCACCGCCCCGTGGTGGGCCTTTGCCCTGCTGGGCGGCCTGCTGAACGTGGCCTCGCAACTGGGCGACTTCTTCGAATCCGCCCTCAAGCGCACCCTCGGCGTCAAGGACTCCGGCACCCTGCTGCCCGGCCACGGCGGCCTGCTCGACCGCATCGACAGCCTGCTCTTTGTCGTGCCCGCCTACGCCGCCCTGGATTCGGTATTTCCGTTCTTTTAATGTTTGTCGGGGGAGAGGAAGGAACCTTTTGTAAAAGGTTCCTTCCTCTCCCCCGCACCCCCTCTCCATCCTCCCAAACTTTTCAATTGAAAAACCGTTGCCGCCATACCCATTGAAAAGTTTGGTGGAAAGGGGGATGGGGGTCCGGGGGAAGGGGGAAAACCACTTTTCGCGTTGCGGTCGCCATCCGTAAGGCTCGTAAACTCGCCTAACGGCTGCCGCAAAAGTGGTTTTCCCCCTTCCCCCGGAATAGCTCCAGACACGCCGCAACTCGCATACTTTACACCCCATGCAACGACACGAGACACTTGACCTGGAAGATTTCGAAGCCCTGCTGCACCGGGCTGCGACCATGATCGCGGACCGGGTGGAGCGCATCGGCCCGTGTGCGCAGGGTCCGGTGGTGCACCCGGCCACGTTCGACGAACTGGCGGCGCTGATTCCGTCCGACTGGCCGGAGGCGGGCGCGGGGGCGCACGCAGTGCTGGACGACGTGGCGCGGTGCATAGAACCGTACGCCACGCGCATCGGGCATCCGCGTTTTCTGGCGTGGATAACGACCAGCCCGGCCCCGGCGGGCACGCTGGGCGACATCGTGTGCACGGGGCTGAACCAGGCGCCGCTGTCGTTCAAGGGCGGCCCGGCGGCCACGGTGCTGGAACACGTGGTCCTCGGCTGGCTGGCCCGGCTGTTCGGCCTGCCTCAGGCGGCTGACGAGGGCATGGACGGCGCGGGCGGCACCATCGTGTCCGGCGGCACCATGGCCAACCTGATGGGGCTGACCGTGGCGCGCCACACGCACTTTCCGGAAGCGGCCACCAGGGGCCTTGCGGGCATCGGGCGCATCCCGGTGCTGTATGTTTCCGACCAGGGGCACATGTCCATCGAGCGTTCCGCAGTGCTGCTGGGACTGGGCGCGGACAACGTGCGCGCCATCCCTTCCGGCGCGGACAACCGCATGGACGTGGCGGCCCTGCGCGCGGCCATCACGATGGACCGCGAGGCGGGCCTTGCCCCGTTCTGCGTGGTGGCCCAGGCTGGCTCGGTGACCACAGGCGCGGTGGACCCGCTGCCGGAGATCGCCGACACGTGCGCGGACGAAGGCCTGTGGTTCCACGTGGATGCGGCCTACGGGGGCGCGGCCATGCTGACGGACGAGGGCCGGGCGCTGCTGGCGGGCATCCACCGGGCGGACTCCATCTGCGTGGACCCGCACAAGTGGTTCTTCATCCCGCTCGAATGCGGGGTGACCCTGTTCCGCAGCAAGGCGCAACAGCTCGCCACGTTCCGGGCGCGCGCCTCGTACCTGGGCGAGGAAAACCCGCACGACCTCAAGAACACCACATTCATCCTCAGCCGCGCCAACCGCGCGCTGAAGGTGTGGTTTGCCTTCCGCACGTACGGGCGCGAGCGGCTGCGGCGCATCGTGACGCGCAACATGGAACTGGCGCGGCACTTCCGCGACCTGTGCGCCGCCTCGCCGGAATGGCGGGTGCTGGCCCCGGTGCAGCTGTCCATCGCCTGCGCGCGCTACGTGCCGCAGGGGGGCGGCTGGACCGAGGAAGACGTGGACCGCTTGCAGGTGCGCCTGCTGGAACGGCTGGAGGCATCGGGCGAGGGGTTCCTGACCCCGGCCATGGTGCGCGGCAGGGCCGGGGTGCGCCTGTGCGTGGCCAACCACCGCACCTCCGAGGCCGACATCCGCCTGCTGTTCGACCTCATGACCACGCTTGGCCGCGAGCTTGTGGCGCAGGGCCCCCAAGGCCCCCATGCTTCGCAGCCCCCCCAGGCGCCCCAGACCACGCAGACCCCGCAGGTCTAGACCCGCCGGGCACGGCGGAAAGGGAAGAACACGGGCATGATCCGCTACATTTCGCGCATGCCGGACCGGGCATGGGAAGACGCCACGCCGCGCACGGTGGCCCTGCTGGGCAGCACCGGCTCCATCGGCACCAGCGCGTTGAAGGTCATCGAGGCCCACCCCGGCCTGTTCCAGGTGGCCGCGCTGGCCGGGGCGCGCAACGTGCGTCTGCTGGCCGAACAGGCCGCCCGCCACCGGCCCGCGCACCTCGGCGTGCTGGACGAAACGGGCGCGAAGGAACTGCGCGCGCTGCTGCCCGCCGGGTACGCGCCGGAGATTCATGTCGGGCCGGAAGGGTACGCCGCGCTGGCCGTCCTGCCCGATGCCTCCACGGTGCTGTCCGCCCAGGTGGGTGCCGCGGGCCTGCGGGCCACGGTGGCGGCGGCGCGGGCGGGCAAGGTCATCTGCCTGGCCAACAAGGAATCACTGGTGCTGGCGGGCGCGCTCATCCGTCAGATCTGCGCCGAAACGGGCGCGGTGGTGCTGCCCGTGGATTCGGAACACAACGCCGTGTTCCAGGCCCTGCGCGTGCACGATACCTTGCAGGACGGGGGCCGCGCTCCCCATGCCGTGCGCCGGGTCATCCTTACCGCATCGGGCGGGCCGTTCCGGGGGCGCGACCGGGCGTTCCTGTCCACTGTCACCCGCGAGCAGGCCCTGAATCATCCCAACTGGTCCATGGGCGCAAAAATCACCATTGATTCCGCCACGCTGATGAACAAGGGGCTGGAGGTCATCGAGGCCTACCACCTGTACGGGGTGGCCCCGGAGTCCATAGAGGTGGTGGTGCACCCGCAGTCCATCGTGCATTCGCTGGTGGAATACGCCGACGGCTCGCAAATCGCCCATCTGGGCACGCCGGACATGCGCATCGCCATCGCCTACTGCATGGCCTGGCCGCACTGCGTGGACACCGGGGTGGCCCCGCTGGACCTGGTACGGGTGGGCAGCTTGACCTTCGAGGCCCCCGACTTATCCTCTTTCCCGTGCCTTGCGCTGGCGCGGCGCGTGCTTGCGCGCGAGGCGCGCAGCCCCGGCGGCGCGGGCCTGCCCGTGGTGCTCAATGCCGCCAACGAGGTGGCGGTGGACCTTTTCCTGCACGGGCGCATCGGGTTCATGGACATTCCCGCGCTCATCGAACGGGCGCTGGACGCCCATGAAGCAGGAACGCCAGACACGAACGGGCCAGACACGAGCGGACCAGACACGAGCTCGCCAGCCACTGCGGAGCCGGACGCCGCATCGACCGGCACCGACGGAACATTCCTGATGCACGACATCGACCACATAGAGGCGCTCGACGCCGCAACCCGCCGCCGCGTGCGCCACTGGGCAGACGCGGCAGGCACGCAAGGAACGGGCAACGCATGAGCAGCTTCCTTTCGGTACTCCTGGTCCTTGGCGGCCTGATATTCTTCCACGAACTCGGGCACTTCCTGATTGCCCGGCTGTTCGGCATCGGCGTGCAGACCTTTTCGCTGGGCTTCGGCCCGCGCCTGTTCGGCTGGCGCGGCGGCCAGACCGACTACCGGCTGTCGCTGGTGCCCCTGGGCGGCTACGTGTCGCTGGTGGGTGAAAGCGAAGAGGCCGAACTGCCCGAAGGCTTCGAAAAGCGCCACAGCTTCACCCTGCGCCCGGCGTGGCAGCGGTTGCTGGTCATTGCCGCCGGTCCCGTGTTCAACCTGCTGCTGGCGTGGTTCATCTACTGGGGGCTGTTCTGGGCGCACGGCCAGTTCCAGCTGGCCCCGGAAGTGGGCCGGGTGCAGCCGGAAAGCCCCGCCGCCATCGCGGGCGTGGCCCCGGGCGACCGGGTGCTGTCCATCGGCGGCAAGCCGGTGCAGTGGTGGGACGATGTGGCCGGGTCCATCGTGGCCAGCGAGGGCCGCGAACTGGCCATCGCCATCGACCGCAACGGCACGGCCCTGACCCTGAACGTGAAGCCGGAAGTGCGCACCCGCAAGACCATCTTCGGCGAGGACGAGCGCACCTGGCTCATCGGCATCCAGGCCTCGGGCCGCACCGTCTCCCTGCCGCTGGACGGCACCTCGGCCATGAAGGCCGGACTGGACCAGACCTGGCGGATGATCGTCATCACCGGCCAGAGCGTGCAGAAGATCTTCGAGCGGGTGGTGCCGCTGGATTCGGTGGGCGGGCCCATCATGATCGCCCAGATGGTCAGCGAGCAGTCGCGCCAGGGGCTGGACAGCGTGCTGGCCCTCACCGCGCTCATCAGCATCAACCTTGGTCTGCTGAACCTGCTGCCCATACCGGTGCTGGACGGCGGGCACATCATCTTCCTGACCATGGAAATGGTCATGCGCCGCCCGGTCAACGCCCGCCTGCGCGAGATAACCACCCGCATCGGCCTGGCCTTCCTGCTGGCCCTGATGCTGCTGGCCACCTACAACGACATCGTGCGGAACCTGCAATGACCCAGGTGCCCCCGGCGGCGGGGCTGGCCGTGGCTTCCGACCCGACTGCCCCGACCGCTCCAACTGGCCCCACTGGCCCCACTGGCCCGACCTCCCCAACTGGCCCCGTTGGGACCTGCGCTGCGCACGGCGTGGGGGCCATCACCCTGGCCCTGAACGCGGCGGAATCGCGCGTGCAGGTTGCCGCCCTGAGCGACGGCGAAACCCTGTTCGCGCAGGAATGGCATGTGCCCTCGCAGGGCACGGAACTGCTGGCCCCGGCCCTTGCCGACGCCTTTGCGCGGATGCGCCTTTCGCTGGCCGACGTGCGGCGCATTGCCTGCGTGCAAGGCCCCGGCAGCTTCACCGGGCTGCGCCTGGTGCTGTCCACGGCGGCGGGCATGGCCCGCGCGCTGGGAGCGGAGCAGGCCGGGCTTTCGTACACGCAACTGCTGGCCTGCGGCCCGCTGCTGCCGCGCGGCACGGTGCTGTGGGTGCTGACCCACGCCCGGCGCGGGCTGGTGCACATGCAGGCCTTCCGCATGCCCGGCGAAATGCCGGACGCCGCCAGCGCCGCTGCCCACGGCATGCCCTGCGGGTTGCCCGAAGCCCTGACCCCGGTGGAGGCGGCGACGCTTGACGCCGCCGTGGCCCGGATAGTCGCGTTCCGGTCAACCACGGAAAACCCTGCGGGCAAATCGGCGGCGCCACAGACTGCTGACAAACCCGACCATGGGGTTCCAAGGGACGATAGCCCCTTGGCCGCCAGAGGCGCCCAAGAACAGACGCTGCCAACAAACCGGGCCGGGTGCGACACTGACACCGCCCCCGCCGTCTGCCTGATGGGCAGCGGGGCCACCCGCAACCGGACCGTGCTGGCGCAGGCCCTGGCTGAACTGTTGCCGCAGGCGCGCTTTCTGCCCGACCGGTTCGACCACCCCGCCCCCGCCCTGCTGCTGCCCCTGGCCGCCGCAGCCATCTACGGTCCCGATGACGTGCAGCCGCTGTACGTGCGCCCCTGCGATGCGGAAGAAAACCTCCCCGCCATGGCCGCCGCACGCGGCATGGATCCGGAGCAGGCCCGGCGGCAGCTGGCCCGGCTGACCAGCGCACCGCTGGCCGCCACTCCCCCGGCAGACACCACCCCATCCGGCACCACCCGGCAGGCACTCCGCTGACCGGCGCGTGGCAACGCCACGCCCGCACCGTCGTCCGGCGGGTTTCCCCCGCCGCTCCGCATCCCCCCCGGCTCCGGCCTTTTCCCTTGCGTCGCCGCTCTCCCCCCTTGCCTTTCGCCCCACGCGCCCCTCGCAACCGCACGTCCGGCCCCGCAACCTAAAGCCCTCCGCCATCCCCGCCGATAAGATGCACGAGGGACAGGCGGCGCCGTTCTGGCACCAGCCTTGCAGCCCCCACGGCGGGAGACCCCCATCGGGAAATTTCTTCCGACGAAGAGGTGCATCATGGTCGATCTGGCATCCGGCGGCGTATACTTTTCCGGGCTCGGCAACGGCACGGACTTCTCCAAGGTCATCGACCAGTTGAAGTCCATCGAGCAGATTCCGCAAAAGCGGCTTACCTTGTGGAAGGCCGACTGGCAGCGGCGTCAGGACGCCTTTGGCGAGTTGCGCACGGAAATCGCATCGCTCAAGGACATCGTGGACTCCATGAGCTCCATGAACAAGTTCCTGGTGAAAACGAGTTCCAGTTCCGCCGAAACCGTGGCCAGCGCCACCACCGATTCCAGCGTGCTTGAAGGCAACTACAAGATCGAGGTGGGCCAGCTGGCCTCCAGCTCCATCTGGACCTACAACACCGCCTTCGCCGACAAGAAAACCAAGGTCAACGACTCCGGCAGCGACCAGCAGTTCGTTTACACCTACATGGGCAAGACCCGCTCGATCACGGTGCCAAGCGGCACCACCATCGACGCCCTCAAGAACATGATCAACAACGACCCCCAGAACCCGGGGGTAAAGGCCATGCTGGTGCAGAACGGCACCGGCTACACCTTCCAGTTCCGGGGCATGGATCTGGGGGCCAACGCCACGTTGTCCGTGGATTCGGGCACCACCGTCACCGGCCTTCCCGGCACGGCGGCCGCATGGACCGTGCAGGCCAGCCAGAACGCCAAGTACCGGGTCAACGGCTGGCCCGCCGCCACCTGGCTGGAATCCACGTCCAACACACTGACCGGCGCCGTGGAGGGTATGACCCTTACCCTCAAGGACGTGGGCACCACCCAGATTTCGGTGGCCACGGACACCGAAAAGATCAAGGAAAACGTAAAGTCGTTCGTGGACGCCATGAACGCCGTACGATCCAAGATCAAGGAATTGACCGCCGTCAACAGCTCCAAGGACGTGGATAACCCGGACGACGCCTCGTCGCTGTATTCCATGCAGAAGGGGTCCATCCTTACCGGCAACTACGGCGTGCAGCTGCTGTCGACCCAGCTCAAGATGGCCACGGCAGACAGGGCGGCGGGCTTCGAATACCAGTACAAGGACGGCAACCTGCTGCGAGGCGACGAATTTTCGTCGCTGGCGCACATCGGCATCCTGACCAACGCCGAGACCAACAGCCTGAACGCCGGCCTGCTGGAACTGGACGAGGCAAAACTGGACGAGGTGCTGAAGAACAACCCCACGGCAGTGGCGGAACTGTTTGCCGCAGACGGGCTGCCCGAGTCCGATTCGTCCGACTTCAGCTATTATTCGCACGTCAAGGGCGTGACCAAGGCGGGCATCTACGACGTGACCTACGACGTGGACGCCTCGGGCAACATCGTCAATGCCTTCATCGGCGGCAAGCGCGCCAACATCGACAACGCCAACAAGCAGATCACGGCCATGGAAGGCGACGCCCGAGGCCTGGCGCTGCAAATCGACAATCTTTCGCAGGGCAGCTACGCGAGCCGCATGCGCATCAAGGAAGGCAAGCTCAGCGGCCTCAGCGAGCAACTCAGCGACATGCTGGGCAGCGACGGCGCACTGAAGATCCTGGAAGACAACTACCAGGACATCATGGACGACATACAGAAGAAGATCGACAAGGAAGTGGACCGCGTCACCCAGTGGGAACGGCGCGAACGGCTGCGCTACTCGCGGCTGGAGGCCACCCTGGCCCGCTACGACGCGCTGGGCAAGTCCGTGGAAAGCCAGATCAAGTCGTTGTCCTCGTCAACGTCTTCGTAGCCAAGGGCCGGAACCGCCGGAACAACCGGGGCGGCCACACCCGCCACGGCGCGGAAAACGACCACAACGCGCGACACACTCACCGCATCGACACGCGGGCGCATATACCGGGAGAATGCAATGCAGAAGGCCGCACACGCCTACCTACAGACCCAGGTCACCACGACCACCCAGGGCGAGCTGTTGCTCCTGCTGTATGACGGGGCCATCAAGTTCCTGAACCAGGCCAAGGAAAAGATCGCCGAACGCGACTACGCGGGCAAGGGCATCCTGATCTCCAAGGCCCTGGACATCGTCAACGAACTGGACGCCAGCCTGAACCTGGAAAAGGGCGGCGAACTGGCGGAAAACCTGCACAAGCTGTATTTCTACTGCTCCACCCGCCTGCTCAACGCCAACCTGAAGATGGACGTGACGTTCATCGACGAGGTGATCAAGATACTGTCCGGCCTGCGCGGCGCCTACGGACAGATCGTCAACACCCCGGAGGCCATGGCCGTGGGAGCCAGCATGGCTGCCAGCCGCACGCCCGCCAACGCCGCGCCCTCGCGCGTGCCGCTGCCCACCGCGCAGATGCCCCCGCTGGGCAAGCCCGCGCAGTTCGGTCGCGCCCACGCCCAGGCCTACGGCCAGCAGGCCCCGGCAGCCGATGCCGCGCCGCAGGCGGTCGCACAGGCCCTGCCCCCCCTGCCAAGCCCGCCAGAGCAGGCAGAGCAGGCCGTGCAGACAGCACAGACAGCCGCCCCCGTGTCCACTGCGCCTTCGGCACAGCAAGCAGCGCCGACATCGGCTGGCATGCCGCCCACTGCCCCGGCGACTGCCACCGGGGAACCAGCCGCACCGACGGCTGCCGAAACATCCGAAGCTTCCGACACCCAGCCGGTGAAGGGCTTTGCCCCCAGCCGCATGGCCGCGGCCAGCCTGTACCGCAAGTTCGCGCAGGGCTAGGCCGAACGTCGGCGGGAGACACCCTTCCCATGCCCGCGCCGCTGGGCTAGAACACGGCCCATGGTCACCGCCGCAACCCACGCGACAGGAAACGCCGGCTCCCCCGGCTCTTCCGGCTCTCCCGACTCTCCCGACGGGGCCGCAGCGCTCGCCCCATCGGACCATTCCGGGCTGCAGGAGCCCCTTGCGCCGCGCCGGGTGCTGCACGTGGTTTCCTCGCTGGGGCTTGGCGGCACCGAAAAGGTCATGCAACTGCTGCTTACCCGGCTGGCCCCGTCCCGCTTCCAGCGCGCGGTATGGAGCCCCGCCGACGGCCCCCGCGCCGCCCCCCTGCGCGAGGCGGGGGTGACCACCTTCATCGGAGGCGACCTGGGCAGCGTGGCCGCCCGCTTTCTTCCCCACATCGTGCACGTGCACCGCGCGGGCTGGCCCCAGCCGGAACTGTTGCGCCCCCTGCGCATGGCCTTCCGCCAGGCGCCCGCCGCCGCGCGTTCTCCGGACGCGAACGCCGATGCCCCCCACCGGCGCCTGCCCGCCATCGTGGAAACCAACGTCTTCGGGCGGCACGATCCTTCCCCTTCGGGCCAGCTCATCGACGTCACCCTGTTCGTCTCGCACTTCTGCGCCCAACGCTTCGCCCGCGTGCAGGGCATCGCCGCCGTGCCCCCGCGCTGGCGGGTGCTGTACAACCCCGTGGACACCGCCCTGTTCGCCCGGCTGACCCCGCCGCCCGCCGAGCGCGACTACACCCGCCCCGTGCTGGGCCGCCTGTCCCGGCCAGACCCCGGCAAATGGTCGCCGCTGGCTCTGCACATCCTGCCCGTGCTGCGCCGCGAGTTGCCCCACTTCCGCTACGACGTCGTCGGCGGCACCCCGGACGCGGAACGCTACGTGCGCGAACACGGCCTGTCGGACAACGTGCGCTTTCTGCCGCCGCTGCGCGACGACGCGGAACTGGCCGGGTTCTTCAACGAACTTTCCCTGCTGGCCCATGCCAACGACACCGGCGAAAGTTTCGGACTGGCCATCGCGGAGGCCATGGCCGCCGGGCTGCCCGTGGTCACCCACCCCTGCCCGGGCCTGCGCGACAACGCCCAACTGGAACTGGTGGAGCACGGCGTCACCGGGCTGGTGGCCGAAACGGCGGACGATTACGCCGGGGCCGTGCTGCATCTGCTGCGTCACCCCGGCGCGGCCCGGCGCATGGGTGAGGCCGGGCGGCGCAAGGCCGCCGCGCTGTTCGACGCCGACATGCAGGCCCGCGCCCTGGAAGCGCTGTATGACGAGGTGTGCCCGGCGGAGATGGCATGCGGGGAGGCCCCATGAGCATCGCACCCGAAACGCCCCGCGGAGCCGCCCGCCCCGACGCCCCCGGAGCCACAGTCGCCTCCGGCGCCACGGACGCCCTGCTGGCCGCGTATACCTCCACGGTCCTGGGGTTCCGGCTGGGCGGTGCCGGACAGGAGAAACCGGCGGACGACGTTCCCGGACTGCCCCGGCCCGATGCGGATGCCCTCCAACAGGCGGTCCGGCAGGCGGCGGACAAGGCGGTGCGCCTTGCCCTGCGCAGCGGGCGGCCGCATCTGGTGTTGCTGGGCACCGGCGACGGCACCCTGCCCGAGGCCGTTTGCGCCGCCCTGAACGCTGCCGCCAACGCCGCAGGGCGGGCCGCGTCGGCCACCGTGCCGCGCCTGACCCTGTGCGACCTTGCCCCGGACCGGATGCGCACCGCGCTGGCCACCGGCCGCCTGAAGGATTTCACCGCCCCGACGCCAGCGCCGGACGCCCCGCGCCTGCTGGCCGACACCTCGCCATGGGCGCTGCTGCTGCTGTTGCGGGGCACCGGCGTCACGCCGGAAACCGCCACCCTGTTCCCCAACCCGTTCCTGCCGGAGGCGGAGACCGAGGCATTGCACCACTGGCGTCGCCTGTTCGCCGGGTGCGTGCCCGTGACGCTGCCCCATGCGAATCGGGATGCGCGACAACACCCGGGCGAAGCCGCGCCCGAAGGCGCGGACCGCCCCCCCCATCTGGCCGATCCGGCCAATCCGACCGATCTGGCCTGTATGGCCGATCTGGCCGATCAGGCCGATTTGGGCGTGGGGGCCATCCTGCACCCCGCAGAGCCGAACCTGCCCGCCTTTTTCGCCCAGGTGCCCGGCTGGGTGCGCGAAATGGCCGTGGTCTGGGACGGCGCGCCCCCCGATTTCGATCCGATTCCCCTGTGCCCCGTGCCGCTGCGCCAGTCAGTGCGAACGCTAGGGGGCAATTTTTCCGCCCAGCGCAACGCCATGCTGGGGCTGCTGTCCACGCAATGGTGTCTGTACCTCGACGCCGACGAGCGGTTGGAGCCCCACGCCTGGGCGCTGCTGCCCCGCCTGATGGCCGTGCCCGGCGCCGGGGCCTGGCTGTTGCCCCGCGCCACCGCCTACCCCGACGCGGACCACCTGCGCGTGGGCTACGGCCTGTGGCCCGACGTGCAACTGCGGCTGTTCCGCCGCATGCCGGGGGTATGCTTCCGGGGTGCGGTGCACGAACGGGTGGTGGGGGTGCACGGCCACACCTGCCTGCTGGGCGATGTCTGGATCGACCACCTGAGCTGGACCGCCAAGGACCGGGACGCGCTGGCCGAGCGCCTGCGGGTGTTCAATGCGGCGGGGGCGGGCCAGGCGACCCCGTCCCCTTCGGGCGGGCTGCACCGGCTCAGCACGGAATACCCGGCCCTGCCCCGGAGCCTGTTCGCCCATGCCGGGCTGGTTTCCGGCGACAACGCACGGCCAGCCGAGGACAGCGCGGAACGCCGCGACACGGAGCCGGATGCGCACCGCCGCCATCTGGCCCTGCGCCTGCCCCTGTCACCCTGAGCGCGCCGCCCCGGCTTCGGTTCCGGGAACCGGCGGAAAACCAGCGTCACCCCGCCGCTCCCCCTGTGCGGGACGGCACGGAACGCTACGGAACGGAGCCCACCTTGATTTGCGCTGCCTGATGCCCTACACTGGGCATATGCAAGGAAGCAAAGGATTTCCCATGATTATACGCTGCCCGGAGTGCCAGTTCGAACGGAGCATCGACAGCAGCAAGATTCCGTCCTCGGCCGCCATCGCCACCTGTCCCAAGTGCCGTCACCGTTTTCGTTTTCGCGCCCTGGCACCTGATGAAACCCCGGACGTTTCCCCCGCCGGGCACACAGCGCAGGCCCCTCGTGCCCCGCAGGCCCCTCGTGCCCCGCAGGCAGCGGACGCGGGTTCTCGCCGCGCGCCGGATGATGCGGTGGCGCCCGACGCCATGCCCCTTGCCGGGCCTGCCATGGATCAGGACGAGGGCGACGACCTGCCCGCCGCCTTCCGGCGTGGCACTTCCGCCACTTCGCAGCCCCCGGCGTCCGGCGCATCGCTTCCGCCGGATAGGGCTGACGGACCTGACGGGGCTGACGAGTCTGACGTATCTGCCACCTCGGGCGCATCGGGCGTATCCGGCGTATCTGGCGCAGAAGCCGACTATGCCGGAGAGGACGACCACGTGGGCGAACCCCGCCCCGTCTCCGGCACCGGCACGCCGCGCATGGCCGATCCGGGCGCTTCACCCACCGCCCCCCATCCGGCGGGCACCGCGCCTTCCAGCGCCGATGCGCCCCGCAACGCCCACGGGCACACCGATCTTTCCCGCCCCGGCGACGACCCGCTGCCCCCCGGCGCGGTGATTCCCGGCCGGAGCAGCACCCCCGCCCACGACGACAATCACGATGCCCCCAACGGGCACAACGCTGCCCCGGGCTCCGCCGGGGGACAGCGCCGCCCCGGCTCGCCCCGCGACATATGGGACGCCGTGGCCTCGGTGGGCGACCGCTGGCGCAAGCAGTCCGAATCCCGCACGCGGCCCGGCAACGGCGCCCCCCCCCACGACCGGGACAACTACCGGGACGGCACCCCCGGCGACTCCCCAAACGGTGCCCCAAATGGCTCCCCAAATGGCTCCCCAAATGGCTCCCCAAATGGCTCCCCTGACGGATGGAACGCCGGAAACCACGGCGATGCCTTTCCCCCGCACGATGGCGGGCACCCCGGCGAACGGGACGCCCCCCTGCCGCCGTGGGCCGCATCCGCCCGCAGCGAGGTGCCGTGGGAAAACCTGGACCGGGTGGGCTTTTTCCCCGGCCTGTACCAGACCATCCTGCGGGTGATGCTGGCGGCGCCGCGCTTCTTCTCCGGGGTGCGTTCCTCGGGCTCGCTCAAGCGGCCGGTGGCGTTCTACCTGCTCATCGGCATCTTTCAGGCGCTCACCGAGCGGCTGTGGTATCTCATGAGCATGCGCGCCTTCGGCGGCTTCATCGAAGACCCGCAACTGCACGCCTGGATGGGCAGCGTCACCCACGACATGAGCCTGCCCCTGACCCTGCTGGTCTCGCCCTTCACCCTGCTGCTGCAACTGGCGGTGCTGTCCGGCCTGTACCACTTCATGATCCGGCTGGTGGAGCCGCGCGCGGCAGACCTGCCCACCACGGTGCGGGTCATCTCGTACAGTGCAGCGCCCACGGTGCTCAGTGTGGTGCCGCTGGTGGGGCCGGTGGTGGGTTCGCTGTGGTTCGTGGTATGTACCTTCGTGGGGGTCAAGTACGCCCACCGGCTGCCCTGGTCGCGCACGGCGCTGGCCATCGGCCCTCTGCTGGGGCTGGGCTTCGCGCTGACGGTGCAGTTGCTGCGCATGTTCATGTCCTCGGCTCCCATGTAGGCGGTGCGGCCCGCACGCCGTGCGGGAACGCGGGACACGCCACTACCGGGCGGCGCAAACGGGGATGCGGAACAAGAATGACGGGATGCGGGGCGCTGGCCCCGCCCCGGAGGAACGCGGAAACGGCCATCGGGCGGGGGGCCCGACCGGGTAACCGGGGAGGCGGCCATGTTCAGGAAACTGCGCGCCCTGTGGAACGAACTGCGCGAACGGCGCAGGCATTCCCGCGAAATAGCCCCGCGCACCATCCGCAATCTGGCCGCCGAACTGCGTGAACTGGCCGAGATCGCCGAGCGGGTGGCCCCGGTGGACGCCGAGACGCTGGTGCGCCTGCGGCGCATCCGCCACGAAATGAACGACCTGATGGACCTTACCCGCCGCCCGGAATTCCACCGCATTCCCGCCCAGCGCAGGCTGGACCTGCACAACGGCATCCAGCGCACCCGCGAACAGATTCTGGAATCGGCCCAGGCCGCGCCCACGCCCACCACCCGTCTGCAATAGACCGCCCGGCGCCGCCTCAGCCGCCACGCGTCCTGTCCGATTCGCGTCCTGCCCGCTCCTCGTCCCGCCCGGTCCGTGCCCCTCGCCAGCCAATCCGCACTTGGCGTCCGGCACCTTCCGCATGGTTCCGCAGCACGTTCGCCCCTTCCACGCCTTTTCGCCCCCCTTCGCACCGGTCCCGCCTCCTTCCGCCTCCGCCGCATGCCCCCCTTGCAGGCATCTACGGCACCATTCTTGCTGCGGCATGTGCACACCCGTCCACGCGACGGCTTTCCGACATCACCCCCGTGCGCCTTCCCGCCCCCACAGGGCAACGGCAGGCGCGCGGCCATTCCCGGAGCGTTGTCCATGCCCTTCATGCCCAGTCCGGCATCCCCCGCCCACCGTGCCCGATGCGCCATATCCGCCAGATGCGCCCGTCCGACCCTGCGCCTTCCGCTGCTTGCATTGTGCCTGCTGCTTCTGCCGCTGGTCATGTCCTGTTCCAGCCCGCCCAAGACCGGGGTGTACATCGACCTTGCCAGCCAGCCCATCTTCTACATGGACGACTGGGTACGGCGCGGCAACCCGCAGGTCAGCGTGCGCCCGGCCACGCCGCCCAACCGCCCCCTGACCGCGCTGTTCGTGCCCTTCCGGGTCACCCAGCAGATGGAAAAGCCGGGCGTTGTCGGCCTGGAGGTATCGCGCCAGATCTGGCAGACGTGGCTGTCGGAAAAGGTCTTCCCGGTCATCGAATTCGCGGAAAACGCCACCCCCTACCGGCGCGACCTGGCCATGCAGATGGCCGCCCTGCGCGGGGCACAGTTGCTCATCGGCGGCTACGTGACCCATTACGTCAACGGCGGCACTTCCGGCGATTCCAAGCTGTCTGTTTCGCTGGAGATATGGGACGTGAACACCGGCCAGATGATCTGGGCCATGGGCCACGCCGGGGTCATGGAACACCAGTTCACCAACGACTTCATCCTGTTCTCCGCCAAGGCGCGCAAGCCCAGCGACCCCATGTGGGCCGTAACCCAGACCGTTTCGTGGGACATGGCGCAGGAAATCAAGCTGTGGATCGACCCGCCCGCGCCCAAGGGCTTGTCCAAGGAACCCGCGTTCTAGGGGCTGTCGGCGTCCATCGCCAATTCTCGCGGGGCGGCCATGCTGGCCGCCCCGCCACCTTTTGGCCTTTTGCCCGCCTCACGTTGTCAAATCCGCGCCCAGCCGCTATCGTGCGGCATGCCGTGCATCCGCCTTCATGCCGCCGTGGCGCGCACCTTCTCCCATGCTCCGCCGCTACCAAGCCGGAGGCTGGCACTGGCGCTGCTCACCACGCTATTCCTGACGCTGGCGGGCTGCGCCGCACCGCGCAACGACGTGCCCCCCACCCCCGGAACGTCCGCCCCAACAGCCGTTCGCAACGCCGCCCCCAGCGCCCCCGAGGCCACCAGCGCGCTTGACGCCGTGGCCCCGCCGCGCACCCCGCCCGGACTGTGCCCCTCCGCCATGGCAGACGCCACGGCTGCGCCCCAGCCCCAGAACACTGCGCCGGGCACGGCACCCGGCCAGCCGCCGAGCCAGCCTTCGAAAAACGTGGCCTACCGGGTCTCCTTCATCATCGCGCCAGCGGGCAGCGCTTCCGACGGCAGTGGCCCCCATGGCGATCCCCCCCGTGGCGTCCTCCCCCATGACAGTATCCCTGACACGCCCCCGGCATCCCGGCCCGATCCCGGCGCGGACGATCGGGAACTGCTGGACGCGACGCGCAACGCCAGCCTGCTGCAACGCCTTGCCGACACCCCTCCCGAAAGCATGACCGGCCTGCGGCGCCGCATGCTGGCCGACGAGCAGGAAGCGGTGAAGGTGCTGCGCGCCCATGGGTACTACGCGGGCACGGCGGCGGGCAGCATCGACGACGGCGCATCGCCCGTGGCCGTCAGGCTGGAACTGCGGCCCGGCCCGCGCTACGTGGTGGGCGCAACGCACATTCGCATCGTGGACGGCGTGTCTTCCTTCGCCTCGGAATTTGCCTCTGCGCCGCCGCGCACCCTGGCCGAGGTGGGCCTTGCCTCCGGCGCGCCCGCCGTTTCCGACGCCGTTCTGGACGCCGTGGGGCGCGTGCCAGCCGCCCTGCGCGACACGGGCTACCCCTTCGCGCGGGTGGCATCCGCCCGGTACGAGGTGGACCATGACGCGCGCACTCTGGACGCCACCGTGGACGTGGTGGCGGGGCTGCCCACCCGCATGGGGCCACCGCAAATCAGCGGCGCCCGCACGGTGCGCCCCGAATGGCTGGAATCCATGGCGGACTGGCAGGCGGGCCAGCCGTGGGACGAACGGACGGTAGAGCGCTACCGTGAGCGGCTGCGCGCCACCGGGCTGTTCAGTGCGGTCAGCGCCGGGGTCGTGCCCGCGCCGGAATCCGCCACGGCTACGGACGCCCACGCCGCGCCCGACGCCGCACCGGACATCGAGACTGCCCTGCCGTCCGACATTGAGACGGCCCTGCCGTCCGGCACCCGGACCGACGCCGCCTACACCAGCCCGGTACGGGTGGAGGTGACCGAAGGCCCGCAACGCACCGTGGGCGGCGGCCTGCGCTACGATTCCACCCTGGGCCCCGGCGTGCTGGCCTTCTGGGAACACCGCAACCTGCTGGGCGAAGGAGAACGGCTGCGGCTGGAGCTGCCGGTCTGGGACAAGCGGCAAGAGGGCAAGGCCAGCTTCCGCAAGCCGTCCTTCCTGCGGCCCGACCAGGAACTGCTGGCCGAAAGCTGGATGCGCAACGAAACGTCCGACGCCTACGACCAGCAGGCCGCCTTTGCCTCCGTGGGCCTGGCGCGCGACCTGGCCCCCGGCTGGCGGGCCGGGGTCGGCGTGTCCACCGAGGGTGGCCGCATAGAAGACGCGGGCGGCCCGGAGCGCTCGTACACCATGTGGGGGCTGCCGCTTTCGCTGCGCCGCGACGCCACCGACGACCTGCTGGACCCGACGCGCGGCACGCGGGCCGACCTTTCCGTCACCCCCTACACCGGGGTGTATGACGAACCGTTCAACGTGGTGCGTTCGCGGCTGGATGTCAGCGCCTATCATGTCTTGCTGCGCGGCAAGGCACACCGCGCGGGGCAGGCCGACAGGACCGACAGGGGTGACAGGGCCGCCGCTTCCGACAACGGGCCCGGCGGTCACCCGGACGATCTCGCGGGCGGCTATCCGGACGGTCCCGACGGACGGCTGGTGCTGGCCGCCAGCGCGGCTGCCGGGTCGCTGTCCGGGGCGTCCAGCGGCGCGGTGCCCGGCTCCATCCGCTTTTACGGCGGCGGGGGCGGTTCCGTACGCGGCTATTCCTACCAGTCCCTGGGCCCGCGCGAGGACGGCGACCCCATCGGCGGCTCCTCGTTCGGCGAGGCCAGCTTCGAACTGCGCTACCGCATTTCCGAAACCCTGGGCATCGTACCCTTTCTGGACGGCGGCAACGTCTACGAAGAAGAAACACCCCGCTTCGGCGACGCCATGCGCTGGGGCGCGGGCATCGGCGTGCGCTACTACACCGTGGCAGGCCCGCTGCGCCTCGACGTGGCCACCCCGCTGAACCCGCGCGAGGACGACGCCCCCCTGCAATTCTACATCAGCATCGGGCAAAGCTTCTGATGACCGCCCCGCGCCGCCATACCGGCCCCGACGCCGCGCCCACCGCACCGTCGTCGCCGCCCGCCCTGCCGGAAAACGCCGGGGGCAGTGCCGTGCGTGCATCGGAACCGACGCCGCCCGAAAGGAAAAACCGCACGTGGCGCATCCTTGGCGCTGCAGGACGTGCGGCGCTGGCGGTGCTGCTCATCCTGCTGCTGGCGCTGGGGGCCGGAACGACCTTTCTGCGCAGCGCGCCCGGCGAGGCATGGCTGACCGCGCAGGCCGTGCGGATGCTGGCTGCTGCGGGCATCACCTCCACGCTGGACAGCCTGGAAGGCCCCCTGCCCGAGCGGCTGCGGCTGCGCAACCTGACCCTGTCCGACGCGCGCGGCCCGTGGCTGCATCTGGACGAGGCGGAAGTGCGCCTGCGGCCACTGGCCCTGCTGCACGGCACGCTGGATGTGGAACTGATGCGCCTGTCCGCCCCCCGCTGGGAGCGGATGCCGGACATGCCCGCCACGGAGAGCCCGAAGCCGAAGGCCCCGACGGGATTCGATCCCCCGGCCCTGCCGCTGCGGGTGCGGCTGGATGAACTGGACGTGCGGCGTGCCGCGCTGGGCGCGGACCTGCTGGGCCGGAGGCTGGCCTTTTCGCTGCGCGGTGCGCTGGACGCGCCGCCGGGTTCCGTCTCCGTCCGGATGAACATGGACCGCGAACCGCTGCACGCCGAGGGTGCGCCGAACGCGAGCGTACCGAACACCAGCGCACCGGCTACGGCTGCCCCCGGCGGGCTGGCCCTTGCCCTGTCCTACACCGCGCGCACCGGCGACCTGCAACTGGACGCCGCCGGAGGCGAAGACACGGGCGGCCTGCTGGGCTGCCTGCTCGGCCAGCCCGACCTGCCCGCCTATGGCCTGCGCATGGCCGGGCACGGCACGGGAGGCCGGTGGCGCGGCTGGCTTGCGGTCTCGGCAGGCGATCTGCTGCGGCTGGACAGCGAGGCAGACGTGGAACTGGACACCAGCGCTCCGGGCATCGCCGCGTGGCTGGCGGGCCGAAAGGATTCCGCCTGGCGGGCCGACCTGCGGCTGGCAGCGCAAAGCGGCGCGGACGCCCCGTCGGAACTGCGCCGCTGGATGGGGGGCACCGGCAGTCAGGGCGCATCCGGCGCGCCGGATTCTCCCGTCATGGCATCTCACATCAAGGGGGTGGCCCTGCGGGCACAGGCATCCGGCAACTTCGGGCGCACCGGCATGACGCTGGATATCCCCCGGCTGACGCTGGATGGCGGCGCATGGAACCTGGAGCTTGCCGACGCCACCCTGCATGCGCCCGCCGGGACGGCCTTCGTCGCCCCCACGGACCTGCGCGCCACCGTGCGAACGCGGGTGCACGATGCCGCCGCCCTGCTGCCCGATGCCCCCCTGCGCGCAGCCGAGGCGGCACTGGCGCTGAACGGCAGCCTGAATACCCCGGACGGGGACGCACTGGCCCTGCGTGGCCGGATCGATCTGCGCGGCTTGGCTGCGGTGGCGCGCACGGACATTGCCGTGGACATGGACGGCAACCTGCGCCGCACCGGCCAACGCCTGACACTGGACGGATTGCGCCTGGCCCTGAACGGTTCGCGGCCTGCCGCCGGTCCCGCAGCCGGGGGCGGCCCGGGCGGTGTGGACGGTACGGACGGCCCTGACGGCACGGGTGGCAGCCTTGATGCGGCACGCCCCGGCAAGGGCAAAGGGAACACCGCCGCGCGGCCCTACACTGCCGAGTCCCCACCGGTTCCGCTGGCCATCCTCACCGGCAACGGCACCTGGGATGCCGCAACCCGGCACGCCACCGCCACCCTTGCGGCAGAACTGCCCGACCTGCCCGCGCTGTCCGCGCTGTCCTTGCCATTGGAGGCCACCCACCCGACCCCGGCCAAAGGACGCGGTGCGGCGCCCCGAACATCCGGAAGCAGCAGCCCCGCCGATTCTCCCCTGCTGGCGGGCGGCGCACGGATGGAGGCGGACGTGGACCTGCGCCTGCCGCCCGATGCTCCGGGTGCGGGCTCTCCGGGGGCCGCGCCCGCCGCTTCCGCGCCCGGCCTGAACATGACAGTGCGCGCCCAGGGCGCCGGCCTGCGCTGGAATGCTCCGCAGGCGCGCTACCTGCTGGGGCCATCGCCCGCCCTGTCCGCCGATGTGACCGGCGGCTACGCCGCCCCGTTGCGGCTGGAACTGCGCCACCTCGCCACGGCCCGGCTGTCGGGCCGGGGCACGGCCAGCCTCGGCACGCCCGCCCCGCATGTCGGCGGTACTCCCAAACTTTTGCCGCCCGTTACCGGAACAACCCTGCTTGATGCTTCGGCCCGGTTCACGGTGACCGGCGTGAACGGCCTGCTGGCGCCCGACGAAGGGGCGACGAGGCAAACGCCCCCGCCAGCCGCCGCCAGCGACACCCTGACCCTGAACCTGGACGCCAGAGGCACGCTGGCCGCACCCACGGCGCGCCTGACTGCGACGCTGCCGCATCTGGAACTGCCCGTGGGTACGGTGCGCGGGGTGACGGCCCGGCTGGATGCGGACCTGCGCCTGCCCCTCGACCCTCCGGTGGCCGCAGCGCGCGCCGCCGAAAGCGCCACAACCGGCCGCATCGTCCCCGCCCCGCTCCCCACCGACGCCGTATCGGGCGCACGGGGCCAGTTGGACGTATCCGCCGCCAGCGCCCTGAACGCGCCGCTGGCAATTGCCGCCAACTGGCAGTTGGAGCAGCGCGGCGGCGCGGGTGACGCGCGCCTGCAAATCACCCGTGCCGAGGGTGCCGGCCTGCGCGGGCTGGCCGCACTGGCCGCGTCATGGAACGACATGCGAAAGGCGCGGGATACGGGATCCGCCCCCGCCTTATCCGGTCCCATCCTGTCTGGCCCCATCCTGTCCGGTACCGTCGACCTTGCCGTGGCCGACTGGACTGCGCTCTCCCGCGCGGCGGGCACGTCCCTGTCCGGCGACGATGCCAGGCTGCGGATATGGCTGGGAAATGAAGCTCCCCTCCCCTCACGTGCCGATGCCGAACGCACCGCCGGTTCCAGCCCCAAAACGCGCAAGCCCCCGCAACACGCCGCTGCATCGCCCGCGACCGACACCGGCACTGGCTCCGGCACCATGGCCCGCGCGTCCCGTACTGCCCCGCGTGGTTTCGCCATTCCGCTGCACGCGGAGGCGACGGCCAACCGCCTTGCCGTGGGCGGCGCGGCCACGCTCAATGCCCTGACCCTGACCCTGCGCCTGCCCGACCTGCTGCATCTGCGGGACGGGCAGGACGGGCCTCCCACCCCGCGCGGCACCGCCCGCCTGCGCACCGGCCCCGGCACGGCAGCCGGGCTGGCCTGGGATGCAGCCGACGCCACGCTGGACCTGCATGACGACAACGCGGGCTCGCCCGGCGCGGCCTTCGGGCTGGCACTGCGCGGACGCAGCACCGCGAACGTGCACGGTGGCTACGACGCCGCCGCACAAATCCTGCGACTGGACACCCTGCACCTTTCGGATGCGACCCACGCGGCCAGTGTGGACCTGACCCGCCCGGCGGACATCCAACTGGCCGGGGGCGTGCGAATGGACGGCCTGCATCTGACATTGACCGCCACGCCGCCACCCTTGCCATCAACCGCGTCCCCTCCCGGGCAAGCCAGCCCGCACGCACGACAGCACGACAGCGCCACCGGCACGCTGGACCTTTCGCTGGGCCTGCGCAACGGCGGCAACGCCAACGCCGCCACCCCCGACGTGATGCTGGACGCCGCCCTGACCGATGTGCCCCTGCGCGTGCTGCGTCTGGCCGCAGACCTGCCCCTGCCCGAGGGCCGCATTTCCGGTTCCGCGTCCCTGCGCGGGCAGGGCAACTCCGGCAGCGGGGCCTTCGAACTGGAGGCCGAGGACGTGGCCTACCCCGACCCCGGGCAGACGCCCGCCGCCTTTCGTCTGTCGGGCACCATCCGGCCCGCCGCCCCTGATTCTGCCGCCGCCGAATCCGGCAGCCCCGCTCGCCGCGCCCCGGCCAGTTCTTCCGGCACCGGACAACTGCACGCCACCCTGTCCGCCCACGGCTTGCAGGCCGACGTGGCGGAAGCCGAGGCCACCCTGCCGTTGCGCTTCAACTCCGGTCTCCCCAGACCGGACCTTGCGGGCGACATGACGGCGGATGTCCGCTGGCGCGGTCCGGTGGCCCCGGTGTGGCGCTTCGTGCCGCTGGCCGACCGGCACCTGACCGGCACGGGCAGCCTGACCGCCTCGCTGCGCGGCCCGGTGGGCGCTCCCCGCGTGGAGGCGGAAGCCTTCCTGTGCGGCGGCAGGTACGAAGACCTGGTGTCCGGCGTGCTGCTGACCGACATCCGGATGGACGCCCTGCACGAGGACGACGGAACGCTGTCCATACGCGCACGGCTGGGTGATGGGCGCGGCGGCGCGGCGGCCTTCGAGGGACGCCTCTCACCGCCCCCGGACGCCGGTTTCGCCCCCGCCCATGTCCCCGATGCCGCATCCGCCGCCGCTCCCGGGGCCGCTCCTCGCGCACTCCAGCCCGCCACCGGCACCGGACAGACCGCGTCGCCCCCCCCCGCTGCCCGGCACGGTCTTTCGCGCGACCTTGCCCCGCGCATAGACCTGCGCGGCCAGTTGCTGCGCCTCAGCCCCCTGCACCGCGACGACCTGTCGCTGACCCTGTCCGGCAGCATCGAAGCCAACGGGCCGCTTACCGCGCCGCTGGTACGGGCAGACATCACCGTGCCCGAAGGCGAACTGCGCCTGCTGCGCGGTCTGGGCGGCGGGGTCACCACGCTGGAGGTGACCGAAAAGGCCGTGCCCGCGGCTCCCCTTTCGGCAAACCCGGCCCTTCCGGCAGGTTCCCCCCTTCCCGCAGGCTTGGCCCCTCATGCAGCCCCGGCCTCTTCCGCAGCCTCGTCCCCGATGGCGGCCACCGCCCCGATGGATGCGCCGCCCACCGCCAGTGCCGCCGGGCCTTCCATGTCCTCCACAGGCCCCCGGCTGGACCTGCGCATCGTGGCCCCGCAACGGTTCTTCATCCGGGGGCGCGGTCTGGACAGCGAATGGCGGGGCGACCTGCGCGTGGCGGGCGCCGCCGCATCCCCCGCGCTGACGGGCACGCTGTCGCCGGTACGCGGCAGGTTCGATCTGCTGGCCAAGCCCTTCAGCCTGTCGCGCGGCAACATCACCTTCACCGGCGAACAGCCGCCCAACCCCGCGCTGGACCTGGACCTGACCAACGAAGGTTCTGCCGTCACCGCCGTGGCCCACGTGGGCGGCACGGCCCGCCGCCCGGCGCTTGCCCTGTCCAGCACGCCCCCCCTGCCCCAGGACGAGGTGATGAGCTACGTGCTGTTCGGCAAGCCGTTGACCGAACTCAGCCGGTTCGAGGCGTTGCAGGCCGCCAACGCCCTGCGCACCCTGTCCGGCGCGGGCGGCGACTTCGACGTGCTGACCTCCGTACGGCGTACCCTTGGGGTGGACGTGCTGCGGGTGGGCTCGTCGGACCCGGCACGGCAGCGCACCACCACCGCCCCGCGCGACCCTTCCCTTTCGCGCACGTCCTCCATGCCGGGCGCATCCGCCTCCGGCGAACAGGCCCGCCCCACGCTGGAAGCGGGCAAGTACCTGCTGGACAACGTCTACGTGGGCGTGGAGCAGGGCACGGAGGCAGGCGCGACCGGCGCGCGGGTGGAAGTGGAGCTGCTGCCCCGCCTGAATCTGGAAGGCCGCAGTTCGCCCACGTCGAGCGAACTGGGCATCATGTGGAAAAAGGACTACTGACACCGCACCCTTGCGCCCGCCGCTTCCGCCTGCTGCGCCGCAATGCCCGCCGGGCCGGAGTTGCTTTCCCTCCGCCACGATTTATGCTAGGGCGTGAGGACGTTTTTCCGGTGCCAGCCCGCCGCGCTACGCCCCGTGCCAGAAGGCCGGGGCCTCTCTTGTCAGCGCGCCCGGCGGCCAGCCAACAGGAGTGAGAATGATCGGGATCTCCAAGCTTTACTGTGGTCAGGTCGAACCCTCCGACGCCCTTCGCTACGGGCGCCATTCGGGCCAGCTTCCCTCCCACCTGCTCCAGTTCTCCAAGGACAAGAAACCGGTTGTGGTCTGGAACATGACCCGCCGTTGCAATCTGAAGTGCGTCCACTGCTACGCCCAGGCCATTGACCCTGAAGGCAAGG
Source organism: Nitratidesulfovibrio sp. SRB-5 (assembly GCF_019931275.1). Taxonomy (NCBI): domain Bacteria; kingdom Pseudomonadati; phylum Thermodesulfobacteriota; class Desulfovibrionia; order Desulfovibrionales; family Desulfovibrionaceae; genus Nitratidesulfovibrio; species Nitratidesulfovibrio sp. SRB-5. The sequence goes on along the minus strand of NZ_JAIOTY010000001.1, from coordinate 846,745 downwards.
ACGAAATTTCCACCGAACAGGGCAAGGCCATCATCGACGACCTGGCCGCCTACGGCGCCCCGGTGATGCTCTTTTCCGGCGGCGAGCCGTTGGTGCGCCAGGACCTGGTGGAACTGGCCAAGCACGCCACCACCAAGGGCATGCGCGCGGTCATCTCCACCAACGGCACCCTGATCACCAAGCAGAAGGCCCGCGAACTGAAGGAAGTGGGCCTGTCCTACGTGGGCATTTCGCTGGACGGCGGCGAAGAGGTGCACGACAAGTTCCGCGCCGTGCCCGGCTCGTTCCGCCGCGCGCTGGAAGGCATCGAAAACTGCAAGGCCGAAGGGCTGAAGGTGGGCCTGCGCTTCACCATCAACAAGCGCAACCAGGGCGAAGTGCCCAAGCTCTTCCAGCTGCTGCGCGACCTTGAAGTGCCGCGCATCTGCTTCTACCACCTGGTGTACTCCGGTCGCGGCTCCGAACTGATCAAGGAAGACCTGGACCACGCGGAAACCCGCGCCATGGTGGACCTGATCATGGACAAGACCCGCGAACTGTTCGACGCCGGGCTGCCCAAGGAAGTGCTGACCGTGGACAACCACGCCGACGGCCCCTACGTGTGGATGCGCATGCTGAAGGAAGATCCCAAGCGCGCCGCCGAGGTGTTCGAACTGCTCCAGTACAACGAGGGCAACAACTCCGGGCGCGGCATCGGCTGCATCTCGTGGGACGGCAAGGTGCACCCCGACCAGTTCTGGCGCCAGCACGTGGTGGGCAATGTTCTGGAACGCCCCTTCTCGCAGATCTGGGACGACCCGAACATCGAACTGCTGCACAAGCTGAAGGACAAGAAGCAGCACGTGGGCGGCCGTTGCGCCACCTGCCGCTTCCTGAACATCTGCGGCGGCAACTTCCGCGCCCGCGCCGAAGCCTACTACGGCGACATCTGGGCGCAGGATCCCGCCTGCTACCTGAGCGACGACGAAATCCGCGCGTAGGTTCGCCCGCGCCGGAACCATACCTGCCATGACGGCACCCGGACGGCCTCCGCGCCGTCCGGGTGCACGCTGCACCCACGCAGGCCGCCACCCAGCCACCCCGCCACCTCGGCGGGCCGCCCGCACCGCCGCCAAGCGGCTGCCACCCGCCAGCCTAAACTGGCCGTGACTGGCCCCGGTTGACCGTGCCTGCCTGCAACGGGCCGCAAGCCCGGCGCACCGAGAGCATCGGGCGCAGCGTTTCAACCCTGCCTACTCCAGGAGACGGCATGTCCGAATTCGGGGACTTCTTCCGGGGGCGCAGACTGCGCCGCACCGCCGCCCTGCGTGAAATCGTGCGCGAAACCGCGCTGCACGCGGCCGACCTGATGATGGCCTATTTCGTGGTGGAAACCGACGACCCCACCTTCCGCAAGGAAATCGGGGCCATGCCCGGCCAGTACCAGCTTTCGTTGCAGGAACTGGAAAAGCAGGTGGAAGCCGCCGTGGCCACGGGCCTGCGCAGCTGCATCCTGTTCGGCATTCCCAAGGAAAAGGACTATCGCGGCAGCGAGGCCTACAACAAGGACGGCATAGTCCAGCAGGCCGTGCGCCTGCTGAAGAAGCGCTGGCCGAACCTTGTGGTGTGCACCGACGTGTGCCTGTGCGAATACACCGACCACGGCCACTGCGGTCTGGTGCGCCAGGGCGACACGTCCGGCGAGGTGCACAACGACCCCACCCTGTCGCTGCTGGCCAAGACCGCCATCAGCCATGCCGAGGCAGGCGCGGACATGGTGGCCCCGTCCGACATGATGGACGGACGGGTGCAGGCCATCCGCCGGGCGCTGGACCAGAACGGGTTCAGCCACATCCCCGTCATGTCCTACGCGGTGAAGTACGCATCAAGCTTTTACGGCCCGTTCCGCGAGGCGGCGGAATCCACCCCCCAGTTCGGAGACCGCAAGACGTACCAGATGGACCCCGCCAACCGGGTGGAAGCCATGCGCGAGGCGGCGGCGGACATCGCCGAGGGCGCGGACATGCTCATCGTCAAGCCCGCCGGGCCCTACCTGGACATCATCCGCGACGTGCGCGACCGCTTCGACGTGCCCGTGGCCGCCTATCAGGTGAGCGGCGAATACTCCATGATCCGCGCCGCCGGTCTGAACGGCTGGATCAACGAGGACGCCGTGGTCATGGAATCGCTGCTGGGCATCAAGCGCGCCGGGGCCGGGCTGATCATCACGTACTTTACCGAAGACCTGCTGCGCAAAGGGCTGGTGAAATAGCATGAGCCATCCGCAACACCCCGGCGACGAACGCAAGGCCAGCCCAGAGGGCGGACATCCCGCAGGCATGGGGGGGCACCCCGGCGGACATCCGGGTGGACATCCCGGTGGGCATCCGGGCGGCGGCCATCCGGCCAGCATGGGAGGCCACCCCACAGGAGTGGGCGCGCCGCAGATGCCGCGCACCCTGCCCGACGGCACCCCCACCTGCAAGCTCATCGCGTGGGAAGTGACCCGCTCGTGCAATCTGGCCTGCAAGCACTGCCGGGCCGAAGCGCACGAAGAACCCTACCCCGGCGAGTTTTCCACCGAAGAGGCCAAGGCCCTCATCGACACCTTTCCGCAGGTGGGCAACCCCATCATCATCTTCACCGGGGGCGACCCCATGATGCGCGCCGACGTGTACGAGCTCATCGCGTACGCCACCGGCCTTGGCCTGCGCTGCGTCATGTCGCCCAACGGCACCCTGATCACGCCGGAAACGGCCCGCAAGATGAAGGAAGCGGGCGTGCAGCGCTGCTCCATCTCCATCGACGGGCCGGACGCCGCCAGCCACGACGCCTTCCGGGGCGTGCCCGGCGCGTTCGACGCATCCCTGCGGGGCATCGAATACCTGAAGCAGGCGGGCATCGAGTTCCAGATCAACACCACCGTCACCCGCGACAACCTCGGCAGCTTCAAGGACATCTTCAAGCTGTGCGAGCGCATCGGCGCGGCGGCGTGGCACATCTTCCTGCTGGTGCCCACCGGGCGCGCGGCGGGTCTTGGCGACCAGGTCATCTCCGCCACGGAATACGAGGAAGTGCTGAACTGGTTCTACGACTTCCGCAAGACCACCTCCATGCACCTGAAGGCCACCTGCGCGCCGCACTACTACCGCATCATGCGCCAGCGGGCCAAGGAAGAAGGCCTGGCCGTCACGCCCGACACCTTCGGCATGGACGCCATGACGCGCGGCTGCCTTGGCGGCATCGGGTTCTGCTTCATCAGCCATGTGGGCCAGGTGCAGCCGTGCGGCTACCTGGAACTGGACTGCGGCAACGTGCGCGAAACGCCCTTCCCCGAAATCTGGCGCAACACGCACCACTTCAAGCAGTTCCGCGATCAGGAAGCCTACACCGGCAAGTGCGGCCCCTGCGAATACCACAAGGTGTGCGGCGGCTGCCGCGCGCGGGCCTACAACATGAGCGGCGACCACATGGCCGAGGAACCGCTGTGCTCGTACACCCCCAGACGCACCGGCGCGTGCCGCTGACGGAGGCATCATGACCGCATCACACGCCGCAAGCTGCACTGAGACTGACACGCTGGACCAGATCGACAAGCGCATTCTGGACGTGATCCAGTCGGACTTTCCGCTGGAATCGCGCCCCTACGCCGTCATCGGCGAAAAGTGCGGCGTCACCGAGGCCGAGGCGCTGGCCCGCGTGCGCGCCATGAAGGAACGCAGGCTCATCCGCCGCATGGGGGCCAACTTCCAGTCGGCCAAGCTGGGCTTTCGCTCCACGCTGTGCGCGGCCAAGGTGCCCGACGAGGCCATGGACGGGTTCGTGGCCGAGGTGAACCGCCATGTGGGCGTCACCCACAACTACCTGCGCAACCACGAATACAACATCTGGTTCACCTGCATCGGCCCCTCGTGGGACAGCGTGTGCGCCACGCTGGCCGAAATCACCGCAAAGACGGGCATCCCCATCCTGAACCTGCCCGCGACGAAGCTGTTCAAGATCAAGGTTGATTTCCAGATGGCCGACTAGGGCCTGCCATAACGCAGCAAGATCAAGCCCCGGAATGTCGGATGACGTTCCGGGGCTTTTGCATGTGTCGCGCCCTTTCCGATCATCGGGGCAAGCGAGTGCCCTCCGCCCCCATGCCCCGCGTGGCCCCAACGGCATGACGCGCCGCCGCGTCCGTGCTATCCATGTCTCATGACCATCCTCACCCTGCTCTCCGTCGTCGCCGCATTCGTGGCCACAGTCTGCCTTGCCGCCATCGCGCTGTTGCACGGGGCGTGGGTTCTGGGCTCCACCCTGTGGCTCGACAAGGTCATTCCCCGCACGCCTGACTCTGTGGGCGGTCGCCCGCTGTTCGCCATCTCACGCGGGCTTACCGGCGCGGTCACCCTGGCCTTTGCCCTGCTGGCGCTGCTGCCCGGGATGACCCTGGGCTGGCTGCCCCTGCCGCCGCCCGGCATGGCCCCCACGCTGTGCCTTGGCGCGGCCTTCATCTTCGTGGTGCGGGCCATTGGCGACTTCCGGTACTGCGGCGTGTTCCGGCGCATCCGTTCCACCACCTTCGCCCATTGGGATGCCCGGCTGTACACCCCGCTGTGCCTGCTGCTGGCCGCCTGTTACGGCCTGTTGGGCGTCGCTCCGCACTGACGCGACCTTGCCCGCCCGCGTCGCCTGCCCTATGGATGGGGCATGGGACGCACCACACACAAGAAGCACACCGGCAAACGGGGCTCGCAACCGTCCGCCGACGACTCCCGCCGGAAACGCGGCCAGGGGCGCACATCCGGCGCGGCCCCGGCTGACCGCATGGCCTACGCCACCTGCACCGGGGTGCGCAACGCGCCGCCGCGCCTGTCCCTGACCATTCCGCCGGACCGGCTCGACGCCGCCACATGGGAGCAGATCGAAAGCGCGCTGGCCCTGCCCTGCATGGTGCACCTGGCCATCATGCCCGACGCCCACGCGGGCTACGACCTGTGCATCGGCGGGGTGGCCCTGCTGGACGGGCACATCAGTCCCAGCTTCGTGGGCTACGACATCGGCTGCGGCATGTGCCACGTGAACACCGGCCTGCCCGTGGACGAGGTGCTGCCCGACGAGGCCGCGCGGCAACTGCTGTTCGACCGGCTGCGGCTGGCCATTCCCGTGGGCACCGCCACCCGCGCCCCCGGCGAATACGACCTGACGCGCTTCATCAGCGCCAGCGGCGACACGCAACTGACCGATGCCGTCAACGCGCGCCAGTCCATCCAGTTGGCCACCCTGGGCGGGGGCAACCACTTCCTCGAAGTGGGGGTGAACAAGCGGGGCGAGATAGGCGTTACCGTGCACTCCGGCTCGCGCCGGTCCGGCTGGGACATCGGGGCGTGGTACATGAAGCAGGGGCGCCTGTTCCCGCTGGATTCGCGCCTTGGCCGCGCCTACCGGCAGGACATGGACTGGGCGCTGGACTATGCGCTGCTGAACCGCCGCCTGATGCTGGAACACGCCCTACGCGCACTGGCCGACGTGCATCGGCAACCGGCGCGGCCCGCACACAAGCGCCCCGCACGCCCCGCCGCGCCCATGGCAGCCAATGGGGCCACAGACCTCAAGGGGCACACCATACACCCGCATGCCCCGACTTCCCCGGCCCCTGCCGCCTCGACAGCCTCTCCGGGGTCCATTTCCCCTACCTCTCCCCTATCGTCCCTCGCCTCAACAGCCACCCCGATTCCCTCTGCCCACCCCCCTCTCTCCGAACAGGAAATTTCCCTGCTGCTGGGCCGCATGATCAACGAGAACCACAACCACGCCGTGGTCCTTAACCGGCTCGGGCCATCCGGAGCGCCACTGGTGCTGCACCGCAAGGGCGCAACACCGGCGGACGCGGGCCAGCCCGGCATCATTCCCGCCAACCAGCGGGACGGGGTGTATGTCACGGAGGGACTCGGCAACGAGGAATACCTGTCCTCGGCCTCGCACGGGGCGGGCCGCCGCATGTCCCGCAACGAGGCACACCGCACCATCCCCCTCGAACGATTCCGGTCGCAGATGCGCGGCATTGTTTGCCGCGCTGACAAAGGGGTGTTGGACGAGGCCCCGGACGCCTACAAACCCATCGCCGAGGTGCTGGCCGCACAAGACGGCATATTGGTGCGGATCATCGACCACTTCCGCCCGCTGGTGGTGCTGAAGGGCTAGGAAAAGGTCGGGAAAAGAGCAGCCTCATCCGCAACACCCGAAGGAAACGTCCCGCGCGTAGAAGCGTGTGACGCCGCGCCTTGGCGGCGGCACATGCGTCGCGACGAGGGCGTGGATAGAGCACCCAAGTGAAATCAGGGCTGCGGGAGATGCGCGCGCATTGGCGGCACCGGCGGCAGATCGCCCGAAGGCGCCCCGCGCCGAAGGGAAGCTGACGCCGTAGGGACGCCGCGCATGACACGCCGGGGGTTCAGGGGGCAGCGCCCCCTGGAACGCGGGGATGCAAAGGGCCATCGTTCAGCGGCAGCCGTTAGGCGAGCGCGTAGCGCGAGTCTTACGGATGGCGACCGCAGCGCGATGGCCCCTTGCCCGCCGGAGGCATAACGAAATCGAGGGTGTTCAACAGGGCTGACGTGCCTTCGTAGAAGCCGCCCCCATCAAGGCTCGACATCGCCTTTCATCTCTTCTTCCTTCTCTTCTTCCGCAAAACAAAAAAAGCGCCCGGCCATACCGACCGGGCGCTCTCTTCTCACATCAGACCGCGTGGCGACTCGCAGCCGCCTCGCAACTAGAAACCGAAACCGTCGTCGCTGGCGCCGGAGGCGCCAAAGCCGAAGGTATCGGGCACGCCGCCGCTGGTGTCTTCGGCGGGCGCATCGAAGTCGGCCATGGCGCCACCTTCGGCGGCAGCCGCGCCAGCGGCGCCAGCGGCGGCCACGGGCAGGGCCTTCAGGGCGTCCTTGACGGCGCGGGAAACGATGTCCTTCACGCTGGACTCGATTTCCTTCTCGTCAATGGCCACCTTGCCGTTGAAGGGAGCCAGTTCCTTCTTCAGGTTGGCGATGTCGCCGTTCAGGCCCTGGACCTTCTGCTCGGACTGGCCAAGCTTCTTTTCAAGGTCGGCGGCCTGGCCCTTGAAGGGGGTCAGTTCCTTCACCTGGGCCTGCAGACCGGCCACGGTTTCTTCCAGGTCGGCCACGTTGGCCTTCAGCGCGGCGATCTTGTCCAGCACCACGCTGATGCCGGCCAGTTCCGCAGCGGAAATGGGCTGGAGGGACACGTTGTCGCCCAGGCGGCCACATTCCTTCTTCACCCAGTCGTCGTAATTGCCTTCGGCTTCACCGCACTGCATGAACGCGGGGTTCTGGCTGTACAGCCAGCCCTTGGCCATGGGCGCCACGGCGGCTTCTTCTTCGGTGGCCAGGGCGCGCTGGGCCAGGTAACCCAGCAGGTCGGACACGTCGGCACCGGCTTTCCCGGCGACCAGGCCGAGAACGGTTTCCATCTTGAACACTCTGCGACCTTCGTCAGACATTGCAGCCTCCTGATATCGGAAGAATGACTTCTCGGTTCGTTGTTCCGGCCGGGCGCGCGCCTTCGCGCGCCGCCTTCTCTGCCGCTAGCGGCGGCCCATGGCGCGCACGTAGGTGAGCGCGGCGGTACGGTACACAAGGTGGCCGAGCTTCGACCACGGCAGGTAGGCGAACAGCATCCACACCGCCACAAGGTGCACGTAGTACACGCTGTAGGCGACAGGAGCGATGCCCGCGAGGCGGAACAGCTGGCTGAGCACGCCGGTGACGGCCACAACCCAGATGACGCCGAGCAGGTACCAGTCGTAGTAGTTCGAGCTGGTCTTCTTGGGATCAAGCGCCTTGCGGCGCACCGTAAGGATGGCCAGGCCCACCAGCAGCATCACCGCGCCGATGTTCGCCAGAATCTTGACCGGGAAGGTCAGCGGCATGGGCGTGTGGATCGCGATGGCCGGAATAACCTTGCCGCCCCAGTGCCCCACGGCCACCACGCCGGTGACGAAGGCCAGGATGACGAAGGAGTACATGAGAACCATGTGGCCCACCTTGCGGTCGGACTTGTCCGCGCCGCAATCCTTGAACTTGGTGTGGGTCAGCACTTCCTCAAGGATCACGTCCACCAGGTGCAGCGTCCAGTGCTTGGTCTTGCCGAGCATCATGGTGCGGCCTTCCGGCTGGAACGAGGCGATGAGGTTCTTGGTCCCCTTGAACAGGATGCCCACCGCCGTGAAGAAGGTAAGCATGAAGATGGGGTCGATGGTGAAGTCGCCGGGGAACAGCTTGCCGAACACGATTTCGCCTTCGGGGAAGACGGAACCGTTAACCCCGGCCATGATCGCCCAGATGACCGCCCACAGGATGGCCGGAATGGCCACCAGGATGGGCAGGTATTGTGCGGACGACAGCCACTTGCCCACCACGGTGGGCTGGGTGAGCCGCGCATAGGTCATGTTGCGCAGGGCGGACAGCAGGTCGCCGGGCTTGGCGCCACGGGGGCACAGGTCGGAACAGGTGCCGCAGTTGTGGCACAGCCAGATGTCCACGTCGGACAGCAGCTTGTCTTTCAGGCCCCACGAGGCCCAGACCATCTCCTTGCGGGGATAGGGGTTGTTGGTGGGGGAGATGGGGCAGGCCACGCTGCAAGTGGCGCACTGGTAGCACTTCTTGAGCGATTCGCCACCGACTGCCTGCAGTTCTTTGACGAACTCAAGATCGGGTTGAATCCTGACGGGTTGAGCCATGTTCCATCTCCTCCTAGTACCCCTTGAACGGGTTCGGACCCTTCTCAAGGATCATGTTCATGAAGTCCTCGATCACGCCGGGGAGCTTGTCGTACTCGTCAATGGCGACTTCGTACTGCTCCACGCGGTCCGGTTCCACGCCAAGGCGGTTCAGCGTCTCGGCAATGTTCTCCTTGCGGCGCTTGCAGATTTCCGAACCCTTGACGAAGTGGCACTGGTAGTCGTCGCCGTACTTGCAGCCCAGCATCATCACGCCGTCGATGCCCTTGGACATGGCGTCGGCAACCCAGATGGCGTTGACCGAGCCAAGGCAGCGCACGGGAATGATGCGCACGTACGGGCTCCAGTGCTTGCCGCGCAGCGCGGCCATGTCCAGCGCGGGGTAGGCGTCGTTCTCGCAGGCCAGGATGACCACGCGGGGGCCGCCCTTCTTCATGTCCGGCGGCACGTTGATCTCGCGGATCATGGAACCGATCTGGTCGACATTGTAGTTGGCGAAGGAGATGACGCGCTCGGGGCAGGCGCCCATGCACGTGCCGCAGCGGCGGCAGCGGGCGGGGTTCGGCTTCGGCGTGCCCTTTTCATCGTCGTCCAGCGCGCCGAAGGGACATTCCTCGGTGCAGCGCTTGCACTGGGTGCAGCGGACGAAGTTGAACAGCGGGTACGACAGGTCGCCCGAGCGGGGGTGCACCGCAACGCCCTTGTTGGCGGATTCGATGCACTGGATGGCCTTCATGGTGGCGCCAACGGCGTCTTCCTCGGCGGCATCCAGCATCATGGGCTGGCGCACGCAACCGGCGGCGTACACGCCCGTGCGGCGGGTTTCGTAGGGGAAGCAGATGTAGTTCGAGTCGGCGTAGCCTTCGAACAGTTCCAGGTCCGGGAAGGCCGGACCCTGGCGGTAGTCGAAGTTGACGATGGGATCCTTGGCGGTGGCGGGCACGATGCCGGTGGGCAGCACCACCATGTCCACGTTGATCTCGATGTCGTCGCCGATCAGGGTCTTGTCGCACAGCACGTTCAGGCTGCCGTCGGCGGCCTGGGTGATGGAGCGGATTTCCGCCTTGGACATCATGACACCCAGACGGTCCTGCGCGGCCTTGTAGAACCGCTCGTGGATGCCCTGCACCACCATGCTGTCGTACAGGATGAAGGCCTGGCCGCCGTCGAAGGCGTCACACACGTACCCGGCCTGCTTCAGGGCAACAACGCTGCTGATGGCGTTGGAGATGGGCAGGTGGCGCACGCTTTCGTGGTCCTTCACCGCCGGGGCGGCGGCTTCGCCTTCCGCCGGGGCGGGGGCTTCGGCCGGGGCCTCGGGGGCGCACAGTTCGGCGTAGGGGTCAGCGGGCTCGGCCAGCGCGGTGTTCAGGATGAAGGCCACGCGGCGGGCGGTGATGGTGCCCGTCTTGGCCATCTTCTCGAATTCGGCGGCGGTGACAACGTTCTGCAGGGAGCCGTACCCGAAGGGTTCGAGCACCTTGGTGTCCTGCGGCTGCCAGCCGGTGGCCAGCACCACGGCGCCCACCTTCACTTCCTGTTCGCCGGAAGCAAGGGCGATGGTGGCGGTGAAGTCGCCGGGCTGCCCGGACAGCTTGGCCAGCTTCGCCTTGGTGTACACGGTGATGTTGTCGTCAGCCTGCACGGCGGCGATCTTCTTTTCGATGCCGGTGTCGTGCACGTCGGTGTAGGGGTGGCTGAGCGGCACGGTCTTCAGAAGGCCCAGGGTGCGACCGCCGAGGACTTCGTCCTTTTCCACCAGCACCACTTCGTGCCCGGCCAGCGAGCCGTTGACGGCCGCGGTAAGGCCGGTCCAGCCGCCGCCCAGCACCAGGATGCGGCGCACGCCCTCGGAGGGCGAACCGTCGGGCGCGGTGGTCTTCTGCAACCGCACCACGCCCATGTTCACGTAGTCGGTGACCAGCAGTTCAAGCAGTGCGGGGGCCGCTTCGGGGTCGGCCAGCGAGCCGTCGGGGTTCTTGTAGCTCATCACGCCCTGCTCGCGCAGGTTCACGCGGTCCACAAGCACGCCTTCGAACTCGTAGAGGTCCCAGTCCACGCGGGGAGAAGCGCCGCACAGCAGCACGCCGTCCAGCCCTTCTTCCTCTATGTCGGCAGCGATCTCGTCACGGGCCTTCTTGTCGGCAAGGACGGGAAAGACCTTGCAGACCGGCGTGAGATCGCCCCATTTGCCGCCAACGGTGTCGGCAAGGGACTCAAGGTCGAGACCGCCGCCGATGCTCGACTGGTCGAAATAGACGCCAATTTTGGTGGCCATTCTGTATTACCTCCCTCTCACCGTTTGAATCGCCTTCAGGGCGGCGCTGGTGCCGGACTGGGCGGTGCGCATCACGTCGAGCGGCTTCTGGGCGCACCCGGCGGCAAAGATGCCCTTTTCCTCGCCGCCGACGATGAAGCCTTCCTCGTCAACGGGTACGTCGAAGGGCAGCTTCTGCCCGGCAAGACTCGGCTGCATGCCGGTGGCCAGCACGACGAGGTCGTAGCGGTACTTGCGCTTTTCGCCCTTCACCGCATCTTCCACCTCGACGATGACGTCACCGGTGGCGGCGTCTTCCTCGACGCCGGCGACCTTGCCCTTGACCAGGGCGATCTTTTCGTCCGCCTTCACCTTGCGCAGGAACTTGTCATAGCGCCCCGGGGTGCGCAGGTCGATGTAGTACACCGTCACTTCCGCGTCGGGGTACTGCTCGCGCACGTACAGGGCCTGCTTGAGGGAGGCCATGCAGCAGATGTAGGAACAGTAGTTCAGGTGGTTCTGGTCGCGCGAGCCAGCACACTGCACGAAGGCCACCTTCTTGGGGGCCTTGCCGTCGGAGGGGCGCTTGATCTGCCCGGCGGTGGGGCCGCTGGCCGAGGCCAGGCGTTCCAACTGCATGTTGGACACGCAGTTGGCGAACGCACCCGCGCCAAGGTTGGAAAGCTTGGTCACGTCGTACGGCTTCCACCCGGTGGCGACCACGATGCTGCCCACATTCAGCTCGATGTCGCGGGGGGCTTCGTTCATGTCGCAGAACGCGCTCTTGCCGACCTTCAGTTCGTCGGCGCGGGAAAGCGCGGCCTTGTCGAGCACGAAGCGGCTGGGGAAGGCGAACGGCACGCTCATGTACAGCGGCTTGCGCTTGGCGAGGCCCAGTTCGAACTCGTTGTCGACGTCGCTTTCAAGGGAGGAGGCGAGCAGGGAAAGATCGGCGCTGCTCGGCACGGTGCCGCGCGGCTCGATGTGCACCTTAACGGTGTAGTTGCCGGCATCGCCGGACACGGCGGTCACTTCCGCCTGGGTGAAGAACTTGATGCGGGGGTTCTTCTTGATGCGCTGGAACTGGATTTCCAGACCGCAGGAGGGAGGGCAAAGCTTGGGGAAATACTTGTTCAGCTGCGCAACCCGCCCGCCAAGAAATGGTGTTTTCTCGACGATGTACACTTCATAGCCGACTTCCGCGGCTTCAATGGCGGCCGTAAGTCCGCTGAAACCGCCTCCGACGACGAGTATGGAGTTCGACATTCTCGCTATCCTCCCTACAGTTTATCGGGCCTTCGTCAAAACGGCCTAAGCCCAGACAATAAGGCATGCTTACTGCCCCGGCTTAGGCCGTCCGGGTGAAAGGAGAAAGGGGCGGTTGCGGCTTGCCGCAACCGCCCCTGAAGCTCACCTATTCGGTGGGAATGATCTGGTAGTAGGGCTTCTTGAAGATCTTCGTTTCGCCCTTCTTGGGATCATGCTTCGAGTTCACGAAGCACTTCCACTTGGAGTCGTCGAGGCCCATGAAGTCGGCTCGGTAGTAGAAGCCGGGGTAACGGGACTCTTCACGGAAGCGGATGTGCTGCATGTGCAGGCGCACGGTCCACAGACGGTGGTAGTTTTCCCAGCAGCGCAGCAGTTCGTGCAGGTCGCGAGCGGCCAGCTTGAGGGAGTCTTCTTCCATCATGTCCATGAGCGCGAAGCCGGTGTCCAGCGCCGCAGCGGAGGTGGTGTAGTAGGTACCGCAACCACCGCCGTATTCGTCGGTGCACTTCACGAGGCGCATCATGAAGTTCTTGGGGCTGATGTAGGTCGGGTTCACCACCGGATCGGTGGAGGCGTCCTTGCCAGCCAGGTAGTTGTAGTAAGGACGGTAGATGAGCTGCTTCAGCTCTTCGGCCGTTTCCTTGATGGCGGGCTTGAAGTCCTTGTGGTCGATGCACCAGCGGACCATCTGCTTGCCGCAGATACGGCCTTCGGCGTGCGAACCGGAGGAGAACTTGTGGCCGGAAGCGCCCACGCCGTCGGCGCAGGTCCACAGGCCCATCACGGTGGTCATGCGGTTGTAGACCTTGCCGTTGTCAGCGCGCACCTTGTAGTCTTCGGGCACCCAGGCTTCGTCCGGACCGGACACCCAGATACCGCAGCAGCCGGAGTGCGAGCCGAGCAGGTAAGGTTCGGTGGGCATGATTTCCGAGCCGCGTTCTTCGGGCTGGATGTTCATGGACGCCCACAGGTTGGCCTGACCCACGCACATGTCGAGGAAGTCTTCCCAGGCTTCGGACTCGAGGTGCTTCTGCTGTTCGGGGGTCATGGTGGCGAAGGTGTTCTGCAGGGCGGTCTTGGTGTCCATGTAGATGGGACCGCGACCTTCGCGCATTTCGCGAAGCATCATGTGGTTACGCAGGCAGGTCGGAATGACGTGACCCTTGGCGTAGCCGCGATCTTCGTAGGGCTTCAGCATCGCGCGGTTGGTGGCGCAGTAGTCTTCACCCTTGTAGTTGGTGGCCTTCGCCTTGAACAGCAGGAACCACGCGCCGACCGGGCCGTAACCGTCCTTGAAGCGGGCGGGCACGAAGCGGTTTTCCATCATGGTCATTTCGGCGCCGACCTGGGCACACATGGTGTAGGTCGAACCGGCGTTCCACACGGGGTACCAAGCGCGGCCCATGCCTTCACCAGTGGAGCGGGGCTTGTACACGTTCACCGCGCCGCCGCAGGCAACCATCATCGCGTTGGTACGGAAGATGTGCACTTCGTTGTCGCGCAGGTTGAAGCCCACGGCGCCAGCGATGCGGTTGTCGGTGTTGGCGTCAAGCAGCAGCTTCACGATGAAAATGCGTTCCATGATGCGGGCTTCGCCAAGGGCGTTCTTGGCCGCTTCGGCCACGATGCACTTGTACGATTCACCGTTGATCATGATCTGCCAGCGGCCGGAGCGGACGGGGTCGTCGCCGGCGCGCAGCGACTTGCCGGCGGCCTTGGCCTGGGCGCCGTCGAGGTTGTGGCCGTGTTCGTCCTTGATCCAGCAGGGCAGGCCCCACTCTTCGAACAGGTGCACGGAGTCGTCAACGTGACGGCCAAGGTCGAAGATAAGGTCTTCGCGCACGAGGCCCATGAGGTCGGTGCGGACCATGCGCACGTAGTCGTCGCAAGGGTTCTTGCCGAGGTACGTGTTGATGGCGGACAGGCCCTGCGCAACGGCGCCGGAACGCTCAAGGGTGGCCTTGTCCAGCAGCATGATCTTCAGGTCGGGAGCGTACTTGTCGGCCCAGCGAACGACTTCGAACGCGGTGCCGCAAGAGCCCATACCACCGCCGACGATGAGAATGTCGACGTCATGTTCCTTCACGATGGGATCGGCGATGGCCACACCCTTCGGCTGTTCCTTAACGGGAATCATCGGCATAGCTAAATCTCCTTATCGCAATGACTTGCGGTGGGTTCCGAACTAGCGGTTGCCGCCTTCGCAACCGGTTTCATACCAGCACTGGCTCAGATCAGAGTCGCTGATCGCGGCCTTTTCGCCCAGGGCAACCTTGGGAGCGATGAGCGCCGTTTCGGTGAACAGCAGTTCATTTTCCAGGTCGCCAGCTTCGGGCTTGCCGTCGAAGGGCTTGATGGAGCCTTCAGGGGTGGTACGAATGGGGAACTTGAAGCGCTTCACATTCCCGTTGCGGAACTTGACGGTCCACATGATGGAGTCGGCCGAGCGCATGGGGATGCAGGTGCCGCCCATGGGCGCGAAGTCGGCGTAGGGGCGGGCCGTGATGGCGCCCTGGGGGCAGATCTTCACGCAGGAGTAGCATTCCCAGCAGGCTTCGGGCTCCTGGTTGTAGGCCTTCATGGCCTCGGGGTCGAGGATCATGAGGTCGTTGGGGCAGATGTACATGCAAGCGGTCTTTTCGCCACCCTTGCAGCCGTCACACTTGGACGGATCAACATAAGTCGGCATACCTTATCCTCCAACTCAGCGAATTAAGGGGTTATACCTTGTCAGCCTCAACCCATGCGGATCCCACCATCATGTCGATGGAGGCTGAAAAAGCAGGTTCGGGAGCCTGCCTTTTCGGACTGCATCGCCCTCTAGCGGCCAGATCGTGTTGCTTGTGACTGATTTAACAATGTGGCCCGATAGTGTCAAGCAACTTGTTCAAACCCTTCACAAGGATACGCCATGGGCTTGTTTTTGCGTGGTTTACCGGGATATTTCGCCACGTTGCGCCGCCCATGGGGGTCGAGCCCGCCGCACTGCCCCTTGCGGTGTATCGTGAAGCAGGCAGAGTTTCAAGCCCGTCTGCCGTCGTTTCGCGGCCTTTTATCCATTTTTTCACGAAAGACCGCCCGGAACGGGTTTCCGGCAATGAAGGATTAGGGCGATCCGGAACCGGGCACCCCGGCTATGACTGTTCAAACAAGCAGTTACATGCCGCCGCGACACCCTTGCGACACCCTTGTGACGACATGCGCATGGCGCGAAAATGTCACCAAAGGGGCTTCCCGCATACGCCCTGCTTCGCGAGCGCGCCCACGCACCCTACACACAACGCACCGAAATAAAAACAAATACACCAGAAACCCCGCCACTGCCTGGCATGTGCACATTGTCTCAAGCTGGTGACAGCGCCCCCATCGTCGGATGTGGGCACACGCGCCAATGCAGGGTAGCGGCCTTCCCTGCGGGCACCAGACGCCCACCCGATCCGAAGCCCTTCCGCCAGTCCGCTTGCCGCTCTGCCCCACGCATCGCCAGTTCCGCACGGGCCTTGCCACTTGCCGAAGCGCACGTTTCGGGCTAGGTGGTACGCCACATCACCATCCCAACACAGGTTTCCCCATGCACGACACCAACGATTCCCCGTCCGGCCGTCCGGAACGGGATGCCGCGTCCCAGCCGGAACGCTTTGAACGGGCCGAGCGCCCTGCCCGATCCGACCGGCCCGAGCGCTCCGACCGGACCGACCGAGCCGACAGACCTGAGCGATCCGACCGGCCCGACCGGTCCGACAGGCCCGCCCGCTCGCCCCGCCCCGGTCAGGGCCGCCCCGCTTCCGGCCAGTCGCTGGTCGAATCCATCATGGAGCTCGACCGCGACATCATCCGCCTGCTGGCCAAGCGCGCCCGCCTCTTCCAGAAGGTGCGCGGCAGCCGCCGTCCCGGCGTGTCATCCGCCCCCGCGCGCGACACCGTGGCCGAAAAGCAGCTGCGCGAGGCCTGGGAAAGCGCCGCCGCGCGCGTCAGCCGCGACCCGCGCTTCGTGCGCCAGCTGTTCGCACTGTTGCAGGAAGTGGAAATGCAGGAGCGCAGCCCCGAAGGCGAAGTGCGCCCCAGTTTCAACCTTGCCCCGCCGCGCCGCCCCGTCTCCATCAATATATATGGACCGCTGGCCGTCCGCCCCACCCGGCTCTGGGTGGCCCTGGCCGCCGCCGCCGGTGCCGAGGCCGACATAGAGGGCGCCATGCTGGGCGACCACCTGATCGACGCCGTGAAGGCGTTGAACCAGGCGGGTGCCCATCTGTCGTGGGAAGGCGATTCGCTGGTGCGCAGCAAGGGCGGCGACCCGCTGGAATTCACCGACAAGGTCATCTACGCGGGTGACGATTCCCTCAATTTCCACCTGCTGGCCGCGTTGTCCCTTGGCGCCGTCGGCAAGGTCAAGTTCACCGGCGGCCCGGCCCTGAAGATGGCCGACACCACCGCGCTGCGCCAGTTCCTGCCGCTGCTCGGCGCGCGTCTGGCCCCCGTGGTGCCCAAGTCGTCCGGCCTGCCGGTGCGTCTGGAATGTTCCGGCGTGCTGCCCGACGAGGTGCGCATCCCGGCGGAACTGCCCGCCGACGCGCTGACCGCGCTGCTGCTGGCCGCCCCGTTCTGGAACGCCCCCATCACCCTGCACTGCGCCGCCCACCCCGACGCCGCCGCCTGCATCGCGGAAGTGCTGCCCCTGCTGCACACCTGCAAGGCCAAGGTGGCCACGCTGGGCGAAACCGGCGACGACGCGCTGTCTGTGAGCGTCACCCCCGTGCCCGCCGCCAAGCTGCGCGTGCCCAAGGTCCCTGCCATGGGCATCGACCCCCTGGTGTCCGCCGTGATGCTGGCCATGCCCGCCTTCACCAGCGGCGAGGCCCGCCTTTCCGGCACCTGGGACGCCACGCAGCCCCACGCCGGGCAGGTGCTGGACCTGCTGCGCGCCACGGGCCTCATGGTCACCGCCGACGCCAAGGGCGTGGCGGCCAAACCCGCCATGAAGCCTTCGGTGCAGGCCGCGCCCGCGCCCACCGCCCCGCTGGACGCATCGGCCCTGCCCCTCGACTACGCCCCGCTGGCGCTGGCCCTGGCCGCCGCCACGGCCCGCGCGGCCAAGGTGGACGTGGTGCCCGCGCCGCTGCTGCCCGAAGGGGTGGACACGGTGACGGCTGAAAGCTTTGCCGAGCAGCTGGGCTTCGCCCTGGCCACCGAGGCTGGGCAGCCGGTGCTGCGCTCCGTGGTGGCCGCCGGTTCCAAGGCCCCGGCCAACGGTTCGCCCTGGGCCAGCCCCACGGCGGCCTGGACGTTCGGGCTGGCGCTGGGCGCGCTGCTGCGCCCCGGCCTGCACCTGTCCAACCCCGGCAACGTGACCGAGCTGATGCCCGGCTTCTGGGCGCTGTACAACGGCCTGCCCTCGCCCGATAACGCCCCGCGCAAGCCCAAGGAGCAGAAGGATGACGGTGCCAAGCCCGCTCGACGACGCATCATTGCCGAATAGCATCCCCGAGCTGGAGGCCCAGATGGCCCTGCTCGAAGAGGAACGCCGCGCCTGCGAGGCCACCGTGCGCCACCTGTGCGAGACGGAGCGCCCCGACGAGGGAATCTGCTTCGCGCAGGAAATCCACCAGGCGCGCCAGCGCAAGCTGCAACTGGAAGTGCAGAAGGAACTGCGGCGGGTGCGCATCAACCGCCTGCGCCTGGACGCCAACTCCATGTTCTAGATCATGACCCGCCGGGGGAGGCGACGCGCGCCGCGTCGCCTCCCCCGCGCCGTTTGCGGCCCGCCGCCTGCTTTGCGAGGGCCGCCCGCACCACCGACAACCCGCCGAGGTCGCAACATGTCGCTCATATCCCAGCAGATTTCCGGGTACCTTGAACGTTCGTCGTGGATCCGCAAGATGTTCGAGGCGGGCATAGCCCTCAAGCAGCAGTACGGCGAAGAGGCCGTGTGCGACTTCAGCCTGGGCAACCCCGACCTGCCTGCCCCGCCCGCCGTGGGCCAGGCCCTGCGCGAACTGGCCGACCACGCGGGCGAGCCGTTCACCTTCGGCTACATGCCCAACGGCGGCTACCCGTGGGCCCGCGCCAAGCTGGCCGCGCACCTTTCCGCCGAGCAGGGCGTGGACCTGGCCGCCGACGACGTGGTGCTCACCTGCGGCGCGGCGGGCGGGCTGAACGCCTTCCTGCGCGCGGTGCTGGAGCCCGGCGACGAGGTGCTGGCCGTGTCGCCGTTCTTCGTGGAATACGGCTTCTACGTGGCCAACCACGGCGGCACCTTCCGCACCGTGCCCTCGAAACCCGACACCTTCGCGCTGGACGTGGCCGCCATCGAGGCCGCCATCGGCCCCAGGACACGGGCGCTCATCGTCAACTCGCCCAACAACCCCACCGGAGTCATCTACAACCGGGCGGAACTGACCGAGCTTGCGGCGGCGCTGGGCCGCGCATCGCAAAAGCACGGGCGCCCCATCTTCCTGATCTCGGACGAGCCCTACCGCTTCCTGTCCTATGACGGCGACGAGGTGCCGTCGCTGCTGCCCCTGTACCAGCACGCGGTGGTGATCAGCTCGTTCTCCAAGAACCTTTCGCTGGCGGGCGAGCGACTGGGTTACATCGCCCTTTCGCCGCTGATGGAAGGCCGGTCCACGCTGACGGCCGCGCTGCTGCTGACCAACCGCATCCTCGGCTTCGTGAACCCGCCCGCCGTGGGCCAGCACCTGATGGCCAAGGCGCTGGGTTCGCAGGTGGACGCGGGCATCTACGCCCGCCGCCGCGACATGATGGCGCGCATCCTGCGAGATGCGGGGTACGAATTCCAGATGCCCGCCGGGGCGTTCTACTTCTTTCCCAAGGCACCGGGCGGCGACGACGTGAAGTTCGTCAACCGGCTGATGGAAGAGAAGGTGCTAGCCGTTCCGGGTTCCGGCTTCGGCGGGCCGGGGCACTTCCGGCTGACCTTCTGCGTGGGCGAGGATGTGATTGCAAGGTCGGAGGAAGGGTTCAGAAGGGCCATCAAGGGGTAGCGGCTGACGCCGATGGACTCGGATTAAGAGCAAGAAAAGAGAGGCCGTGCCCTGATGGGTGCGGCCTCTCTTTATTTTGATGGACAGGAACGGAAGAGGCCCCGCTCGCTCGCACCCGGCTTCAACGAAGACAGTACTGCCCTTTTGTTCACTCTCGATTTCGTTATGTCTCCGGCAGGCAAGGGGCCGCAGAGCGGCGGCCCCTTGCCTGCCGGAGACATAACGAAATCGGGGGGGACCAAGAGGGCACAACTGTCATCGTAGAAGCAGTCTCCAACCACGCACTCCCCATCTCCCACCCGTCGGAGACATAACGAAATCGAGGGCGGACAACAGCGCTGGCGTGTCTTCGTAGAAACCGCCTCCAACCGCGCACTACCCCAAACGAACATCACTTTCCCCCTCCCCATCCCCTCCCTTCCCACCACCCACATCCTTGACTTCCCCCCCAAACCCATGTACCGAACCTCCTCTTACGATATTCGCCGGACGGGGTATGCATGTTCGATAGTCTCTCGGACAGACTGACAGGAGTTTTCCGGAAGTTCACCGGCACGGGCCGCCTTGACGAAGCCAACATCCAGGATGGCCTTCGCGAGGTGCGTCTGGCGCTGCTGGAAGCCGACGTCAACTTCAAGGTCGTCCGCGACTTCATCGAGCGCGTGCGCGAACGGTGTCTCGGCCAGGACGTGCTGAAAAGCCTCACCCCTGCCCAGCAGGTGGTGAAGATCGTCCATGACGAACTGGTCGAACTGCTGGGCGGCGGCACCACCCAGCTGGACCTGCGCGGCAGGCAGCCCTACGTCATCATGATGGTGGGCCTGCAGGGCTCGGGCAAGACCACGTCGTCTGCCAAGATTGCCAACCTGCTGCGCAAGCAGAAGATGCGCCCGTACCTGGTGCCCGCCGACGTGTACCGCCCGGCGGCCATCGACCAGTTGCACACGCTGGCCAAACAACTCGACATCCCGGCCTATCCCTCGGCCCCCGGCATGAACCCGGTGGACATCGCCGTGGCCGCCGTGGAAGACGCACGCGAAAAGCAGTGCAACGTGGTCATCGTGGACACCGCGGGCCGCCTGCACATCGACGAAACCCTGATGCAGGAGCTGGTCTCCATCAAGGGTCGCGTCGAGCCGCAGGAAATCCTGTTCGTGGCCGACGCCATGACCGGCCAGGACGCGGTGACGGTTGCCGAATCGTTCAACGCCGCGCTCGATATTTCCGGCGTCGTGCTCACCAAGATGGACGGCGATGCCCGCGGCGGCGCGGCCCTGTCCATCCGCTCTGTCACCGGCAAGCCGGTGAAGTTCGTGGGCATGGGCGAGAAGCTCTCGGACATCGAGGTCTTCCACCCCGACCGCGTGGCGGGCCGCATTCTTGGCATGGGCGACATGATGACGCTCATCGAGAAGGCGCAGTCCACCATCAAGGCCGAAGAAGCAGAGGAACTGGGCCGCAAGTTCCAGAAGGCGGAGTTCGACCTGGAGGACTTCCGCACCCAGATGCGCCGGCTGAAGAAGCTGGGCTCGCTGGAAGGCATCCTGAAGCTGATTCCCGGCATGGGCGCGCTGCGCGAAAAGCTGGGCGAGATGAACGTGCCGGAAAAGGAGATGGGCCGGGTAGAGGCCATCATCAATTCCATGACCATGCAGGAACGCCGCAACCCCAAGGTGCTGAATGGCAGCCGCCGCCAGCGCATTGCCATGGGTTCCGGCACCACCGTGCAGGACGTGAATCAGCTGATCAACAATTTCGAGCAGATGCGCGGAATGATGAAAAAGGTCATGGGCGGGGGCAAACCCGCGCAGGCCGGAAAGATGCCGCGCATGCCCAAGCTGCCCGGAATGGGCGGCATGGGGGGCCTTGGAGGAATGGGTGGACTGCCCGGAATGGGCGGCATGGGCGGGCTCGGCGGCATGCCGGGAATGCCGGGAATGCCCGGCACGGGTGACGGCGAAGGCGCGCCCGGCGGCCCCAACCCCATGTCCAAGACCGCGCTCAAGAAGAAGAAGCAGCTGCGCAAGCAGCAGCGCAACAAGAGCAAGAAGCGCTGAGGACGAAAAGTTGTCGGGTGGGAATTCTCGCCCACTTGCGCTTTTCCCGAGATACCATACTATACACAGACTAGTTGGAGACCAAATCATGTCCGTGAAGCTGAGACTCGCCCGCATGGGCAACAAGAAGCGTGCCTTCTACCGGATCGTCGCCGTCAACAGCGCTGCGCGCCGCGATGGCCGTCCGCTGGAATTCCTGGGCTTCTACAACCCCATGGTGAATCCTGCCGAAGTGAAGATCGACACTGCAAAGGTGCAGAAGTGGCTGGATCAGGGCGCCGAGCCCACCGACACCGTCCGTACCCTGCTCAAGAAGCAGGCCGGATAGTGCGGCGCCGGTAACCCGGTATCCCGTCGCGGAGGCGCCTCGCCGGAAGCTGTAATCCTGCGGAACATCCTGTGGAGGTGGCCATGCTGAAGGATCTGGTCGAATACATCGCGAAATCCCTCGTCGACAAGCCGGAAGACGTGCATGTGACGGAGGTCGAGGGCGAGCAGACGTCCGTTCTCGAACTGAAGGTAGCGAAGGAAGACCTCGGCAAGGTCATCGGAAAACAGGGCCGCACGGCGCGTGCCATGCGCACCATTCTGGGTGCGGCATCCACCAAGGCGCGCAAGCGTTCCGTGCTCGAAATCCTCGAGTAGCCTTCTGCCCCCCTGGCACGTAGTGATACGGTCGGACGGGGCGGACACGCGACAAGAAGCCCATCAGAACGACTAGCCCGGACGCGCAAGCCGAAGGGCTCTTGTCGCTTGGGCGACCGTGCACGCACGGCGGGCCGTTACCTGCGGCCCTTTCCCGACGCCCACGGGCATCACCTTCAATCCACGCAACGGGCGCACATGAGCGACGACTCCTTCATCGAAATCGGCCTCGTCGGCAGACCCCACGGCCTGCGCGGCGAAGTGGGCGTGGACTTCTGGGCCGAATCGCCCGACCTTCTGCGCGGCACCCTGTGGCTGCGCCCGGGGCGCGGCGCGCCCCGCCCCCACACGGTGGCTGCCGTGCGGCGCCATCAGGGCCGCCCGCTGGTGCTGTTCGAAGGCATCGCCGACCGCAGCGCGGCGGAAACCCTGCGCGGCATGCACGTGCTGGTGCCCAAGGACCGCCTGCCCGAACCCGCCGAGGACGAGGTGTACCTGCACGAACTGCTGGGCCTGCGCGTGCTGCTGCACGACACGGGCGCGGCGCTGGGCACCCTGGACGACGTGCAGATGCCCGGCGGGCAGGAGGTGTGGTCCATCCGCACTGCCGACGGCAAGGAAGTGCTGCTGCCTGCCGTGGAGGAATTCGTGGCCGCCATCGACCTCGACGCGCGCGAGGTGCGCATCACCCCGCCGCCGGGGCTGATGGAACTGTATCTGGAGGCGCCGGAGAAATCCGCCGCCCGCAAGCCTGATGCGGATGCCACCGGACCGGACGAGGCCGGGGAGCCCGCAGGCACCGGGAATCCAGCAGGATCGGGCGGCGCGTAGCGCCCGGACAGCCGCCATGCACTTCACTCTGGTCACCCTGTTCCCGGAATTCTTCGACTCGCCCCTGTCCGCCGGGCTCATGGCCAAGGCGCGCGAGTCGGGCACCGTGGACTTTTCCTTCCGCAACCCGCGCGATGCCACCACCGACCGGCACCGCACCGTGGACGACCGCCCCTACGGCGGCGGCCCCGGCATGGTCATGCTGCCGGAACCGCTGGCCGTCACCCTGCGCGCCCTGCGTGAAGACGCCCCCAGAGCCCGCATCCTGATGATGGCCCCGCGCGGGCGGCGCTTCACCCAGCAGATGGCCCGCGAACTGGCCCGCGAAGAACACGTGGCCATCCTGTGCGGCCGCTACGAAGGGTTCGACGCGCGCATCGAGGAACTGTTCGACATCGAACCGGTCTGCGTGGGCGATTTCGTGCTCAACGGCGGCGAAACGGCGGCGCTGAACGTCATCGAGGCCGTGGCCCGGCTGGTGCCCGGCTTCATGGGCAAGGAGGAATCGGGCGAGGACGAAAGCTTTTCCGACGGCCTGCTGGAATACCCGCACTACACCAGGCCGGAAGTGTTCGAGGGGCTGCCCGTGCCCGACGTGCTGCGCTCCGGCGACCATGGCCGCATCGCCGCATGGCGGCGCGAGCAGTCGCTGGCCGCCACCCTGCGCCTGCGCCCGGAGCTGCTGCCGGAAGCCCCGCTGACCGAAACCGACATGACCTTCCTGCGGCACAAGGCCGCCGAGACCGTGGAACGGGCCGGACGCAACTTGCATTGCGCCCTGGTGCACTACCCGGTGCTGAACAAGGAAAAAAAATCGGTGGCCGTGTCTTTGACAAACCTCGACATTCACGATATAGGCCGCTGTTCCTGCACGTATGGGCTTGGCGGGTATTACATCGTAACACCCATCGAGGACCAGCGGCGGCTGCTCGACGGCATTCTCCGGCACTGGACGGAGGGTCCGGGCCTGGCGGCAAACCCCGACAGGGGCGAGGCGCTCGGGCTGGTGCGCGGCGCCGATACGGTACAGGAAGCGGTGGACGACATTACCCGCCGCACGGGCCAGCGCCCCCTGGTTATGGCAACCAGTGCGCGCGGCGCGGGCGACACGACCGTCGGTCAGGTAAGGTCCATCCTCGCGGAACGCCCGGTGCTGCTGTTGTTCGGCACCGGCCACGGCTTGTCGCCGCATCTTGTGGCGGCGTGCGACGGCACCCTGCGGCCCGTCCGGTGGATGGACGGGTACAACCACCTTTCGGTGCGCACCGCCGCCGCCATCATAATGGACAGGATTCTCGGCGACTGCTATTAGGCGGAACCGGCGAACCCACGATAGCGAAAAACTCCGGTCCAAGGGAGACACGAGCATGAATATCATCAAGAAAATCGAAGGCGAACACCTGCGCCTCGACCTGCCCAAGTTCAAGTCCGGCGACACCATCAAGGTGCACCTGCGCATCGTGGAAGGTGAAAAGGAACGCATCCAGGTGTTCCAGGGCAACGTCATCCGCATCCACCGCGGCACCACCGGCGCAACGTTCACCGTGCGCAAGGTGTCTGACGGCGTGGGCGTGGAACGCGTGTTCCCCCTGCACTCTCCCTTCATCGACCGCGTGGAAATGGTGACGGAAGGCCGCGTGCGCCGCAGCCGCCTGTACTACCTGCGCGAACTCAAGGGCAAGGCCGCGCGCATCAAGCCCAAGAACCGCTTCTAGGCCAGACTGCTTCATGCAAGGGGGGTCCGGCACGCCGGTCCCCCCTTTTTTCGTTGGCGCGGCACCTGTCATCCAGTCCGCGTGATGCGCTGCGAACGCCCAGCCACGCCGGGCCGGACGCATCCACCCTCCGGCCACGCACCCTGCCTTCCGTTTCGGCCCGCTCCACCTGTTCCGTCATCCGCAGGAGGCCGCATGTCACCGCCCGCTCGCCGCGCCAGCGCCCCCAGCGCGCGTTCCACGCGTGGCAGAAGCGGTGTATCCGGTGCGCCCGGCATGCTTCAGGGCCTGCTTGCGGATATGGCCCCCCCACACCCGTCCACGCCATACATTGGCATAGACGAGGCCGGGCGCGGCTGCCTTGCCGGGCCGGTAGTTGCCGCCGCCGTCATCCTGCCGCCCCACGCCGACGCCGCCGCGCTGGTCGCCCTGTTGCCCGACCTTGCCGGGCTGACCGATTCCAAGAAGCTCACCGCCGCCAAACGCGAGGCCCTGGCCCCGTGCATCCGCCAGCACGCCGTGGCCTGGGGCCTGGGCGTGGTCTGGCCGCGCGACATCGAGCGCATCAACATCCTGCAGGCCACCTTCCACGCCATGTGGCGCGCCGTGCGCTTCCTGCGCCCCGGCCACGCGGCACGGAATGCGGCGAACGGCCCCGACCGGGCTCCGGCGCTCCTGCCCGATCTGCATGGCCTGCCCAGTGTGTCTGGAAAATTCGACCTGTCCGATGTTCCGTTGATCGTCGACGGGGACAAGATCATCCCCGCCGCCGTGTTCGCGGGGCAGCCGCCCTGCCCGGCCCGTCCGATCAGACCGATCGGTTCAGACTATCCGATCAGTTCAATCCGTTCGGTCCATACGGTCCATTCGGATCAGGCCGCCCCTGCCATCCCGTTTCCCGCGCCCGTGCAGCGCGCCGTGGTGGGGGGCGATGCGCTGGTTCCGGCGGTGTCCGCCGCATCCATCCTGGCCAAGACGTTTCGCGACCAGCTCATGACCGCACTGGACCGCCGTTTTCCCCACTACGGCCTGGCCGTGCACAAGGGCTACGGCACGGCGGAGCACATGGCGGCCATTGCCGAACACGGCCCCTGCCCGCAACACCGGGCCACCTTTCGCGGGGTGCGGCCAGAACCGCCCCAGACGCAGGGTACCCTGCTGTGACGCCGCCCCGCGCCGCCCCCCCGACCACACCATCCGCCACCGGCAATGCAGCCATCGGGGCGCGGGGCGAAGAGGCGGCGGCCCGGCTGCTGGCCCAACGCGGCCTGCGGGTGCTGGCCCGCAACTGGCGGCACGGCGGCCTTGAACTGGACATCGTCTGCGACGACCGGGGCACTCTGGTGTTCGTGGAAGTAAAAACCCGCGCCGCCAGCGGTCCCGCCCGCCCGGACGAGGCGCTGACCCCGGCCAAGCGCGGCAAGCTGGTGCGCGCCGCCCGGCAGTATCTGGCCGCCCACGACTGCTGGGACAGGCCATGCCGTTTCGACCTCGTGTGCGTGGTGCACGACGGGGCAACCCTGACGCTGGAGCACTACCCCCATGCCTTCGACCTCACCGCGTCTCTGGGTGGTGGCGACGCCGCTTGGCAACCCTGGTGACCTTTCGCCCCGCGCCCGCGAGGTGCTGACCGAAGCCGCGCTGGTGCTGGCGGAAGACACCCGGCGTGCCGGGCAGCTGTTTGCCCGGTGCGGCCTGACCGCCCAGCGGTTCATGAGCTTTCACGACCACAACGAGGAAGAGCGCCTGCCGCGCATCCTCGACGAACTGCGCGCCGGGGCCCACATCGCGCTCATTTCCGACGCGGGCATGCCCCTGATGGCCGACCCCGGCTTTCGGCTGGTGCGCGCCTGCCGGGCAGAGGGCATCGACGTTTCGGTGCTGCCCGGCCCCTCGGCCCCCATTACTGCGCTGGCGGGCAGCGGCATTGCCCCGCAGCCGTTCACCTTTCTGGGCTTTCCGCCGCGCAAGCGCTCTGACGTGGAAAAGCTGTTCGCTGAATACGCCAACGTGCGCACCACCCTGGTCTTTTTCGAACGCAAGGACAGACTGGCCGATACGCTGGACGCCGCCCACGCCGTTCTGGGCCCGCGCGAGTGCTGCATCGCTCGGGAATTGACCAAGCCTCACGAGGAGTTTATCCTTCTAAGGTTGGAAGACAGGGCGCAGCTGACGCGTGAATTACTTGGAGAAATCACGGTAGTCATTGGTCCTCCGGAATCCGTGACCGCCACCCCGCGCGCAGAGGTGCTGGCCCTGCTGGCCGACGAGGCCAGGGCGGCCCCCGACGAGAAACCGCGCGAACTGGCCCGCAGGGTGCACGAGGCAACCCGGGGCTGGACGGTGAAGGATATCTACAAGCTGATGCAGGACGCGCGCTAGGAATATTCCCCGGCGCGCATCCCGGCCCCGGCCAGTCCGGCCAGTCCGGCCAGACAGGCCAGACAGGCCAGACGAATCCGTCCGGCAGGCGGGCCAGACAGGCCAAGCAGGCAGACAGGCTCTCAACACCACAACGTCCTTGCCACGGTGCTCCATGCCCACTTCCGCCAACGCCATGCCCGACGCCAAGACGCTGCTGCTGTGCTTTCTGCGGTCGTATCTCGTGGGCGCGGCGTTCAACACGCGCGGGCACCAGAACATCGGCATCGTGTTCGCCATGGAACCGGGGCTGGCCGCCATCTACCCGGACCCGCGCGCCCGCCGAGAGGCGCGCAAGCGCTACCTGCGTCATTTCAATACGCATCCGTTCTGGGCCCCGCTGCTGGTGGGCACGTTCCTGTCGCTGGAGGCGCGCATCGCGCGCGGCACCTTTCCGGCAGAGGTGCTGCGCAGCCTGAAGGACACCACCGTGTACACCCTGTCGGCCATCGGCGATTCGGTGTTCGGCGGCAGCATGCTGGTGTTCTGGTCGCTGACCACCTGCGCGCTGGTGGTTTCGGGCAACAACGGCGCGGCCTTCCTGTGGAGCCTGATGCTGTTCGTCTCGTTGCAGGTGTTCAAGCTGTTCACCTTTGCTGCGGGCCTGCGCGAAGGGCTGAAGGTGCTGCAACGGCTGAAGCAGTGGGACCTCATCAACTGGGGCGAAAAGCTGAAGCTGTGCAACGCCGTGGTGCTGGCGAGCCTGTTGTGGCTGATCTGGCCGCACCACCAGCATGCCTCGCGCTGGACGCTGTCCGCGCTGCTGCTCATGCTGGCCTCGTGGCTGATTGGCCGCTTTCATGTTTCGCGAATCTTTCTGGCCGTCTGCGCTACCGCAGCAGCCTTCGCCCTGCCGTGGGCCGATGATTGGATGCCCTTGCCCTGGGGTTTTTAGCCAGTCGCCCGCATCACGAACCATACCGACGCCATAGCCTACAGGATACACGACGTGCAGGAACCCATCGAAGAGACGCAGGAAGGACTTACCGTGACGGTGTGCGTGGCCAACGACCAGGGCCTGCACGCCAGACCGGCCGCCCGCCTGGCCCAGGAAGCGCAGAAGTTCGGCGCGGAGCTCTTTCTTGCCATGGACGGCATGGAAGTGGACGCCAAGAGCATTCTGGACATCCTGTCCCTGGCCGCCGCCAAGGGTACGCACCTTACCTTGCGCGGGGTGGGGGCCGATGCGCGACACGCGCTGGAGCACCTTTCCGCCCTGTTCCGCAACCGTTTTCGAGAGGAGTAGCCGGTGGCGCGCGAGATCCTGCAAGGCATAGCCGTTTCGGCGGGCGTTTCCATCGGCAAGGCGTTCTTCACCAACCGCCGCCGCAGAAGCGTCTCGTTCGAAATCATTCCGCCCGGCGCGGCGGATTCGGAGGTGGCCCGCCTGGAGCAGGCCGCCAGCGACGTGCGCGACGACCTTGCCCGCGCCCGCGACAACGTGCCCGCCGAACTGCGCGACCACGCCGCGATCATCAATTCGCACATGATGATCTGCCAGGATCCCAAGCTTATCCGCGCCGCCTCGCAGCGCATCCGCGACCATCACATCTGCGCCGAATGGGCGCTGGACCAGGCTGTGGAGGCCATTGCCGCCGCGTTCTCGGCCATCGAGGACCCGTACATCCGTGAACGCGTGCAGGATGTGCGCGCCGTGGCCGAACGCATCCAGACCCGCCTGGTGGGCCGCCACGCCGAACCGCTGCGCACCCCGGACGAGCGCATCGTGCTCATGGCCCACGACCTGACCCCGGCGGACGCCATGGGCCTGCCCACGGTCAAGATCATGTCCTTCGCCACGGCGGAGGGCGGCAAGACCTCGCACACCGGCATTCTGGCGCGCAGCCTGCAGATTCCCGCCGTGGTCGGCGTCTCGTCGCTGGAAGAATCCGTGGCCGACGGCGACCTGGTCATCGTGGACGCCCTGCGCGGCCTCATCGTGGTGGACCCGGACGAGACGGAACTGGCCGACTACACCGACCTCAAGTACCAGTTCGAAAACTATCAGAAGTCCATCCGCCGCCAGTCCACCCTGCCCGCGGAAACCCTGGACGGCTACCGCATCGACGTGCAGGCCAACATAGAACTGGTGGAGGAAGTGCCCCAGGTGCTGGACGGCGGCGGCGACGGCGTGGGCCTGTACCGCACCGAATACGCCTTCCTGAACCGCCGCACCTCGCCCACCGAGGAAGAACTGTACGACGAGTATTCCCAGCTTGCCGGGCTGCTTTCGCCCCGGCGGGTGGTGTTCCGCACGCTGGACGTGGGCGCGGACAAGATGCTGTCCGAGCAGAGCCAGTTGGAAGAGCCCAACCCGGCCCTGGGGCTGCGGGCCATCCGTTTCTGCCTGCGCCATCAGGACGTGTTCCGGCGGCAGTTGCGGGCCATCCTGCGGGCCAGCGCGCACGGCTCCGCCTCGCTGCTGTTCCCCATGATCTCGGGGCTGCACGAACTGCGGCAGGCCAAGCACATCCTGAACGAGGTGCGGGCAGAACTGGACGCGGCGGGCCTGCCCTACGACCCGGACATGCCCGTGGGCATCATGGTGGAGCTGCCGTCCGCCGTGATGATTTCCGAGGCGCTGGCGCAGGAAGTGGACTTCTTCAGCATCGGCACCAACGACCTGATCCAGTATTCGCTGGGCATCGACCGGGGCAACAAGCACGTCTCGTACCTGTACCAGCCGCTGCACCCGGCCATCGTGCGGTCCATCAAGTACGTGGTGGATTCTGCCCACCGCATGGGCATATCGGTGTGCGTGTGCGGCGAAGTGGCGTCAGACCCGTACTGCCTGCCCATCCTGCTGGGCATGCAGATAGACGCCATTTCCATCGCCCCGCAGGCCATACCGGGCATCAAGCACATTCTGCGGCGCACCAACATGGAAGAGTGCAAGGAACTCTTGCGCGACGTGCTGAGTGCGTCCACCGTCTCCACGATCAACCGCATGGTGAAGGAAACGATTTACAACCGCTTCCCGGAAGAGCTGACGTTCTTCTCGTCCATGCTGGACCAGGATGATTAGCGCGAGGCGGTGAGGGCCTTCGGCGGTGTGGGATTTAGGTTCAGCGCTGCTGCAACCGCGCACGACCTCGCCTTGTCTCCCCCTTCAGCGTAGCGCCCTTCCACCACCCTTGCCATTCCCGCAGATTTCTGGTCTTGAAACCCCTTGCGCGCCATGTCACCGCGCGGCACCGGCACCGGCACCGGCACCGGCACCCAGCCCTCGCTTCGCCCCACAGCCGTCGCCAACCAGCCACCATCGCCGCCCCGCCGGGGCTTCCTCCACACGCGCGCCACCAACCGCACCAACATTCCCCAAATATATGAGCAAGAAACCCTCTCCCGCCCTTATCGCCCAGAACAAGAAGGCCCGACATCTCTATGAACTCGACGATTTCATGGAGGCGGGCCTCGTCCTGACCGGATCGGAGGTCAAAAGCCTGCGCGCGGGGCACGTGAACTTCCGCGACAGCTACGTGGATTTCCGCAACGGCGAAGCCTTTCTGGTGGGCCTGCACATTGCCCCGTACGACAACGCGGGCTACGCCCAGCACGATCCCGACCGCGACCGCAAGATGCTGCTGCACGCCAAGCAGATCAACACGCTGGCCCTGCGCGTGGCCCAGAAGGGCCTGACCGTGGTGCCGGTAAACCTGCACTTCAGCAAGGGTCGGGTGAAGGTGGAAATAGCCGTGGGTCGCGGCAAGAAGCTGCACGACCAGCGCGAGGACCTGAAGAAGCGCGCCGCCGACCGGGATACCGAGCGCGAACTGGCCCGGTTCTAGCCTGTCCCTGCAAACCATCCGTTCGGGCGCTGGCAGCGTCGAACCCTACCTGCCAGCGCCAAGGAATTCTGGTTTGCCCGCGCACTGACGCTCCAAAACCAATCCATCCCCTCGGCCATCTCCCAGCCAATCCCCAACCGCATCAGCCGGATAGCCCCGTGTCCACCCAAGCTCCCCACCTTACCGCCACGCAGGAACGTTCCCTGCGCGACATCTTTCCCGGTGATTCGCTGCTGCTCACGCCGGAGCAGACCCTGATCTTCGCCACTGACGCGGGCCGCCGCATGGGCACCCCGCTGGCCGTGGTGCGCCCCACCACCGAAGCGCAGGTGGTTGAACTGCTGCGCCTGGCTCAGGCGGAACGCCTGCCCGTGTATGCGCGGGGCCGCGCCTCCAACCAGGTGGGCGCATGCGTGCCCGACCGGCCCGGCATCGTGGTGTCCCTGCTGCACATGAACCGCATCCTCGACATCGCGGACGATGACTTCGTGGCCGAGGTGGAGCCGGGCGTTGTCACCTCCGACCTGCAACGCGCCGTGGAAGCGCGCGGCCTGTTCTACCCGCCGGACCCGGCCAGCATCGACATTTCCACCATCGGCGGCAATGTGGCCACCTGCGCGGGCGGCATGCGCGCCCTGAAGTACGGCGTCACCCGCGAATACGTGCTGGGGCTGACAGCCGTGCTGCCCGGCGGCAGGGTGCTACACACCGGGGGCCGCTGCCACAAGAACGTGGTGGGGCTGGACCTTACCCGCCTGTTCGTGGGGTCGGAAGGCACCCTCGGCATCGTCACCCGCATCACGCTGAAGCTGCTGCCCCTGCCGCAGGCCACGGCCACCCTGCTGGCCGGGTTCGGCTCCATGGAAGCGGCCATGCACGGCGTGCGGCGCATCTTTCGCGCGGGCATCCTGCCGGTGGCGCTGGAATTCCTGAGCCCGGAAGTGCTGGACTGCGTGGCCCGCCGCCAGACGCCCCCGTGGCCCGACAGCGTGCGCGGCGCGCTGCTGATCCGCCTGGACGGCAGCCGCGAATCGCTGCCGCTGGAAGTGCGCCGCATGCACGACGCCCTGCACTCCCCCGGCAATGCTGCGGACGCCACGCCCGGCAACGAACCGCCGGTGTGGTCCGCCCACGGCGTGGGCCGCGACGAGGAAGAACCCCTGTGGGCCATGCGGCGCGGCATCAGCCCTTCGTCGTACCTGGTGCGGCCCAACAAGATCGGCGAGGACATCGCCGTGCCGCGCGGTCGCCTGCTGGACGCGCTGACCGGCATCCGGGCCATCGCGCAGGCGCACGACCTGCCCATCCTCACCTACGGCCACGTGGGCGACGGCAACATCCACGTGAACATCATGTACGACGGGGCAGACCCTTCGGAAACCACCCGCGCCGACGCCGCCACAGTGGAAGTGATGCGTCTTGTCCGCTCCATGGACGGCACCCTTTCCGGAGAGCACGGCGTGGGCATGGCCAAGAAGGAATTCCTGCACCTGCAACTTTCGCCCCTGGAAACGGAACTGATGCGCCAGGTGAAGCACGCCTTCGATCCGCTGGGCATCATGAACCCGGACAAGGCGTACTAGGGGCAACACACCATGAGCACGGACACCACCTCCATATCCACGACCAACGGCGGCACGCCGGGCGACACCGCCGGGCAGCCCCGCGCCTGCCTGCTGTGCGGCCAGTGCACCGCCGTGTGCCCCGCCTTTCTGACCACCGGGCAGGAAGAACTTTCTCCCCGCGCCAAGCACCTGGTGTTCGCCGCCCTGCGCGACGAGCCGGGACGCCTGAGCCTGAAGCCAGCGCGCGAACTGGCCGACCGCTGCCTGTCCTGCGGGCGCTGCGCGACCATCTGCCCGCAGGGGCTGTCGGTGCCGCAGGCGCTGGCCGCCCTGCGCGCCAGGCACCCCAACTGGCAGCAGTGGCTGTGGAAGCAATGGATAGAGCATGGCCGCCTGCTGTGGCCCGCGCTGGCCCAAATGACCCGCGTGGTGCCCGGCGCGGTGGTGCCGGAGGGCGTGCAGCACATGCTGCGGTCCGCCGCCGCCATGCTGCCCCCGCCGCCGCCCGCCCCGTGGATAGTGGCGGACCAGGTGACGCATGAGGCAACGCAGGAGGCACCACGCGGCGAGGCTGCCCGTCCGCCGGCCATGCTCTTTGCCGGGTGCACCGCCCGGCGCATCCGCCCCCGCTGGAAGGACACGGCCCGCGCCCTGCTGCGCTGGCTGGGCCACCCAGCGCCCGCCCAGGGCGATGAGGATTCCTTCACCTGCTGCGGCTCCACCCTGGAGCATGCGGGCATTCCCGATGCCGCCGCCACGGCCCGCGCCCGCAATCTGGACGCCTGGCGCGCCGCCGGTCGCCCGCTGCTGGTCACCTTTTGCGCCACCTGCCACCACGGCCTGTCCGAATACCCCGGCCACGCCGACCTTGACTGGCAGGACGGCGAACGCGAGGCCTGGACCGCAGCCCTGCGCCCCCTTTCCACCCTGTGGGGGGACGCCGCGTTCCGCGTCACCGCCGATGCCCCGGCCCAACCGGAGGCAGACGCCCCCGCGCCCGTGCGTTACCACCAGCCCTGCCACCGCAAGGACACGGACCCGGATGCCGTGTGGCTGCGCGCCCTGCTGGGCAGCCGCATGCGCGCCCCCGGCGGAGTGAACTGCTGCGGCATGGGCGGCGTGCTGCAACTGGCCGCGCCCGACCTTTCCCGCACCGTGGCCGATGCCTGCTGGAACGCGCTGCTGCCGGAACGCGCCGCCGCGTCCACTTCCGCGCCCTCCTCGTCCCGCGCGCCCTCCTCGCCGGATGCGGCTTCCGCCACATCCGCCGCCGCGTCCACCCCTGCCACGCCAGCCGCGCCAGACGCACCCGCCGCAACGGCCAATGCAACACGACAGCCGGGCATCACCGTGCTTACGGGATGCAGCGGCTGCACCCTGCAACTGGCGGCAACCGCCCCCCCCGATGTGCGCGTGCTGCACTGGCTGGACGTGGTGGGCGTGCCGCGCACCTAGTTCGGCCCCCGTCCGCATCGCCCTTTCCGTGCATCCTCGCGGGCGGCGGCATCGGCACGTCATGTCCGAAGCCGCCGCCCGTCCGTTTTGCATGCCGTTCGCGCATCGCGCTGCCGCCCGCCCCCCCACCGGCATTGTCCACCGCGCGCATCTGCGTCACGATTTCCTGTCATTCCGGAGCAATGCGTGCGAATTAAAGGTGCGCGCATTGCCAACCGCAAGTATTTGACTTATCTGAGATGGGTTCGGCCACCCGCCGCGCGGCACATGCCTTCATGCCCTGCCGCGCAAAGCGCGCCGCGCGCACCACCCGCAGGTGCAGCCGAACCGCCCGGCACCGCGTGCCGCGCGCAGGTTCCGCCCCCGGCGTTCGCCGGGTCTTCGCGAAAACCGCGCCCCACGCCACGCGGCAGACCGGTCCGTCGGCCCTGCGGCCATCGCCAGCCCCGCCCCGCGCGGGGCCTTATGCGCGGCAACCGGCCATCGCCGCCCCGCGTTCCCACCGCCCCCACCATTCGGGAGAAGGAATGTTCGATACCCTGTTCAAAAGCATCTTCGGCTCTTCCAATGACCGCTACATCAAGCGCTGCCGCACCCGCGTCGAGGCGATCAACGCCCTGGAACCGCAGATGCAGGCCCTTGCCGACGACGATTTTCCGGCGCGCATTGCCGAATACCGCGAACAGGCCCAGAACGGCCGCAGCCTGGACGACCTGCTGCCCGAAGTCTTTGCGCTGACGCGCGAGGCGGGCAAGCGCGCCCTGAACATGCGCCACTTCGACGTGCAGCTGGTGGGCGGCATGGTGTTGCACGAAGGCCGCATCGCCGAAATGAAGACCGGTGAAGGCAAGACCCTTGTGGCCACCCTGCCCGTGGTGCTGAACGCCATTTCCGGCCTTGGCGTGCACGTGGTGACCGTCAACGACTACCTGGCCAAGCGCGACTCCGCGTGGATGGGCCGCCTGTACAACTTCCTGGGCCTTTCCGTGGGCGTCATCGTGCACGGCCTGTCTGACGAGGAACGCAAGGAAGCCTACGGCTCCGACATCACGTACGGCACCAACAACGAATTCGGCTTCGACTACCTGCGCGACAACATGAAGTTCTACCCGCACCAGCTGGTGCAGCGTGAACACAATTTCGCCATCGTGGACGAAGTGGACTCCATCCTCATCGACGAAGCCCGCACACCGCTGATCATTTCCGGCCCGTCGGAGGATTCCACCGGCCTCTACCGCCGCGTGGACGACATCATCCCCAAACTTTCCGCCGAAGCCCACTTTTCCGTGGACGAAAAGGCCCGCACCGCCACCCTCACCGACGAGGGCGTGGCCAAATGCGAAGAACTGCTGGGCATCGACAACCTGTTCGACCCCGGCAACATCACCTTCCAGCATCACGTGTTGCAGGCCCTGAAGGCCCACCACGTGTTCCGGCGCGACGTGGACTACATCGTCACCCCCGAAGACCAGGTGGTCATCGTGGACGAGTTCACGGGGCGCCTCATGCCGGGCCGCCGCTTCAGCGACGGGCTGCACCAGGCGCTGGAAGCCAAGGAAAAGGTGAAGGTGGAAGCGGAAAACCAGACGCTGGCCTCCATCACCTTCCAGAACTACTTCCGCATGTACAAGAAGCTGGCGGGCATGACCGGCACGGCGGACACCGAAGCCGTGGAATTCCAGCAGATCTACGGGCTTCAGGTCATCACCATCCCGACCAACAAGCCCATGATCCGCCGCGACTACCCGGATTCCATCTACCGCACCCGCCGCGAAAAGTTCGAAGCCATCGTGGACGCCATAGGCGAACTGCACAAGAGCGGCCAGCCGGTGCTGGTGGGCACCATTTCCATCGAGACGTCGGAACTGCTTTCGGCCATGCTCAAGAAGACGGGCGTGCCGCACAACGTGCTGAACGCCAAGCACCACGAGCAGGAAGCCGAAATCGTGGCCCAGGCGGGCCAGCACGGCAAGGTCACCATCGCCACCAACATGGCGGGCCGCGGTACCGACATCGTGCTGGGTGAAGGCGTGCGCGAAATCGGCGGCCTGCACATCCTGGGCACCGAACGCCACGAAAGCCGCCGCATCGACAACCAGTTGCGCGGCCGTTCTGGCCGACAGGGCGACCCCGGCTCTTCGCGGTTCTACCTTTCGCTCGAAGACGACCTGATGCGCCTGTTCGGGTCCGACCGCATCTCCGGCCTGATGCAGAAGCTGGGCATGGAGGAAGGCGAACCCATCGAGAACCGCATGGTCAGCCGGGCCATCGAAAACGCCCAGAAGCGCGTGGAAGGCCACAACTTCGAAATCCGCAAGACCCTGCTGGACTACGACAACGTCATGAACCAGCAGCGCGAGGTCATCTACACCCTGCGCCGTGAAACCATGATGGAGGCGGACCTTGAAGAGACCGCCGTCGAGTTCATGGACGACCTGTTCGACGAAATCTACGGCGACGCGGAGCAGGGCAAGGGCAGCGAGGGCGACGACGCCAAGGCCTACGCCATGGCCCGCCTGCGCGACGTGTTCAACATCCCCCGCGTGCTGCCCCTGACGGACGGCCAGCTGCCCGACCGCGAAACCGCGCGCGGCGCCGTGCTGTCCATCCTGGACGAACTGAAGCGCGACACCGGCGAGGTGTACCGCGACATCCTGCGCTTCTTCCTGCTGGAAGAAGTGGACCGCTGCTGGAAGGAACACCTGCTGAACATGGACCACCTGCGCGACGGCATCGGCCTGCGCGGATACGGCCAGCGCGACCCCAAGCAGGAATACAAGCGCGAGGGCTTCTCGCTGTTCCAGGAAATGCTGTTCCGCGTGCGCGAAAACCTGTTCCGGGCCCTGACCCGCCTGCGCATCCAGCGCGAGGAACAGGCGCCGCCGGAAGAACTGAAGCAGGAATTCAAGCACAAGGAAGAGCCCAAGAGCCTGAACTATTCCGGCGCGCAGAAGGAAACCCCGTCCGCCGCGCCCGAACGACGAGGCGAGCCCAAGGTTGGCCGCAACGACCCGTGTCCCTGCGGCAGCGGCCAGAAATACAAGAAGTGCTGCGGCGCGTAGCGCGCCGTACGACACAGTCGCACATAATCAGGGGCGGAGCGGGTATTACCCGTTCCGCCCCTGCCCGTTGGGGCAGACGGGCCTTCCGACTGTCCCG
Organism: Nitratidesulfovibrio sp. SRB-5; assembly: GCF_019931275.1. Classification (NCBI taxonomy): domain Bacteria; kingdom Pseudomonadati; phylum Thermodesulfobacteriota; class Desulfovibrionia; order Desulfovibrionales; family Desulfovibrionaceae; genus Nitratidesulfovibrio; species Nitratidesulfovibrio sp. SRB-5. The sequence continues at coordinate 809,860 of NZ_JAIOTY010000001.1, read as the reverse complement.
ACGACGCCGCACGGGCGCAGGTGGCATGCACTGCCGCCTGCAAACGATCGTGCGGGCGTGCCTTTGCAAGCCCCGGTTTGCGGGGCTTGCCATCGGTCATGGACCGGAGCGGGTATTACCCGCTCCGCCCTTCACTTTTCCGAAACTTGCCCGTAATACGCACCACGTGTGCCGCCGCCATGCGCCTGCGGGCACCCCACGCACCCGACAACCGGCCCATCGGGCCGAACACGGAGCCAGTATGGCCACCAACGACACCCCGGCAACGTCCCCGACCACTAACGGCGAAATCCCCGCCCCCTGCGCGGCTCCCAAGGGCTTCCGCTTTGCCACTGCGGGCGCCGGGTTCCGAAAGGCGGGTCGGGACGATCTGGCCCTGGTGGTCAGCGATACCCCCGCCGTGGCCGCCGCCGTGTTCACCAAAAACCTGTTCCAGGCCGCTCCGGTACTGGTGGCGCGCGACATTCTGGCCCACGCCCCCAAGGCCCGCGCGGTGCTGATCAATTCCGGCCAGGCCAACGCCTGCACCGGCGACGAGGGCCTCGCCAACTGCCGCGCCACGCTGGAACTGGTGGCCGCCGCCACCGGCCTTGCGCCGCAGGACATCCTGCCCGCGTCCACGGGGGTCATCGGCGCGCAACTGGCCATGGACAAGTGGTCCGCCACCGTGCCCGCCCTTGCGGCAGACCTTGGCAGGAAGGGCCCGGAAGATTTCGCCAAGGCCATCATGACCACCGACGCCTTTCCCAAGTTCGCCTCGCGCACGGTGGAGCTTTCCGGCGGCACAGTGACTCTGGTGGGCATGGCCAAGGGCGCGGGCATGATCTGCCCCAACATGGCCACCATGCTGGCCACCGTGCTGTGCGACGCCGACGTGGAGCCCGCCGCCTGGCAGGCCCTGTTCCGCGATGCGGTGGACGCCACCTTCAATCGCGTGACCGTGGACGGCGACACCTCCACCAACGACACGGTGTTCGGGCTGGCCAACGGCGCTTCCGGCGTGGCAGCGCGCGGCGCGGACCTGGCCGTGCTGGGCGCGGCGCTTACCGGCGTGCTGGGCGACGTGGCCTACATGCTGGTGAAGGACGGCGAAGGCGCCACCAAGGTCATCCATATCAACGTGGCTGGCGCGCGCGACGACGCCGACGCGGAACTGGCCGCGCGCACCGTGGGCCATTCGCAACTGGTCAAGACGGCCATGTACGGGCGCGACGCCAACTGGGGGCGCATCGTGGCGGCGCTGGGCCGCAGCGGGGCCACCTTCAACCCGGCGGCGGTCATCGTGTCCCTGTGCGGGGTGGAACTGTTCCGGGGCGGTCAGCCCACCAATCTCGACTTCGACGCGCTGCTCAAGGAACCGCTGGCCGGTCGCGACATCGTGGTCAACATCATGCTGGGCAACGGGCCGGGCAGCTACCGCCTGCTGGCCTCGGACCTGACGCACGACTACATCAGCTGCAACGCCGACTACCGCAGTTAACGGCGGGTGGTTGGCGGCTGCCTGCCGCATGCTGGCGACGGGCGGTGCAGATCGCCGAAGGTTTTGCGGTTGGTCAGGGGGAATGGCGGCTGGTGGCTGGGCTGTGCAGCGGCTGCCCGTTCACGAACGGGGCGGAGTGGCGGCAAAGCCACCCCGGCACGCTTTCCGCCCCACGAAAGTGGGCCACGCGCTTGACAGCGCGCCCGCCAACCGGGTACACACGCTTTCTCGCGCGGCGTGCCGCGCGACAACGGAGAGGTGGCCGAGCGGCCGAAGGCGCTCCCCTGCTAAGGGAGTATACGGGCAAAACCTGTATCGAGAGTTCAAATCTCTCCCTCTCCGCCAGACGACAAAGGGTCACGGTGCAAACCGTGACCCTTTTCGCGTTGTGCCGTGAATTTGGCATCCGTACACGGCTCGTGCCAAATGCCCCGCACGGCCCGCTGGTACCCTCCCGCCTGCCCCTCTCGCCACATCCAGCTTTCCCGAAAATAAAAATTGACCTTACATATAGACACGGTATGCATGGGAAAAAACCGCGCAGGAGGATCCCATGCCCAGAGTGTTCGCCCTGTTGTTCCTCGCCCTGATCATGGCGGGTTGCGCCCGCGTGCCCAAACCGGTGGGGCATGCCTTTTCCACCCAGCAGCAGTTGGAAGCCGCCGAACACTGGCGCGAGCTGGCCGCCACGGTGCTCGACGGCCTGAAGCTGGAACCGGGAACCCCGGTCCATGTGGCGCAGGATGACCGGTCCGACTTCGGGCGCGCCTTTTCGCAGTTCATGCGGCACGAGGCCATGCTGCGCGGCATGCCGGTCAGCGCGTCACCCAAGGGCGCCATGGTGCTGGACTGGGGCACCCAGATCGTCGAACACCGCGGGCCGCGCCCCAGCAACGCGCCCTTCCCCGGTGCGGGTCTGCTGCTGGCCGGGTTGGGCATGGCAGGTGCGCACTACTACACCCACAACGACGCCACCTGGCACGACAGCCTCGACACCATCCTGATACTGAGCGGCCTTGCGGTAGAGACCAGCCACGCCAGCATGCAATGGGGCGCCATGCAAACCACCGACACCGAACTCGTCATCGGCGTGGTTGCCAGACAGAACGGGCAACTGCGCCGAAACTTCCTGGCCGTCTACTACATCGACAAGGCCGAGAAGGGACAATACTGGGAACGTCAGGTTCCGTGGGAGGCGCCGACCGTGCTGCCCACCAGGCAACTTCAGGTCGTCAACAAGTAGGGGGGCCGCATGAAACCGTTCATTTCCGCTTTCCGTTCCGGTCACGCGCTGCTTGTGCTGCTGGCCGTGGCCTGCATCCTGCTTGTGGCGGCCTGCGCGCCCCGGCAATCGACCGACGCGCGGAGCACCCCCTATGAACTGGGCAGCGACTACGTCGAGGCGGGCTACGCCATCGCCGACAAGCTCGACACCAACCTGCGCCTGCCTATTTCCAAGGACCAGCCCATCATCGTGGCCAGCTTCGTCAACGTGAACAACCTGACGGAATCCTCCACCTTCGGCAGGATGATCGCGGAGCACGTGGGGTCGCGGCTTTCGCAACGGGGCTACCATGTGGTGGAACTGAAGCTGCGCCAGAACTCACTGTTCGTGCAGGAGGGCAAAGGGGAATTCATGCTGAGCCGCGACGTGAAAGAAATCAGCAGAATGCACAACGCCGCCACCGTGGTTGTCGGCACCTACGCGGTGGTTCGCTCCAGCGTTTCCGGGCACAGCAATCCGCAGGAAAAGATTTACGTGGCCTCGCGCATCGTCCGCGCCGACGACAGCATGGTGCTTTCGTCCTGCGACTATTCCGTGGTGAACAGCCCGGTGGTTTCGCCCCTGGCCGAATGGTAGATTCCCGCCGGTTCGCGGCTTCGCCACCGCGAAGCCCTGCCTGATGAGGGCCACGTTGTCACTGCGATGCCGCATGGCGCCGGAACGTATTCCGGACCCCGCCACGGCACGCGCCAGCGTGGCCCTTCCCATTGCCCACGACAGCGCCGCATCCTGCGCCCGGTTGACCGGCCTTGACCGCTGTTGCCCCATCAGGAACGGCACCCCCTCCTCGCCCCCTGACTCCCCCCCCCCCGGAAGACAAGCCCCGGTGACCAGCCCCGATGGGCGCCCCCGCACGCTTTCCGGCGCCGCACAGTCGCACCACCTCCTCCCGGCATCCCGCGCGCACAAAAAAAGCGCTTGCCGCACAGCATGTTCCGCTCGCGCCCCCATCCGCCATGCTTGCATTTAGGAATACGTTGCACCATGCTGTGCCAGATATGGCAGCACGTCCGGGAATCAGCGGCCCACTGCCCCCGCAGGAAGACGTCATACCGCCGTTGCATCCCGCTTCGCCCTTGCCCACCGCATTTTTGCTCCCGGCACTGCGCCTCATCAGCCTCACGAAAAACACATTCACGGGCGCACAAAATTTTCGCCATACCGGCGACACATTGCATACAGAATCCACGGGACATCCTGCATGGACATCGCAACCCTTTTCGGACTCATCGTCGGCCTTGCCATGGTCTTCGGCGCCATCATGGGTGGCGGCTCCATATGGTTGTTCGTTGACCTGCACGCCTTCATGATCGTCGTTGGCGGCTCACTGGCGGCAATCTGCATAAATTTTCCGCTCAACCAGGTGTTGCAGGCCTTCCGTGCCGCATCGAAAACCTTGATGATGCGCGAATTTTCCGATGCCGACGTCGTCAACTCCATGGTGCGCATAGCCGAACTGAGCCGCCGCGAGGGCATCATGGCGCTGGAACACGTGCACACCAACGATGCCGTGCTCAAGAAGGCCTGCATGCTCATCGCCGACAATGCCGCGCCGGAATTGATCAAGGATTCGCTGCTGATCGAAATATCCTCGCTGTGCAAGCGCCATTCGGTGGCCCAGAACGTGTTCAAGCGGCTGGGCCTGCTGGCCCCTTCATTGGGCCTTACCGGCACGCTGATTGGCCTCGTGCAGATGTTCGCCAACCTCGACAATCCCAAGAGCATCGGCCCGGCCATGTCCGTGGCCATGATTTGCACCTTTTACGGGGCCATGCTCTCCAACCTCATCCTCACGCCCATCGCGGGCAAGCTAGCCGCGCGCACCCAGCTGGAGGTGCACCGGCTGGAAATCATCTTCGAGGGGGCCAAATGCATCCTCGAAAACAACAACCCGCGCCTGGTCTACGAAAAGCTGTCCTCGTTCCTGGCACCCAAGGAGCGCCGCTATGCTCGATAGGGACGAACGCAAGAAGGCCATGGAGTCCGACAGTGACGACCATGCCATCTGGCTGATCACCACGTCGGACCTTTCCCTGTTGCTGCTGGCCTGCTTCGTGCTGCTCTTTTCCATGTCCTCCGTGGAAAAGGGCACGTTCTCCGAATCCATCAGTTCGGTGCAGCAGGCCCTGGGGGTGGGGGAAGGCGCGCGCATCGTGCGCCTGAAGGACGAAAAGGTGGGCAGCGTGGTTGACGAGGTGCTGTACCGCCGCCAACTGGTGGAAGCCCAGAACAGGCTGTTCGCGGAGGTGCGCCTGTTCGCGCAGTCGCGCGGCATGAGCGACATCCTGACCGGCAGCAGCGAGGACGGCAAGATCACCCTGAACATGCCCGCCGGGGTGCTGTTCGAACCCGGCAGCGACACCATCACGCCCGAGGGCCGCAAGCTCTTGCAGCACATGTACGACCTGTTCGTGCGCCATCCGGACCAGGACATCAACGTGCGCGGCTTCACCGACAGTTCGCCCACCCCGTCCGGCGGGCGCTTTCGCGACAACTGGGACCTGTCCTCCTCGCGGGCCATCAACGTGCTGCGCACCCTGCTGGACATGGGCATAGCCCCGCACCGCATCACCGCCACCGGCCTTGCGGACATGAACCCGCTGTTCCCGAACACCACGGAAGAAAACCGGGCCAGGAACCGCCGCGTGGAATTCGTGCTGGAAAAGCAGCTGCTGAACCCCGCCGCGCAGTAACCTGCGGCCACGCCACGAAGGCCGCAGGGCGTGACGGAAAGATCATTCCGCAAGACTGCTGCATCGGTGCGCCTGGTCGCTGCGGAAATATCCACCGACAAGGGGACGTCGACAACGTTTCCAGAAACGGGGCGACACGCAAAAGATTGCCGTGCGCTTCAGCCCTGCCTCACCATATCCCCCAGCCCCCACACGCCGCCCGGGCGCTTTCATTCCGTGCCATATCGCGCAGGCCTTGCGCTTTCCGCGCGTTGGTGTACAGAGGCGCCATTGACGGGACCGGGGCGCATCCCGCGCCCGCACTGGCCCCGCAAAGGAGGCATCATGATCATCGGTCGCATTGCGAGAGTGACGGCACTCCTGCTCTGCCTGGCCATGACGGCTCCGCTCGCCGCGCGCGCCGACGAGCTGAGAGACCTTGGAACGACATTGGGCGTGCTGAGCGACCTCATCCGCGAGGCGGATTACGCTCGGCAGAAGCTGGACCGCATCAGCAGGCAGGGCCGTTACGACGACGCCTACCGCTACGAGCGCAGATGGCGTGAGCAGGAATACCGCCTGGAAGAGGCCCGCGTGGACCGCATCTCGCGGTTCGCCAGGGCGCCCCGCATGCAGGTGCGCGACATGCGCGCGTCTGGCATGGGTTGGCCGGAAATATGCCGCTATTTCGGCGTTTCCCCACGGTCCATCGGCTACGGGTACCGGCTGTACGACGCCTACGACAGGGAGTTCGACGACGACCTGTACCGCGGCTACTACAAGGGCCACCCGCACGGCGGCCCTCCCGGCCTGATGAAAAAGGGCGGCATGCCCCCCGGCAAGGCCAAGAAGTGGCACGACTAGATTGACCAACGCCCCCGGCGGATATCCGCCGGGGGCGTTTCTGCGCACGCTACGGGCCGTGCAGGGCTGCCGCCCGAAGCATCCGATCCGGTGCGGAACGTCAGCCCCGCTTCACCAGGCTCACCAGGAACAGCAGCACGATGGCCCCCACCACGGCGGTGACCAGCGATCCCATCATGCCGCCGCCGTGCACGCCCACCATGCGGAACAGGAATCCGCCCAGCACCGCGCCCACCACGCCCACGGCCATGTTGCCCAGAAAGCCGAAGCCGCGCCCCTGCATCAGTTTGGCGGCCAGCCAACCCGCCAGTGCGCCCAGCAGCAGAAACCAGATGATGCCCATGTGCGTATCCTCCCGTAGTGAATGGCGACGGCGGCGCGGCAGTTGCGCCCGCCGGGGTTGCGCCACCACGTTTTACCCTCGGCACGAAAAAAAGTCTGCCCCCCGCACAAACGCGGGGCGTACCCGCGCCCGGCAGGGCGCGTGACATGGACGGCAAGGCCGTGGCGGGGCGGGTGCTGCCCGCCCCTGCCTTGCGCGAAGGCACACAGCGTCAGGGCGTGGTGCCACCCCGGTTGGCCAGCCAGCCGCCGGTCCACTTGCGCTTGAGCGCGTTCTTTTCCGCCAGTTGCACGTAGTGGGCGCATTGCAGCCCGTTGATGCCGTACTGCACGGCGCGCGACCGCCTGTCCGCCACAACCTTGCGCAGCGCGGCCAGGGTGTTGCTGCCGAAGGCCCCGTCCACCAGCAGGTCCGCCCCGTAGCGCCCCCTGTGGTTCAGGGCGTTGCACACGCGTTGCAGGTGTTCGGCAACCCGCCCGTTGCCCAGGTTGACCGCCTGCTCGAAAATCTCGCCCGCAAGCCCCTGCTCCCATTCGTCGCAGGCAAAGCGGTCCCAGTTTTCCGCCTTGTAGAAGGCCGCCCGCGCCGCCAGCACGCCGGGGTCATGTTCCAGGATATCGGGGAACCCGGGCTTGTTCCTGGCCGCATCCACCAGCGGCCAGCCTTCCCACCCCGGGTGAGAGGCACGGGCAATGCCGAAGCAGGTCTCCCCGCCCGCGTCGTCCGGGTCGTTGTCGTACACGCCTTCGATGCCATCAAGCTTCGCCAGTTCCGGTGCAAAATCCGCCATGGCGCACCTCCTCGCGCTGGGCTTGGCGGCGCAGCGGGTCTGGCCGGTTCCCGCCAGTCGGAATTGGCCAGGCACAATCAGCCCCCGCACCATGCGGGGCGCCCATCCGCACACCACCTGATCACCCCCGTGCATAGCAGACCGCATACGGCGCGGATACCCCGTTGGAAATTTCGTGGCGGCAGGAGCGGCGGGCATGCCTGATCGAGCCTGCGCGCGGGGCAGGTGCACTCCGATGCCCGCACGGTTGCCCACGAGGCGCGCCGGGGTGTATGCTGAAAACCACTCCGGGACAGAACCCGTGGACGCACGCGCGCCTGCCGTGCCGCATCCCCGGCACCGGCAGGCATCGGCCGACATCCAGTGTGAACGGCATCATTCGCCATCATCCGCCAGTACGGGAGGTTTCCATGCGCATCCTTGTCCTTCTCCTTGCCCTGCTGCTGTTGCCGGGCGCGGCCACCACCGCCCATGCAGTGCTCGGCCTGTTCGAAAACGACTACCGGGTGGTGTTCGACGCCGTGCCCGACATCAAGGACGAAAATATCTACCTTGGCGAATCGGTGATGGGCGACATCACCAAGCGCGAGCTGAAAGGCAACAACGTGGTGCTGACCGTGGACGTGAAAAAGGAATTCCTGGGCAACATGGTGGATACCACGGTGTTCGTGGTGGAGGGCGGTCGCCTGAAACACACCACCCTCGGCCAGTCGTCCACCCCGCTGAAGGAAGGGGCCAACGTGCTCGGCTTTACCGATGCGCTGCACCTCAACCTGTTCAAGGCCAAGGCGGCCATGAACGACCTTGGCGACTACCTGCGCAAGAAGGCCGACGAACTGGCGAGGTAACGGTGCAGACGCCCGGATAATGCCGGGCGCAGGACCGGGCAAACGCACACGGCCCGGCAGGGCGGGATCTGTCCCGTACCCTGCCGGGCCGTACGTTGCGGAATTGAGGCCGTGCGGCGGGCCGCCGTGCGAAACGTCCGCCAGGATGGAAGGCCGCGCCCCGGAGAGAAGCGTCGGGATATGCCGGAAAGGCGTGTGGGGGGGGACGCCGGAAAGTCGCGGCGCGTGGCTGCATGTTCCGAAACGCCGGGGGCATGAGGACGCCGGGTGGGCGCCGGGCACCCTCGGGCTGCGTCTGTCCCGGCTATTCCAGCCGCCCCAGCATGATGGAGGTCACCAGCCGGTGGCGTGAAACTCCGCCCCGCCACCAGTAGGCCACGGGATGGCCGGTGGCGTCGGCGGCAAGGCCGATGACCCCGCTGCCCACGCCGCCGATGCCCGGCTCGCGCGTGTCCCGTGGCAGCGCGGCCAGCCATGCGGCGCTGCCACGTTCCAGGCCGGGGGCGATGGCCGAGGGCGCCTCCACCTGCGGTGGCCGGGGCTGCCCCAGGGAGAAACCGGGCCCGGGTGTCAGTATCTGTTCGGGGGTTTGTCCCGGCGCGTGCGTCGGCGCCTGTTCTCGCGCCTGCCCCGCAACGGGCTCCGCAGCCGATGCATCGTTCGGCGGCGCGGCCCGGGCGGCCTCCGATTCGGGGCTGCCCACCCCCTGCATGGCGGCAAGGTCGCCGTGCGGGCTCAGGGTACAGTCGGCCACGGGCAGCAGCACCTCGCCGGGCCGGGCCGGATTCAGGCGCGGGCTGGCCAGCGCCACCATCACATGCCCGGTGGCGGAACTGGCGCTGCGCTCGGCGGGGCGCAGCCAGGCCACCACGTCGCCGGGGCGCAGGTCGGAAACCCGTTCCAGCCGCAGCCAGCCCGTACCGTCGCCCTTGGGTCCGGCGCGTAGGATGCTGCGGTGAAAGTCCTCCGCCCGTGGGCGGTAGTGCTTGCCGCTGCGGTCCACGGTGGCCAGCGCCGAGGGGTTCACCTCGTACAGCAGCAGCGACAGGAAGCCGGAGCAGTTCAGTTCGAAGCGGCCCGTATCCTCGTCCACCACAAAGCTGCCGGTATAGCGGGTGCTGCGCACCTGCGAAAGCACGCGTACCGCCTCTGCGTACAGTGCCCCGGAGCCTTCGGTGGCGGGCTGGTCGCCGAAATTCGGCATGTGCCCCATGGCCGGGGCCACGGAGGTGGAGGAAACGGAGGCAACGGGGGAGGACGGCGGGAACCCGGATGCCGCAGGGGCGCTTGCCGCTGGCCCGGCTGGCGCGGAATCGGCTGGCGCGGAATCGGCTGGCGCGACCGCATCGGTCACGGACGACGGCATGGCTTCGGCAACAGCCGCCGCCCGAAGGACATCATCTCCGGCAGCCACTGCGAAACGGACCGGCAACACCGCCAGCAAACATGCCAGCAACACCGGAAGATGCACCGGCACTCCCCGCCTCTTCCCGTCAATATGCATCACGTTCCCCTTTCCGGCGTCTCCGGCGGCAGGACCGCCGCCCCGCGTGCGCCCGCAAGCGCGCCTACATCCTGTCTGGCCGCAGGTTCAGCATATCGTAAATGGCGTCCATGTCCACGGCGGCGCGCACGGCGTCGGCCAGCCGGTCCAGCGCCGGGTCCAGCGAATAGGGGGCCATCACGCGGCCCAGCGGGGCCATTCCCCGGCGCATGCGCAGCCCGTCCAGAAAATGCCTGCGAAAGCCGTCGGCGTCGAACACCCCGTGCAGCGAGGTGCCCCACACCCGCCCCCCGTGGGTGCCCCAGCCCAGCGGGCCGCCATCCTCGCGCAGCAGAAAGGGGAACGCCGCGTCGGCACCGGCGCAGCCGCCACCCCCGGCGTCCACGGAATCCACAAAGTCCAGGCCGTCTCCGCCTGATCCCTCGGCCACGGTGACGCCGTGGCGAATCTCGTAGCCCGCCACCGGCAGGCCGCTGCGCGGATGCACCCCCGCCATGCGGCGCAGGGTCTTTTCCGCCGCCAACTCGGTGCGCACCGGCAACAGGCCCAGCCCCTGCTCGCTGCCGCCGCCCTCCAGCCCCAGCGGGTCGGCCACGCACAGGCCCAGCATCTGCAACCCGGCGCAGATGCCCGCCACCATCGGCCCGTCCGGGTCGCGCGCAAGGCTGGCCAGCGCATCGGCCATGCCCGTGGCGCGCAGCGTCCGCAGGTCGCCGGTGGTGTTCTTGCTGCCGGGCAGGATCACCGCGTCGGGCATCCTGCCGTCCGGGGCCGCCAGTTCCGCCGGGGTGCGGGCCACGCGCAGCCGCACGTCCGGTTCGCCGCGCAGGGCGTCCACGTCGGTAAAATTGCTGATGTGCGGCAGGTCCACCAGCACGATGTCCAGTACGAGGCCCAATCCGTACCCCGACGCATCGGGCCCCGCGTCCTCCAGAGTTCCGTCCCGCAGGCCGGGCAGCCCTTCCTTGAAGGTGACGGAATCCTCTTCCGGCAGGCCCAGGTCGCGCAGGTACGGCACCACGCCCAGCACGGGGCGCCCGGTGCGCTGCTTCATGAAGTCCAGCGCCGGGTCGAGCAGGCTGGCGTCGCCCCTGAACTTGTTCAGCAGGTAGCCCGCCACATGGTCGCGCTCCCAGCCGTCCAGCAATTCCATGGTGCCCACCAGCGCGGCGAACACCCCGCCCCGGTCGATGTCGCCCACCAGCAGCACCCGCGCCCCGGCATGGCGGGCCATGGCCATGTTCACGATGTCGTGGGCCTTCAGGTTGATTTCCGCCGGGCTGCCCGCCCCCTCGATGACCATCACGTCGTGTTCCGCCGCCAGGCTGTCGTAGGCGGCAAAGGCCGCATCGCGCGCCTGCGGCTTGTAGTCCACGTACTGGCGCACCCGCATGACGCCCACGGGCCGCCCCATGACGATGACCTGCGAGCCCACGTCGGAACAGGGCTTCAGCAGCACCGGGTTCATGCGCACGTCCGGGTCCAGGCGGCAGGCCGCCGCCTGCACCGCCTGCGCGCGGCCCATTTCCAGCCCGTCGGGGGTGACGCAGGAATTGAGCGCCATGTTCTGCGCCTTGAACGGGGCAACGCGCAGCCCGTCCTGCAAGAAGATGCGGCAGAACGCGGCGGCAAGGATGCTCTTGCCCGCGTTGGAGCAGGTGCCCTGCACCATCAGGGCCGGAGTGCGGGGGGCGCGGAGGCGGGATTCGGTGCGGGTGTCGGAAGTCATGGGCCAAGGTCTAGCGCGAATCGCACCGCTCCGCCAGAGCGGTCCCGCCCCTCGCCGCGAGGAAGGCACCCCGCCCTGCCGGATGGCGGCCATCCGCGCAACCAGATGGCGGCCATCCGCGCAACCAGATGGCGACCACGCATGCAGCCATCCGCGCGGCTCCGTGCAGCCCACTTTCCGCGCGGCTCCGTCACAATTCGTTCTCACGCCTTGCCCCAACATCCCCGGTGGGTTATCTTCAGGGAAGGCTCGGGCTTCTCCGTCTTGCCGCTGTTCAACGCGCTCCGGCCCGTGCCGCCGTCCCTTCGGCAACCCCAACCCGGGAGCACCGCCATGAACAGAACGTTCAAACTCGTGGCCGCCGCCATCGGCGCCCTGGTCATCCTTGCCGCCGCGGCCATCGCCATCGTGGTGGCCACCATCAATCCCAACGACTACAAGGGCCGCATCGCGGACGCCGCGCGCTCTGCCACGGGCCGCGAACTGGTCTTCGACGGCGACCTTTCGCTGTCCTTCTTCCCGTGGCTGGGGGTGGCCTTCGGCCCCATGCACCTCGGCAATCCGCCGGACTTCCCCAAGGCTGGCGCCCCGTCCGCCGCACCGGGAGATGATGACATCTTCCTGAGCATCAAGGGCGGCGGGCTGCGCGTGGCCTTCATGCCCCTGCTGTCCAAGCGGGTGGAGGTGGCGGAGCTGATGCTGGACGGGCTGTACCTGAACCTGGTGCGCGCCGCCGATGGCCGCACCAACTGGGACTTCGCCAAGCCCGGCCAGACCCCGGCGGCCCCTGCGGCCCCCTCCCCCCAGTCCGCGCAGCCTGCGCAGCCATCGGCCTCCGGCGGCGCGCCCTTGGCCGTGGCCGTGGACACCCTGTCCGTTAAGGGCGCCTCGCTGTCCTTCCGCGACCTGGGCACCGGGCAGCAGTTCCGCGCCCGCGACCTGAACGTCAACGTCAACGGCCTGGCCCCCGGCGGCGACCCCGCCGACATCAGGCTTGCCGTAGCCATGTCCGGCCAGAAGCCGGACATCGACGCGGACCTTGCCCTCGCCGCCAGGGTGCAGTCCGATCTGGACGGCTCGGTGCTGCGCATCGACGGCCTGACCATCACCCTTACCTCCAAGGGCGGCGTGGTGCCCGCCGGAATCGGCAAGGTGGAACTGGCGGGCGACCTGACCGTGCACACCGTGCCGCAGCGCGTGGACATCGCCCGGCTGTCGCTGTCCACCCCCACCCTGAAGGTGGGCGCCAACGGCACCGCCGCGCTCGGTGCGCAGTCGTTCGAGGGGCTGGTCACCCTGGCCGGTTCGCCGCGCAAGGCGCTGGAATCGCTGGGCACCCCGGTGCGCACCGCCGACCCCAAGGTGCTGGACGCGCTGGACCTTAAGCTGGATGTGCAGGCCGCGCCCGCCAAGGTGGACGTGCGGTCCATCACCGGCAAGCTGGACGACACAGCCATTCAGGGCAAGGCATCCGCCGTGCCGGGCGCGGTGCAGGTGATCCGGGCGGAACTGACGCTGGACGCCATCGACGTGGACCGCTACCTGCCGCCGGAAGGGGACAAGGGCAAGGCGACCGAAAAGGGCGCGGCCCCGACCACCGGCAAGGGCGGCAAGGACGGCAAGGACGGCAAGGCGGCACCGCAGGACGGCACCGCAGAGGCCAAGAAGAGCCTGCGCACCATCGATGCGGATGTCACCTTCAAGGCCGGACGGCTGGTGGCCTCCAAGGTGCCCATGACCAACGTGCTGGTGCGCCTGGTGGCCGACAAGGGGCTGGTGCGCATCAACCCGCTGCAACTGAACCTGGGCGGCGGCTCGGTGAACGGCGACATCACCGCCGACACCCGCGCCGAGGCGACAAAGTCGCGCATCGTCACCACCGTGAAGGGGGTGGAGGTGGGCGAACTGCAACAGGCCGCGCTGGGCAAGCGGCACCTGTCGGCCCGCACCGACGTGAAGACCGACCTCACCGCCACCGGCGACGACTGGAACGCCGCCAAGCATACCCTGGCGGGCACGGCATCGCTGGCCATGACCCAGGGCACCATCCACGGCTTCCAGATCATCCCCGAAGGCATCAAGGGCGCGGAATCCAAGCGGGCCGGGGCGTCGGGCCAGAAGTTCGACAGCCTTACCGCGTCCGTCCGCGCCGACAAGGGCGTGGTCAGCAACAAGGACCTCAAGTTCGTTTCGCCGGGCATCGGCGCCACGGGCGCGGGCACGGCCGACCTTGGCCGCAACGTGGTGGACTACGCCGCCACGCTCGACGTCACCGGCCTGCCCAAGATACCCATCAAGATCAGCGGCGCGCTGGATTCGCCCAGCTACGGGGTGGACCCGGCCAAGATGCTGATGAACACCCTTGAAGGCGCTGGCGGCGTCATCCAGGCCCCGGTGGAAAAGGGCGGCGAGGCGGTAAAGGGCATCGGCGGGGCCATCAAGGGCCTGTTGCCGGGCCAGAAGCAATAGCAAAACCGGCAGCCGCCCGGAACACGCTATCCCCTCGTGGTGGGGCGTATTCCGGGCGGCGTCGCGACCGCAGGCAAAGCCGGGCGCAGGACGGGGGACGCCAGGCGGGCCGCGCCACGGAAAGGCACCGGCAAGCTGCCGATGCGCCACGTGCATGGCCCCGAAACACCGAATGGCACCCGGTTGCCCTCCCCTTCCCCACAAGTCACGAACACCAGACCACGGAGCATATCCCCATGAGCGAACTGATCACCGCCGCCTCGCTGTCGGGCAAGGCGGCCCCCGACTTCCGGCTGGCGGACGCATCCGGCGCGTCGCGCGGCCTGTCCGACTTTGCCGGAACATGGCTGGTGCTCTACTTCTACCCCAAGGCCAGCACCCCCGGCTGCACCCGCGAGGCGCGCGACTTCACCTGCATGCTGCCCGACTTCGCGGCGGCGGGCGCGGCAGTGGTGGGGGTAAGCCCCGACTCTCCGAAAGCCATCGGCAACTTCACGCTGAAACAGGACCTGGACGTGGCCCTGCTGAGCGACCCGGACCGCGCGGTGGCCAAGGCCTATGGCGCTTTCGGCACCAAGATGATGTACGGCAAGGCGGTGACCGGCATCGTGCGCTCCACCTTTCTCATCGGGCCGGACGGCACGGTGCGGGCGGTGTGGTCGCCGGTGAAGGTGGACGGGCATGCCCAGGCGGTGCGGGACGAACTGCGGCGGCTGGCGGGGAAATAACGCGGTCGCCTTCCGGCAACTGTCCGGTGCGCCGGTCACAACGCACCGCTGCTACAGCATGGTGCGGAACAAACGGAACGGGGCGGTTTCCCGTGGGTTCACCACGGGAAACCGCCCCTTCAACGTCATGCGGCGCACTCGACGCCCGGCAGCATCCCCGCCGCCAGACATCAGGTGCGATGCTACATTTCCACCTGCTGGATGCCGTCCAACCGCCACATCTCGTTGCCGGTGCGCACGAAGTGCCACACCTCGCGCACCTGGCTGGGCGCATCGGCCTGGGCGTCCTCGCGCATCAGCACGTCGAAGAACACCGTGGCCACGCTGCGGTCCTTCTCTTCGGTGACGGAGAGCACGCTGGCATTGCAGTACAGCACCTCGGTGCGCGAGGGGCCGGGATCTTCCTGGGCCTGCTGGGTGATATCCTTGAGTATCTCGGGGGTGGTGAACTGGGCGATGTCGTCCAGGTCGCGCCGGTCCCACGAGGTTTGCAGACGGTTGTAGGCCAGCTTGGCCCCGCGCAGGAATTCTTCCGTGTCGAATCCCTCGGGAATGCCGGGCGACGCGGGCTGCGCATCGGCGGCGGTCGCCGGGGCATTGCGCAGGGCATCCCACCCGGCACCGGAGCCGGATTGGGCGCCGTAGTCGGCCTCGCGGCGCATGCCGCCGGGCTGGCCGGAAGCGGAGGCCGGGGCCGGGGCGCTGCCGCGCCGTGCGGCAAAGAACTTCAGCGCCATGAAGGCCACCAGCGCCAGCAGCAGCATGTCCATCATGCCCACGCCGCCGAAGCCGCCGCCGAACAGCAGCGAGCCGATCAGGCTGCCCGCCAGCATGCCGCCCAGAATGCCGCCGAACCCGCCGAAGCGGGAGCGCGGGGCCTGCTGCGGCGTGGCGGGGCCGGGCTGCTGGGTCTGCTGTTGCCGGTTGAGATTGGGCCCTGCGGGCGAGGAAGGCGAAGGCTGGCTGGGGGTAAAGCTGCGCTGGTAACTGGGGCTGCCGCCGAACGACTTGCCCCCGCCGAGGCGCTTGGCGTCGGCAAGGTCGGTCATGCTCAGGCAAAAGGCCACGGCCACGGCCAGGCAACAGGCAATAATCCGGGTACGGGTCATGGGTACTCCCGATGGTTGCGTGCGGTTGGTCGAAGTCGGGGTAGACTGGCGGGCTGTGCCCACCGGCATACCGCATCAGTTGCGGCCCGCAGGATATCGGGCCGGTGCAACGACGGGGGTGTCGGTGCGGCGTCGGTCCACCATCGAAACGGCGGCATGCGACGGGGCGGCGCTGCGGCTGCGGGCCGGGAGCGCCGGGCAGATGCGGGAAAAATCCCGGAAAAATCCTAGCGGATGACGCCAAGCCCCTTCAACATCTGCACAAACAGTTGACGGTCGATGGGCTTGGGCACGTACGACGTGGCCCCGCCCTTGTAGTAGGCCTCCACCACGTTGCGCGGGTCGTCGAGAGCGGTGGTCATGACCACGGGCACCTCGTCGGCGGGGGCCACCCCGCGCTCGCGCTCCATGGCGCGGATGCGCCGCAGGGCCTCCTGTCCATCCATTTCGGGCAGCATGATGTCCAGACAGACAAGGTCGTACGGCTGCTGCGCGTTCAACGCGGTCGCGAATGCCTCCACCGCCTCGACACCGCTGACGGCTATGTCGCAGGCCCCGTAAGGCGACAGGATGGTTTGCAGGTACTTGCGGCTGGTAAAGTCGTCCTCGACGATGAGCACGCGCATGGAAGGCCTCCGGACCGGTTCTGACGCTGGCCGGTGCGCCGTGAAGGCCGCGCCGGTGGCGTTCTGGCAATCATAAGGCTTCGCCCGTGGAATGCAAGTCGTCATGCGGCAACCAATCACGCGCCCTACCCACTGCATGGACTACGTAATGCCTCTTTGCCGCACGGTTGCGCCAATCTGCGGATGCGGCAACGCCCGGCCCCGGCACAAGCCGGAGCCGGGCGGATAGTACGGCGCGCAGTCGGCTGGCGTGCCAGCCGCACACTATTTTGCGGGCTTGAAGGCGTCGAAGCGTGTCCAGAGCACCGCGCCGATTTCCACGTCCTTCATGGCGCCGTCGGGCCCCTTGACCTGCTCGGGCGCGGTGGTCAGCGCGGCAAAGCCCCACCAGCCGGGCAGCGGGCAGGCCACAGTGAACACGCCGTTGGCGTCGGTCTTGACCACCTGGGTCACGTGGAACTCGGTGGGCGCGGCATACTTGCCCTGGGCGTTGTAGTATTCCACTTCCACGTCCACGCCGGGGGCGGGCTTGCCGTCCAGCATGGCCACGCCGGTGAACACGCCGCCCGCGTAATTCCCAAAGGGACGGGTAAGGGGAATGATCTCGAACTTCAGCCCCGCCGGGGTGTCCCAGCCGTCCTCGTTGCCGAAGGCGGGCACCACCACCTTGGTCAGGTGCTGGATGTAGCAGTCTTCTTCCGGTTCCCAGTACAGCTTGGGCTCCATGGTGAACATGTACACGCCGGGCCTGGGAAAGGTGAAATCGGTCTTCCAGGCGGCCTTGCCCATGACCTTGGTTTCCTTCAGCGAGGCCAGCAGGTCGGTGCGCTCGGTCTTGCCGCCGTCCACCCGCACCACGCCGAAGGCCTGGGGACGTTCCATGTTCATGCCGTGCCCCTCGAAAGGATGGGAGAACGACAGGGTGACTGTGGTGGAACGCTTGGCGGCGGTGGCCACCGGGGCGTCGGGAATGATCATGCCGAAGTGGGCAAGGGCCGGGGCCGCGGTGACGAGCACCAGCGCCAGCGCGCCGGCAAGCCTGCGAAGCTGCATGGAATACTCCTTTCCTGTTGATATGCGTACGCGGATACGAAGCATGAAATATGAAATGCTTCGTTACACGAAACAGAATGTCGTGTCACCATCAAAAGCGCACAAAGGCCGGGGGGCTGGCCGCCCGGCCTGCACACCCGCCCCCCCCGTGCCGGAGATGTGGTCCGGATGCGTCAGGGAATCAGGCGAAACCGCCGTTCACCCGCACCACCTGGGCGTTGACCCAGCCGCCTTCCGGCCCGGCCAGAAAGGACACCACGCCGGCGATCTCTTCCGGCGTGCCCAGCCGCTCCAACGGGGCCAGCTTGCCGATGGCGGCGATCTGCTCTTCGGTCTTGCCGTTCAGGAACAGGTCCGTGGCCACCGGGCCGGGCGCCACGGCATTGACGGTGATGGACCGCCCCCGCAGTTCGTTGGCCAGCACCCGCACCAGCCCTTCCACCCCCGCCTTGCTGGCGATGTACGGTCCGTAGCCGGGAAAGGACTTGGCGATGACGCTGGTGGACAGGGCGATGATGCGCCCGCCCGCCGTCAGCGCGTTGGCCGCCCGGGACAGCACGTTGAAGGTGCCTGTCAGATTGGTGCGCAGCACCTTTTCGAAGGCGGCGGTGTCGCCCCCGGCAATGGGCAGCATGGGCATGATGCCCGCGCTGTTCACCACCACGCCCACCTGGCCGAAGGCATCGTGCGCGGCGGCGAACAGGCCCTCCACGTCGCCCGTTTCGCCCACGTCGCCGGGCACGGCCACGGCCTGCCCGCCCGTCCTGGCGATGGCGTCCACCACCTCGAGGGCGGCGGGGGCGTTGCTGGCGTAGTTGACCACCACGCAGAATCCGTCCTGCGCCAGACGCAGGGCGATGGCTCGGCCTATGCCGCGCGACCCGCCGGTGACGATGGCGTTTCTGGCTGTCGTTTCCATTGTGTGCTCCTTGCGCTTGCCGCGCACGGGCGGGGCCGGTGCGCGGGCATGGGTACCCGTGGAAGGAACGGCAGGAAAAGGCGGGAAGAAGGCGACCGGCGGCGACTATCCGCGCCGAGCGGCGTGTGCGGGATGGGCGGGCGTACGCGCCGCCACGGCGCAGTCCACGGCCACGGCACCGGCCCGCAACAGGCAGTCCACGGCGCGGGCCAGCGTGGTGCCGGTGGTGCAGATGTCGTCCACCAGCAGGATGCGCCTGCCGCGCACGTCCGGATGCGCGGCGAAGGCCCCGCGCAGGTTGCGGCGGCGTTCCTGGCGTGAAAGCCCGGTCTGCGGGCGGGTGGGCACCACGCGGGCCAGCCAGCCGGGGCGCAGCGGCGCGCCCAGAGCGGCGGCGGGCAGCCGGGCAAGCTCCAGGCACTGGTTGCAGCCCCTGCGGCGCAGGCGTTCCGGATGCAGCGGCACCGGCACCACCCCGTCGGGCCGGGGCAGGCCGTGGCAGGCCGTGGCCAGCAAGCCGCCCAGCACGCGCGCGGCGGCATGGTCCTCGGCAAATTTCACGCGCAGCACCAGATGGCGCAGGGTGCCTTCGTACAGGCCGTGCATGCGAAAGGCGGCCCAGGGCGGCGGGGACGTCAGGCAATGGCCGCAGGGGGAATCCGGCAGGGTGGCGAGGGCGTGCGGCGCGCCGCAGCGCGGGCAGATGCCGCCCCGGCGCGGCGCAAGGGCCACGGTGCAGGCCGGGCACAGTGGCGGGGCATGGGAAGGGGATGCCGCCGGGGCGGACGATGCGGTGGATTGCCCGCCGCACGGCGCAGCGCAAGGCGTTGCGGCATGCCCTTCACACGGCCTGCCGCAGGCGGCGCAGCGCACTTCCGCCAGACCGCAGGCGCGCGCCCACGCCGCAAGGCGTGCTCGCAGGGAATGCACCGGCTACAGGTTCACGGCCATGGCCTGACCGTCGAACATGGCCCGCGCGGCGTTGCCGCCGTATTCCAGCACCCGCGCGCAGGTTGCCGGATCATTGGCGATGTCGTCCGGACCATCATAGCCCGCCAGCAGCAGCGGCTCGGCCAGGGTGATGTTGAACGCCGCCAGGAAGTAGCGCAACGTCAGCAGGCTGCCGTCAAAGATGTGTTCGCCCTTCTTGCGCCCGGCCACCAGGGCCACCCAGGCCGTGCGGCGCGGCAGGGACAGCAGCAGGGGGTCGCCCGCCTCGCGCCGCAGCCAGTACGACTGCCCCCGGTCGATGAACGCCTTGAACATGGCGGGCAGGTGGTAGAAGAACACCGGCGCGGCAAAGAACAGCGCGGGGGCCTCGTGCAGCATGGAGAACAGCGGCGCGCTGCGGTCGGTGCCCTCCAGGAAGCACCAGCCGTTGGGATCGTGCTGGCAGCGGTAGCAGGACACGCAGGGGCGCACCTCGTACTGGCGCATCAGCGTGACCTCTATGTTGCCGCCAGCCTCGGCGAATCCGCGCGCGAACAGGGCGGCCAGCTTGTCGCTGTTGCCGTTGGCGCGCGGGCTGCATGACAACGCCCGGGCAGGAATGATGCTTGCGTTCATGGCTACTCCTTGCCGTGCCCCCCGGTGTGGCGCCCCCCACCGGCATCGTTTGGCTCCGTCGGCCCGCCGGGCCTGTCAGGTCCGTCGGGCTCATCAGGCCCATCAGGCCCATCAGGCACGTTCGGCTTCAGGCCCGTCAGGCACAGCCGGCACGCCCGACACACCCGGCACACCCGGCACGCCCGGCACACCCGGCACGCCCGACACACCCGGCACGTCCGTCCCGTGCTACCGTGCATCGTGAACGCCCGGCGTGCCCCGCCGGAAGCGGATCTCCGCATGGTCCTCGTGCCGGGTGACGTCGGCCACCCAGCCGGAAACCGTATGCAGCGCACCCAGCGCCGCGTCCACGGATCCGTGGCCCACCAGAAACACCAGGGCCGCATCCGGCTTGAAACGGAGGTACCAACCTACCTCCATGCCCACCCCTCAGCAGGTGGCGCGCAAATCTACGAGCAGCGGTTCCGACATGTCCATGGGCTCCGCATATAACAGCCTGTGCGTAAAGGCTACAGGGAAAATTCCGTGAAGTACGGGTTGTTCAATTTTTCGGAACCCACGGTGGTTTCCGGCCCGTGACCGGGGTAGACCACGGTGTCGTCGGGCAGGGTGAAAATCTTCTGCACCACCGAGCGGCGCAGGGCGTCCAGGTCGCCGCCGGGAAAGTCCGTGCGACCGATGGACCGATGGAACAGCAGGTCGCCCACGATCACCGCGCCCACCTGCGGAAAGTGGAACGACAGGCTGCCCGGTGTATGGCCCGGCGTGGTCAGGGCGCGACAGGCGATGGCGCCCAGGTCCAGATCGCCTTCCTCCACCGGCTGGTAGCTGAACGGCGTCACGCGCGGAAAGCCGAAGGCCCCGCCCCTGCCCAGTTCCGTCTCCATCAGGAAGGCGTCGGCCGCGCTCGCCAGCACCGGCGCGCCGGAGGCTTCCACCAGGGCCGCCACGCCGTAGATGTGGTCGAAGTGCAGGTGGGTGATCAGGATGTGCGTGAGCGCAAGCCCGTTCTTTTCCGCGTACTGGAGCATGGGGCGCGGCGTGCCGCCCGGGTCCACGGCCACGGCGGCCCCGTTCAGGTGCACGAGGTAGCCGTTGGTCTCCAGCGGCCCCATGGGAAAGGTGGAAATACGCGGCCTTACAGAACTCACAGGGCCTCCAGCAGCAGATTTTCAAGGGGGACGCGGTCGGACGAGCCGCGCTGGGCAGGGCGCCCGGCCGCGATGAGGGCCATGAATTCATACCGTCCGGCGGGCAGGCCCAGGGCCTGCTCCACCTGCTCCGCCTGGTTGACGATCTCGCCCAGCCACACCGCGCCAAGGCCCAGGGCATGGGCGGCCAGCAGCAGGTTCTGGATGCAGGCGCCCGCGCCCTGATGGTCCTTCATGGGGTGGTAGCAGGTCTCGCGGTCGAGGAACACGGCCACCAGCACCCCGGCGTCGCGCACGATGCGGGCGTATTTGGTGCAGCCCGCCAGCGCCTCCTGACGGGGGTCGCCGGGTTGCACCACCAGAAAGCGCCACGGCTGGTTGTTCAGGCCGCTGGGAGCCCAGCGGGCCGCGTCCAGCATGGCCACGATCTCGTCGCGGGTGACCGGCTCTCCGGTGAAGCGACGGATGCTGCGCCGCTGGTGCAGGGCGTCGAGCACGACGCGGGATGCATCGGAAACATTAGGGTCTGTCATGAGGGTATCGGGGGGGGGATTTGGGGTGTATTCCGGGTGCGTTCCGGGTATGTTCCGGGCAACTGCGTTTGGAGTTCCGCCCGGAATGCGGAATCCGGACACGGCGGGCGGGACACGCCAGACTGGCCTGACCTGTCTGGCCTGACCAGACGATCAGAACCATAGCCCAAGCCACCAGACGGTTCAACCTTTCCCCGGTGCGCCGGGCTGCGACGACCCGTCTCCGACCTGGGCGCAACGCGCCGCGCGCAATGCCGCACGCCTTTCCAACGGTGCGGAAAAACGGTATAAGCCATACCCATGAAGCAGCCCACAGCACCCGGCGCCGCCGCGTCCGACAGTTCCCGGCCTTCCGTGCCTGCCGACCCCGCCTGTCCGCCTGCACGGCCTGTAAATCCGACCCTGCCAATGTGGCAGGTTCCACTTACCCGGCGCGACCTGATCGCCTTCGAACACCGTCTGCGCGATGCCATGGCCCGCGTGCTGCCCTTCAAGGCGTACAGCCTGTATTTTCCCCGTGCCGCCAGCGGCCCGGAACCGCTGTGGCTGCCGCAGGAGCGCAAGCTGCTGGTGCCCCTGATGCATCAGGGCCAGCAGTTGGGCGTGTTCGTGGCGCGCGGCGTGCCCGCGCGCACGGCGCGCGCGCTGTCGCCGGTGCTGCCGGGCCTGGCCGGGCTGTGCCTGGAAAACCTGCAACTGTACAAGGCCAGCCTGACCGACCCGGTGACGGGGTTGGCCACCCGCCAGCACCTGCTGGACGCCATAGCGCGCGAGGTGGACTGCATCCGTGACTGCTTTTCCACCGCGTCGGAGGGCAAGTGCGACCTGGCCGCCGGGCACCGGGCCAGCATGGGCGTCATCGCCGTGCGCCTGGGCAGCCTGCGCGAGGTGGCACGCGACCACGGCTACGTCTTTGCCGACCGGCTCATCGCCGCGCTGGCCGAGGAACTGCGCCGCGCCGCGCCGGAACAGGCCCTGGCCGCCCGCACCGGCGACTTCGAATTCGCCCTGTTCGTGCCCGCGGGCACGTCCGGCGGCTGCCGCAAGCTGGCCGTGGACATGGTGCGCCGCCTGCGCGGGGTGACCATCACCTGCGGGCTCACCGACGAGCCGGTGGGGGTGGCCGTTTCCGCCGGATTCGCCGTCTACCCGCAGGACATGGAAGGCGCGGCCTTTGCCCGCGACCATGGCGAGCAGGCCCGGGTGCTGCTGCGCAAGGCCCGCCTGGCCGCCGCCGTGGCCGTGGAGGCCGCCGCCCCGTCTGGCCTGTCCGTCCCGTCCGCCGGGGAGGGTGACGGCAAGGGGGGCGATGCCGCCCCCGGCGTGCCGGTGATGGGCTTTTCGCGCATTCTCGCCGAAGGGGGCCGGGTGCTGGAAACCCTGCCCCTGTCGCGGGTGGTACTGAGCCTTGGCGGCAACATGAACGCCCGCGAAGGGCAGCGCTTTTCCGTGTGGTCGGTGGCCTACCCCGTGCGCGGCGGCTCGCAGGAGCCGCGCCAGCCCCTGTACAAGGGCGAGGTGGTGCTGATGGAGGTGCGCGACAACACCTCGCTGGCCGAAATCATGCACGTGGGTGACCCCACCTGGCCGGTGGAACCCGGTGACCGGCTGACCCTGCTGCCCGAGGAAAAGGGCGTCACCGTGCGCGACGGCGGCGGAGAGGCTCCACGCACGGACCCCCTGACCGGGCTGTTCCGCCACGGCGACTTCCTTGCCCGCTGGAGCGCTGAGCGCGAACGCTGCGATGCCTTCGCCCTGGCGCTGATCCGCCTGTCTGACGAAGGCCGCGAGCCGGAAGGACGCGCCGCGCACCCCGAACAGCTCATGGCAGAGGCCGCCCAACTGTGCCGCGACCTGCTGGGTCCGCAGGCCCTGGGTGGGCGCTACGGCCTGAACAGCCTGATATTCTTCCATCCCGGCATGACGGCCGATGGAACGGAGGGGGCGCAAGGGGCGCGGGAAACCTACGCCGCCCTGTGCGACGAACTGGAACGCCGCCTGCGCATCGGGGCCGCCGTGGGGGTGGCCTGCCACCCGTACCTCAGCTACCGCAAGGCCGACGCGCTGGAAAACTGCCTGAAGGCCCTGGAATACGCCATGCTGCTGCCCGCGCCACGCGTGGGGGTGCTGGATTCGCTGGCCCTGAACATCAGCGCGGACAAGCGCTACAGCCTGGGCGACACCTTCGGGGCCATCGAGGAATACAAGCTGGCCCTGCTGGCGGACGAAGGCAACACCATGGCCTGGAACTCGCTGGGGGTGTGCATGGCCGGGCTGGGGCGGCATTCCGAGGCGCGGCGCCACTTCGGCGAGGCGCTGACGCGCAAGCCCGGCGACCCCATGGCCCTGTACAACCTGGGCACGGTGTGCCAGTCCGAGGGCGAAGCCACGGAGGCGCGCGACTGCTTCCGCAAGTGCCTGCGCAACGCGCCGGGGCACGTCTACGCCCTTATCCGCCTGGGGCAACTGGCCGAAGGCGAGAAGCGCTTCGCCCAGGCCCGGCAGTACTACACCAAGGCCGCGAAGCTGGACGGCGGCGCGGCGCTGACCTGCCGCCACCTGGCCCGGCTGTGCATGCGTCAGGGCCGCCCGGACGAGGCCCGCGAACACCTGCACGAGGCGCTGCTGCACAACCCGCAGGACGCCATTGCCTTGCAGCTCATGGCCCGGCTGTACCTGGACGGCGGCGAGGATCCGGAAATCGCGGAAGTAATGGCCCGGCAAAGCGTGGCCCTGCGGCCCGACCTGAAGCAGGGCTGGCTGGAACTGGCCCGCGCCCTGCAAGTGCGTGGCCGCGACCATGACGCCCGCGAGGCCCTGCTGCGCGCCGGGGAACGCTGAGCGACAGCGTTCTGCCGCATCGGAGGCGGACTGCATCGGGGCCGCATCAGGCAGAGCCGCATCGGGAAGCCACCGCAGTTCGCATCAAGACGGGGGCAGGTCGGGGCAGATCAAGGCAGATCGAGGCCAGTCAAGGCTGGTCGAGGCAGGAAATGCCGCCCGGCGTGCTTGAAGCATGGCGTGCGTCGGCGTGCCTGCCCATGACGCCCGGCGGGGCGGAAACCCGCCCGCCCCCGCCATGGCCGCGCGTTCGGCGAAGCGGCAGGCACTTTCGCCACGCGGCGGCCTGCGCCACTGCGTGCCTCTTGCGTCCTGACAATTGATTGGGTACTCTTTCAAGGTGAGGAACCCGATGCCCGGAACGCCACGGACGTTCCCCCTGCCTCACCGCAACCGCAACGGCCCAGGTGGCCGAGCGTGGCCGCAGCCCGTCCCCCCCCTTACCCCGCCGGGCCCCGACCGGCTCCCCCCGACCTGCCACATGGACCCTGTCCCCCCATTACCAGAGCCGCTCGCGCGGCACATCGCCTGGAACGGTCTGAGCCTGACCGTTCCGCCCGACTGGCAGCCCCACGACGTGGAGCACCATTTCCTGGCGCTGGCCCGGCACGGTCGCACCACCCTGGAATGCGCCTGGCAGCCCGACCCCGCAGAATTTTCCATCCCGCGCCGCCGTGCGGCCCTGGAGCGCCAGAACCGCCGCCTGCCCGGCTTCACCGCCGATCCGCGCCGGGTGCCCGCCCGCTGGGCGCAGGTGCTGGCCGCGCTGCGTCCCCGGCTGACCTATGTGCCGTTTGCCTGGCACGGAGGCTGCGGCGCGCTGTGCCACGATGGCGTGGCCCGCTGTAACGTCGAGGTACGCTTTCCGGCAGGGCCGCCGACTGCTCCGCAGGTTCACGGCACCCCCGGCACCGCCGATGCCCCTGATCCTCCCGACTTCACCAATACCAGCGACAGCCGGGGCGTCAGGCAAGCCAACGGACACGGCGCGGCGCCCGCCATTACCCGGCTGCACGCCCCGCAACCCGACGAGGCAGCCCTGCTGGAAGCCGCGTCCGTGCTGACCACCCTGCGCCTGCACCCCCGGCACGAGGCCGTGCCCTTCAGGTTGCACGATCTGGAGCTTTCCGCGCCCGCAGGGTTTACCCTGCGCGACTTCACCTTTCGGCCAGGGCTCTGCGCCGTGCACTTTCGCCGGGGGGCGGACACCCTGTCCGTGGAGCGGCTTTCACCCGCCAACGTGGTGTTGCAAGGGCTGCCCCTGCGCCACTGGGCCGCCCGCCGCGCGGGGCTGGATACCCGCGAGGTGCATGCGCGCGCCCCTCACTGCCAACCGCCCCACGCCCGCGAATCGGCCTTCTGGCAGCGCACGGCCCGCAGGTCGTTGCTGGGCACTCTGCCGGTATTGCGCGGCCTGTCGCGCGGCGCCATCCACGAGGACGGCGCGGCATGGCTTGTCGGTGACGAAAACAAGCTGGTGACCGTCTGCCTGTGCAGCACCGCAGGCCCGACTCCGGACACCCTGGCCGCCCTGTGCGCCAGCCTGCGTGTCATCGAAACGGACTGACGCACCCACTGTCCGGCACCCCGTCCGCGACCACCTGGCAACAGGTTCCCCATTCAGGCATGCGCAAAGATGCTGCGGCGGCGGACAGGGGTACTTCCCTGCCCGCCGCCGCAGTATGCCGCCGCACCATGTGCACAGCTCCCGCCATCCTTGCGCCTTGCGCGCCCGATCCGGTCCGCATCGGCATGGCGTGCATCAGCATGGCGAGCACCAGCCAAGGGCGCACCATTCCGGCCGCGAATTGCCCGCGTCAGAACCTAGTAGACCTTGCGCGTGGAAAATCCCGTTCCCAGCACATTGAAGGTGTTCTCCACGATCATGAACGCGTTGGGGTCGTGCCGGAACACCGTTTCCTCCAGGCGCTTCAGCTGGTAGTTCTGCACCACGGTCATCAGAACCTGCTTGTCCCGCCCGGTAAAGGCCCCCTTGCCTTGCAGGAATGTAGCCCCCCGATGCAGGTGCTGCAATATCTCCGCAGCGATGCATTCCGAGCATTCCGAGATGATGAACACCATCTTGCGCTGGTTGAACAGTGAATGCACATAGTCCATCACCTGCGAATAGGTATACACCAGAATGACGGAATAGAGCACCATGTCCACGTCCAGCGTGGCCAGACCAACCATGAACAGCACGAAATTGTAGAGAAAGCTCACCTGCCCCACGCGCATGCTCCAGCGCTGGTGCAGTATGATGGCGATGATGGTCATGCCGCCTTCGCTGCCCAACGAACGCAACACGATGCCCAGCCCCGCGCCGCACACGGTGCCCGCGGCCACCGCCGCCAGCAGGGGATTGGCAATATGCGCCTGCCAGGTGATGAACTGGGCCGCAAGGGTGGTCACCGCCGTGCCGTACAGGCTGTACAGGAAGAAGCGGCGACTGACGAACAGCCAGCCCAGCACGAAAATGGGCAGGTTGAGCAGCAGGTACCACAAGGCGGGCGACAGCACACCCGTGGCGTAGTATATGTAGATGCCCGTGCCGAAGATGCCGCCGGAGATGAACCCGTGCGGCACGGCGATGGCGTTCATGCCCAGCGAGAACAGCGTGCCCCCGATGGTCAGCAGCGCCAGGTTCCACCACACGGTCATGCTTACGTTGCGCAATTCCCTTTCGAACATGTGCTTCCCCTGTGTTGCCCGCCAGCACCATGGCGGAACGTGTCCCTGCCGACCATGAGGCCGCGCGGGTGCCCCTTGTACCACCTGCCTGCCCGACCGGACAGCCCTGCCTGACGGCCATGCGCATCGGCCAGGTCCCCCGCAGGATTCCACGCGGTTCTTCGGCCCGGACACCCGCCTGAAGGTTGTGCTCCGCCCGGAAACAGGTATAGAATGGTTCCAACAGGATACCTAGTCCATCAACGCGCACCATCCGCCACGCAGGAGGATTAACCCCATGCTCATTCGCGAATGGATGACCAAGGATGTCATCACCGTCACGCCCGATACGTCAATGATGAAGGCCTCCAAGATCCTCAAGGAAAACCGCATCCGCCGCCTGCCCGTGGTGGACGCCGAAGGGCGCCTGATCGGCATCGTCTCCGACCGGGACATCAAGGAAGCCTCCCCCTCCAAGGCCACCACGCTCGACATGCACGAGTTGTACTATCTGCTTTCCGAAATCAAGGTCAAAGACATCATGACGCGTGACCCGTTCACAGTGCGCGCCGACGACACGGTGGAAACCGTGGCCCTGAACATGATCGAAAAGCGCATCGGCGGCCTGCCCGTCATTGACGACGCGGGCAAACTGGTGGGCATCATTTCTGACAGCGACGTGTTCAAGGTGCTCATCACCATCACCGGGGTGCGCCACGGCGGTGTGCAGTTCGCCTTCGAACTGGAAAACACACCCGGCACGCTCAAGCCCATCGTGGACACCCTGCGTGAACACAATGCACGCATCATCTCCATCCTCACCTCCATGGACGATTCCAGCGGTCCCACGCGCCGGGTGTACATCCGCATCCTGCCCATGGACCGCGCCGAGGAAAACCGCATCATCGAAGCAGTCAAGAGCCGCTTCTCGCTGATGTACTGGGCGCGTGACAACGTGCACCCGGGCTAGCAAGCAAACCGGGGGACCACGCAACCCGCCGCCCCCTCCTTCTTCCCGTCTCTTGAACCGCACACGGCCCGCACCAGAAGAGGTGCGGGCCGTTTTCGTGCCGGTTGCCCGGAACGTGCCCATCCTTTGAACCAAAAAAAAACCGGGGGCCTTGCGGCCCCCGGCGGGGTGTGCGGTTTCAGGCTGCGTAAGGCTTAGAAGTCGTAGATGAAGTTGAAGACCAGCTTCTTGGCGTCGGACAGGTCGGGGTCGCCCCAGACGTTGTCATCAAGATCGGCGCGAATCCAGCCCATTTCCACGACCATCTTCAGGTTGTCGTAGATCTGGTAGGTGGAGTCGAAGTTCACTTCGATGGCGTGATCCTTTTCGGTCAGGAAGATGCCGTTGGAAGTGTCGCCAATCAGGTCACCGGCGAGGCCGTTCTTCTTCACGACATCGCTGTCGTTGGTACCGGTGATGTACACCACGCGGAACACATGGGACAGGTTTTCGATGAAGGAGATGTCAGCCAGCTGCACGCCAATGGCCCAGCTGCCCACGCCGTTGGAGGTGCCGCCAAGGTTGCTGTCCATGCGGTACACGGAACCGGGGAAGCCGAAGCTGGTCGGGGCCCAGGCAGTGGGGGAGATGGAAGGCATGCGCTCGGAACCGTCGCTCATGTCGTCGTCTTCACCGGTGCCGTACCAGGCAACCAGGCCGGGGGTGACCATATCGAGCTTGTATGCGGCCAAAGCGGACACCAGCCAGCCGGAACGGGTGGCGTAGTCTTCGTTGGCATCCTTGGAACCGTAGGTGAAGTCAGCCTTCAGCGAGAAGGGAGCGAAGGCGCTCATTTCGAACGCCACGCCGCCCCACCAGGCGTCGTACGCCTTGGTGTCGTCGCCGGTCAGACCGCCGACGTACTGGCCAAGGCTCTGCATACCACCGGCAACGTAGTCAGCGGAAGCGCCAACGCTGAGATCGGCATCGCTACCCACGGAAGCATACACGCCGTAGGGGGTGATCTTGTAACCGTCGAGGGTCACGGGAACGGCAAGGGCGAACACGTCCACTTCGTCGAAGCGGTTGTGGCCGTTGGCTTCCGTCTCGTTGGCGCCACCTTCGTAAGGACGCGCCCAGAGGGCGGTCACGCCGAGCATGTCATTGATGGCGTAGGACAGGGTAAGGGCCGCGCCGTCTTCGCCGCTCAGGATGGGCGAAGCGCCAAAGGTGGCGCCGGGCAGGTCAAGACCCTGGATACCCATACGGACCTTCAGGTCGGTATTGGGCACGATCCAGTCGATGTACGAACGACGCACTTCGACAATGGTCTGGTCGGCACCAAGGGCGCCGCCTTCAGCTGCACGGCCCCACACGGTGTTGCCGATTTCGAAGAACACGACGCCCTTGAGAGCTTCGCTGGCGATCACGTCGATCTGAGTGCGGAAGCGCTGGCTGGCGGAGAAGTCGTCCTGGCCGTCAGAGCCGTTGTCACCGCTTTTGGAGAAGCCCAGCGAATCGGTCCACGCGAAATCGAAGGCCCACTGGCCCTTGGCCTTGATGTCGGCGGCCTGGGCAGCCGAGAAGGCGCCCAGCACCAGCGCGAAGGCCAGCATCAGGGTAGCAAAACGTTTCATGGAGTTTCCTTCCTTCTTTGCTGTTGGGGTTGCCTGAAACCACCCACGCAAACTATCCGAAGTTTAAAATTTTGGCAACAATCGCGTGTCAGACGCATTATCCATACCACATCCGCCATCACACGCATGACAAAAATGCAAACATGGCCTAAAGAAGCACATCAACAATTTTTACGACCATCCCCGCCCCGCATCACGGCACCGCGCCCACCGTGGTGAACCCGCGTGGGCTCAAGCACCCCCCAAAAAAAGGAGGGGGGAGGCTTGCAGCCTCCCCCCTCCGGGGTGCGTCAGGAACGTCTTTTGCTTAGAAGCTGTACTTCAGGTTGAAGCCCAGCTTCCAGGCGTCGGAGGTCTGGTCGTTGGTCCACTCGTCGCTCAGGTCGACCTTGATGTAACCCATTTCGACGATCAGATCCAGGTTTTCGTAGATCTTGTAGAAATGATCAAGGTTCACTTCCCAGGCGCTGTCCTTCTCGGTCAGGTAGATGCCATTGCCCGACACGTTGAAGGAGGCAACATTGGCCATATCCTTGTCGTTGGTACCTTCCATGTACACCACGCGCAGGGTGTGCTTCAGGTTTTCAACGAAGGAGATGTTAGCCAACTGCACACCAACGCCCCACAGACCGGTGCCGCTGACGGAGACGTTCGAGTCGTTGCCGATGGGCGCGCCGACCTTGTCGAAGCCGAACGAAGTCGGACCGAAGTCGGGCTGGATGTAGGGCATGCGCTCGGAACCGTTGTCACGGTCGTCGTCATCGCCGGAAGCGTACCAGGCGAAGAGGCCGGGGGTCATCATGTCCATCTTGTAGTCGACGGCGCCGATGACCAGCCAGCCGGAGCGGTCCATGTCAAGAGTGCCGATTTCGTCGCCTTCCAGATTGCCGTACATGGCGTCAAGCTTGAACGACAGGGGCGAGAACATGGACACTTCGAAGGAGGAACCAGCCCACCACATGGTGGTGTCCTTGCCGAACAGCTTGCCGGACGAAGGGGCGCCGATGGGACGCAGGCCGTGGGCACCCTGGGTGGACACGGAACCAGCGGTGGACACGTCTTCACCGATGGAGCCGTACATGGCCCACGGGGTCACCTTCACGCCGTCGAAGCTCAGGGGCAGCAGGACGCCGAAGAGGTCCATTTCGTCGTAGCTGTTGTGGCCGTTGCTTTCGGTGTCGTTGCTTTCAAACGGACGAGCCCAGAAAGCGGTGGCGGAAACCATGTCATTGAACTTGTACGACAGGGTAAGGGCGGCCACGTCGTCATCAAGGACCGGGGAACCGGCCACGACGCCAGGCAGGGCCAGACCCTGGATGCCCATGCGGACCATCAGGTCGGTGTTGGGCACGGTCCAGTCGATGTACGAACGCTTCACTTCAACGGAGAGACCGTCAGCACCAAGGGCGCCGCCGTCACGGTTGTTGTCGCCAGCGCGACCCCACACGGTTTCGCCGATTTCGAAGAACACCACGCCGCGCAGGTTTTCGCTGGCGATGATGTCGATCTGGGTGCGGAAACGCTGGCGGGCGTCGAAGTCGTCTTCGCCAGCGTCGGTGGCAGAGTCGTCGCCATCACGGAAGTTGGTGTTGTCCAGCCACTGGAACGCGAAATCCCACTGGCCTTTCACCTTGATGTCGGCGGCCGAGGCGCCGGCGACGGAGCCGAGCACCAGCATGGCGGCGAGCATCAGAGTAACGATGCGCTTCATTGTTTTCCCTTCCTTCCTTTGCGGTTCAAGTGCGATGTTCCTGACGCGGGAACACAAGGTTCGGAGTGCAAATTACTCCACCCGGAAAACCTTGGCAAGAGCCGGTGTAAAATTTTTTTTACGGTAGAGATTTTTTGTCCGGTTCCGACCTGTACCGCCGCGCGCTCCTGCCAGCCCCCGCCCGCCCTTGACGCATGCGTGCCGATGGGGGAGACCGGAACGCGGCGATGTGCGCCCTACCCCTTGTCCACGCACGCCCCGCCACCCGAGAGTCACGCTTTTGACACATGGCACCGCACCGGCGGGCCGCCCCTTTCCGCATGCAAAAACCCGTAATGTCGAACATTCCCGACACCCCCGGCGTTTACCTGTACAAGGACGCCGCCGGGCGCATCCTGTACGTGGGCAAGGCCAAGCACCTGCGCAAGCGCATTGCCTCCTATTTCCGCGAGGCCGCCGAAGGCGCCCCGCCGCCGCAGACGCCCAAGACGCTGGCCATGCTCCGCCAGGCCCAGCGGCTGGACACCCTCAGCACCACCACCGAAAAGGAGGCGCTGCTGCTGGAGGCCAGCCTGATCAAGAAGCACCGGCCCCGCTACAACATCGTGCTACGCGACGACAAGCAGTACGTGCTCTTTCGCCTGCAAAAGAAGCATCCCTTCCCGCGCCTGGACATCGTGCGCGCCGTGCGCCGCGACGGCGCCCAGTACTACGGCCCGTTCACCTCCGCCGGTGCGGCCCGCGCCACCTGGAAGGCCATCCACCGCGCCTTTCCCCTGCGCCGCTGCACCGACCGCGCGCTGGAAAACCGGGTGCGCCCCTGCCTGTATCATTTCATAGGGCAGTGCCTTGCCCCGTGCGTGTTCGACGTGCCACGCGAGGAGTACGCCGCGCTGGTGCAACGGGTGGAGATGCTGCTCTCGGGCCGCTCCGGCGAACTGGTGGGGCAGTTGCGCACGGAGATGGAAACCGCCTCCGAGGCGCTGGAATTCGAACGGGCCGCAGCACTGCGCGACCAGATCCGCGCCGTGGAGCGCACCGTGGAGCGTCAGGCCGCCGTACTGCCTGGCGGGGGCGACCTGGACGTGGTGGGCATCGTGGACACCGGCGGCGGGCTTGGCCTTGGCGTGCTGTTCGTGCGGCAGGGCGCGGTGCTGGATGGCCGGGCCTTCCTGTGGCCGGGCCTTGGCTTCGAGGAAGCCCCTGAACTGTTGCTGAGCTTCCTGGGGCAGTTCTACGGCCCGCATTCGGCCATACCCGCGCGCATCGTGGTGCCGTGGCTGCCCGTGACGGAAGGCACTGAAGGCAACGAAGGAATGGAAGGGGATGATGCCGCCGGAACCACCCCGGCCACGACTGTGCCGAAGGAACCTGAAGGGCCGACCGAATCGTCCGTATCGGAGGAAGCAGCCGAGCCGGTCTCGCCAGCCGAGCCAGTCACGCCAGTCACGCCAGTCGCGCCAGTCGCGCCAGACATGCCAGACATGCCAGTCATGCCGCAAGGACTGGCCGGACCGGGTTCCGCATCGCCCGCTGCGGCGCAGGGAGTTTTCGCGCCATCATCCGCGCCCATCCCCCCCCAGGCGGTCACGGACATGAGCCTGCGGGCCATAGAGGAAACCCTGGCCGACCTGCGCGGCGGGCCGGTGCGCATAGTGGCGCCCCGCTCGCCCGAAGAGAACCGGTTGGTGGACATGGCCGCCGCCAACGCCCGCGAGCATGCCCGCCGCGAGGCGGAAGCCCCCCTGCCCGACCTGCTGGCCCGCGCCCTGCACCTGTCCGCGCCGGTGCGCCGGGTGGAGGCCGTGGACATTTCGCACACCGGGGGCCGCTCCACCCGCGCGGGCATGGTGGTCTTCGAGGATGGGCGTCCGGTGCGCGACGCCTGGCGCGCCTACGCCCTCGACCGCCCTGCCGACAGTTCCCTCGGCCTGCCCGACACCAGCGCGCCAAACGGTCCATCAGACGGCCCGTCCGATGGTGTGTTCGCCGATCAGCCTGAAGAAGAAATGGCCGGACACGCGGGCGAGGCCTCCGAAACCTCCGCCGAACACACCAGCCAGCCCCCCACCTTCACGGCGGGCGACGACTACGCGGCCCTGGCCGAATGGGCCCGGCGGCGCATCGCTTCCGGCCCGCCGTGGGCGGACCTGGTCCTGATTGATGGTGGTCGGGGCCAGCTTTCCGCCGTGCATAGGGCCGTCCGCGAGGCGGGCGGCGAAGGGCTGTTCGCACTGGCCTCCATCGCCAAGGCCCGCACCGAGGACGGTCGGGCCGACCGCCGCGCGGGCAACGTAGCCGACCGCATCTTCCTGCCGGGCCGGACCAACCCGCTGCCCCTGCGCGACGGCGCGCCGGAACTGCTGTTTCTCCAGCACGTGCGCGATGCCGTGCACGACTTCGCCATCGGGCGGCACCGCCGCGCCCGCGCCGGGGCGGCCCTGACGGGCGAATTGCAACGCGTGGAGGGGGTGGGGCCCAAGACCGCGCGCCTTCTGTGGGACCGCTTCGGCACGCTGGCCGCCATGCGCGCCGCCAGCGAAAAGGAACTGGCCGAGGTGCCGGGCATCGGCCCGCGCCGGGCACGCCAGATCCATCAGCGGTTGAAGGAGATGGACACCTCACGCCGCCGCTGACGGGGAGCCAGCCCTTTCCCCCTGCTGCCGGGGCGCCTGCCGGGCAGACGCCCACAGTCAGACTTTGCCGGACAACCATCCGTATGATGGTTCATCCGGCAGAAGCGTCATCCACCGGCAGTGGAGGGCAGCCTCTCCGGCAACCCGCAGTCGCCGCCGGGCGCGTGGTTTCCCCGTGCGTCCCGCAGGTTCCGCGCCCAGGCCCATTGCCTTGCAGCGCAACTTTGCGCAGTATGGGGCCACCATGGAAACCCCGGCGGATTCCCCGCCGCATCCTTTGGACGCGGGAAGCACATGACACGCCTGCTGCACGACCATGCCGGAACCGGCCTTTGCGCAGTGGCCCCCTCGGGCCGCGTGCTCGGCATGAGCGGGCTGTTCCTGCGCGCTCTGGGGCTTGTGTCGCCCCCGCCCGGCGCCATGCTGCACGACCTGTTGCCCCTGTCCGAAAACTGCCCCCCCTGTGCGGGGTGGCACTGGCTGCTGGACCTTCCACCCGCCCTGCATGACCTGCCCAATCCGCACGACACCGCGGGCAAGGGGCGGACATACGCGGCAGGGGCACGCCCCGCTGACGTGCGGGGGGGCATGCTGGTGCGCACCTTGTCCTCCGCCGAGGTCCGGGCCATACCCGGTTGCCCCGCCCTGCGAGACCCGCGCGACCCTGCCGCCGTGGGCAGCTCCCCCCCTGCGTCCCATGGCCGCGCCGGGGTGCTGCTGCAACTGCGCGCCCCCGACCTTCCAGACTGGCCGGATATTCCAGACCGGCCAGTCCCCACTTCCGGGCCCGGTCTGCCTGACGGGCCCAGTCTGCCTGACGGTCCCGGTCTGCCTGACGGGCCGCCTCCGGCAAGACATCCTGCCCCGGCCTGTCATGGCGGCCCTGCCGGTCAGGACAGCCAGTTCCGCGATACCGCCCCCCCGACGCCCACGCCCCTTCCGGTGCCGGACGCTCACCTGCGCCAGGCGCTGGATGCGCTGTCCGTGGGCCTGGCGCACGACTTCGGCAACGTGGTGGCCTCCATCCTCGGCTTCGCGGAAATCGCCATCTCGCGGCTGCACGCCGCGCCCGTCACGCCGCACGCCGCCGACCCCATGGTGCTGCGCAGCCTCGACAACATCGTGCTGGGCTGCCAACGCGCCCGCGATGTCATTGCGTTTGCCCAGTCCGTTGCCGGACGGATGGACCTGAACGCGGAACCGGTCGACCTGCACGCCCTTGTCACCGCATGGTGCGCGGAACTGGCGGGCGAACTGCCACCCGACGTCCGATGGGCCGTATCCTGCGGCCTGCCTCAGGAACGGCACTCCCCGTCCGGCCCGTCTGGCTCATCTGGCCCGTCCGGTCCATCTGGCCCACCTGGCCCATCTGCCCAGTCCTCACCGGTCGGCACCGGCCAGCCCGGCACTCCCGGGCAGGCTCCCCGCCCCGACCGGCTGCCGCCAGTGCGCGTGGATGCCGCCCGCCTGCGCGAAGCCTTTGCCGAGATATGGCGTAACGCCGCTTGGGCAATTCAGGGCACGAATCAGGACCAGCCGCGCGCCACGCAATCGCCGGTCGGCGCGGGCAGTGCTTCCCCGGCATCGCCGGTTCGCCCTGTTCTCCCTGTGCATCAGGCCCATCCCGTGCCTCCGCCCCCCGACGCCGCCCCCCCCGCCGGGCGCGTCCTGGTGGAAACCACCTTGGCTCCGCCCTCACCCCGCCTTCCCGGCCGTTGGGTGCGCGTGCGCGTGCGCGACACCGGCAAGGGCATGGATGCGGACACCTTGTGCCGCATGCGCGACCCCTATTTTTCCACCAAGGCCCGGCACGAGGGCAAGGGGCGCGGACTGGCCCGCGCCGCGGGCATCGTGCGGGCCCATGGCGGGCGGCTGGACATCACGGCGGGGCCGGGCCTGGGCTGCATGGTGGACATCCTGCTGCCCGTGGCCGACTGAGTCCGCAGGAGCCTGACGCATGGCCAATGTGCTCATCATCGACGACGACGAACTGTTCTGCGAAATGCTGCGCTCGGCCATGGAGATGGAGGGACACGCCTCGTCCGCCGCCCACTCGCTGGCGGACGGCGCCCGCCTGCTGGAGCGCGACGTGTTCGACGCCGTATTCCTGGACGTGCGCCTGCCCGACGGCAACGGGCTGGACATGCTGCCCCGGCTGCGCCACATGGCCAGCCCGCCGGAGATCATCATCGTCACCGCCGCGGGCGACCCGGACGGCGCGGAACTGGCCATCACCGACGGGGCGTGGGACTACGTGGAAAAGCCCGCCTCGCTGGAGCAGATGCGCTTCACCCTGGACCGCGCCCTGCGCCACCGCAACCGGCAAACCCGCCAGTTGCGCCGTCCGCTGGACACGGGGGGCATCGTGGGCGCCAGCCAGCGTCTGGCCGCCTGTCTGGAGCGGCTGGCCGAGGCGGCCATGGGCGATGCCGCCGTGCTCGTTACCGGAGAAACGGGCACCGGCAAGGAACTGTTCGCGCGGGCCCTGCATCGCAACAGCCGCCGCGCCTCCGGCCCGTTCATCACCCTGGACTGCGCGGCCCTGTCGCGCTCCCTGCTGCACAGCGAACTGTTCGGCTACCAGCGCGGGGCCTTCACCGGCGCCATGGAATCGCGCGCCGGGCTCATCCGCCAGGCGCACGGGGGCACCCTGTTTCTGGACGAGGTGGGCGAACTGCCCCTGGCCCAGCAAAAGGCCTTTCTGCGCGTGCTCCAAGAGCGGCGGTTCCGGCCCATCGGCAGCAAGGAAGAGGTGGAAAGCGACTTCCGCCTGGTGGCAGCCACCAACCGCAACCTGCCGGACATGGCCGAGCGCGGTACCTTTCGCAAGGATCTGCTGTTCCGCCTGCAAGCCGTGGAACTGCAACTGCCCCCCCTGCGCGAACGCAAGGAGGACATCCGCGAACTGGTCGCCACCCACGCGGAACGCATCTGCCGCCGCGACGGCATCGGCGCCAAGGGCTTCGAGCCGGACGTGTACGAGGCCCTGGCCGCGCACGACTGGCCCGGCAACGTGCGCGAACTGGTCAACGTGGTGGAGGGGGCGCTGCTGCTGGCCCACGAGGAACCGGTGGTGCAACTGGAGCACCTGCCCGTGCCGCTGCGCGCCCGCATGGTGCGCCACAGGCTGGCGCCCGGAGCCGGGGCCAATGCGACCGGCGCGGCCAGTGCGGCGGCTGCCGCACTGGCAGGCAACGCCGGGCAGGGAGGCCAATGGGGACCAGGCGGATTTGCGCCGGGCAAGCCCTGCATGGCTTACCCGGCGGCGCCTGATGGCGGCCTGCCGCCCGACATCTGCCCCGGCATCGCCGGGGGAATACAGGGCCTGCCCTGCCCCGCCGAATTCCCCCCCGGGCTTCAGCCGTCGTGCGGCGCGCCCGGCCAGCACCACACCCATCCCCGGGTCTGGAGGGACTACCGCAATGCCGCCCTTGGCAGTGTTGAAAAGGGCTACCTGCACCATCTGCTGCTGGCCAGCGAGGGCAACATCACAAAGGCAGCCCGCATGGCCGGGCTGTCCCGCCAACGGTTGTACGCGCTGTTGCGCAAGCACGGGGTGATGCGCCAATGGGTGGATGACGATTTGTCCAGCAAAAAATGACAGTGTAAATTTTTACAAGACAAAGTAATCTAAAAAATTACGCAACCATCTCGCCACGCAACTGCTCAACCATCATTCAACATGCATTTATTATTGACTAATCATTAAAAATAACACTGCGGTATGACTTTTGATAAGGCGTGAGTGTGTCGCTCCAGATTATCAACCAGGAGACCGCTCATGCTTTCCGAACTGACCAAGATCGTCCACGGCATCGTGCTGGACAGCCCCACCCCGGCCAAGGCGCTGGCCAAGGAAATAGGCAAGCCCTACTCCACCCTGCTGCGCGAGATAAACCCGTACGATACCGGGGCCAAGCTGGGCGTGGAAACGCTGCTTGAAATCATGAAGCACACCGGCAACATCAGACCGTTGGAATACATGGCGCGGCAACTGGGCTACCGGCTGGAACCCGAGGCGGGCGGCGCGGAAATCCATCGCCCCCTGCTGCCCCTGCGCATGTCCGCCGAACGTTAGCGGCATCCACCGGGTTGCCTGTATCGGCCCGTCCTGCCCCGTCCTGACCCGTTCAGGCTGGTCATTGGCATTTGCGGGCTTGCGTTCGTATGCTGCCATGTGGTGGCGGGCGAAATCGCCCGGCCACAGGCAAGCATCTGCGCGCCACCCGGCGCGCCATCACCCTGCTGCGGGCCGTCCCGCAGCCCACTGGAGGCCAAGGTGCGGATACTGGTCGTGGACGATGATGCCGTGACGCTGTGCTTTCTCGAAGCCCTGCTGTGCAGTTGGGGGCACGAGGTGGCAACGGCGGACAACGGCCGAACATGCATGACCTGCCAGCGCATGACCCCGGCAGACGTGGTTATTACCGACATCATCATGCCCGAACAGGATGGCCTGGCCACCATCGCGCAATTGCGCCGCGAGTTTCCGGGGGTGAAGGTCATCGCCATGTCCGGAGGCACCCCGGTCATGGACATGGAATCGGCCATCCGCACCGCCCACCTCATGGGCGCGGACGCCGTGCTGCCCAAACCGCTGGATACAGACGTGCTGCGCGGGGCACTCAGCTCCGTGGCCACGCCGCGCGTGCTGGCCGCCACCGCCAGCCACCCGGATGCCCATCCATCGGTCATGTCCCTGCCCAAGCGTTGCTGATCCTCCCTTTCCCCGCCTGCCAGCCCGACATTCATCTTCAAACGTCCGCTCCTTGGGGCGGCACGCCGCACACCAGGGATACGCCCGTGCAGGCCCAGGCGTGGGCGTCCTGATTTGGCCGTGCCCGGCGCCCGCCAGCCCCCCTTTGCCCGGGCGCTATCGCCGCGCCCCCATGCCAGCCCCCCATTCCTGGCCCCACGCCCCCTACCTCACCCCGAGCCAACGCTACCTTCACCATACCTTCTCCTGCTGTCACCCGCTCCAGGTTTCCTGCCGTCCTCTCCAATGATCGCGCGTACACACAGCTATTCGTGGGGGTGAGCCCGACTGTCGACCGACACGAATTCTGGATAGTTCATGTGGGTTCCCATCACTACAGAACGCACGCATGGACGCCACATGAAAAAATTCCAGAACGACGAGGCACACCCCCCCGACAGCGCAGCACCTGCACCGTTCCTCCATGACACGACACAAACAAAAGCGGGCAGTGCTCCCGTCATGGTCGCGCATCAGCCCATCTTCGACGCTTCAGGGCATATCTTCGGCTTTGAAATGTTGTACCGAAATGCATGCTGGCCCTCCAGCAATTGCCCGCCGTTCTCCGATGCCGTCGCCACGGCATCGGTCATCATCGACGGCCTGCCACTGATCATGGACACCCTGGGCGACAACCGGATGCTGTTCGTCAACTTCGACGAATCCCTGCTGCTCAGCGGCCTTGCCAACATGCTCGACCCGGCCCGCACCTGCGTCGAGGTGCTGGAAACCACGCAGCCCACGCCCGGCATTCTGGCGCAACTGGCCGCGCTCAAGCGGCGCGGCTTCACCATCGCCCTTGACGACTATGCAGGGGCCGGACCGGCGGACGCGCTGCTGCCGATGGCCGACTACGTGAAAGTGGAGGTGCTGCGCAGGCCCCGCGCCGACGTGGCACGCGACGTGGAAAGAATGCTTGCGGCGGGCGTCAGGGTAGTGGCCGAAAAGA
Source organism: Nitratidesulfovibrio sp. SRB-5 (assembly GCF_019931275.1). Lineage (NCBI taxonomy): Bacteria > Pseudomonadati > Thermodesulfobacteriota > Desulfovibrionia > Desulfovibrionales > Desulfovibrionaceae > Nitratidesulfovibrio > Nitratidesulfovibrio sp. SRB-5. The sequence goes on along the minus strand of NZ_JAIOTY010000001.1, from coordinate 770,042 downwards.
TCGAGGACCAGTCCACCCTGGAATATTGCCGCAAGCTGGGCTGCCATCTGTTTCAGGGGTACTTCCTGTCGCGCCCGCAACTGACCTCCGGGTGCACGGTCAGCACCACCCAGGCCCTGCGGCTGAAAACCATCAAGATATTCGCTTCCGGCAGCACCACCACGCCACGTCTCATCAAGGCCATCCGGGCCGACGTCTCGCTGTCCTACCGGCTGTTGCGCTACCTGAATTCCGCGCATTTTTCCTTCAGCTCGCGGGTATCGTCCGTGGAGTTCGCCGCCAGGCTCATGGGCGAGACGGGCTTGCGCCGGTGGCTGTGCGCCGCCCTGCTTTCCGGCATCGCCAAGGGGCCGTTCGTGCCGGAACTGATCCGCATGTCGGTGTTCAGGGGCGTCTTTGCCGAGGCCCTGCGCAACAGCACCACGGGCGGGCCACCGGCGGACCGGTTGTACCTGGCCGGGTTGTTTTCGCTGCTGGACGCGATCCTGGGCCTGCCCATGGAAACGATTCTGGCGGACATCCGGCTCAGCAGCGACATCGACGAGGCGCTCATCGAGCGGCGCGGCGCGCTGGCTCACTGGCTGCACGTGGTGGAATCATACGAACGGGGAGACTTTGGCGATGCCGCACAGGGCTTCGCCGAACTGGGGCTGGACATGTCACTGCTGACGCACCGCTATCTGCAAGCCCTGAACGTGTCGCAGAGCATCTGCACGACGCAGTAGGAACCGGTGGTCGACCTGTGGCCGACAGGCGGAAGACAGGGCGGGGGGAGGAAGGGCGCAGGAAGGAACGGGGCGCCACCGCCGTGGCGGGCATGCAGGGCCATGGTCTTGGAGGCCGGGCAGGCACCCGGAGGAACCCGCAGGATCGGTGCGCCCGCGGGACGCCATGGAGCCAAACTGCCGGGGCTACACAGGCCCCAGGATGACGCCCCCCGCCAGCACGTGCCCTTCGGCATCGTACACCGCCGCCACCTGCCCCCGCGCGGGCGGGGTTTGCGGCTCGCGGAAGCGCACGGCCATGCCGGTATCGCCCACGGTTACCCGCGCGGGCTGGGGAGCCTGCCGGTAACGGGTGCGCACGCTGATCTCGGCGGGCCAGTCGGCGGGGTCCACCAGCAGGTTCACGTCCTCGGTCAGGCAGCCGCGCGCGGCCAGATGCTCGCGCCCGCCCACCAGCAGCACGTTGTTTTCCATGTCCTTGGATACCACGTACAGCGGCTCTTCCCAGGCGATGCCCAGGCCGCGCCGCTGGCCCTCGGTGTACTGCCACAAACCCTTGTGGCTGCCGATCTTGCGACCGCGCATGGTCACGATGGGTCCGGGCCCGGGCAGGCGTACCTGCCGGTCGCGCAGGAAGGCGCGGTAGTCGTCACCGGGCACGAAGCAGATTTCCTGGCTTTCCGACGGCAGCGGCGGCACGATGTTCCGCTTCACCAGTTCGGCCTTCACCTGCTCCTTGCGCCAGTTGCCCAGCGGAAACACGGCCTGCTCCAGCCGGGCGCGCTCCACCAGTGACAGGAAGTAGCTCTGGTCCTTGGCCGGGTCCGTCCCCCGTTGCAGGGTCATGCCCCATTGCGGGTGGCGCAGCTGGCGCACGTAATGGCCCGTGGCCAGGCGCGCCGCGCCAAGGGCGCGCGCGGCGTCCAGCAGCAGGCCGAACTTCATGGTGGCGTTGCACCGGGCACAGGGGTTGGGCGTGCGCCCCACCACGTATTCCTCGATGAACGGAGCCACCACCGCCTCTTCGAAGGCATCGGCCAGGTCCACGGCGTGAAAGTCCACGCCAAGCCGGGCACACATGGAGCCGATGGCCTCGGCCGGGTCCGGGTTGCCCGAAGGCTGCTCGGCACGCGGGGGCAGAAAGCGCGCATGCAGGCCGAACACGTCCTGCCCCTGCTCCAGCAGAAGCAGGAGCGCGAACAGGCTGTCGGTGCCTCCGCTGAGTGCGACGGCGATCTTCATGCTGCGTGCGCTGCCGTGGTACGGGGTGCGGTCATCCGGGCGCGCTTACGCGCCGGTCCCGGCTGCGGCGGCTGAAATGGCGGGTGCCACCCCCGGCACGCCCAGCGCGCCGGACAGCACGTTGGCCGCCGCCAGCAGGTCGCCCTCGCCAAAGGCCCTGCCCAGCATCTGCAAGCCCACGGGCATGCCGGAACGGCTGCCCATGCCCACGGGAATGCACAGGCCCGGCAGGCCCGCCAGGTTCAGCGACAGGGTGAACACGTCCATCATGTACATCTTCAGCGGGTCGCTGGTCAGTTCGCCAAGGCCCCACGCCGTTACCGGCGATGCCGGGCCGCACAGCACGTCGCACCGGGAAAGGGCCTTCTCGTAGTCCTCGCGGATCAGGCGGCGCACCTGCGCTGCCTTGCGGTAGTAGGCGTCGTAGTAGCCGGACGACAGCACGTAGGTGCCCAGCATGATGCGCCGCTGCACCTCGTCGCCAAACCCTTCCGCGCGCGAGCGCACGTACAGGTCGGCCAGGTCGCGCGGGCTTTCCGCCCGGCGGCCATAACGCACCCCGTCGAAGCGGGCCAGGTTGGAACTGGCCTCTGCCGGGGCGATGATGTAGTACGCCGCGATGCTGTAGGGGGTGTGCGGCAGTTCCACGTCCACGATGGTGGCGCCGAGGCCCCTGGCCGTATCCAGCGCCGCCTCGCAGGCGGCGGACACCTCGGGGTCGATGCCCTCGCCCCGGAATTCGCGCGGCACGCCGATGCGCACCCCGGACAGATCCTTGCGGGAGGCCAGCGCGCCCATGTAGTCGTCCACGGGCAGGGTGGCGCTGGTGGCGTCGCGCGGGTCGTGCCCGGCGATGACCGACAGCAGCAGGGCCGCGTCCTCCACGGTGCGGGTCAGCGGGCCGATCTGGTCCAGCGACGAGCCGTAGGCCACCAGCCCGAAGCGCGACACGCGACCGTAGGTGGGCTTCAGGCCCACGCACCCGCACAGGGATGCGGGCTGGCGAATGGAGCCGCCGGTGTCCGTCCCGAGAGACCCGAAGCACTGCCCGGCGGCGACGCTGGCGGCGGAACCGCCGCTGGAACCGCCCGGCACGCGCGCCACGTTCCACGGGTTGCGGGTGGGGCCGAAGGCGGAATTCTCTGTGGATGACCCCATGGCGAATTCGTCCATGTTGGTCTTGCCCAGGATCACCGCACCGGCCTCACGCAACCTGCCAACGGCAAAGGCGTCGTAGTGCGGGGTGAAGTCGCCCAGGATGCGCGAGCCGCAGGTGGTGCGGGTGCCCGCCGTGGTCAGGGCGTCCTTGACCGTCAGCGGCACGCCCCACAGGGGCTTCGCCGGGTCCGGCCCGGCGGCGTCCAGCGCGCGGGCTTCGGCCAGGGCTCCCTCGCCTCTGATGACGAGCAGCGCGGCAATGGCGGGCTCTGTGGCCGTGATGCGGTCCAGGCACGCGGCGGTGACCTGCTCCGCCGTCAGTTCGCGCCGGGCCAGCCGGTCGCGCACTTCGGCCAGCGACAGGGAAACGATTGCGGTGGACGTATCGGACATCTCACTATCCTTGGCTGTGCATGCCGCCGCCTGCGCGGGGGCTTGTCTGTGAACTTTCAGAAAAATATCTGCGAGAGAGAGGGAAGGAATCGGGGCGCCGCCCCGAACCCCGCCGGGGGAACATGTTCCCCCGGTCCCCCTGCATTGCCCGCCACCGGGCCTGACAGGCATCGGCAACCGCGCCACGCACTTCCGCGCGTCGGGCGGGCACCATGTCTTCCTGCCTTTCCCCCGTCGCGCCAGCACTACCAGCGCGGCGTCCGGTTCAGGAAGGAGGCACTTTTCTTTTTCCCTGCGGGCATCCGCACGTCAGGTCCGTCGCCGCTCCGTCTTTCTGCCTTTCCCCCGTCGCGTCGGCACAACCAGCGCGGCGGATTTCCGGTTCAGGGCAAGGAAGGCGAGTGTTCCGAGGTGAAGGAATACTCTTGTCGTATTTCGAGCCTCGGAACACGAAGCCTGACGCAGCCATGGGCCGGAAGGCCATCGCGCTGCCCTAGACTATCCGAGGGACAATGAAGAATTCGGAATCAGCCTCCGGCGCATTCCGCAACACATCCTCGCGCGTGCAGCGCGGGGCGGTTTCGTCGAAGCGCAGGGCCGTGGCATGCTGCACGGGGCTGTACAGCGGCTCGACGCCGGTGGTGTCGAGGCCGTTCAGCATTTCCATGTAGCCCAGGATGTCGCCGAACTGCCGGGCAAAGGTTGCAAGCTGCGCCTCGTCCGGGGCCAGCCGGGCCAGCCGCGCGATGGCGGCCACCTGATCGGTGCTGATGGTGGTCATGATCGGTCCTGTATGGCGTGCGGATTATTGCGGAGTTGCGGTGGCCGCGGCCTTGACGCGGGCCTCGTGGCGCTCGCGGGTGCGTTCCAGCTTCTGGCGGAACTCGGTGGGCTCCACGGGCTTGAAGCCGTCGGACGTGGGCGCGAACAGGAACAGGTCCTGCGAGGCGTGGCCGTCGGCGCTCCAGTGCAGGGCGCCCATGGCCCACTGCATGCGCTGGGCGTCGGCCAGGCGGCGGTTGACATCCGCCGGGGTCCAGCCCTTTTCCGGCAGGCCGATATTCGAGGCAAAGCGCACGAAGTCGTAGCCAAGGCCCACCCAGAAGTCGGGGGCATCGGGGTTGCCCGCCTCGCGCAGGGTGCGCGCCAGCGCATCGCCGGCGGGCGAGGTCTGCGCCCCGTTCCAGGCGCCGGGAAACACGGCCAGCCCGAAGTTGCGCACGTCCACGCTCTTCTGCCCGGCCAGCCCCTGCTCCCACAGGGTGGTGCCCAGCAGCACCTGCCGGTCCTCGCCGTGGAAGAACAGGTTGGGCACCAGCATCTCGGTGCTCTTCCAGCTGTCGGGCAGGAAGGTGGCCTCAAAGGTGGCGCCCGGCACCGGGTAGCTGTTGACGGTGCGCACCTTCACGAAACTGCCCGCGATGCGGTTCCATTCCTGATGCCTGCTGGCGGGATAGGACATGGTGGAGGCCACGCTGGAGCCGCGCGCGCGGGCGCGCTCGGCAAAGAGCGAGGCCATCTTGCCGCCGAAGGCGTCGTCGGGGTGCAGCACGCCGTAGCTGGTCACGCCCAGGGCGTCCTGGGTGAAGCCCAGCAGCGCGTTGACCTGATCGTCGGGGCTGGTGAAGAAGCGCCACGCCACGCGGCCTTCTTCGCCGCCGTCCAGTTGCGGCAGAAAGGTGAAGAAGGCGCGCTGGCCGGTCAGGCCGCGTTCCTTGGCGGCGCCGAAGCTGCTGGTGCGCAGCGGCCCGCCCACCACCACGCACTGGGGCGGCAGGGCGGCCAGCTTGTCCAGCCAGTCGGGCGACTCGGTGTTCAGCACCACCACCTCGACCTCAACGCCGGTGCGCGAAAGTTCCCACTGGGCGGCGCCTGCCCCGCGCGAGATCTTCCACCCGATGTTGCCGAAGGCGCCGGTCATGGGCAGGGCCAGGGCCACGGTGCGCGAGGCGCGCATGCCGCTCTGCTCCAGCGGTGCCAGCACGGTGCCGAGCAGGTTGGGATCGTTGAAGTTGCCGCTGCGCTGCAAGCGGGTAAGGGTTTCCAGCGCGCGCAGTGAACCGGCGTTGGCGGCGGCCATGCGCCGGGCCGACTCCAGTTCGATGATGTTGTAGGGATAGCGGCCTTCGTTCTCCGGGGTCACGGTGGCGGCAAGCTGCTCCACCGTGGCGTTGTCGGAACGCTTCAGCTCGTCGAACAGGCGGTTTTCCAGCGCGGCGCGGAAGGACTGGCTTCCGGCGGCGGCCCCGGCCTGCGTGCCCGCCTGGGCCCACAGGCTGGACAGGGTCTGGAGCGAACCGGAAATGTCGCCCCCTTCCCACTGCCGGGTGGCCACGATAAGCCCGGCCTGCGCACGCAGCCCCCACGGGCGCGCGGCGTCGCCGAACACCGCCGTGGCGCGCTGGCGGCTTTCGGTCCTGGAAATGCGGGACACGGCGCGGTACCAGGTATCCTGCCACTCCTGCGCGGCATCGGCAGCCGGGTCCAGCCTGCGCCAACCCTCCAGGCCGTCCAGGGCCAGGTTGGGGTGGGCATTGGCCTCGGCGGCCATGCTATAGCCGCGCCACGCACCCAGGCGTTCTTCGGGCGTGATGTCGGTACGCGCCGTCATCATGCCGAAGATGCGTTCCGCCGTGGCCGCGTCGCCGCGCTTCAGGGCCTCGTTGCCTTCGTCCAGCGCCGAGCGCCGCACCGGCTGCTGCACCTGCGGGGTGACGGGTTCTTGCGGAATGATGATGGACCGCTTGCCGCCGCACCCGGCGGCGGAAAGCATCATGAGCGCGAGCAGGGCAAGGACCGTGGCGCGCGAAAGAACGTGCTGCATCGTGGGTACCGTGGTGTGCACCATCGTGTGCACCATGGGGTGGACCGTTGCTTGCCGGATGTACCTGCACGGGCGCCGCGCGGCGTGGCCTGCGGCCTGGCGTGCGGCTTGCCACGCGAAAAACGCGCCGAGGACGGGACCGGCGCAGGGGCGAAACCCGGGCCGCGAAACGGGGGCACTGCACCGGCAGGCCCCGCGGCGAATCGCGTCAGGCTATACATTGTGGCCCCGGAATGCAAGCGGGGCGCGCCCTGCGTCCGACCGACATCCCGCAGGACATGGCCGGGCGCGGACGCGCCCCTGAGCATTCCAGCCCTGCCCACGCACGGACGCGGGCAAGGGCGGCTGGTTACTTCTTCACTTCGGTGTAGTCGGCGTCCACCACGTCGTCGTCGCCCTTGGCGGAACCGGCATGACCGGCATCACCCGCTTCGGGACCGGCGCCGGGCTGGCCCTGCTGGCTCTGCTGGTACAGCTGTTCGGCCAGCTTGTGCGAAGCGCGCGACAGTTCTTCGGACGCGGTCTTGATGGCTTCCAGGTCGCTGCCGTCCATGACCTTTTTCAGGGCTTCGATCTTGCCCTCGATGTCGGACTTGGTGGCGGCGTCCAGCTTGTCGCCAAGGTCGGCGATGGACTTTTCGGTGCCGTAGATCAGGCCGTCGGCCTGGTTGCGGGCCTCGATCAGTTCCTGCTTCTTCTTGTCCTCGTCGGCATGCGACTCCGCTTCCTTGATCAGGCGCTGGATCTCGCTTTCCGACAGGCCGGAAGAGGCGGTGATGCGGATGGACTGTTCCTTGCCGGTGCCGAGGTCCTTGGCCGACACGTTGACGATGCCGTTGGCGTCGATGTCGAAGGTGACCTCCACCTGCGGGGTGCCGCGCATGGCCGGGGGAATGCCGGACAGCTCGAAGCGGCCCAGGGTCATGTTGTCACCGGCCATGGGGCGCTCGCCCTGCAACACGTGGATGGACACCGAGGGCTGGTTGTCCGCCGCCGTGGTAAAGGTCTGGCTCTTGCGGGTGGGGATGGTGGTGTTGCGGTCGATGAGCCGGGTGAACACGCCGCCCAGGGTTTCGATGCCCAGCGAAAGCGGGGTCACGTCCAGCAGCAGCACGTCCTTCACGTCGCCCGCCAGGATGCCGCCCTGAATGGCGGCGCCCATGGCCACCACTTCGTCGGGGTTCACCGAGCGGTTGGGCTCCTTGCCGAAGAACTCGCCCACCTTCTTCTGCACCAGGGGCATGCGGGTCATGCCGCCCACCAGCACCACCTCGTCGATCTGCGCGGCGGAAAGGCCGGCGTCGGCCAGGGCCTTGCGGCACGGCTCGATGGTGCGGTCCACCAGGTCTTCCACCAGCTTTTCGAGCTTGGCGCGCGAAAGCTTCATCATCAGGTGCTTGGGACCGTTCTGGTCGGCGGTGATGAAGGGCAGGTTGATTTCCGTTTCCATGGAGGTGGAAAGGTCCTTCTTGGCCTTTTCCGCCGCTTCCTTCAGGCGCTGCAACGCCATGCGGTCCTTGGAGAGGTCGACGCCGTTCTCGCGGCGGAACTCTTCCACAAGGTAGTTGATGACCCGCTGGTCGAAGTCTTCGCCGCCCAGGAAGGTGTCGCCGTTGGTGGCGCGCACTTCCACGACGTTGTCGCCCACTTCAAGGATGGAAATGTCGAACGTGCCGCCGCCAAGGTCGAACACCGCGATCTTCTCGTTGGTCTTCCTGTCGAAGCCGTAGGCCAGCGAGGCGGCGGTGGGTTCGTTGATGATGCGCTTGACGTCGAGGCCCGCGATGCGGCCCGCGTCCTTGGTGGCCTGGCGCTGGGCATCGTTGAAGTAGGCAGGCACGGTGATGACCGCGTCGGTCACGGTTTCGCCAAGGTACGCTTCCGCGTCGGCCTTCAGCTTGCCGAGGATCATGGCCGAAACTTCGGCGGCGGAATACTGGCGACCCTGCACTTCAACGGCGGCATCGCCGTTGGCGCCCGCCACGATGCGGTAGGGGCTGTGGGTCTTCCAGTTGTTCACTTCGGGGGCGTCGCCCTTGCGGCCCATCAGGCGCTTGACGGCGAACACCGTGCGCTCGGGGTTGGTGACGGCCTGGCGCTTGGCGATGTCGCCGACAAGGCGTTCCTTGTCGGTGAAGGCCACGATGGAGGGCGTGGTGCGCCCGCCTTCGGGGTTGGTGATGCACTTGGGATCCTTGCCCTCCATCACGTAGACGCAGGAGTTGGTGGTCCCGAGGTCGATGCCGATGATCTTGCCCATTGTCTTCCTCCTCAAAGGGTACGCGAGCATGTCGCGAAGTGATCTTGCGCTGGCCGCCGTTCCGGTGCGAGCCGTTCCGGCGTTGGCTGGAGTGAATAGTAAGGCGGGGTTGCCGGTCGTAAAGAGGGGAAGGCCATTTTTTCGTGCAAGGATGTGCACCGGGGGGGAAAAATGCGGGGTCGCGGGGCGGAAAAAGCGCAAGAACCGCGCAGGCGAAAGGCACGGGTACGCGCAAATTGCCCGGGAAGGGGACGGGGGGCGGGAGGGCAGGCAATGCCGCAGCCACTACGGCTGGCGTCACAGAAAGCGCTTCACGGCAAGAAGCGCCAGCCGAAGCAGGGGACGCAGCCACGCCACATGGGCTACTGGCTTTTTGGCTCTTCCTTCTCGTAACGTTTCAACCGCTTGAGGTCGCTTTCCGTCTTGCGCCTGAGATCGAACATGGCCTTGTAAATGGCCAGCGTGGACATGATTTCAGCGCGGCACCTCTTTTCGATGCGAGCGTGCTGCCCGCACTCGTACCATTGCCAGACCTGCTTTCCCGATTCGGGGGACTTCTGCTTCAGATACTTCGCGTACAGTTCCCGCTTGGTCTTCGGGTAGGCGAAGTAGGGCCAACCGCCGGAGAATTGGCAGTACGAGATGGCGGAAAGATCCAACTGTCTGCTTCCATAAAGCACATCGTGCAGCCTGTGGGGGGTGTCGATGCCGAATTGTGCACAGCGCGCAAACAGCGCCGGGATATCACTATGAGAAATACCAATCCCCCCCAACATGAGAGATCCATGATCTTCCTTGCCCAGAATGCTCAGCCACTCGCGACACAACAGGCGATACATCTGGCGCAGGGCTTCCTTTTCTGCGCCGTGCTGCCACTCCCAGATGCCGTGCACCCCTTCCACATGGTTGCGCATTGGAAGATAGGTAAGGAAGGTGCCGCCCAATATCTTGTGGTCGGGCAATACCGGTGAATACCGCATGCCGCTGGGCGAACTGCGCCCCCTGTCCTGCTCCGGCACATAGAATTCCAGGTCAAGGAATACGATTTTCGTCCTTTCCGGATGAAAACGCAGCACGCAACCTCCGCAGAAGAAACAATATCGCGTTTGGCCATGCCGCATATAGCATGGCAACACGCAGCATGAACAGCAGATTGGCCGGTCACGCCCAGCCGTTGCCAATACCATACCCTGTGCGGCGGGAGCCGGAATGCAGCCCAGTGTGCGTCCTGTCCATGAAGGGGGCCAGCTGGCATGCCGCAACACGCTGTACTGATAGCGCGCATCAGCAGACACGCAGCACGAATTCTCAACCACAACGTGGTGCTTGCCACAACCTCAGCCGTTCAAACACCAACGGCCCCGACACAATGCCGGGGCCGAAGGGGAATCCTTGCCATCGCTGCCGAGGATGGAGGAAAGAAAATGCGGGATGTCAGGTCAAAGCACGGACAGGACAGACAGTGTCCGAAAACCTGTCAGGATGGAGGTTGCCCGCCGCGCGCAGGCAGAATGCTTCCTAGGCCAGCCCCATCTCGTTCCGCAGCCATTCCTTGATTTCCGGTGTGGGCTCGTAGATGCCGCGCAGGTCTCCGAACTCGGCCAGAAAGAGGTTGGCAAGCCGCTCGGGCAGAGGCGCGCTGTAGATGTCTTCCGCCGCCTCGGAATTGCGGCGCACCAGCCGCACCACCGGGCGCGGCCCCCAGGTGTCCACCACGAAGTAGGTGGAATAATCGTCCTTGGAGCGTACCGGAGGGTATTCGGCGTGCCAGTTGTTGTTGCCCCACTCAAGGTACATGGTCACGGCGTGCTCGGGGCTGAGGTTCCAGTCGATATCCATGTGGCCGAGCGTCTTCAGGTCTTGCATGGGTCACTCCTGCCGTAAGGTTTGCGCGTGCCGTGCGGCCTGCATGCCGCCCGTTGCTGTAAGAATCCTGCTGGCGGCCTGGTTCCGCCCGCTGTCCGGAAAATCTTGTGTCCGCTTCCTCGTCCGGCGGGTGATCCGGTCACCTGAGCGGGCCGGGCTGCCACTCCCGGCCCGCAGGTGAACCGTCGCCAATGTGAAGGAGAGAGCGTGGCTGAGGAAGCACCACTCGACTACACAGTAACAATTACCATTAGCGTGTCAACGCTTTTTCCCGAAAAAACTGTCGCGGTCTGCAACAAGCCGGGTGCAAGCAGCCGTGCACCAGTGCCCGCATGCCGGACACGGCCCGAAGTCACCGCCCGGTCCGTGGCCGGTTATCGCCAACTTGACGGTTGGTGCCCGGTGTGGCTTTATGGAGATGGTGGGAAAGCCTTGGGCCTGCCCGGCATTTTCCCCGCATACGGACATGGTTCCGCCCGTTGCCGCCCGCCCTGCTGCCAGCCGGAGCGCGGACCGGCGGCGGGCCCTTCTCGCAACACCGCGACCTGGGAGGATACATGAAACCGGAAGAATTCGCCCACAAGTTCATGCAAACCGCCACCGCCATGGGCTGCACCCTCAGCCCTTCGGGCAACGTCGTCTGCCCCGGCGGCAAGAACATCTCGGCCGGTAAGGCTGCCGCCGTGTACAAGCGCCATGGCGAAGGCGCGGCCAAGGTGCCCTCGGCGGAATTCCGCAACGAGCCGCACAGCCTGAAGCTGTTCCGCTCCATTGCCGCCAAGACTCTGGGGTAAGCCGACAACGGAAGCCGCCCTTGCGTGGCGGCATGCACCGGCGCGCAGCACAGTGCGGCGGTGCGCAACGACAGCAACGGCGCCCTCTGGGGCGCCGCATTCAGCCTGCATGCCGGGCCGGAACTTCCGGCCCGGCTTTCGTTTGGTTGCCGTCTTGAGACGCGTGTTGGGGTTCGGTCGGGGGTGAGGGCCGGGGCGAAAATCGGAAGGTAAGTTGTGGGGCGGTGTGCCCATGGCGGCATAACAGGTGGCCGTGCCTCACCAGCCCCCGGCACGCCCCCCCCCGCACCGGCCTGTCGGTTCCCGCCCCAGCCGGCCTTTCCCGGCCTTTGCTTGTCCTTGCGTCGTCCCGGCCCGTCGTTCTCCCTCGGCTTCGCTCCGGTTGCACCGGCAGGTGCAACCGGCCCGCTGTCCGGGTCGGCATACTGCTGTGTTGGCGCAACGCGCCTGAAGCATCTGTCCGCCGCCAACGCAAACGGCCCGGAGGTTTCCCTCCGGGCCGTCGCATGTCGTCTTTGACCGGGCTTGCGGTGCGCTAGGCGGCGCCGCGTACCCTCATGCGCGCCATGGCGCGTTGCAGGGCGGCCTGGGCCCGTGCGCTGTCGAGCTTTTCCTTGGCCTGGGCCAGGCGTTGCTCGGCACGTTCCTTGGCCTTGCGGGCGCGTTCGAGGTCGATGTCCTCTGCGCGTTCCGCCGATTCGGCCAGCACGGTCACCTTGTTGTCCGAAACCTCGGCAAAACCGCCGGACACGAAGATCCAGTGCGTCTTGCCGCCAGCCTTGTAGTACAGGCTGCCGATGTTCAACGCGGAGAGGAAGGGAATGTGGTTCGGCAGGATGCCGAATTCGCCCTCGTAGCCGGGGGCGCCCACATAGTCGACCTTCTCGCTGAGCACGAGCCTGTCAGGCGTGACGATTTCGAGATGGAGCGACTTTTCCATGGGTCACTCCTTATTGCTGCTCCTGGCGCTTCTTGTACTTTTCAAGGGCCGTCTCGATGCCGCCCACCATGTAGAAGTCGCCTTCCGCAAGGTGGTCGAAGTCACCGTTCAGGATGCCCCGGAACGCCTTGATGGTGTCTTCCAGCTTCACGTACACGCCAGGCGTGCCGGTGAAGGTTTCGGCCACGTGGAACGGCTGCGACAGGAAGCGCTGGATGCGGCGCGCGCGGGCGACGGTCAGCTTGTCTTCGTCGGACAGTTCGTCCATGCCGAGAATGGCGATGATGTCCTGCAGATCCTTGTACTTCTGCAGAACCTGCTGCACCGCGCGGGCCACCGAGTAGTGCTCGGGACCGACCACGTTGGGGTCGAGGATGCGCGACGTGGAGTCGAGCGGGTCCACCGCGGGGTAGATGCCGAGTTCCGCGATCTGACGCGAAAGCACCAGCGTACCGTCAAGGTGCGAGAAGGTGGTGGCAGGCGCGGGGTCGGTAAGGTCGTCCGCGGGCACGTACACGGCCTGGACCGAGGTGATCGAGCCCTTGACCGTGGAGGTGATGCGTTCCTGCAGGCCACCAAGGTCGGTACCCAGGGTGGGCTGGTAACCCACCGCCGAAGGCATGCGGCCGAGCAGTGCCGACACTTCCGAACCCGCCTGGGTGAAGCGGAAGATGTTGTCGACGAACAGCAGCACGTCCTGGTTCTCGATGTCACGGAAGTATTCCGCGCAGGCGAGGGCGGTCAGGGCCACGCGGGCACGGGCTCCTGGCGGTTCGTTCATCTGGCCGTAGATAAGCGCGGCCTTCTCCAGAACGCCGGCGTCCTTCATTTCGTGGTACAAGTCGTTCCCTTCACGGGTACGCTCGCCAACACCCGCGAACACGGAGATACCGCCGTGCTGCTTCGCGATGTTGTTGATCATTTCCATGAGGATAACGGTCTTGCCCACGCCCGCGCCGCCGAACAGGCCCATCTTGCCGCCCTTGGGGAACGGGATGAGCAGGTCAACGACCTTGATGCCGGTTTCGAGCAGTTCCACCTTGGTGTTCTGCTCGGTGAACTCCGGCGCCGGACGGTGAATGGGCAGGTATTTGTCGGTCTTGATGGGGCCCATTTCGTCAACGGGACGGCCCACCACGTTCATGATACGGCCAAGCGACGCCTTGCCGACAGGCACCATGATGGGCTTGCCGGTGTCCACCGCTTCCATGCCGCGCACGAGACCTTCGGTCGCGTCCATGGCGATGGTGCGGACGACGTTGTCGCCGAGGTGCTGGGCAACTTCGCAGACCAACTGGGGCGCGTCGCTGTTGTTGGGGTTCTTGATGTCCAACGCGCTCAAGATGTTCGGCAGGTTGCCGCTCGGGAACTCGACGTCCACGACGGCGCCGATGACCTGAACGATCTTGCCAATGTTAGCACTCATGTGTGTACGCTCCCTTATTAGCCTTTCAGCGCCTCGGCGCCACCGACGATGTCCATGAGGTCGCGCGTGATCGAAGCCTGCCGCGTCTTGTTGAAGAGCAGCGTCAGGGAACCGATCATGTCGTCGCAGCTGCGCGTGGCGTTATCCATGGCGGCCATGCGCGCCGCATGCTCGCTGGCGGAGGTGTCAAGCAGGCCGCGATACAGCTGCACCTTGATGAAGCGGGGCAGCAGTTCGGCCAGCAGGCCCTCCACGGCGGGTTCGTAGATGTACTCCTTGTTGGAGGCGGGGGCAGCCGGGGCGGCCTCCTCTTCCTTGGGAGCGATGGGCAGGATGGGCAGCGCGATGGGCAGCTGCTTGGCCATGCTCACGAACTCGCCGTAGACCATGATCACTTCGTCCAGTTCACGCGCCAGGTAGGCATTGATGACATCGAGCCCGATCCTGTTGGCGAGCTGGAAGTCGAAGCTGCCCATCTGGTCGGCAAGCGCCATGACGACCTCGTGGTCGGTCTTGCGGGCCGCATCGCGGCCTTTCTTGCCCACGCAGTAGAACTTGACCTTCTTGCCTTCCGCGGCCTTCTTGGCGGCCAGCTTCAGGGCGGTGGTGATGAGGTTGGAGTTGAAGCTGCCGCACAGCCCGCGGTCCGAGGTGGCGAGGACGATCCCACACGTCTTGATTTCCTCGCGCACTTCCAGAAGCGGGTGGACGGAGCTGTCCGCCTTGCTCGCCAGGTCTCCCAGCATGTCATAGAACTTGGCCGCGTAGGGGCGGAACCGTTCTATGCGCTGCTGGGCACCGCGCAGCTTCGCCGAGGCCACCATGTTCATGGCCTTGGTAATCTGCTTGGTCTTCTTGACGCCGGCGATCTTGACCTTGACGTCTTTCAAAGAAGGCATCGGCTACCTCCCGCCTAGGCTTGGAAGCCCTTTTTGAACTCGGCAACAGCTGCCTTCAGGCGGTCTTCGATGTCCGCGTCGAGAGCCTTCTTGGTCTTGATGTCGTTCAGGATGTCGGCCTTCGAGTTCTTGAGGAAGTCGAGCATTTCGGCTTCGAACTTACGAATGGCCAGCACGGGCACATCGTCCATCAGGCCGCGGGTGGCGGCGTACATGGAGGCGACCTGCTGTTCGACAGGCATGGGCTGGTACTGGGGCTGCTTCAGCAGCTCCACCAGGCGCGCGCCACGGTCCAGCTTCTGCTTGGTGGACTTGTCGAGGTCGGAGCCGAACTGCGCGAAGGCAGCCAGTTCGCGATACTGGGCAAGGTCCAGACGCATGGTGCCGGCAACCTGCTTCATCGCCTTGATCTGCGCGGCGCCGCCCACTCGGGACACCGACAGACCGACGTTGATGGCGGGGCGGATGCCCGCGTTGAACAGGTTGGGTTCCAGGTACACCTGACCGTCGGTGATGGAGATAACGTTGGTCGGGATGTACGCGGACACGTCGCCGGCCTGGGTTTCGATGATCGGCAGGGCGGTCAGCGAACCGGCGCCCAGCGAATCGTTGACCTTGGCCGCGCGTTCCAGCAGGCGCGAGTGCAGGTAGAACACGTCGCCGGGGTAGGCTTCACGCCCCGGAGGACGGCGGAGCAGCAGCGACATCTGGCGGTAGGCCACGGCCTGCTTGGACAGGTCATCGTAGATGATCAGGGCGTGGTCGCCCTTGTCGCGGTAGAACTCGGCCATGGTGCAGCCGGAGTACGCCGAGATGAACTGCAGCGGCGCGGGTTCCGACGCGGTGGCGGAGATGATGGTGGTGTATTCCATGGCACCGTGCTTGCGCAGGGTGTCGGCCACCAGGGCGACCGTTGCCTTCTTCTGGCCGATGGCCACGTAGAAGCAGCGGATGCCGGTGTCGCGCTGGGCCAGGATGGCGTCGATGCAGACGGCGGTCTTGCCGGTCTGACGGTCGCCGATGATCAGTTCGCGCTGGCCGCGGCCGATGGGCGTCATGGCGTCGATGGCCTTGATGCCGGTGGGCATCGGCTGGTGCACCGACTTACGGGCGATGATGCCGGGGGCCTTCAGTTCCACGGGGCGGAACTCCTTGGCTTCCAGCGGACCCAGGCCGTCGATGGGCTGGCCGAGGGGGTTGAGCACGCGGCCCATGACCTCGTCACCCACGGGAACCGAGAAGATCTTGCCGGTACGCTTGACCGGGTCGCCTTCCTTGATGCCGGTGTCTTCGCCCAGAAGAGCAACACCCACGTTGTCCTCTTCAAGGTTCAGCACCATGCCCATGAGACCGCCGGGGAACTCGAGCAGTTCCATGGCCATGGCGTTACGGACGCCGTAGACGCGCGCAATGCCGTCACCGACCGAAAGGACGGTGCCGGTTTCGCTCATCTCGACCCGCTGCTCATAGCTTTGGATCTGCTCTTCGATGATCTTGCTGATTTCTTCGGCTTTGATCTGCATAGCCCTACTCACCCCTCTTGATGTTGTCTTTGAGGATACCTAACTGCGCGCGCAGACTGGCATCCAGCACCCGGTCGCCGACCTTCAGCACGACGCCGCCAAGGATGTCCTTGTTCACGCTGAAGGTGAGTTCCAGCTTGCGTCCGGCCTGCTGTTCAAGAGCCGCCTTGACCTGTGCGCGCTTTGCTTCCGCAAGTTCAACGGCCGTCATCAGCTCGCCGCGGATGACGCCCTTTTCGGCGTCGAGGAGAACGCCGTAGAAGGCCTGTATGTCGGAAAGGCAGTCGAGACGCCCCTTGTCCGCCAGCAGCAGACAGAAATTGCGGACGGTGGCGCTGACGCCGTACTTCTCGACCAGTTTGAGGATGACGTTCCGCTTCTCACCGACGGTGATGATGGGATTGCGGAAGATGCGGCCAAGTTCGGGTGCCTTGTCGAGAGCCCCGGCAAGCGCGGCAAGGTCGCTGCCGAGCTTCTCGAGCTCACCGACGCCCGATTTCGCGCCCAGCGCAAAAAGCGCACGGGCGTATCTGCGAGCTACGATGTTGCCGGTCAATTGAGCACCACCTTCGTTAAGTATTTGTCGATGAGCTTCTCGTGCTCCTTACCAGTGAGCTTTTCCTGAAGCATCTTTTCGGCGGCGGCAATGATCTTGTCGGCCATCTCGGCGCGCATGGTCTCCATGGCCTGCTTGATCTCGTTCTCGGCCGTGCGCGCGGCCTGCTCGGTGATCTGGGAGGCGGTCTTTTCCGCCTTCTCGATGATGGCGGCCTGCATGGCTTCGCCCTGGGCACGGTATTCGGCGAGAATGGACTGCCGTTCCTGCTCAAGGTTGGCTATGCGGCGCTCCACATCGGCCAGGTTCTTGGCGGCCTCGGCCTTGCGGCTTTCAAGGTCGTTCAGCTCCTGCTCGATGCCCTTCCTGCGCCCGGAGAAGAAGCCCACAATCTTCTTGCCCGCGGCCCAGTAGATGATGCCGATGAAGATGACGAAGTTGGCGACACGGAAGGCGAAGTTGCCCCAGTCGGCATGATGCTCGCCCCCGCCTTCGGAGGCCAGCGCCACGCCGGCGGTGACAAGCACCAGTCCGAGCGCCGCTGCACTGTGTTTCAGCCCTTTCAACGCCGATCCCTCCTTGCTGTTGCGCACTGACGTGGAGTCTTAGCCCAGCACCTTGGCGGTAGCCTTGGCGGCCAGCGCGTCGACCTGCCCCTTCAGGGTATCCATGGCGGTCTTCACCTGCGCGGCCACCTCCTGGCGAGACTTTTCGAGGTAGTCCTGGGCCTGCCTGCCGGCGTCGGCCAGGATCACCTGCTCCCGGGCCACGCCCTCGGCACGGGCCTTGTCGCGCTCGGCCGTGGCTTCGGCGCGGGCCTTGACAAGGGTGGCCTCGTAATTCTTCAGCTTGGTGTCGGCCTGGCCGGCGAACTGCTCCGATTCGCCGAGAAGACCGGACATCTTGTCACGCCGCTGTCTGATGATATCCCGCACCGGCCGGATGAGGATGGCATTCAGGACAACCAGCGTCACAAGGAAGTTCACCAACTGGAAGAAGAAGGTGATGTTCAGATCGATCATGCCTGCTCCCTTGGTGAGGTTGTGAATTTAAGCTCAAAGTCGGGTAGGATTTAGCTGATTACCACGGGGGTGTCAAAGTCTTTTTTCCTTTCCAAACAGTCTTCTGGAAGCCAACCCGCCGTCATTCCGGCACAAATGAAAAAGCCGCCCGAAGGCGGCCGAAAAAGGCATGTGAACGGTGGGGGTTTATTCCGTCTTTTCCGCGGGCTGCATGGTGATGCGCCCCTCGATGACGGCGCCCTCTTCCATCACCAGCACCGGGGTGGAAAGATTGCCGTTCAGGTTGCCGGTGCGGTGCAGGATCACCTTGCGCTGGGCAACCACCTCTCCGGTGACGCGGCCCGACAGGATCAGCTGGCCCACGCGCACCTGCCCCTCCACGTTGGCGTCCTTTCCCACGATGAGCGTGCCCTCGGAATGCACCTCGCCCACGAAGTTGCCGTCTATGCGCACCGCGCCCTGAAAGCTCAGCTGGCCCTGGTATACGGTGCCCGCGCCGAGGAAGGCGTTTATCTCGTCCCTTGCCATGTGTGTCGCCTCCTTTGTGAGCGAAAGTGCAACGCTGTCGTGCTTGGTAGTTTCAGCAATCACGAGGTCTTGAACATGAATCGCCGCATGGAGACATTGAGCACGATCCCAATCAGGCTGAAATTGACCAGGGTTGCGCTGCCGCCGTAGCTGATGAAGGGCAATGGCACCCCCACCACCGGCATGAGCCCCATGACCATGCCCATGTTGATCAGTATCTGCCAGAAGAAATAGAAGAACACCCCTACGGTCAGGTAGCTGCCGAAGCGGTCCTTGGCGTCGCGCGCGGTATTGAAGATGCTCAGCAGGAACAGGCAGAACAGCACCACCAGCAACACGCACCCGATGAAGCCCCATTCCTCGCCAAGCACGGCCAGGGCGAAGTCGGTGTGCTTTTCCGGCAGAAAGCGCAGCTGGCTTTGCGTGCCCCCCAGAAAGCCCTTGCCCCACAGCTGGCCCGAGCCGATGGCGATCTGCGACTGGATGATGTGGTACCCCGCCCCCAGCGGGTCGTTGCCTGGGTCGAGAAAGGTCATGATGCGCTGCTTCTGGTAGTCATGCAGGCGAAACCATGCCAGCGGCAGCATGGAGGGCACCACCACCAGGCAGGTCTTCAGCACGCCCGGCTTCACCCCGTGGAACAGGGTTATGCCGCCCAGCAGCATCAGCAGCAGCAGCGTGGTGCCAAGGTCCGGCTGCATCACGATGAACCCGGCGGGCAGGCCGCCCAGCGCCAGCACCTCGAACAGCCCCTTCCAGCCCAGCGGTTCGCGGCTGCGCGACAGAAAGCGCGCCCCCATGATCAGGATGGCGATCTTGGCCACCTCGCTGGGTTGCAGGTTCATGAAGCCCAGCGGCAGCCAGCGCCGCGCGCCGTACACCACCTTGCCGAACACCGGGATGGCGGCCAGCAGGATCATGGTGACGATGAACAGCGGCAGGGCCAGGCTTTTCATGTGCCGGTAGTCGAACAGCATGAAGAAGACCATGCCGCCAAGCCCCATCAGCCCCCACAGAAGCTGCTTCTGGTAGAACGTGGAGACCACGATGCCGTCTTCCATGCGCACGCCGCTGGCCGAATACAGGTTGGCCACCCCGAAAAGGAACAGCAGCGCGGTGAAGCCCACCAGGCCCCAGTTCATGTGGGTGATCAGGCGTCGGTCGATGGGGCTCATTGTCCGTCCTCCGGGGCCACGTTCTGGAAGCGCCGCAGCGGCGGCACCACGCCGTCGTCGCCCCCCCGCCCGTCAGGCGTGTCGGCGTCGGGATCGAAGGTGTCGGGGTCGTAGCGGTGCTGGCCCTCGCGCGCGTCCTCGACTTCGGGGGGTTCTGCCCCTCTGCCCGTCGCGCGGTCACGCCCGGCGGGACGCGCCGAACGGCCCGTAGGCACGGTGCGCAGCCCTTCGTCCTGCCGGTCCAGTTGATCCTGCCTGTCCTGCGAATCCTGCTGGTCACGCTGTTCATGCCGTTCGGGCGCGCCTACTGCCTGACCGGGTCGGGCGGGCGGCGTGGCCGGGGCAGCCGGGCGGGTGCCGGGCGTGACTGGCGCGACTGGCGCGACTGGCGCGACTGGCGTGACTGGCGTGACTGGCGTGACAGGCATGGCTGGTGCGGATTGCGACGGCTGCGCCGGGGCAGTCGGGCTGACCGGACTGGCCGGCGCAACCTGCCCTGCGGGCACGGCAGTTGTCGTACCGGGCGGTGCGCCGAAAAACTTGTCGAACACCCTGCGCGCCACGGGGCCTGCGTCGGAACCGCCGTGCCCGCCGTGCTCCACCATGACCACCACCACCAGCCGCTTGCCCGCCTTTTCGCCCCACGTGGCGATCCAGGCGTGGTCGCGGTGCTCGTAGGCCAGATTTTCCGTGCGCACGCGCTCTTCGCCCACCATCTTCAGCTTGGTGACCTGCGCGGTGCCGGTCTTGCCGCCCATGACGGCATCCGAGCGGCGCAGCACCTTGGCGGTGCCCCGGTCGTCGTTGACGGTCAGGCGCATGCCGTCGAGAATCATCTTGCGCCCGGCGGCGGTGAACGGCAGCGAAGCACGCACCACCTGCTCCTCGTCGGCCAGCAGGCTGGGCTTCAGCAGCTTGCCCCCGTTCATCAGGGCGGACACGAAGGCCGCCACCTGCACCGGCGTGACCAGGGTGAAGCCCTGGCCGATGGAAATGTTCAGCGTCTCGCCCCGGTGCCACGGCTCGCCGAAGCGCCTGCGCTTCCACGCCTTCGAGGGCACCAGGCCCGACTTTTCGTGCGGCAGGTCTATGCCCGTGGCCGCGCCGAAACCGCAGGCCTTGGCAAAGGCCTCTATCTTGTCGATGCCGAAGCGATCGCTCATCTGGTAGTAGTACACGTCGCACGATTCGATGAGCGAACGCATCATGTCCACGCGGCCATGGCCGCCCTTCTTCCAGCAGCGGAACACCTGCTTGCCCAGCGCGACCTCGCCCGTGCACCACACCGAGTCGGCGGGGTTCACGCCCTCGTTCAGCAGCATGCCCGCCATCATCAGTTTCCACACCGAGCCGGGCGGGTACACGCTCTGGATGACGCGGTTCTGCAGGGGGTGGCGGGGGTTGTCGCGCAGGGCCGTCCATTCCTTCAGCGAAAGCCCGGCGGCAAAGGCGTTGTTGTCGAACGACGGCTTGGTGACCAGGGCCAGCAGCTTGCCGGTGTCGGGGTCCATGGCCACCACGCAGCCGGTCTGGTCTTCCAGCGCGTCCCAGGCCACCTGCTGCAACCCGAGGTCGATGGCCAGGTCGATGTTCTCGCCGCTCTGCGGCTCCTGTACCAGCTTCTTGTTCAGCTGGCGCCCCAGCACGTCCACTTCCAGCTGATGCAGGCCCTTCTGGCCGCGCAGGCGGCGTTCCAGCACCAGTTCCAGCCCCTGCTTGCCCACGAAGTCGCCAAGGTTCAGGTTCTTGTCGTCTTCCAGTTCCTTTTCGTTGGCTTCGGCCACATACCCCAGGATGTGGGCCATCAGCTCGCCCTGCGGGTAGTTGCGCTTGGAACGGGTGACGATTTCCAGGCCCGGCCATTGCAGCACACGGTTCTCGATGCGCGCCAGCAAATCGAAGGGCATGTCGGAGATGAGCAGCAGGTGCTCGAAGGGCTTCACCCGCTGGCGGTCCTGGTTGAACTTGGCGGTAAGCTGGTCAAGGGGGATGCCCGTCCACTCGCTGACCTGGGCCAGGGTGGAGGGAATGTCGCGGCAGTCTTCGCGCACCAGGGCCAGGCCGAAGGCGGGACGGTTCTCGGCCAGCAGGCGTCCGTCGCGGTCACGCAGCAGCCCGCGCGAAGCGTAGATGCGTTCCTGGCGCAGCCGGTTTTCGCGGGCCAGGCGCGCGAAATCATCGCCCCGGTGAATCTGCAGGTACCAGAAACGCACCACGAACAGGAAAAACAGCCCCGCCACGATGCACTGGAGCAGTATCAGGCCCGCGCGGGGCGGCTGAAAGCCTTCCGGCTCAAACTGGATGCGCATCGCCCATGCATCTCCGGCGCACGAAATGGGTCAGCCACCAGGCCGGGGGAACGACGCAGGCCTGCCACACGCTTTCCAGCAGCAGCCTGTCCCGCGGAATGTCCAACTGCTGCAACGAGGCCATCATCAGCGTGAACAGGAAGTGGCACACGCCGAGGCCAAGGCTGATCAACACCACGAAAGCCAGGTTTTCCGCCTCGAACAGCCAGCGCCCCACGTTGAAGAAGACCAGCAGCACGCCGTACCACAGGACGGTGGAGCCGAAGGCCAGCGTGCCCGCCCCTTCCTGCACCAGCAACAGCACCAGCAACAGCCAGAAGGTCTGGTAGTGGCGCCGCTCCTGCAAGGATACCAACAGCCCGGCCACCAGCACGTCGACGCCCGGCAGCACCTGCTGGAGCCACACGCCCACGAAGATGAAGCAGGCCCACCAGGCAAGATTGCTGAAATTCATGAATGTTCCGGCATTGCTGGGTGGTTGTGCCCAACTGGCTGGGGTTGGACTGGCTTTGGCCGGGCGCCAGGCCGCGACGGACCTGGACCGGAACGCCGCGCACGGATGGGGAGGCCCTTGCGGAGGCCTGACCATGCGACGCGGCGCGGACCGGACGAATACTGCCTATTGCCGGGGGGCCTGCCCGGACTGTTGCCCCGACGGCTGTGCAGACGGTTGGGGTCGCGGTGCGCGCGTGCCCTGCTGTGCGGACGGGACAGTCTGCACGGGCTGCATGTGCGCCCCCCCGTGCCCCGAAGTGGAATTGCCCTGGCCGGGACCATGGCCGGTGCCCGGCCCAACGCCTTGCGTGGCGTTGACCGTGGGCAACGGCAAGGAACGGGCGCCGGGCTGCACGGGGGGCCGTTCCAGCAGCAGCACCTCTTCCAGGGCCTCAAGTTCGACCAGGGGGCTGGCGTACACGGTCTGGAACAACGAAAGGTCGGACTGGGACACGCTTTCCACGCGGGCCACCGGCACCGCCTTGGGAAAGGCACCTTCCAGGCCCGAGGTAAGCACCAGCTCGCCCACTTCTATGCGGGCGTTCTGGGGCACGTACTTCATTTCCAGCAGGCCCCGGGGGCCGGTGCCCACCAGAATGCCCGCCGTGCGGTTGACCGCGCTGAGCACGGCGATGCGGCTGCCCGGATCGGTCAGCAGCAGCACCGTGGCGGTGTACGGCCCCGCGCGGTACACGCGGCCCACCACGCCATCGTGGGTGACCACGGGCGTGCCCGGCCCCGCGCCGGAATAGTACCCCCTGCTGATGATGGCCGATTCCAGCGCGGCCTGCGGGCCAAGCCTGTTGGCCACCACGCGCGCGCCAAGAGGCCGCCATCCTTCGGGGGGTTCCAGTTCCAGCAACGCGCGCAGGCGGGCCAGTTCGGTCCGCTCTTCGGAGGCAACCTGCACCTGTTGCGAAAGAGTGCGCACCTGCTGGCGCAGCGCCTCGTTTTCCTCGCGCACCCCGACCAGGTCGAGGTAATTGTTCCACGACGAAACGACCTGATCCCTCGCCCACACGCCCGGTTTCAGGATGGCGCCCACGAATTCCAGACCGGCGTGTTCCGCCAGCCTGTCGAGCACGCCGGTTCTCTGGTTCCAGGTATACAGGCCAAGGTACAGGAACAGCGCCAGTACCAGAAGCAGGATGATGCGCTTGAGCGAGGCGTTAATCTATGCACACCTCCTTCAGGATGTGCAGATTGTCCAGCGCCTTGCCGGTGCCTATGACCACGGTGGAGAGCGGATCGTCCACCACGGTGATGGGCAGCGAGGTTTCTTCGCGCAGCAGCTGGTCCAGCCCCTTCAGAAGGCCGCCGCCGCCCGTGAGCACGATGCCCCGGTCAACGATGTCGGCCGCCAGTTCCGGCGGGGTCTGTTCCAGCGCGATGCGCACCGCCTGGACGATGCTTTCGACCTGCTCGGAAATGGCCTTGCGCACCTCTTCGGAGGTGATGATGATATTCTGCGGAATGCCGGTGACGAGGTCGCGGCCCTTCACCTCGAGCTGCTGCTCGGGGTCCATGGGGTAGGCGGAGGCGATCTTGATCTTGATCTCTTCCGCCGACGATTCGCCGATGAGCATGTTGTACTTGCGCTTGACGTGGGTCATGATCGCCTCGTCCATCTTGTCGCCGCCCACGCGCACCGAGCGCGAATAGACGATGCCGGACAGCGAGATGACGGCCACTTCGGTGGTGCCGCCGCCGATGTCCACGACCATGTTCGAGGTGGGTTCCTGGATGGGCAGGTTGGCGCCGATGGCCGCGGCCATGGGCTCCTCGATCAGGTACACCTCGCGCGCGCCCGCGCTCTGGGCCGATTCCTTCACCGCGCGCTTTTCCACCTGGGTGATGCCGGTGGGCACGCAGATCATGATGCGCGGCCGCACCAGGCGGCGGGAATTGTGCACCTTGGAGATGAAGTGGCGCAGCATGGCCTCGGTAATCTCGAAGTCCGCGATGACGCCGTCCTTCATGGGCCGGATGGCCTGGATGTTTCCGGGGGTGCGGCCCAGCATGCGCTTGGCGTCGTGGCCCACGGCCAGCACCACGTTGTTGCCGCGCGTGTCCTTTTTCACCGCCACCACCGAAGGCTCGCGCAGCACGATGCCCTGGCCCTTCACGTAGACGCAGGTATTGGCCGTACCCAGGTCTATGGCCAGGTCGTTGGAAAACATTCCAAGGACGAAATCCAGTATCTTTGCCATTTTATCTTACTTGCCTCTCTGAGGGGGAATGCGTATCAACGTTGAAAACAGGGCATTCTTCCAAAAGGACAGCCATTGTCAATGGAAAACACCACGACCCGGCTGCACCTGCTGGCGACGTATTTGCGGTTGCGCTTCGGCGCGCGCGTCCAGAAGGTGCCGCTCGACGCCGGCTTCTCCTGCCCCAACCGCGACGGAACGTTGTCCCGCGGGGGCTGCGTGTTCTGCAACCCGCGCGGATCCGGGTCCGGGCTTGGCGAAGATGGACTGACGCTGGAAGAACAGTGGACGGTCTGGACGGGACGTTACGCCCGCACGCGCAACGCCGGACTGTTCATAGCCTATTTACAATCGTTTTCCAACACATATGGGCCCATTGATAAATTACGCCATGTTCTCGGCGTGTTGCCTGTTCTGCCAGGCATCGTGGGAGCGGCAGTGGGAACCCGTCCTGATTGTGTGGACAATGAACGGCTGGATATTGTGGCGGCTCTCCCCCTTCCGGAAGTCTGGCTGGAACTGGGGTTGCAGTCCGCCCACGACGCCACGCTGGCTCGCATCAACCGGGGGCACGACGCCGCAGCGTCCGAGCGGGCCGTGCGGGACGCCGCAGCACGGGGGCTGCGCGTATGCGCGCACCTTATCGCCGGGTTGCCCGGAGAGAGTGGCGACGACTTTCTGGCCAGCGTGGACTGGGTGAACCGGCTGCCGGTGCACGGTGTGAAGTTTCACGGCCTGTACGTGTGCGAGCACACCGCGCTGGCCCGGCAGTGGAGGGCCGGAAGCTACACCCCGCTGGAGCGCGAGGCCTACGCGGACCTCATCGCCCGCGCCCTGCCCCGGCTGCGCCCCGAAATCATCATCCAGCGCCTGACCGGCGACCCGGCGGGGGATGAACTGCTGGCCCCGGACTGGGCCAATGACAAGCGGGCAACCACCGCGCGCATCCACGAACTGCTGACCCGGCGCGACACGTGGCAGGGCAGGGACGTGGCGGAAGGCACCCCGAACGCACCGGCTGCGCACCCTGCCCCGCCCGCCGTGGCTGCACCTCCTGCGTGGTTCGCCGTGCCGCCCCACCGCCTGCCGGGGGCCGCTCCGCGTTTGCGGGACACGGAACAGGCCCAGGCGTGGGAGACGGAATATGCGGCGGCCTGTGCTGCCTTCCCGCACCTGCGGCCCGTGGCGGACGACGAATGAAGACTGCCGCCCGCCCCGCCCGAGCGTGAACGGCTCTGGGGTCGCCCCCTTTCGCGCGCGTTTGCACCTGGCACACTTGGCACGCCCAGCACACATGGCACACCTGGCCTGCATCCGAAAGCCGTTCGTCTCGCAGTTGACCGCGACTGGCGCCGACTGGCCCGAACCCCGGCCACCCCTTTCCCGATGTCGGGCTTTCCGGCTATGAAAACGGCAGGTGGTCGGCCTTACAAGCCGACAGCCGGGGTTCGATCCCCTGCCCCGCCGCCACCCCTCCCGTCATCCGGGAACAACCCGCGCCCGGAACACACCAGCCTTTCATCTTCGGAGGCCGCATGCCGCAACCCCGTTCCGCCACTCCCCGCCGCCGCGCCGCGCTCGACATACCGGACACCGCACTGTTCGACGAGGTGCGCGAGCGACTGGTGGCCGGGCCGCTCTCGCTGATCCTGCACTGGCGCGCACAACACGGGAAAGACCGGCTGCGCGAAATCACCATGGGTTGGGACGGGGCCGCGCTGGCCAGCGCCCCCGCCGTGCGCGACGGCTGGACCAACCCGCGCCCGGACGCCTGGCCCGGCCTGCCCGCAGGGCCGGTCACCGAGCATGGCCGCGCCGTGCAGGCCGCGCTGGCCGACTACGTGGCCGGAAAGCCGGTACGCTGGCCCGACCTGCCCCTGCTGCTGGACGGGCTGACCCCGTTCACCCGCGACGTGCTGCTGGCCCTGCGCGACAAGGTGGGGCACGGGCAGTTCACCACCTACGCCGGTCTGGCCGCACTGGCGGGCCGCCCCGGCGCGGCGCGTGGCGTGGGGCAGATCATGGCGCGCAACCCGTGGCCGCTGGTCATCCCCTGCCACCGGGTGCTGGGCGGCTCTGGCCGCAACATCCGGCTGCACGGCTTCGGCGCGTCCGGCCTGCCCATGAAGCGCTGGCTGCTGCTGCTGGAAGGGGCCATTGACGACACCATGAAGGACTGACCCGGCCCATGCTGGACAAGACCACCCTCATCGCCACGGTGTGCGAACGGCTGCCCCGGCTGGAAACGGGCCACTGCCTGGACCTGCGCACCTACAAGCGCAACCGCTCCGTGGCCATCGTGCGCACCGGGCCGGACAGTTACGACGTGTTCGAAGCCGGATTCCACGAGGAAACCTGGACCGGCCTGACCGCCGACGCGGTGCGCCGCCTGCTGAAGACCCTGCTGAAACGCGAATTCCCGCGCAGCCACAAGGTACGCCTGTACACCCTGCCCAGCCGCGAGGCCGCCAACGTGAACCGCATGGGTCATGGCGCGGGGAGGTTTGGGGAATGAATCCTTCCGTTTCAGCCCGTGAAAAACGAGACGGCCAGCGCTCCCGATTGCGCTGGCCGTCTTGTTTGGAGGTGGCGGTGGTATGCCGAGACTTCCCTTGCGGGCTGCCCCGTCCCTCGTATCTGCGAATTGGCCTTCCGTGCGCTAACACGGAATCCCTGCTTCGCAGGTATTGCAGGATTCCGCCGATGTGCACGTGCGGTATGAACACGGCACATAACAGATGAAGGCACAAGCTTCCTTGTGCCTTCAGGGAGCCGGACACCCGGCCACAACCGTTACCGCTGCTTCCTTTCGGACCTGACGGGGTTGGCGGCGTTGCCGCCGTCCGGCTCCCGATCTGTGATCAAGCGGAAAAATACTGGCGGAGAGGGGGAGATTCGAACTCCCGGTACGCTGTTAACGTACACACGATTTCCAATCGTGCTCCTTAGACCAGCTCGGACACCTCTCCGTGCGAGAGGCAGTGTCTAGCAGACGGCGGGGCAGCATGGCAAGCGAAAAGTGCAGGATGCGCCCAAACCTTCGCACGCCATTCCGCAGAAGGCATTTCGCCTGTACGAATGGGGCCGCGCCGCTTGTCGCCCGCCCGCAATGCAAACCCATGCACGCGGGCCATGCCGATGTGGCTGACAGACCCGCCCGCCAGCCACAAATTCTGTCCGAACCGGCAGGCCGGACACCTCACCGGCCCGCAAACCACCCCGCCTGCCTACTTCCTCTCCTCGTCATGCCGCACGCGGCACGCCGCACCCTCTTCCGTTCCGGCACGCTCCCGGCGCGCCCGTGGCGGGCCTCAGCACCCGCCTCCAGAGGGCAGAAAGCGCCCGGCAACCATCACCCACACCACCAGAACGGCCAGCAGTATCAGAATCTCCCACATGGGGAACGGCTCCTTGCGTACGGCTGCCGAAGCGCAGGCGTCATGCCCGCCATCTCCGGCGCTTCCAAATCCCTACGCCTGCCCTTTCCGGACGGCAACAGCCTGAGAACGTCATGGCATACGCACGCCATCCCCACGTGCCACAAACACAAAAGGCCCACTCTTGCGAGTGAGCCCTTGAGAAAACGAAACCGCGGCGGTTCGCGGGGACGTTGCCTTTCCCCACCTACGCCCGCGCGACAACACGCAATTCCCCTGTACACCCCAAGCAAAAGGCCCACCCTTGCGAGTGAGCCTTTGAGAAAACGAAACCACGGGGGTTCGCAAGGGACTGTTCACACTGCGGAGATTTCGTTCTCCGGCAAGGAAGACGAGCCTTTTTGCGAAGGGAGCGTACTCTTCCGTACGTGACCGGAGCAAAAGGCGACGTCTGACGCAGCCGGAGGGTGAAAGAACGCAGCGTGAATAGTCCCGACTAGATGCCCATGACGTTGTACCCCGAATCCACAAACATCACCTCGCCCGTCACGGCGGACGACAGGTCGGAAGCCAGGAACACCGCCGCGCGGCCCACGTCCTCGATGGTCACGTTGCGGCGCAGGGGCGCATGTTCCTCGATGTGGTTCAGGATGTTCTTGAAGCCGGAGATGCCCGAGGCGGCCAGGGTCTTGATGGGACCGGCGCTCAGGCCGTTGATGCGCACGCCTTTTTCGCCCAGGTCCACGGCCAGGTAGCGGACAGAGGCTTCCAGCGCGGCCTTGGCCACGCCCATGACGTTGTAGTTGGTGATGACCTTCTGCGAGCCGTAGTAGGTCATGGTCACCACCGAGGCGCCGGGGTTCAGCAGCGGCTCGAAGGCCTTGCACAGCGCCACCAGCGAGTAGGCGGAAACGTCCAGCGCCAGCTTGAAGCCGTCGCGGGTGGTCTCGATGAAGCGGCCGTGCAGGTCGTCGCGGTGGGCAAAGGCCACGGAATGGACGACCACGTCCACGGTGCCCCACTTTTCGCGCACGAAGTCGGCGGCGGCGGCCACCTGCGCGTCGTCGGTGACGTCACAGGCAAAGGTGAAGTCGCCGCCCAGTTCCTCGCAGATGGGTTCCACGCGCTTCTGGATGGCTTCGCCCACGTAGCTGAAAGCCAGCTGGGCGCCCTGTTCCTTGAATTCCTTGGAAATGCCGTAGGCAATGCTCTTGTTGTTGGCCACGCCGAAGATCAGAGCCTTCTTTCCTGCGAGCAGCATGCGGTTCTCCCTGTGGTTCTGGGTAGATGGCAAAAACGGGCCTGCGGCGCGCGGCGCGGCATCCCGGCGGACGGCGGCGCGGCGCTCTTCCCTCAAGAGCGTCGCGCGCCGTGATGAAACGTGCGGCAGCTAGACGGCCAGCTTCTGGCCGGTGAGAATCTCGTACGCCTCGCGGTACTTCCTCCCTGTCTCGGCAATGACGTGCTCCGGCAGGGCCGGGGGCGGCGGGGTCTTGTCCCACGGCTGCGAGGCCAGCCAGTCGCGCAGGTACTGCTTGTCGAAGCTGGGCTGGCCCTTGCCGGGCGCGTACCCTTCGGCGGGCCAGAAGCGCGACGAATCGGGGGTCAGCACCTCGTCGATCAGGATCACCTCGCCATCCACCAGCCCGAACTCGAACTTGGTGTCGGCGATGATGATGCCGCGCCCTTCGGCGTATTCACGCCCCTGCGAGAAAATGGCGATGGCAAGTTCCTGCACCCTGGCGGCCAGGTCGTCGCCCAGCAGCTTCGAGGCTTGCTCGATGCTGATGTTCTCGTCATGCGCGCCAAGTTCCGCCTTGGTCGAAGGGGTGAACAGCGGGGTTTCCAGCTTGGCCGATTCCGGCAGCCCGGCGGGCAGCTTGTGGCCGCACACCGCGCCGGTGGCCTTGTAATCCTTCCAGCCGGAACCGGTGATGTGTCCGCGCACGATGCATTCCACCGGCAGGGGCTTGGCCTTCCGCACGATGACGGCGCGGCCTTCCAGCATGTCGCGGTAGGGGGCGAGCGGCGCGGGAAAACGGTTCACGTCGTGCTCGATCAGGTGGTTCTTCACCAGCCCGGCGAAACGGTTCATCCAGAACAGGGTGATGCTGTTCAGGATCACGCCCTTGTAGGGGATGGGCTCGCCCATGATCACGTCGAAGGCCGACATGCGGTCGGTGGTGACGATGAGCAGGGTCTGCGCGTCGATCTCGTAGATGTCGCGGACCTTGCCCCGCGAAAGCAGCGGGTATTCCTTGATGTCGGTTTGCGTGACGACCTGCATGTCTTTCCCTTGTCTTCCCTTGGCTGCGGTTGCGGTGCCGATGCGGCGCGATGCCTTGTGGCGCCACCGTTACTGATGCCGACAAGCCCGGGCGCCCTGCCGCGCGTGCGCGGGCGGGACCGCCGGGCCTTCGGGTATGATAACGCGGGACGGTCACCGGGGACAAGATGCCCCCGGCCCGCCGCTACCTGTTGCGCGATTCCGCCGAGCGGGCGTGCGCCTCCAGCCCTTCCAGCCGGGCCAGCCGCGCGATGGATGCGGCATGCCCGCGCGTGAAGGCGGCGGTGGCCGAAATGACGCTGGTGCGCTTGCAGAAGGTCTGCACCGAAAGGGCCGACGAGAAACGCGCGGTGCCCATGGTGGGCAGCACGTGATTGGGGCCGGCGTAGTAGTCGCCCACCGGTTCCGGCGACCAGCCGCCCAGAAACACGGCCCCGGCATGGCGGATGGTGCCCAGCAGCGCCCACGGATCCTTGGTCAGCACTTCCAGATGCTCCGGCGCCACCTTGTTGGTGATGCCGATGCCGGTGGCCATGTCGGGCACCACCACGATGGCGCCCCAGTCGGCCAACGCCTTGCGGGCAATGTCCGCGCGGGGCAGCGTGTCGCACTGGGCGGCCAGTTCCAGCTTCAGCGCGTCCACCAGCGCGGGCGAATCGGTGATGCAGATGGACGAGGCCAGCGGGTCGTGCTCGGCCTGCGACAGCATGTCGGCGGCCACCCAGTCGGCGCGGGCGGTGTGGTCGGCAAGGATGAGTATCTCGCTGGGCCCGGCGATCATGTCTATGCCCACCCGGCCTATGAGCAGCCGCTTGGCCGTGGTCACCCAGATGTTGCCCGGTCCGGCGATGACGTCCACGGGGCGCACCGTCTCGGTGCCGAAGGCAAGGGCGGCGATGGCCCAGGCGCTGCCCGCGCGGTGCACCTCTGTGATGCCGAGATGATGCGCGGCGGCGAGAATGAACGGGTTCAGCGTGCCGTCCTTGCGGGGCGGCGAAATGACGGCGATTTCCGGCACCCCGGCCACCTGGGCCGGAATGGCGTTCATCAGCAGGCTGGAAATGAGCGGAGTGTTGCCGCCCTGCCCGCCGGGCACGTACAGCCCGGCGCGGTCCACGGGGGTGACCATCTGGCCCAGCACGGAACCGTCGGGCCGGGTGGTGAACCACGACTGTTCCTTCTGCGCCTCGTGAAAGGCGCGGATGTTGGCGGCGGCTTCGGCAATGATGGCCCGGTCGTCGGGACCGACCTCTGCGAGGGCGGCGGCGATTTCGTCTTCACCCACGCGGATGCGCGCGGCGTCGAAGCCGGGGCAGTCGAAACGGCTGGTGTAGTCGGCCAGGGCGGCATCGCCCCCGGCGCGGACGGTATCCAGAATCTCGCGGACGGCGGGTTCCACGGTGTCGCCGGGATTGTCGCGTCCCGCGAGCAGGGCCTGCAGTTCCTTCCAGTCGTCCACCGACCGGAGGAAGAGCGTACGGCAAGGCATGGCGGCCTCCTTGAGAGTGCGACCTGTAGCGGCGGTGTGCGTCGGGGTGCCGCGCGGCGGGGGGGCCAACTGTGGCTGCCTGCGCGCACGGACAGCAATGGATGTGTCCGCGCCACATACCGGAGCGCCGGGCAAAAGTCGAGAGTGACGCACTGGCGCACGGTTCGACCCTCCTGATGCGGCGGGCCGGATGGGCCGGGTGGGCCGGATGGGCCGAATGCGACGGGATGCGGCGGGCCAGTGACGGGCGGACGGAATGAACCGGGCGGACGGAATGAACCGGGCGGACGGAATGAACCGGGCGGACGAGCGAACCGAGCGAGATGGCGAACCGGGGCCGGGGGGAAACAGCGAGCGCAGTGCGCGCGGGGCGGCCCGACGGGGCGCGCCGCCCGTCAGCTCACGTTCAGGATGACCGAAAACACGTTGATCAGCACCCACACCGGGCTGCCCACGGCCAGATCCAGCGCGCGCACCCTGTCCGCCGTGAGCACGGAGCATATCTCGGTGCCGTCTTCCAGCCGGGCCACCGCTTCCGCCGTGGCCGCGCCCACCACCACCTTGACGATGGTGGCCGGGTACACGTTGCCCGCCGTGGACGACGGGGCCTCGCTGCCCACGGTCAGCACCACCCACGGGGCCTTCACCTCCGCCGCCGCGAACACGCCGGGGCGCAGGCCCAGGTTGTCCAGACTGTCGTTGGTGATGACCGAGGCCACCCGGATGCCCGACGGCGTCTGCACCGAGACCACCGACTGCACGTCGCCGCGCACCACCGCCGCGATGCGCCCGTAAAAGGCGTTGCGCGCGCTGGTGCGGCGGCGCTGTTCGCGGTCCAGCGCATGGCCCACCATGCGCTGCATGTCCTCGTTCGAAACGTCGATGTACGCCGCCGTCAGGCTGGCCGTGGAATGCCCCAGCAGGCGCTGCACCACGGGCAGCGGCAGGCCGGAGCGCAGCAGTTCGATGGCCCGCGAGCGGCGCAGGGCGCTGGGGTTGGCAAGGTCGGGGGCAAGGTCGCATTCGTGGGCGCGCTCGTAGAACTTGCGGCGCACGTGGGCCTGGTCCACGGCGAAGGGGTGTTCGCCCTCGCCCGCCACGGCCTCGTCCAGCAGGTCGGCAAGCCGGGTGACGAGGTCGGGCGGCAGCTGAACTTCGCGCTGCGGCTCGCCGAGGTACGCCACGCCACGCGCCGTGTCGATGTCGCGGCCCGGGGCCAGGGCCAGCACCTCGCCCAGGCGCGCCCCGGTGTGACGGATGAGCAGGAACACCAGCAGCATGCGCAGGCGCGAGCGGCGCACGTCGCCCCGCGCCGGGCGGGCGGCCCACAGGCGGAAGGCTTCTTCCAGCCGGGCCAGTTCCACCGTGTCCAGATACTTCACGTCGTCGGGGATGGAGAGCATGCCCGCCGGGTTGTGGCGGCGTTCCGCCACGTTTTCGGCCAGCGCTTCCCAGATTCGTTCGAGGCTGTCGTCCTGTCGCATGGGTGTCCCGTTGGTTGCGTGCGCGTGGGGCCGGGCGCGGCGCGTGCCCGGTTCCGGGTGTCTGCCGCGCCGGGCGCCCCCGGCGCGGCGTGACCGGGTGGATGCGGCGCGCGGACGCCCCGGAGCGGCCCAGAGCGCCCCGAATGCAGTCCGGATGCGGCCCTTTCGTTGGCCGAATTTCTACCATATAGGCGCACCCGCACGAAAATCAAAGCGATGATTCATTTCGCGCACAGGCATGAAAATAAAATAATCCGTGACAACGAAACGCCCATGCGCTATTTTTTAATTGACACGAAGATTATAAAAAACGTGTCAGCAAATGTCAGCAAAGAAACGTCGGACAGCGCCGCCGACCAGGCCAGCATCCCTGCCCCGTCCGTCAGTTCCGACCGGCTCCGTCAGCCAATCGCTTCCATCGCCCCATCCCGACACAGGAGGACACCATGTACTTCCCCGTCGCAGGCATACACGCGGAACCGTGGATCCCGCCGCTGGTGGCGTTCGTCGTGTCGTTCTTCATGTCCATGGGGGGGGTGTCGGGCGCGTTCCTGCTGCTGCCTTTCCAGATGTCTTTTCTGGGCTATGTGAACCCCTCCGTCAGCGCCACCAACCAGTTCTACAACGTGGTGGCCATCCCCAGCGGGGTGTATCGCTACATCCGTGAAGGGCGCATGGTCTGGCCGCTGACGTGGGTGGTGATAATCGGCACGCTGCCGGGGGTGCTGATAGGGGCCTTCGTGCGGGTGACGTACCTGCCCAACGCGCGCGACTTCAAGCTGTTTGCCGCGTGCGTGCTGGCCTACATCGCCCTGCGCATGGTGCGCGACCTGACCAAGAAGAAGGCGGGCAACGGCAAGGCCACGGCGGAGGAAAAGTTCCGCGCGCTGGTGCGCACCCACCGCGAAAAGGCGGCGGCGGAAGGCAAGAACCCCGACGACCTGCCCGCCGTGTGCATGAACGAGTGCTGCCTGTCGCGCATCTCGTACAGCTTCTACGGCGAAACCTACAGCTTTCGCACCGTGGGCATCTTTACCCTGAGCTTCATCGTGGGGATCGTGGGCGGGGTGTACGGCATTGGCGGCGGGGCCATCATCGCGCCGTTCTTCGTCTCTTTCTTCGGGCTGCCGGTGTACACCGTGGCGGGCGCGGCCCTGATGGGCACCTTCGTCACCTCGGTGGCGGGCGTCACCTTCTACATGGCCATCGCGCCGCTGTACCCGCACATGTCCGTGGCCCCGGACTGGACGCTGGGCCTCTTGCTGGGCATTGGCGGCATGGCGGGCATGTACCTGGGCGCGCGCTGCCAGAAGCACGTGCCCGCAAACCTGATCAAGTGGATGCTGTGCTGCATCCTGCTGTTCACGGCGGGCAAGTACGTGGTGGAGTTTTTCAGGTAGAACGCACGCCGCAGCATTCCGGCATCAAGCCATTGGCGAAAAGGGGGTACCGACGGGCACCCCCTTTTCCTTGCCGCCGACGCAGGCTCCCCTTGCCTTTTGCCCCACTCCGTGGTGATGGTGTGCCGCCGGGCGCACCATGCACATCCGGGCATGCAGCGCCCTGTCCGGCTGCACCCGGCGCTGCCCAGTGTCGCCTGACTCCGCCGACGTTACCTGACGCCGCCCAACGCCGCCCGGCGTCACCCGGCCAGCCCGGAACCCCGCGCAAGGAGCCCTGCAATGCGCAATGCCGTGCCGCGCGTGGCGGCCATCCACGATCTTTCCGGCTTTGGCCGCACCTCGCTCACCGTGGCCATCCCCGTATTGTCCGCCATGGGCGCGCAGGTGTGCCCCATGCCCACCGCCGTGCTGTCCACGCACACGGCCGGCTTCACCGGCTACAGCTTTCTGGACCTTACCGACCAGATGCGCCTGTTCCTGGACCACTGGCAGTCCCTGAACCTGAAGTTCGACGCGGTGTACAGCGGCTTTCTGGGTTCCCCGGCACAGGTGGACATCGTGGCCCGGTGCATCGACATGTGCCGGGTAGAGGGTGGCCTTGCCGTGGTGGACCCGGTGCTGGGCGACAACGGCCAACTGGAACCCACCATGGACATGGAGATGGTGCAGCGCATGCGCTGGCTGGTGCGCAAGGCGGACATCATCACCCCCAATTTCACCGAAGCCGCCCTGCTGCTGGACGAGCCCTACCGCGAATCCATCTCCACGGCGGATCTCATGGACTGGCTGCGCCGCCTGACGGCCATGGGGCCGCGCGTGGCGGTAATCACCAGCGTGCCGGTGGCCGGGCATGCGGGCATCAGCTCGGTTGCGGCCTACCACAGCACCCACGACAGGTTCTGGAAGGTGGACTGCCAGTACATACCCGCCCACTACCCCGGCACGGGCGACACCTTTGCCAGCGTGCTGACCGGCAGCCTGTTGCAGGGCGACAGCCTGCCCATCGCCATGGACCGCGCCGTGCACTTCGTCACGCTGGGCATTCGCGCCACCTTCGGGCACAATTCACCCAGCCGCGAGGGCATCCTGCTGGAACGAGTGCTGGACACCCTGCGCGCCCCGGTTACCGTGAGCAGCTACGAACTTCTGGAGGACGAGGACCGATGCAAGTAGACAGCCCCGCGTGCGGCACCGCCGCCACGGGCTACGACCATGACAACGCGGGCGGATTCGCCCCCGACGCCGCGCACCTGCCCATCGGCATGTTCGATTCGGGCGTGGGCGGCCTTACGGTATTGAAGGCGCTGCGCACCCGCATGCCCTGCGAGGACATATTGTATCTGGGCGACACCGCCCGCCTGCCGTACGGCACCAAGAGCGCGGAAACCATCACCCGCTATGCCGTGCAGGCCGCGTCCAGGCTGGTGCAGCGGCGCATCAAGCTGCTGGTGGTGGCCTGCAACACGGCCACGTCCGTGGCGCTGGACGCCCTGCGCGCCGCCAACCCCGGCCTGCCGGTGGTGGGCGTGGTGCAGCCGGGCGCGCAGGCGGCCTGCCGGGCTTCTCGCCGGGGCAACATTGCCGTCATCGCCACGGAATCCACCATCCGGGGCCGCGCCTACCACAAGGCCATCCACAGCCTGCGGCCCGACGCGCAGATCATCGGGCAGCCCTGCCCGTTGTTCGTGCCGCTGGCCGAGGAAGGCTGGGTGGACGGCAAGATCGTGGAAGACATCGCCGCGCGCTACCTGGACCCCATCTTTCGCCCCGCCTCCGGCAGCGACACGCCGGAAACGCCCGACTGCCTGGTGCTGGGCTGCACCCACTTTCCGCTGCTGGCGCGGGCCATCCGCAACGTCATCGGGCCGGAGCCGGTCATCGTCGATTCCGCCGCCACCACAGCCCTTGCCGTGCAGGCGGAATTGCAGGCCGCCGGGCTGGTGCGCCCCCTGCGCACGGGGCCGGGCGGCAACGAATGCGGCGAGGCGCGCTTTCTGACCACAGACGACGTGCCCCGCTTCGTGCGCACCGGCGGGCTGTTCCTCGGCACGGCCATCGCGCCGGATGAGGTGGAACTCATAGACCTGTAGTCTGTGCGACATGCTGTTGCCATGCGGCTATGGCATGAAGGCGGGACTGGGTTTTCCGCAAGCCTCCGGCGGGCAAGGACGGCAGCCGGAGGCTTATAAAAAGTCTCCCCCTTCCTCACAGAGCGCACAAACCCCACAGCCCTGCAACCACCGGAGGTCACCCCCATGGCGCACAAGCCATACGCCCCCATCCCCATGGTGCCCGGCCCGGTCACCCTGCACCCCGCCGTGCTGACGGCCATGACCCGCGACTACGGCTCCGGCCAGATCGAGCCGGACTATCTGAAGCTGTATGCGGAAACGGGCCGCAACCTCGCGCAGCTCATGGGCACGCAGAGTGACGTGGTGCTGATGACCGGCGAGGGCATGCTGGCCCTGTGGGCCGCGCTGAAAAGCTGCCTCGTGCCCGGCGACAGGGTGCTGTCCGTGGGCACCGGCGTGTTCGGCGACGGCATCGGCGACATGGCCGCGTCCATCGGCTGCGCGGTGCTGAAGGTCTCGCTGCCGTACAACGAAACCATCGACGACCTGACCGGCATCGAAGACGCCATCCGCAGCTTCAAGCCCAAGATGATCACCGCCGTGCACTGCGAAACGCCGTCCGGCACGCTGAACCCGCTGGCCGACCTTGGCGCGCTGAAGCAAGCCTGCGGCGTGCCGCTGTTCTATGTGGACGCGGTGGCCAGCGTGGGCGGCGCGCCCGTGCAGGCCGACGCCTGGCACGCGGACCTGGTGCTGGGCGGCTCGCAGAAGTGCCTTTCCGCCCCGCCGTCCATGAGCTTTCTGTCCGTCAGCCCGGCGGCGTGGGAGGTCGTGGAGGCCGTGGGCTACCAGGGCTACGACGCCATCGCCCCCTTCCGCACCGTGCAGCAGGATGGCCGCTGCCCGTACACTCCGTACTGGCATGGCACCGCCGCGCTCAACGCGGGCGCGCTGGCCATCCTGAACGAAAAGGGCGGCATGCAGGGCTGCTTCGACCGGCATCGGGAAGTTGCCGAACGCTGCCGCGCGGGCCTCGCCAAGCTGGGCATCGACCTGTGGACGGCGGAGGGCGCGGTGAACTCGCCCACGGTGACGGCGGCCATGGTTCCCGAAGGCTTCACCTGGCCGGAATGGCGACAGGGCCTGCGCGAACGCGGGCTGATCGTGTCCGGCAGCTTCGGCCCCATGGCGGACAAGGTGTTCCGCCTCGGGCACATGGGCACGCAGGCCACCGAAACCCTGGTGGACGCGGCGCTGGATGTGATCGAAAGCGTGATGCAGGACTGACGGACGAGCGAAGCAGGAACACACTGCGGAATACGGCAAGCCTGCGGCAACCTTCCGAACCTTCCCTCAGGCAACCAGCTGTAAAACAGCATGAACGCCCCCGGCGCGCAGTACGTGCCGGGGGCGTTTTCCGTCCACACCATAAGATGAAGGGAATGCGCAAGGCCGGATGGCCTGCCCTTTCCCTCGCTTACCGCAACAATGCCTCCACCTCCGCCGCGCAGGTCAGGTACCGCGCCCTGGTGGCCTCGTCCTTGGCAAGGTCGGCCCGCTCTTCCAGTATCCGGGCAAACCGCAGCCGCGCCTCGCCCACGGACGCCACCAGTCCCGGTTCCTCCACCATGTCCGACAGCTTGTCGGCGTAGATCACCAGCTTCTCTTCCAGCGTGGTCAGGCTGAAGTCGCGCGGCGGCAAGCCATAGTCGGCTGTCTGATCCAGCGGCACGCCCGCGCGCACATGCTTTTCCATGATGTCCAGCACCTCGCCGGGCAACCCCAGGTGCCTGCCCAGCCGTGCCCCTTCCACTCCGTGCAGGATGCCGTCGGTGCGCACCTTGCCAAGGTCGTGGAACAGCCCGCCCAGCGCCACCAGCGAAAGGTTCACCGCCACGCGGGACCGGCTGCCCAGCCCCACGGCAATGCCCGCCACCAGGCGCGAATGGGCGATGTCCGCCTCCGTCATGCCCGCTTCGCGCAGCAGTTCCACCTGTGCGTTGTCGTGATATGCGTTCATCTTGCTACTCCTGTCCGCACAGGGTTCCGGCAGAATCGCAGCCGCGCATCACCGTCAGGAACCACGGCACGGAACACAGCAACACCCCGGCGATGATGGCGAACGCCGGGCCGTAGCCCAGCGCCCCCACCAGCAGGCCGCCCAGCAGCGGCCCGGAGGCGTGCCCCACGTCGAAGATGGTGCCGAACACGCCCATGGCCGTGCCATAGTGACGGCTGCGGCACAGGTCGGCCACCATCGCGGCGGACGACGAGGTGACCAGCGCCTCGCCAAAACCGAACACCAGGCACGCCCCGGCCAGCGGCCAGAATCCGGTCAGGTGCGGCACCGCCGCAAAGGGCACGGCACAGGCCGCCACGCCCGCCACGATCAACCCGCGCCGCCCAAGCATGCCCCGCGCGTCGGATGCGCGGCCCAGCAAGGGCTTGGCCAGCAGGGTGGTCACCACCTGCACGGCCCACAGCAGTCCGGCTTGCAACGGGGCCAGCCCGGCCACGGTCACGGCGTACACCGGCAGGAACGCCTCCAGCGCGCCCATGCTCATGTTCTGCACGCCCTCCATGGCCGATACGGCCACCACCCGCCGGTCGGACGCCACCTCGCGGATGCCGGAGGAAAAGTGCCCGAGCCGGACGCGGAAACCGCCGGATGTTGCCGACGGCGCGTTCTCCGCCCCGTCGCGCAGCACCCGCCAGCCCAGAGCCAGAGCCGCAAGGCCGGTCGCCGCCACCACTCCGTACACCACCCGGAAGGCCACGGGCGATCCACCCGCCTCACCCCCCAGCAGCGACAGGGCAAGCCCGCCCACGGGCGCGCCCGCCAGCGTGCCGATGATGCCCACGGACGAGAACCAGCCCAGCATCTCGCCCTTGCGCGCACCGGCCATGTCGGCCACCACGGCCATGACCACCGGGCCGTACACCGCCGTGGCAAAGCCGTGCACGAAGCGCACGGCCACCAGTTGGGCATAGTCGTCCACCACAAGGTACGCGAAGGGCGCCAGCGCAAAGAAGCACAGCCCCGCCAGCATGGTGCGACGCCGCCCGATGACGTCGGACAGCGCCCCGGCGGGCAGCTTGAAAAAGATGCCCGTCACCGTGGAGATGCCCACGGCAAGGCCCACGGCCTCCGGCCCCGCGCCCAGGAACACCGCGAACAGCGGCAGCACCGGGTTGCGCGCCAGCGCGTACGAAAAGCGGGCCAGAAAGCCCACCGAGCACAAGGCCCGGAACATGGCCGATGCGTTCATGATCGTTTCCTTTCACCGGGCGCGGCAGGCGCCCCGCTTCTATTTCCTGCTGGGCCGGTCGTGGAAGATGGACTTGCCGTGGATGCCCACGGGCACGCCCATGACCACGTCGGCCTCGATGATGCCCAGCGCCCGCGCCGCCGCGCCCACGCGCTGCTGCACGCGGTTGTCGATGCTGAGCAGGCTGGCCGCCTTGGCGGCGGACGACAGCGCGCAGCCGATGTCGATGATGCGCATGACGCAGTGCGGGCCGCCGTAGCCCATTTCCCTGGCGAAGCCAGGCTGCTGCCCGCGCGCCGCCAGAAAGGCCTTGCACGATTCGTGGCCGCAGGCCCCGCAGTCGTACCCGGCGGCGGGGGATGAACGCAGGCCCACCAGCACCACGGCGTGACACTGGGCGATGTTGTCCGCGTCGCGCAGCCAGTAGGCCTCGTTGGTGCTGCGCGGGGCGAAGTCGCGCATGGCATTGGCGATGCGGGCCAGATCCGCCTCGTCGGAAATCACGGCGATTTCCAGAAAGTCCTTGCCGCCCGCCTTGGGGGCGGTACGCATGGCGGCGGCCATCAGTCCGGCTGCCAGAACGGAAACGTCTTTCATGGCTGATTCCATTTTATTTGATTTCAGGGTGTTGAAGGAACATCCACCGCCCGCGCAAGCAAAAAACAACTGCCTCATTCGATAGCGCAATTGACATATATTGAGCGCATCACGATATGTCAATTGCCATCAATGAAAAAGTTGATTATATGACAATTGACATATCAAGGAGATTGCCATGCCCCCGGACCAGACCCGCGACCTGCCGTGGCTGCTGTGCATCCACAACATCCCCCCCAAGCCGCCCTACCTGCGGGCCAAGGCCGCCCGCCGCCTTGCGGCGCTGGGGGCCGTGGCCCTGAAGAACGCCGTGTACGTGCTGCCCGACGGCGAGCGCCAACGCGAGGGCCTGCTCTGGCTGGCCCGCGAGATAGAGGAAGGCGGAGGCCGGGCCTTCGTGTGCGGGGCCTGCTTCGACGTGCAAGCGGGCGGCCTGACGGACGCCCAGGTCAAGGCGCTGTTCGTGGACGCGCGCGACGCGCAGTACCGTGAACTGGCCGCCGAAGCACAACCGGAATTCGAAACCCTGGGCGACCCGCGCGAGGCCGACGCCCCCCGGCGCGACGCCGTGGCCGCGTGGGCCGCGCAACTGCGCGCCCGGTTCGAGGCCGTTGCCGCGGTGGACTTCTTTGGCGCGCCCGCGCGCGAGATGGTGGAAGGATTGCTGGCCGGGGCCGAACGCTGGCTGCGCCTTGGCGCGTCCGGAACCGCCCGGGCCGTGCAGACCGAGACGTACCTGCGCGCGGAAGACTACAAGGGCCTCGTGTGGGTGACCCGGCCCGGGGTGCACGTGGACCGCATCGCCAGCGCATGGCTGGTGCGCAGGTTCATCGATGCCGAGGCCGCGTTCCGCTTCGGCCCGCCGTCTGAAGGGAGCGCGGGCATGTCTGACAGAACAGGCAGAACAGGCAGCGCAGGCGCAAAGGCAGGCACGGCAGGCTCCGGGCGGTGCGTGCGCTTCGACATGGCCGAGGCGGAATTCACCCACGAGGGCGAACTGTGCACCTTCGAGGTGCTGCTGCGCCGCTTCGGGCTGGACGCGGACCCGGCCCTGGCCGCCGTGGGCGCGGTGATTCACGACATCGACCTCGACGAGCGCCACCCCGCCCGGCCCGAGTCGCCAGGGGTGGGGGCGCTCATCGCGGGCATCACCCTGCGCACCAATGACGACGACGAACGGCTGGAGCGCGGCTTCCGCGTTCTGGACGACCTGCTGGAATACTTCCGGCGCAGCGCGCCCGCCCGCCCCGCATAGGAGGCAACCATGGACGCCGCCCCGCATCCCGAAGCATCGGCACCTGAAGCGTCGGCACCTGAAATCGCATCCCCCGACGTCTCATCCCCCGACGCTTCGCACGTCCCGCCCATGCCTTCGCCCCCCGCCACGCCCCACCCCACCTTTGGCGAGGCCCTGCGCACCTGGCTGCGCATCGGCTGCCTGGGCTTCGGCGGGCCAGCCGGTCAGATCGCCCTGATGCACCGCACCGTGGTGGACGAAAAACGCTGGGTAGACGACGCGCGCTTCCTGCACGCCCTGAACTACTGCACCCTGCTGCCGGGGCCGGAGGCGCAGCAGCTTGCCACCTACGTGGGCTGGCTGCTGCACCGCACCGCAGGGGGCATCGCGGCGGGCACGCTGTTCGTGCTGCCCGGCTTTTGTGTGGTCATGGCGCTGTCGTTCATCTATGCGGCATACAAGCAGATTCCCGCCATCGACGCACTGTTCTGGGGGCTGAAGCCCGCCGTGCTGGCCGTGGTGCTGGAAGCACTGCTGCGCGTGGGGCGCAGGTCGCTGCGTGACGGTTTTTCACTGGCGCTCGCGGGCGGCGCGTTCGCGGCGCTGTTCGCCTTCGGCGTGCCCTTTCCGGCGGTGGTCTTTGGCGCCGGGCTGCTGGGCTGGCTGCGTGCGCGATACGCGCCTGCAACCAGCGGCGGCAACGGCGCCAACGGGCACAAGGGACACAAGGGGGGCACCACCCCGCACGCCCCCGCGCGCGGCGAAAATC
Source organism: Nitratidesulfovibrio sp. SRB-5 (assembly GCF_019931275.1). Classification (NCBI taxonomy): domain Bacteria; kingdom Pseudomonadati; phylum Thermodesulfobacteriota; class Desulfovibrionia; order Desulfovibrionales; family Desulfovibrionaceae; genus Nitratidesulfovibrio; species Nitratidesulfovibrio sp. SRB-5. The sequence continues at coordinate 727,713 of NZ_JAIOTY010000001.1, read as the reverse complement.
CCCCCGCCCACCTTCCCCTTCCGGCCATCCGCGACATGCCCGATCACGCCCGCCCTTCCACCGCCCGCGCCCTGCGGGTGCTGGCCACCTGGCTGCCGCTGTGGCTGGGCCCGGTGTTGCTGCTGGGCCTGCTGCTGGGGTGGGACAACGTCTACGCGCGCATGGGCGTGTTCTTCAGCAAGATGGCGGTGGTCACCTTTGGCGGGGCCTACGCGGTGTTGGCCTACGTGGCCCAGCAGGCCGTGGAGGCGCACGGCTGGCTCACCGCCGCCGACATGCTGGGCGGCCTTGCCCTGGCGGAAAGCACGCCCGGCCCGCTGATACTGGTATTGCAGTTCGTGGGCTATCTGGCCGCGTGGAACAGCCCCGGCGCGCTGCCCCCGGCCCTGGCCGGACTGCTGGGGGCCACCCTGACGGTGTGGGTCACCTTCACCCCGTGTTTCCTGTGGATATTCCTGGGCGCACCCTACATCGAAGCCGTGCGCGGCAGGCCCGCGCTTGCCGCCGCACTGGCGGGGGTAACCGCCGCCGTGGCCGGGGTCATCGCCAATCTCTCGTTGTGGTTCGGGCTGCATGTGCTGTTCGGAACCATTGGCGCGTGGGAAGGGCCGCTGGGTCTGCGGCTGCCCATGCCTGTCCTGTCCAGCCTGGATCCGGTGGCCGCCCTGCTGGCTGTGGGCGCGGGCGTGGCCATGCTGCGCTTCAAGGCCCCCATGCTGCCGGTGCTGGCTGTCTGCGCCGGGCTGGGCGCGGTGATCCGCCTGGCCCTGTAAGCAGCCGGGCCGGACGCCGCTTCCTTCCGCCCACGTTCCCTTCCCCAAACGACGAACGCCCCCGACGCAGCATCCTGCGCCGGGGGCATTGTCATCCTGCGTTGCGGAATCGATCCGCGCGGCTATTGCACGGGCTCGAAGTATTCCTTCTCCGCGTCGCACCACGGACACACCCAGTCCTCGGGCAGGTCGGCGAAGGGGGTATCGGGGCCCACGCCATGCTCGGGGTCGCCTTCGGAAGGGTCGTACACATAGCCGCAGGGGCACTTGTATTTCTGCATCGGTGTCTCCTTGCGCCCTGTCGGCGCCGTTTTGACCTTCCCCGCATACGGTCGCGCACGGCCCGTGCGCGGATGCGGAAGAATATGGTGAAGGTGGATGAGGCGCGCCCGGATGTGACGGGCACGCCGAAGTTGCTACGGGATCAGGTACGACTTCACCGAACGCACGCCGCTCACGGCGCGTGCCACCATGACGGCGCGGTCCACGTCGGCCTGCGCGCGCACCATGCCCAGCAGCACCACCTGGCCGCCGTACACTTCAAGGTCGATCTGGGTGGAACTGAGGGCCTTCTCGGCAATGAGGTTGGTGCGCACCTTGGTGGCCACGGCCAGGTCGTCGGCGGTGTGGCCGGTGCCCGGGTCGAACCAGTGGGTGGTCACGGAGCGCACGCCCTTGACCTTGCGGGCGATGGCCACCGCCGGGTCGCGGAACGACGACGGCACCTCGCCCACCAGAAAGACCCGCCCGGCGTAGCTGTACACCTTCACGGCGTAGCCGTCGGAAGCATCGCGCTGCATGAGGTCGGTCTTGATGGAAGAGCGGATGGTGCTGTCGTCCACCATGGTGCCCACGGTGCGTTCGTCCTGCGGCACGGAATAGACGGCACAGCCGCCAAGGCCGGAAAGCGCAAGCACCGAGGCCGCCAGCAGCAGCACCGGAACGACGGCGGAAAGGATACGGCGTTTCATGGCTGTCTCCTGCGTTGTGTTCTTCGGTTGGTTGCCCCCCTGGCGCGCTGCCCCAATGCCGGAAAGGCGCGGCGCGGACGCGGGGATTCATGGTGAAATATAGCACGCGACGGGCGCGCTGTCACCGGGGCCCAGCATCCTTCGGGCGCCCTGCGGGAGGACTGCCGCCGGACGAAGCGTTCCTCTTGACCACGGGCATTGCGCCCACCTACCATGCGTCACGCGGCCCCTCCGCCCCGACCGTGCCCGCCCCAAACCGGCGGAACCGGAAACGCCACGCGGGCGGCCCCCCTGCGCCGGATACCCCGGACCGAAAGCCCATGACCGGGCGCCGCGCCCCGCACACCCCCAACACGTCCCCGCAACGACGCCAGGAGATCGCCGCATGACCCCCGAACAGCGCGCCGTCCTCGACCATATCCTGTCCCGCGCCCTAGACGCCGTGGCCCCCGACCGCGCCGTGCACCGCCACGTGCGCCGCAACGGCAACATCCTGCACATCGCGGGGCGCGACTACGACCTTTCGGCCCACGAGCGGGTCTACGTGGTGGGCGCGGGCAAGGGCGCGGCCCCCATGGCCGCCGCGCTGGAGGACATCCTGGGCGACCGGGTGCACGACGGCGTGGTGGTGGTGAAGTACGGGCACACCGCACCGCTGAAGCGCATCGCCCTGCGCGAGGCCGCCCACCCCGTGCCCGACGCCGCCGGGGAGCGCGCCGCCAACGAAATCCTGGACCTGGTGCGCACGGCGGGCCCGCGCGACCTCGTGCTGTGCGCCCTTACCGGCGGGGCCAGCGCGCTCACCCCGGCGCTGCAACCGGGCATCACCCTGGACGACATGCGCGCCGCCACCACGCTGCTGCTGGAATGCGGGGCCACCATCCACGAGATCAACGCCCTGCGCAAACACCTGTCCGCCTTCGGCGGGGGCAACCTGGCCCGCGCGGCGGCCCCGGCGCGGGTGGTTTCGCTGATCATCTCCGACGTGGTGGGCGACGACCTTGACGTCATCGCCTCCGGCCCCACCTCGCCCGACGTGTCCACCTATGCCGACTGCAAATCCATCGCCGACAGGTTCGGCATTCTGCACAGGCTGCCGGGGCCGGTCGTCGAACGGCTGACGGCGGGCCTGCGCGGCATGGCGGCGGAAACGCCCAAGCCCGGCGACCCGGTGTTCGGCGCGGTGCAGAACTGCATCGTGGCCAGCAACCGGCTGGCGCTGGAAGCGGCGGCGGAAGCAGCCGCCGCGCACGGCTACCGCCCGCGCATCCTTACCGACACCATGACCGGCGAGGCGCGCGTGCGCGCCCGCGAACTGGTGGAGGAAGCAGCCAGCGCCGCCGAAGGGCTGCCCCACCCGGAAGGGCCGTTCTGCCTGCTGGCGGGCGGCGAAACCACCGTCACCATCACCGGCGGGGGGCTTGGCGGGCGCAACCAGGAAATGGCCCTGGCCGCCGCCATCCGCATGGACGAACTGGCCGACTGCCAGCACATCGCCATGCTCTGCGCGGGCACCGACGGCACCGACGGCCCCACCGACGCCGCCGGGGGCTACGCATCGGGCAGCACCCTGTGCGTTGCCCGCCAATGCGGGGTGGACGCCCACGGACACCTTGCCGACAACGACGCCTACCATTTCCTGGACCGCACCGGACACCTGCTGCGTACCGGCCCCACCCTGACCAACGTCATGGACCTGGCCGTGCTGCTGGTGGACGCGCCCAAGGGCAAGCCCGCCGCATGAACGACAGCGGGCGCAGGAAGGAAGCCGTGCAGGACGACCACGGAGCCACAAGGCCGAAAGGAACGGGCAAGGTCGGCAACCGCCCCGCATCGCGCCCCGGGCATCCTTTTGCCGGGTTGCGTTCCGTGGGACCGGCAACCCGGCGCGACCTTGACCTGCTGGGCGTGCACACCCTGGCCGAACTTGCGGCGGCAGACCCGCAGGAACTGTACGACCGGCTGTGCGCGGTCACCGGGCAGCGCCACGATCCGTGCGTGCTCGATGTGTTCGCCTGCGCCGTGGCCCAGGCCCGTGACCCGCATCTGCCCGCCGCCCGGCGCGACTGGTTCGCCTGGACGCCCCACCGCAAGGCGGGAACCCTGCCCGAGGCCCTGCCCCCGCGCCCCGGCAAGGCCGCGAAATAGACAGGCGAACGAAGACGGCGGGGCCGGATCCCGGAAGGGTGCCCCCTTTCCCCCGCGCCCTTCGGCGTACTCTCCACCCCCCCCAAAAAAAACGCAAAACGCCCCGCGTCTCCTTGCCGGAGACGCGGGGCGCGGAAATCTGCGGCCCGTGGGCTGCCTACTTCACGGAATCCTTCAGCAGCTTGCCGGGGGTGAACTTCACCACCTTGCCGGAAGGAATGGTGATTTCTTCGCCGGTGCGGGGGTTGCGGCCCTTGCGCGCGGCGCGTTCGGTCACCTTGAAGCTGCCGAAGCCGGTGAAGGTCACGGATTCGCCAGCGGCCAGGGCGTCGGCGAGCACGGCGATGGTGGCGTCAAGGGCGCCTTCGGCCTGGACCTTGGAGGCAAGACCGGCCTTGGCGCGGATCTTTTCAACCAGTTCAGCTTTGGTCATCGGTATCTCCATATGGGGGTTTCGTTCCGCGCGCGCTCCGGCGGCGCGGTATTGCATGCACGTGGTGCAAGGGCGCAGCTTTTACAGAGGTTGGCCCCCTTGTCAACCGTTTGCGCCCACGAAGGCGCGTCGTTGCTTGATTCGTCACCCAAAAGCCCCCCTCCGGGCATGCCGTGCCGAACCGTCCCGCCGCCAGCGCAGTGCCGGGGCACGCCGCAACAACGGCAAAACGCGCTCCGCAACCCTTTGATTTCGGCCCCGCTTGCGCTATAGAGCCCCCACAGGCAAGAGAGAAACAGGGGGACGCAGGTCACATGGAAGTGCGCATCGAACGCCTGCCAGAACTTCGCGTGGCCGGCATCCGCGTGCTCGGCCCCTATGCCGAATCGGGGCCGAAGGCGTGGAAGCTGCTCACGCCGTGGATCGCACGGCGGCAAGTGACCAGCGCCTCCACCATGTTCCTGGGGCTGTGCCACGACGACCCGGAAATCACCCCGCCGGAGCGCATCCGCTACGACGCCATGGTCACCGTGCCCGAAGACTTCGAGCCGGACGACTACGTCATCGTGCGGGTCATCCGCGCGCGGGAATACGCCGTGGCCGTGCACAAGGGCCCCTACGCCACCCTGCCGTGGTCGTGGTCGGCGCTGTACTGGGAATGGCTGCCCGCCAGCGGGCGCACCCCACTGGGCGCACCCCGCATGGAGGCCTATCTCAACGATCCCGGCGCCACGCCCGAAGACGAGCTGCTGACCCGCCTCTACCTGCCACTGGCCCCGCTGTAACACCCGCCGCCCCGGCGGCGAACATGCATGCGCCGCGCACCGCGCTTCGCGCACAGGAGGAACAATGCTTCGCAACAACATTTCGCGCACCCTTGCCGCGCTGCTGCTGGTTCTTGCCGCACTGGCCCTTTCGGCCTGCGCCCCCGGCAACTCGGTCCGCCTGCTCTACTCCCCGCCCGATGCCGCGGTGCTGCCCGATCCTTCCGCCCCCCGCGTGACCGTGGTCATGTTCGAGGACAAGCGCCCGCTGGTGCAGGTGGGTGAACGCAAGGACGGCACCTCGTTCGTGGCCTCGTCCACCGTGTCCGACTGGGTCAGCCGCTCGCTGGCCGACGAACTGGCCCGCCAGGGCTTGCAGGTGTCCTTCGCCCTGACGCAGGAACAGGCCCGCGCTGGCGGCCCCGACTACATCGTCACCGGCGTGGTCAACGAGGTGTGGCTGAAGGAACTGAAGACCACCGAATTCAGCACCTCCATGAAGCTGGCCGTTTCCGTTTCCGACTACACCAAGGTGCTGTATACCGAGCATCTTTCCGGCGGCCAGTCCAAGCAGGTCATCCCGGCTTCCGACGTGGTCGAAAAGCTGCTGGCCGAAACCCTGCGCGACGTGCTGCAACCCGCGGCCCGCAAGATACAGGCCACCGTGAAGAAGTAGATGCGCCACTCCGGACGGGCGGCGCCGGGCCTTGCAACGGGCCCGGTTCCGCCCCCTTCCGCCCGCCTTCGCACCGGGCTTGCCCCGCTGCTCTGCGGCATCGCCATCCTGTTGGCGACAGCCGCCACCGCGCACGCCGCCAGCACCGTCACGGTGCCCTTCGGCGGCGGCCTGCGCAAGGAATCCGCCATCGTCATCGCCCGTTCCGCCGCGCGCCGGGCCGCGCTGCGCGAAGGCGTGCCCGCACTGCTGGAAGGTTCCGCCGCATCCTTCGCCGCCCTGGCCGCGCACGATCCGCAACGCCGCCTGGCCGTGACGTCCGCCGTGCTGACCACCCGCGTCACCGCCGTCACCGTGGAAGGGTACCCCCCCGAGGTCCGCGTGGCCGTGACCGTGCAGGCAGACCCGCCCGCATACGCGGAACCCGCCGCCAATCCCCCCCGGCCCGAGGCCGCTGCCGGAAACGGCACGCCGGACACGGCGGCATCCGCCCCGTTGCCAACCACCGCCGATGCCGTCCGCGCCGTGCTGCGCAACGACCCGCTGCTGGAACTGCACGAAGAGGTGCTGCGCCGAGAGGCCGCCCTGACCGAAGAGGCGCTGGACGCGGCCCAGGCCACCGCCCGCCACGTGGCCCGCCACGGCGGCGAGGACGAAAGCCCCTTTGCCCAGCGGCTGGGCGCGCTGGCCCGCTCTCTGGAGGCCCTGGACCTGTACCGTGCCTGCCTGTCCGGCATTGCCGCCGACGCGGACGGGACGGACGGCACGGGCGGACAGGCACACGGCAGGGCCGCTGCGTCCGGAAAGCCCGTTGCCCGGACAACCGACCTGACAGGCGGCCAGACAGATAGCCAGACAGGCGGCCTGACGCATGGACAGGCAGCCAACGGCCAGCCATCCCCCGCCGTCTCCACCATGGTCGCCTTCGTGGGCGGTTGGGGCCTTGCGCCGGAAGCCATGCTGCGCCACATGCGCCGCGCCGTCTCGCTGGACACGCGCAACCCGCTGCTGTGGAACGCGCTGGGCGAGGCCCTGCTGCTGCTCGACCGTCCGCAGGACGCCATGGAGGCGCAGGACCGCGCCCTGAAGCTGTCGCCCGGCTTCGCCCGCGCCCTGCACGCGCGCGCCGTGTGCCACCTGCGCTTGCAGATGCCCGCCCTGGCCGTGGCCGACGCCTCTGCCGCCATCCGCCTGCGGCCCGACGTGGCCGCCAACTGGCGGGTGCGCGGGGCCGCATGGCAGGTGCGCGGCGAACCCGGTCCCATGTGCGACGATTTTTACCGGGCCTGCGCCCTGGGCGATTGCGAAGGTCTGAGCCTGGCGCGCGGGCGCGGGCAATGCCGCCCGACACCGGGCGGGACCATTGCACCCCGCGCGGACGGCGACTCCAGCGGAGGCGGCGCGCAGAACGGCCACAACGGGCAGGACCGACAGGATCGGCAGGACCGGCAGAACGGGGGCACCGGGCCAAGCGGAACCAGTTCCGACGCCGCGCCCGTGACCGCCGTCGGGATTGCCCCCGATGCCACGCCGGATGGTGCGCCCGGGGCCACCCTAAACGTTCCGCAGGACGCCGCACTGTTCAACGAGCATGTCCCACGCGATTTCCCATCCGCCATGACGCCGCCCCCCGCGACCAATGGAACGGCCGGGACAGGCGAAACAGGCGAAACGGGCGGAGCGGGCGAAACGGGGCGCGATGCGGGACGGGCAGCCAGCCTGTACGAGTTGCCGGACGACAGCCCGGCCCCGCGCACGCTGCCCTGAGGCGCGGCAAGCCAGTCACTTCAGTCAGCCGGAAGATGCACACGCAGAGCGCCCCCGCTGGCAACCCGGATGGCAACCCAGACGGCAACCCGGATGGCGCGAACCCGCCGATACGGGTATGCTGTCAAAGGCGCTGGCCCCGGCACGCCGGGCCGGAGAGATCACCGGGTCTGACAGGCCGGATGCGGCCCGCCTGCCCACCCCCAGGCCATCCGCCGGCCACCCGCCAGCCATCCGCCGGCCACCCGCGCCGCGGCGCGACAAAAGTGGTCGGCCGCGCTCCGAGGGGCTGGAACGCGGCCGACGCTGCAAGGGGGAGGATGAGTGGCCGGGTTGCCCGTGCCGCGTTCCTTCGGTGATACGCATGCTGCCGTACGTATCTTCCGGGTCTGTGTCCCGTACGCGGGTACGGGGCGGAAGCGGCGTGGAGACCGTAAACGGGTTTCCGGGGCACCACGCTTCCACCCTAGCATCGATTGATGCCCCGGCAATGATAACTTCGCCGCCACGGCTGCGCCTTTGCGCACCGCGCACCCACAGGAGCTGCCCATGTACGATGCCGAAACCCTGGGAAAATATGCCGACGTCATGCTGTGGGGCCTGGCGCGCGGTCGGCGCGCGCCGCTGCGCAAGAGCGACATCGTGCTGGTGCGTTTCGACCTGCCGGGCCTGCCACTGGCCGAGGAGTTGTGCGGCAGGCTGCACGACATGGGCATGATTCCCGTGCCGCGCATGCAGCCCACCCCGCGCATGGAACACGACCTTTACGCCAAGGCCAACAACAAGCGCCTGACCACGCTGATCCCCGGCGAACGCGACCTGTACAGCCACCTTGGCGGGTGCATCACCATCATCGCGCCGGAATCGCTCACCCATCTCGCCTCCATAGAGCCGGAGCGCATCGCCATGGCCCAGGCCGCCCGCCGCCCGTTGCAGGACATTGCCCACCTGCGCGAGGACATGGGCGCCTACGGCTGGACCCTGTGCATCTGGCCCACGGCGGCCCTGGCCGGGCAGGCCGGGCTTTCGCTGGACGATTACGCCGACGAGGTGAGCCGGGCCTGCCTGCTGGGCGAGGCGGACCCCGCCTCCACCTGGGCCCGCGTGGCCAGGCAGGCCGAGAGCATCCGCACGAAACTGGACGAACTGGGCGACGCCACCCTGCACGTGGAGGCCGACGGCACCGACCTGCGCCTGCGCGTGGGGCGCATGCGCCGCTGGGCCGGAGTGACCGGTCGCAACATCCCCAGCTTCGAACTGTATGTCTCGCCCGACTGGCGCAGCGTGGAGGGGGTGTACACCGCCGACCTGCCGTCGTTCCGTTCCGGCAACATCGTGCAGGGGGTGCGGCTGGAATTCCGGCAGGGCCGGGTGGTGCGGCTGGATGCCGAACAGGGCGAAGGCTTTGCCACCGGGCAGCTGAACAGCGACCCCGGCGCGGCCATGCTGGGCGAATTCGCCCTGGTGGACCGGCGCTTCTCGCGCATCACCCGGTTCATGGCCAACACCCTGTACGACGAAAACCACGGCGGCCCGCACGGCTCCATGCACGTGGCCCTGGGCCAGTCGTACGCCAACACCTTTTCCGGCCCGTCCGACGAACTGACCGCCGATGCCCGGCGCGACCTTGGTTTCAACAGTTCCAGTCTGCACTGGGATCTGGTGGCCACCACCCCGCGCAAGGTCACCGCCGTCACGCCGGGGGGCATACGCGTGGTGATCTACGAGGACGGCGAATTCCGGCTGTAGGCATTGCCTCCGGTCCGCTCCCTTCCGTACGCCGAGGGCATTTGATACGGCTGCACCGCACCCCGCCGGGGGTACGCAACCCACTCCCCCTCAAAAGGAAACCGGCATGGCCCGCGACATGATTCAGGAAAAGGTCTACGGCTCGGTGTGGCCCGCCGGGCAGGACATGCTGCGCGCGGCGGCCACGGCCATCGGCGAGGAATGGGTGGAACTGGAGGGCGACCTGCTGCGTATCGCCTACGAAGGCCCGTACTGCGACGCGCAGGAACTGGCCGACGCCATCGCCCCGCACCTGACCCCGGACTGTCAGGGCCGCATCGACCACATCGACATGGACGCCTGGCGGCTGACCCGCTACCGCATCGAAGGAACGAACATCAAGAAGTCCAGCGCCGGGCTGAACCACGTGCTGGCCTATTCCGGCCACTAGCGGAACGGGGGCGGAACGGCCCCATCCGCCCCCCCCACCACCGCCCTGCACCACCGCCCCGCCTCCACCGTCCGTTCATCCCTTGCCAACCGCCCGCCTCCACCCGTCTGACTCTCGTCTGGCTTTCGTCTGGCCCTGATCGCCGCCCCCCGTGCGGCGTGCCCTGCGCCCGCTCCTGCCCGTCAATCCGCCTCCGCGCCTTGCCGCCGCCTGCACCCTGTGCCAAGGTGGCGCAGGGTCCGTGGTGCGCGCTGCCGTCCGGTGACGGTCCGGAGCAGCGCCTGTCCGGAGGAGCGACTGTCCGGGGCAGCGATTGTCCGGGGCAGCCACGGCTTGGGGGCGGCCACGGCCCGGGACGCACCACCATCACGGCAAGAAGGGAGGCACGCCATGCCGAGAGACATCGAACTCGTCCTGCACGGGGAACCGGTTACCGAAGGCGCGGGCGTACGGCTGCGCCGCATGTTCGGCTACTACGAGGCCCCCATGTTCGACCCGTTCCTGCTGCTGGACGACTTTCGCTCCGACAGGCCGGAAGACTTCATCAAGGGTTTTCCGTGGCACCCGCACCGGGGCATCGAAACCATCACCTACATCCTGCGCGGCGACGTGGAACACGGCGACAGCATGGGCAACAAGGGGGTCATTTCCTCCGGCGACGTGCAGTGGATGACGGCGGGCAGCGGCATCATCCATCAGGAAATGCCCAAGGGCGACGCGCACGGCGCCATGCACGGGTTCCAGCTGTGGGCCAACCTGCCCGCCAGCCACAAGATGATGGAGCCCCGCTACCGCAGCATCACGGCGGCGGAAATCCCCGTGGCGCGGCTGCCGCAGGGCGTGACGGCAAAGGTCATCGCCGGGACGGTGCACGGCGCGGCAGGGGCGGTGTCGGGCCCCGCGGCGGACATCGTCACCGACCCCGGCTACCTGGACCTGACCATTCCGGCGGGGGTGACGCACGAGCACCCCGTGCCGCACGGGCACACCGCCATCGTCTACGTCATTGACGGAACCGGGGCGATCATCGGAACCGGCGGGGAGAGCGCAGGGGAAAAGGCCGGGGAAACCGCCGTGGCCAACCGCACCCTGGTGCTGTTCCGGCGGGCCGGGGATGGCAATCCGGCGGAAGGCGGCGACAGCGTGGTCGTCCGCGCGGGGCAGGACGGCCTGCGCCTCCTGCTGTTCACGGGGCGTCCGTTGGGCGAACCCGTGGCCTGGCGCGGGCCCATTGTCATGAACACCGACGCGGAACTGGAAACCGCGTTCCGCGAGGTGAGGGCGGGCACCTTCATCCGCCACCCCGCCCCCGCCGGGCTGGACCGGTAGGACGTTCCGCGCCGCATCCGGCCCGTCGAACGCACCCCGTCGGCCATGCCGCCACGCTGGGGACAAGAGACCACCGGGACAACGGAGATGGACGGAAACGGGGGGCAGGCGGAAGCGGACGACGAATGCGCGGCGGCAGGCAAAAGGAGGCACCATGACCACAGAGCACAGGATTCGCAGGATCGGGCTCGCGGCGGCGCGGGCCTTCGTGCAGGCTCGCACGGGCATCGTGCTGGACGTGATGGTGCCGGAGCACTTCGAGCAACGGCACATCCCCGGCGCGTTGCAGGCCTGCGTGCATGAGGTGGTGTTCTGCGATGCCGTGGCCGCGCTGGCTCCGGACCGGGCGGTGCCGGTGCTGGTCTATGGCGCGGGTGCGGGGTCGCAGGACGGGCGCATGGCGGCGGAAAAGCTGCTGCGGCTGGGCCACGCCGACGTGCGCTGGTTCGCGGGCGGGCTGGAGGCATGGTGCGCCGCAGGCCTGCCGCTGGAGGGCAGCGCACCCCATGCCCGACCGGACGCCCACCCGCCCGTGGTCATGCCCGACGGCACGTACATGCTGGACACGGCGGCATCCGCCATCCGCTGGACAGGCCGCAACGACAACGGCGCGCACCACGGCACCGTGAATTGCGCCGCTGGCTCGCTGGCCTTCTCGCGCGGGCACGGCACGGGCGACCTGCGCATCGACATGCGCTCCATCCGGGACCTGGACATTGCCGACGCCGCGCTGCGCCCGGTGCTGGAAGCGCATCTGGCCTCGGACGACTTCTTCTTCACCGCCCTGTTCCCGCAGGCCGCGCTGGAAGACATGGCCCTCGCGCCGCTGCCCTCCGCCACGGCCACAACCCCCAACTACAGGCTGACGGCGCAGTTCGCCCTGCGGGGCATGCGCAGAAGGCTGGCGCTGAACGTGGCGTTGCGCGGCGTGGGCGATGCGGGCGGTCTGGCGCTGGCCGGGCACTGCGATCTGAACCGCACCCGCTGGGGCGTGCTGTACGGCTCTGCCCGGTTTTTCCGGCACCTGGGCCACCACCGGGTTGATGACGCCATCTCGCTGGATTTCCGGCTGGTGTACGCACCTGCCCGGGGCCGGTGACGATACGGGCACGACGGATCGCAACGGCAAAACGGCACGCGGTGGGGCGGAAAACAGCCCGACCGCGTGCCTTCGTCACGAAGATCAAGAAAGGGAGGGGCAGACGGTCCGAACAGGCCGGGCAGGCGGTCCGCGCAGGGGCAAGGTCCGGTCCGCCGATGCTGACCGGGCACCGGGAAACCCGGCCCCGTGGCAATGCGCCCGCTTCAGCAGACCTCGTCCAGCATGTCCAGAATGTCGTCCACGTTGAAGGGCAGCACATCGTCGAAGCAGACGCCCGCCTGCACGCCGCTGCACCAGGCCACCCGGCCCTGCGCTCCTTCCAGGGCTTCTGCCAGGGCCTTGGGCACCTCCACCAGGCTCACCACCTCGCCAAAGGGCAGCCCGTCCGTCGCGCAGAAGGGGGGCAGTTGCAGCATCACCCCGCCCGAGCTGATGTTGCCGAGCATGCACGGCAGGTCTCCGGCATCGCGGCGCAGGGTGACGAAGCAGGGGCAATCCAGTTGCAGCCGGGGAAAGACGCGGCGGTCGTCGCTCATGATTTCTCCTTGCCGGATGGGCCGCCGGGGCCATGCCGCCGGGGCCGGGTGCTGCGGCGGTGCCGCCATGATTCGTCCGGAGCCGTCATGGAACGCCATGGCTGCATCCGTGCCCCTGCCCGTGCCCCTGCCCGTACCCCTGCCCATGCCTGACACGCAATGCCGTCGCGATGCGAACCCGCCCTGCGCGAGGAAGAAACAGGACGTTCGCCCGGCATGGCTGCCCGGCTCCGCGCGGGGCCGGTGGCCGTCACGCGCCGGGGGTGTCTGGCACCGGGGTGTCCGGCTTCGAGACAGCCGATGTAGGATCATCGCTGCCGACATCGTCGGGACCAGCCTCGCCGGGCCTCTCTGCCCCCTCCGGCGCGCCAGAGCGCAACCCGGTCAGGACGAAACGCAGGAACTGCTCGGCCACGGCCAGCCCCGGATTGGCCTCCAGCGCGCGGCGCAGACAGTCGGCGGCCTGCTGGGGCCGCCCCGTCTCGTAGTACACCCGCGCCAGGTTGAACAGGATGCGGTCTTCCTGGCCGCTCACGGCCAGGGCGCGTTCGTAATAGTATTCCGCCGCCGCGTAGTCGCCGCGCTTGCGCAGGCCAATGGCCACCCCGGCCACGCGGTTCTGGAAGTCGGGCACCATGCGCAACTGGCACATGCCCGCCAGCATGGCCCGCAGGTCGGGCACGTCGTGTGCGCGCGGCACCAGCCCCGGCCTGCCCCGCAGCACGGCCAGCAGGCCTTCCAGCACGCGCTGCTGGTCGAAGGGCAGGGCCAGCGGGCTGAACTGCTCCACCGAAAAGGGCGCATCGGTCGGCAGGTCGTCGATGTAGGCGGCCAGCGCCTCTGCCGCCGGGCGGATGAACTTTTCGTAGCAGTCCGCGTCGGGCAGGAAGTGCTCGATGAAATCGGCCTCCGGCAGTTCCTTCACCAGTCCCGAAGGCAGGTGTGCCTCGGTCAGCGGTTGCAGGATGTACCGCCCGCCCTCCGCAAGCTCTGCCTTCCCTGCCCGGCCAGATCCGTCCGGACGCTCCGGCAGGCCCGCCGGGTCCGGTCCGGCGGCCTGGCAGGCGGCCAGCCAGTAAATCTTCTGCGAAACATCCCTGCTCGTGGAGCCCATGCCCGTGCGCTCGGTGCGCACGGAAACATACACCCCCAATACCTGCGGCACCATGTGCCCCCCCTTCTCGCGCGGGCCCGGCCAATTGCCCGGTGGCATGCCCGCCTATCGACCCGGTGCCTTCCGTGGCCCCGGCGGTGGCAGGCCGTTCCCCGGCCAGTCCGCGTCACCGCGCGTTCCCGTTTCTTCACGGGGTGATGGCATGGCGCGCCCCGCCGCGTCAATGAGACTTGGGAATGCCCCGGAAAAAGGCCGGGCACTTACGGTGCGGCCTGCACGCGCGAATCCGGACGCCCGGCGTGGCGCAAACGCCCCAGACATGCGCAAACCGGGCCCGAACCCTTGGCGCGGCGCATGAAATGATGCATGATGGCGGTGGACCAGCAGCCATCGGATGCCCCGCCCTCCACCGGCCAACGCTCGACAGGCGCCGTCCCGGCACCTGTCACGAGCGGACCGCCAAACCGGGCCGCCCCAATGCCGGAACGTCCGGTTCCGGGCGCCCGCACGGCCCCCGAAAGCCCCGCAGGCCGCGGGTAGCCCAGCAGGTTGTCATGACGTCCGAACAGCCCCCAGCCTCTCCCGTTCCACCGGAGTCTCCCAGTCCGCCGTCCAACTCCTCTCCCCCCGCTCCGCCGCCCGTGCTGGGCGTCGACCACGTTTCCGAACGCATCCGGGCCAAACTGGCCGACTACACGCGCTACAATTTCAGCGCGCGGCAGATCTGCGCGTTCAACGTGTTCTTCGACCTGGCCCAGGAATTCGACGCCCTGCCCGACCTGTACGCCCTGGCAGTGCTGGTGCCGCGCATCCTGTTCGACATGCAGGCCGAACTGTACGTCCTGGATGCCACCGGCATTCTGGTGCGCCGCAACCCGGACATGGCCCCCTTCGCGGACAACCCGCCCCAGCGCGACCACCTGGCCGAGGGGCCGCACATGCAGGACGGGCAGTACCGCATCCCCGTGCGGGGCCGCCATGCCGATCGCGAAAGCCTGCCCTTCACCCCCGTGGGCGACGTGCTGGGCATGATGGTGCTGCACCCCGCTGCGCCGCTTACCGACCACGACCGCTTCTACTACGAAAAATACGCCAACCGCGTGGGCTTCCAGCTGCACAACCGGCTGCTGCAAATGAAGAACCGCGAGCATATCCGGTTCATCCGCAGCCTGGTGCACGACATCGGCCACAATGTCATCGTGCCCAACATGTACTTCAAGCTGCTGTTCCGGCAACTGGAAGGCAAGATACAGGCCATGGGCGAACTGCGCGAAACCCTCAGCGCGGGCGGGCGCATGCCCAGCGGGCCGGAGGCGGAAGCCATCCGCCAGTTGGGCTACCTGCACGAACGGCTGGACGAACAGTACCGCGAAATCTACCGCCACTTCCTGCAATCCAGCCTGTTTCTGGAAACGCTGCTGCGCCAGAGCCACTTCGACCAGGGGCACTACGTGCTCCAGAAGACGGAAATCGACATCGCCCAGCGGGTGGTGGTGCCGCAACTCGAACGCTTCCGGGCGCGGCTGGAGGAAAAGGGCATCACGGTGCGCATGGACATGCGCCCGGACTGCGAACACGTGCGCGTTTCCGCCGACGTGGGGCTGATCAGCCAGGTGCTGGCCAACCTGCTGTCCAACGCGGTCAAGTACACCCGCCCCACCCCGGGCGCGCTCCGCCAGGCCTTGTACTGCCGCATCTGCCGCGTGGCCGATGCCTTCGGCCCCGGCAAGCCGGGTGCGCGGGTGGAGGTGTTCACCACCGGTCCCGCCGTGTCCGCCGATGACACCCCCCACCTGTTCGAACCGGACTTCCGGGGGGCCAACACCCTTGGCGAATACGGCACCGGGCACGGCCTGCACTTTGTGCGCGAAATCGTGGACCTGCACGGCGGGCGCGTGGGCTACGAGGCGCAGGAAGGCGGCAATGCCTTCTTCTTCATGCTGCCGTGCGACACCCCGGCCCGCGATTGACGCCCCCCTGCCGGATTGGCGGTTTGCCGGTTTGGCGGGCTGGCGGACTGGCGTACTGTCAGACTGACGGACTGCCAGCCCGGCACGCTGACGGGGTATCGGGCCAGCTGCCCGGTTGGCGTGTCGACCTGTCGCCCCCCTGTCGCCCCTGTCACCCCTGTCGCCCCTGTCGACCTGCCGACCTGCCGACCTGCCGACCCGCTGTCCTTCTATCGCGATGTCTTGCCATCCCGCTGTCCGGCTTCCCCCCTGTTCCGCTGTCCTGCTGTCCTGGCCTGCCGGGCGGCCCCCCTGCCGTCCGGTCTTGCAACCGCCTGCGCCACATACCGCCCCCCACTCCTGCCGTTCCACATGCAAAACTGACGGGGTCACTCCACCCGGACGCTGACAATTTCGCAAAAACACGATCCGACACACGGGACGCATCCGCCTTCAGCCGTGCCAACCACCCGCCATCAACGGCGATATTCAATGCGGGCCTGCAACAATACCATGACGCAACGCCGTGAATTGAAACATTAATGTCAAAAGCGTAACCCCACGGGTTGCCCGCATTCCCGTATTCTGCTACTTCGCAGGCGCGGGGCGCGTCGGCAGCCGCCGTGGCCTCATCCGCCCCGGTCGCCCACCGTGCGCCAGACCGTACGCCAGACCGTGCGCCAGACCGTGCGCCAGACCGTGCGCCAGACGGTACGCAAGATCGCCCCAGCCCGCCCAGACCGAATCGTGGAGCACCGCGTGATCAAATTCGACCATGTGCACAAGTGGTACGCCAGCGGACTGCATGTGCTGCAGGATATCACCCTTGAAATCAGGCAGGGCGAGGTTGTCGTCATCTGCGGGCCCAGCGGGTCCGGCAAGAGCACGCTGATCCGCTGCATCAACAAGCTGGAACCCATCCAGAAAGGCCACATCGTCGTCGACGGCGTGGACATCAACGACCCGCGCACCAATCTCACCATGCTGCGCGCCGAAGTGGGCTTCGTCTTCCAGCAGTTCAACCTGTATCCGCACATGACAGTGCTGGAAAACATCACCCTGGCCCCCCTGCTGGTGCGCAACACCCCCCGCGCCGAAGCCGAAAAGACGGCCATGGAGCTGCTGGAAAAGGTGAACATTCCCGACAAGGCAGGCGCCTACCCCGGCCAGCTTTCCGGCGGGCAGCAACAGCGCGTGGCCATCGCGCGCGGCCTGGCCATGAAGCCGCGCATCATGCTGTTCGACGAACCCACCAGCGCGCTGGACCCGGAAATGATCAACGAGGTGCTCGACGTCATGCGCCAGCTTGCCCGCGAGGGCATGACCATGGTCTGCGTGACGCACGAAATGGGCTTTGCCCGTGAAGTGGCCGACCGGGTCATCTTCATGGACCAGGGCGTCATGGTGGAAGAAAACACCCCGGAAGCGTTCTTCAGCAATCCCGTCCACGACCGCACCAAGGAATTTCTCAGCAAGATTCTCACGCACTAGCCATCCGCCCCGCACGCGGGGCACACGCCTTGACTGTCGCCTTTCTTGCCGTTGTCGGCCCGCCGCCCCTTTTGCCGAAGGGGCCGCAGCCCCCCAGGGGGCCTGCCCGCATGTGCGGGGGCCATGGGCAACCCAAAACAGGGAGAAGGATATGCGCTTGGTCAAACTGCTTGCAATGGCTTCGGCCCTGACCGTGCTGATGGCCTCCGTGGCCATGGCCGGTCCGGTCTTCGACCGCATCCAGAAGGAAAAGAAGATCCGCATCGGCATCATGACCGACTCCATCCCCGGCGCCTTCTACAATGAAAAGGGCGAATGGGGCGGCTTCGACTACGACATGGCCACCGAAGTGGCCAAGCGCATGGGCGTGGAAATCGAACGCGTCCAGGTGAACAACAAGACCCGCATCGCCCTCGTGCAGTCGGGCCAGATCGACCTTTCCGTGTCGAACATGACCCACACCCGCGAGCGCGACAAGTCGGTCGACTTTTCGCTGACCTACTTCTTCGACGGCCAGAAGATCCTGGCCAAGAAGGGCCAGTTCAAGTCCGTGAAGGACATGGTGGGCAAGAAGATCGCCACCATGCAGGGCACCACCTCCGAAGTGAACGTGCGCCGCGCCCTGAAGGAAGCTGGTGACCCCAACGCCGAAACCAACGTGATCTCCTTCCAGAAGGAATCCGAGTGCTTCCAGGCGCTGCAGAACGGCCGCGTGGCTGGCTGGTCCACCGACGCCTCGATCCTGGTCGGCTACGCCGCCAAGACCCCCGGCCAGTTCGAACTGGTGGGCGACTTCCTGTCCGACGAGCCCTACGGCATGGCCATGCCCCAGGACGATTCCGCCCTGCGTGACGCCGTGAACGCCGCCATCCAGGACATGTGGAAGGACGGCACCTACAAGACCATCTACAACAAGTGGTACGGCCCGGGCACCCCGTTCGAAATGCCGCTGGCCGGCCAGATCGAAATGTGGCCCTAACGGTCCACACCTGCTGAACATTGTGCGCAAGCCCGGCCCGTCCGGGCTTGCGTATTGTTGAAGACCCGCGCACCAGCGCGCGGACGGGCGGCAACCCTGCGGCCGCACGCCCGCACATGCACCAAGACCACGCACGCGCCGCCGCCACCGCACCCCGCCGGGGCACGGCGCGCCCCTCTCCGGAACGGCACATGATCCGATACTGGCTGGAAAAGACCTGGGTCCAGAACGCGGTCCTCATCTCGCTGGCGACGTTCGCCATCTACTACTGCGGCTGGGTCTTCGACTTCGGCTACGAATTCAAGTGGAGCATGCTCTTCACGCGCAACGAGACCTACGGCGTGGTCATGGGCGCGGAAATCCTGAAGGGCCTTGCCAACACGGTGCGCATCTCGCTGATCAGTTCGGCCCTTGCGCTGCTGCTGGGCACCATGCTGGGCCTTGCGCGGCTCTCGCTGTTCCGCCCGCTACGTGCCACGGCCACCTGCGTCATCGAATTCTTCCGCAACACGCCACTGCTCATCCAGCTGTTCTTCTGGTATTTCGCCTTTCCGGCCATTCTGCCCGACAACGCGCGCGAGGCGCTGTTCTCCATCCAGTTCGAATTCTGGTGCGCCACCATCGGCCTGTCCATCTACACCGCCTCGTTCATGGCCGAAGTCATCCGCGCCGGGCTCCAGTCCATCCCCAAGGGGCTGCTGGAAGCGGCCTACTCCTCGGGCCTGTCCTATTTCCAGGTGCTGCGCACCATCATCCTGCCGCTGGCGTTCCGGGCCATCATTCCGCCGCTGGGCAGCGAGTTCCTGAACAACATGAAGAACTCGTCGCTGGCCATGGTGGTGGGCGTGGCGGAACTTACCTGGCATGCCCAGCAGGTGGAATCGCTGACCTTCAAGGGCTTCGAGGCCACCAGCGCCGCCACGGTGCTGTACCTTTCGCTGTCGCTGATAATCTCGTTCATCCTCAACGGGGTGAACGGACGCATGCGGCTCGACACCGCCCCCGGCCGATCGATTCCGGTGCTGGTGGTGGGCGCGCTGCTGACGCCCCTGGGGCTCATCCGCCGCATGTTCATCCGGCCCGTCACCCGCGCCCTGCGGGCCCGCCGCCGCGCCGCCGCCGAGACCACCTACACCCCGCTGGCGGCCATGCTGCACCAGTTGGGCGGTCACGCCGCCCGCGCCGCCGCGCTGACGGGCAAGGGGTTGTTCGTGGCGATGCTGGCCGGGCTGCTCTATTCGGTGGGCAAGGGGCTGCTGGGCTTTCAGTGGCACGTGGTGTTCGAAAACCTGCGCTCCCTGCTCATCTGGCACTTTCCCACCGGGCGGCCGGACGAGATGTTCCTGGGCCTTGGCGGCCTTGCCTATTCGCTGCTGATGGCCGTCATCGCCATTTCGGTCAGCTTCTTCATCGGGCTTGCCGTGGGCGTGGGGCGCTCGTCGTCCAACCGGGTGTTCCGCATCCCCTGCCTGCTGTACATCGAGCTGATTCGCGGCAACCCGCTGATCATCGTCATCTTCTGGGTGTACTTCTTCATCCCGGTCATGTTCGGCACCACGCTGAACGTGTTCTGGTCGGCCACATGGGCGCTGACGGCCTTTACCGGGGCCTACCTTGCCGAAATCGTGCGCACCGGCATCCAGAACATTCCGGCCGGTCAGGTGGAGGCGGCCTACTCCACGGGCCTCACCTACCTGCAGGCCATGCGCAAGATCGTGCTGCCCCAGGCGCTGAAACAGATGATTCCCGCCATCGTGGGCCAGTTCATCGCCATCTTCAAGGACACCTCGCTGGCCTTCGTGCTGGGCGTGCTGGAACTGACCTTCGTGGCCCAGGGCATCAACAACCGCCTGATGATCCACCCCATGGAAATCTACGGCACGGTGGCCTTCCTCTACTTCATCTGCTGCTACTCCATGTCGGTATTCGCGGCGCGGCTGGAACGCAGGCTGTCGCCGGAAAAGGTCAGCCTGCGCATGTGACGCACGCGGCGCACCGCGCGCCATGCACCGCGGGCACCTGCTCCTTTGACGCTCACAAGGCCCCCGCCGTCCTTCCCCGGAAGCGACGCGGGGGCCTTCACGTTGGACTGGCGCGGGCGTGCGCCGCCCTGATAACCGGAAGTGGCCGCTGCAAACTCGAAGCAACACCTGCAATCTCCAGGAGGCACCCAAAGGGGCCTTTGCGCGGCTCCGCCACCCCTCTTCCGCGTTGCAACATCCCGTCGTTTCTGGAACCCTGGACATGGCACGGCCCTTGCTGACTACTGGAGTCCGTTCGTGCACCCCACCCGCAAGGAGATGTCCATGTCACACCGGCTGTCCAGTGTCCGCGCCCGCATCCTGCTGCTTGCCGCCTGCGGCATCGTGGCCACAGGCCTGGTGGCGGCCATCGCCCTGCACGCCATGAGCGCCATCCGCGCGGACTTCACCCGGGTGACCCAGCACAGCCTGGCGGGCAAGGTCGCCACGCTGTCCATCGGCAAGGATCTGAACTACGTCAGCCGCCTTACCCGCAACATCATGCTGGGCAGCAACCTGGAAAAGGACCTGGCCGGGCTGGAGCACACCGCCGCCTCCATCCGCGAGGGCTTCCGCGCCCTGAACCGCGCCGCCGACAACGACGAGGTCCGGCGCAAGGTGGCCGAGGCCGAGGATTCCACCATGCAGTTCGTGGAGGACGGCATGGTCTTCGTGCGGGGGCTTGCCAAGCTGCCCCCGGCGGAACGGCACCAGCGCTACCCCCAGTACCAGGCGTCCGCAACGCCGCTGGCCGAGGCCTCGCGCAAGCATTTCGACGCGCTGGTGACCCACGCCGATGCCTCGTACGCCGAAAGCCTGGCCCGCTTCGAGCATGACCTGGCCGCCGGGCGCACCCAGGTGCTGCTGCTGTCCGCCGGAGTGGTGGCCGCCTTGCTGCTGCTTGGCTGGGCCATCGTGCGGGCCATCGTGCGCCCGCTGGACCGGGCCACCGCCTACGCCCGCGCCGTGGAAGGGGGCCGCTACGACGATCTTGCCGAGGACGAGGCCCGCGCCTTTTCCGGCGAGGTGGGCACCCTTGTGGGCGCCATGCGGGCCATGGTGGCCCAGATCCGCCAACGCATCGGCTTTGCCCAGGGGGTGCTGCGCAGCCTGCCGGTGCCCTGCGTCATCCTGAACACCGACGGCACGGTGCAATGGGCCAACGACTCCCTGGCCGCGCTGTCGGGACGAGGCGGCACCGGTGCGTCACTGGTGGGGCAGCCCGGAGCGCGCGCCCTGCCCACCCCGCATGCCGCCGCCATCTGTGACGACGCCCTGCGCCGCAACCAATTGCGCCGGGCCGACCTGCCCCTGGACGACGAGGGCGAGCGCGGCGCGGACATGACCGCCTGCCCCGTGCACGACCTGGACGGCAACCCTCTGGGGGTCATGGCCTGTCTGGTGGACGTTTCCGAACTGCGCCGCCAGCAACGGCTGGTCATGGAACGCAACGAGGCCCTGGCCGAGGCCGCCGACAACGCGGGCCGGGTAGGCGGCGACGTGGTGGACGCCGCGCGCCGGGTGGACGAGAGCGTGCGCGAATCGCTGCGCCGGTCGGACATGCAGCAGGCCCGCACCGCCGAGGTTTCCGTGGCCGTGGAACAGATGAACGCCACCGTGGCCGAGGTGGCGCGCGGGGCCACCGATGCGGCCGGGTCCGCCGACGAGGCCCTGCGCCGCGCCGCCGAAGGACGCGAGGTGGTGCAGCGGGCCGTGGCCGCCATTGCCGAGGTGGACGAGACGGCCCGCAACCTGCGCGCCGAAATGGGCGACCTGGCGGGCAAGGCCGAGGGCATCGGACGCATTGCCGGGGTCATCAGCGACATCGCGGACCAGACCAACCTGCTGGCGCTCAACGCCGCCATCGAGGCGGCCCGCGCCGGTGACGCCGGGCGCGGATTTGCCGTGGTGGCCGACGAGGTGCGCAAGCTGGCCGAAAAGACCATGACCGCCACCCGCGAGGTGGAGGAATTCGTGCGGGCCATCCGGGAAAGTTCCGGTCGCAGCGTGCGCGCCACGGAAGAAACCACGGCCATCGTGGGACGGGCCACGCAACTGGCCTCGGGCGCGGGCGAGGCACTGGCGGCCATCCACCACATCGCCACGGACACGGCGGACCGGGTGCGGGCCATCGCCACGGCCAGCGAGCAGCAGTCCGCCGCCAGTGAGCAGATCGCCCGGTCCACCACCGAGATTCGCGGTGCCGCCGACGAAACCGGGGCAGCCCTGCGCGGCATCGGGGCCGCCATGGACGACGTGCGCCGCATGAGCGCGGATTTGGCGGCCATTGTCGCCGCCATGCAGAACTGACGCAGAACTCCGCTTCACCAAAACCAGAAACTGCCGACGGGCATGGCGGGCCGTGCGCCAACGGTCCACCTCCCTGGGTGTGGAGCCCCCGCTCCGCGCGCACGGTCCGTGCGCCCCATGCCCGCCCCCTGCGGGGGCCCCGTGCGACGCGGGGCCCCCGCTTCCGTTTGCGCCGTCCCGCTACGCGAGCGGGGCGTTGCACCATGCTGCATGGTTGTTCACACAACCTTGCCGCGCGCAACCTGCCGCCCCTTTTCAGATTCCCGTGGCGCATGTACAGTGCGGGGTGAAAGGCACGGCTCCGGGCGCACGGGCGCGGCCACGCCGAACAGATTCCGGCTGGCAGATTACGGCTGACTGATTACGGCTGGCGGATTCCGGTTGCCGGGGGCCGCCTGGGCTTTCCCGTACGGTCCGCCCACGGCCTTCCCGGCCAGCACAACGGCAGCACTCCGGCGCCCACGGCCCCTCACGGTCCCCGCAGCCCCCGGGCGGTTACCGCACTCACACCACGGTCACGCCACGGTTACACCACGATCGCATATGACGCGCCTGAACACCCTGCTCGCCCACCCCGACCCGGAAGTGCGCCAACGCCTGCGCCGCATGCTGGCGTCCGTGCCCTTCCTGCGCGTGCTGGGCGAGGCCGTGGACGGCGAGGAGGCCTGGGCCCTGCTCGACGCCCTGCCCTACGGGGTGTTCTTCACCGGCGTGGACCTTGGCGGCGAAACCTCGGGTATGGAACTGGCCCGCCGCCTGCTGGGCCGCCGCGACCGCCCGGCGCTGGTGTTCATTGCCGGGGACGAGAAGCTGGCCTTCGAGGCCTTCGATCTGGACGCCACCGACTACCTCATCTTTCCCTGCCCGGACGAACGCTTTCAGCGCACCGTGGGACGGCTGGACCAGTTCCGCGCCAACTTCCGGCTGGCCCCGGAACCGGCGGCCCGCTGGCGCGAACCGCATCAGGCCCAGCCCCCCCAGCAGCCGCAGGCCGACCAGCCCGCGCCGCAGCCTGCGGGCGGTCCCGCACCATCGCAGGCCACCCCGGCCCTTGCTGCCCCGTCAGCCGTGCGCGCGGCCATCGCTTCCGGCGACATCGAACCGCTGGGCAGTTGGCAGGACGGCTGGCACGAAGAATGGCGCGATGACGGGCATGCCCCCGGCAATCCGGAGGACGGCCCCCCGGTCCAGACCCTGCAACTGGCGCTGGGCGACGAAGAACAGGACAGCTTTCTTTCGGCCCTGGGGTCCGCGTGGGACTACACCAGCCGCTTCCGCCCGGTGGAAATCGGCAAGCTGGCCATCACCCAGGACGGCACCACCATTCTGGTGCCGTACAACGAAATCGTCTTCGTGGAAGCCTACGAGGACTACAGCTACGTGCACACCTCCACCGACAAGTACCTGACCTCGTACCGGCTGAAGGTGCTGGAAGGCAGACTGCGCCCGCACCGCTTCTTCCGCGTGCACCGCAAGTACCTGGTGAACCTGGACATGGTGACGGAAATTGCCTCGGTGCCGGGCGGCAACTGCATGCTGCGCACCATGGGCCGCACCCGCATCGAACTGCCCATCAGCCGCAGGCGGCTGGGCGAACTGAAAGAGATACTGGGGCTTTAGCATGCCGCGCCGCAAACATTCCGCACAGCCTCCCGCAGTGCCGGGCACCCCGGCCCACACCGCGCCCGGCATCGGTCCCGACGTGCTGCCCGACGTTGCTTCCGGCGCGCCGACAGAACACACCGCGCAGACCGGCCTGCCTGTCCTGCCCGGTCTGCCTGTCCTGCCTGTCCTGCCCGACCTGCCCGACCGGCCCGACCTGCCCGACCGGCCCGCAAGGGATATGCCCTTTACCGGCGGCACCATAGACGCCCTGCTGCGCGAGGAACGCGTGTTCCGCCCCCTGCCCCAGGTGGTGGCCGGGGCTGTGGTCAATCCGCAGGACGTGGCCCGCGCCCGCGCCCGCGCCGCCGCCGACCCCGACGGCTACTGGGAAGAGGCGGCGGAAGAACTGGAGTGGTTCCGCCGCTGGGACGCAGTGCACGACGGCAGCAACGCCCCCTTCCACCGCTGGTTCACCGGCGCGCGCTGCAACATCGTGCACAACGCGCTGGACCGGCACATCGAAACCGGCACCAAGAACCGCCTGGCCCTGATCTGGGAAGGCGAATCCGGCGACACGCGCAGCTTCACCTACTATCAGCTATACCGCGAGGTGAACCGCCTGGCCAACGCGCTGCGCGGCCTGGGCGTGGGCAAGGGCGACCGGGTGATCATCTACATGCCGCCCCTGCCGGAAACGGTGTTCGCCATGCTGGCCGCCGCCAAGATCGGCGCGGTGCATTCCACGGTGTTCGGCGGCTTTTCCGCCCGTTCGCTGCGCGACCGCATGGAGGACGCCCGCCCCGCCGTCATCGTCACGGTGGACGGCTTCTACCGCAATGGCCGGGTCATCCCGCTGAAACCCATTGCCGACGAGGCCGTGGCCACCCTGCCGCCCGACCTTGCCGCCGGGGTGCGCCACATGGTGGTGGTGCACCGCGCCCACGTGGAAACCCCCATGACCGAAGGGCGCGACATCTGGTACCACGATGCCGTGCGCGGCCAGCACCACGAGGCGCTTACCGAAATCATGGACAGCACCGACCCGCTGTTCCTGCTGTACACCTCCGGCACCACGGGCAAGCCCAAGGGCCACGTGCACGCCCACGGCGGCTACATGGTGGGGGTGCACCGCACCATGCGCTGGGTGTTCGACGTGAAGCCCACGGACATCTTCTGGTGCACGGCGGAACCGGGCTGGATCACCGGGCACAGCTACGTGGTGTACGGGCCGCTCATGGCGGGCACCACCACGGTGCTGTACGAAGGGCACCCCCTGTACCCGGAACCGGGGCGGGTGTGGTCCATGGTGGAACGCCTGGGCATCACCATCCTGTACACCGCGCCCACCCTGGTGCGCATGCTGATGCGCCACGGCGCCCAGCACGTGGCCCGGCACGACCTGACCACCCTGCGCCTGCTGGGCACGGTGGGCGAACCCATCAGCCCGGAAGCGTGGCTGTGGTTCCACCGCCACGTGGGACGCGGGCGCTGCCCGGTGCTGGACACCTGGTGGCAGACGGAGACGGGCATGATCATGCTCAGCCCCCTGCCCGTGTCGCTGCTGAAGCCCGGTTCGGTCACCCGCCCGTTGCCCGGCATCGAGGCCGACGTGGTGGACGAACACGGCAAGCCCGTGGGGCCGGGGCACGGCGGCCTGCTGGTTCTGCAACGCCCATGGCCCGCCATGTCGTGCGGGGTGTACAACGACGACGAAAGCTATCGCCGCCTGTACTGGGAACGCTTTCCCGGCTGGTACTGCACCGGCGACGTGGCCCGCCGCGACGAGGACGGCTACTTCTGGATCCAGGGCCGGGCCGACGACGTGCTGCTCATCGCCGGGCACCGCATCGGCACGGCGGAGATGGAGGCGGCGCTGGCCTCGCACCGCTCGGTGGCGGAATGCGCGGTCATCGGCGTGCCCGACGCCCTGCGCGGCGAGGTGGCCAAGGCCTTCGTGGTGCTGGTGGACGACCACCCGCCGCTGGGCACCATGGTCAATGCCGACGACCTGGCCGCCGAACTGGTGGAACACGTGCGGCGCGAGCTGGGGCCGGTGGCGGTGATCCGCGAGGTGTCCTTCCGCGAGGGGCTGCCCCGCAACCGCAGCGGCAAGATCATGCGCCGGGTACTGCGCAGCGAGGAGTTGGGCAGGGATACGGGGGATTTGTCAACGCTGGAAGACGGCTACGTGTAGATGCCGACAGCACTGGCAGGATGATCTTCCGGCACGCGCGGTCTTCATCTGTTACCAATCCCACGCCTTTTCGACCCCATACCTTCCTTCCGAAACAATACCCCAGCCTATACCCGGCATTTTCCGCCGTCGCTGGCACGGAAAATCGCGCAACGGATCAAACCCGCATCAACAGCCATCTCTAGAAAAATCACGCCAAAGTCTAAAGATTTTCGAACAGGCTTTCACGGACTGAAAAATCGGTCCGCGGTTTCCAGCCATCGGGCATCCGACACCCGGAAAGCCGAAACGCGAACGCCGCCCCATGCCATGGCAGGGGCGGCGTTCGCGTTGTTATGCAGGCTTCGGCGGAAAGGCGCGTGAAGAGGCCGCAAGCCCCGGAGGCCATGCCGGACGGCAGGCGGACGGGTATGCGACGGGCGGGTGTGCGGCTGGCGGCAACGGGACGGACGTGCGGCCAGACGGGCATGCCCGCGCAGGGCTATCCTTCCACCTGCCCCCGCCGCACCTTCAGGATGCGGCCCGCCAGCGGCTCCAGCCAGTCGCGGTCGTGGGAGACCACGATGACCGTGGTGCCGCGCCCGGCCACGGCGCGGGCGGCGTCGGCAATGCGCGCGGCGCTGTCCTCGTCCAGACTGGCCGTGGGTTCGTCCATCAGCAGCACGCGCGGCGAAAAGGCCAGCCGGGCGGCCAGGGCCACGCGCTGGGCCTCGCCCCCGGAAAGTTCGAACCAGCGGCGGCGCAGGAACACGTCCGGGTCCAGGGCCACCAGTTCCAGCGCGCCGCGCACGGCGTCCGCCGTATCGCGCACGCCGCGCATGGTCAGGCCGAAGGCCACGTTCTCGTACACGCTGCGGCGCAGCAGGTAGGGTTCCTGCAGCAGCAGGGTCACCGAGCGGCGCAGGTCCGCCGTGCGCGCGGAGGACAGCGGCCCCACGGCCTCGCCCGCAAAGCGCACCTCGCCCCGACAGGGAGCGTCCAGCAAGGCTAGCAGGCGCAACAGCGTGGACTTGCCGCCGCCATTGGGGCCCACCACCCCGGTGATGCCCCCGGTGGCGATGTCCAGCCGGGGCACGTCGAGCACGGTCCGTTCGCCGTGGCGGCGCACCACGCCCTCCAGCTGATAAAGCGGCACGTGGCAGCGGGTGCAGAGCACGCCGGTACACGGCCCTTCGGTGTGCGGCGCCTCAGGGTGGATTTCCTCGGGACGCGCTTCGCTGGCGGCACCGCCCGCCATGCCACCCGCCACCGCCGCATGTGCATCATCGGCGGGGGTATTATGCTCGCGGCTGCCGGGAGACATCCGGGACACGCCCTTGTCCTCGCGTCCGCTCATCGTCCCGCCCTCCTGCGCAGCCCCGCCAGCAGCAGATTCAGCAGCAGGGCAATGGCCAGCAGCACCAGCCCCAGGGCAATGCCCAGGGCGTAGTCGCCCTTGCCCGTTTCCAGCGCGATGGCCGTGGTGATGGTGCGGGTGTGCCATTTGATGTTGCCCCCCACCATCATGGAAATGCCCACCTCGGACACGATGCGCCCGAAGGCAGCCACCCCCGCCAGCATCAGGTGGTAGCGGGTTTCCCACAGGGTGGCGAAGAGCACCTGGCGCCCGTCGGCCCCCAGGGTGAGCAGGGTCAGGCGCAGGCGCGCGTCGGCCTGTTCCACCGCCAGCGCGGTCATGGCCATGACGATGGGTATCCCCAGCAGCGTCAGGCCCACGGACATGCCGGGAATGGTGAACAGCAGCCCCAGGTCGCCCAGCGGCCCCTGCCGCGACAGCAGCAGGTACACCAGCAGGCCGATGACCACGGTGGGGAAGCACAGTGCCGTATCCACGGCGATGCGCACGGCCCGGCGGCCGGGAAAGTCGTGGTAGCCGATCAGGAAGCCCAGCGGCGCGCCGATGGCAAGGCACGCGGCAATGGACATTCCCGACGCCGCAAGGGTGATCCACACGGCGGAAAAGGTTTCGGCGTCGCCCATGGCCAGCAGGCGCAAGGCGGTGGCAAGGCCGTCGAGCAGATAGTCCATGCGGCTGGGGTCTCCTTGCGGGGAACTCTAAACGCCATCCCCCTCGGCGGGCAACGGGCAAAAGGAGGGGCGGGCAACGGGGCAGCCTGTTGGCGGCCGGTTGCCAAGGGGACGAAGCCGCCGCGCCGGAGCGGGGGCGCCCATGCAAAGGCGGCGGAACGGCACTGCCGCCCCGCCGCCGGGTATCCCTGCGAAGCGGTGCTACTTGCCCGCGTTGGGCGTAAACAGCGGCTTTTCCATCAGCTTGAAGTCGGCGATGCGCTTCTGGGTGGAGGGGCTGGCCATCCACTTGGTGAAGGCGTCGGCCAAGTCAGCCTTGGCCGAGGGGCACTTGGCCGGGTTCACGGTGATGGAGCTGTACTGGTTGAACAGCTTCTGGTCCTTTTCCACCACGATGGCCAGCGGCCCGGCTTCCTTCAGGCCTGCCTCGTACTTGATCCAGGTGCCGCGGTCGGTAAGGGTGTAGCCGCCCTTTTCCGCGCACATGGCGATGGTGCGCATCATGCCCTGCCCGGCTTCCACGTACCATTCCTTGCCTTCGGGCACGCCCGCGCCGGTGTCCTTCCACAGGCGCAGTTCCAGCGCATGGGTGCCGGACTTGTCGCCACGGCTGATGAAGGGGGCCTTGCCGCCGGAGAGCGCCTTCATGGCCTCGGCCACGGTCTTGCCCTTCACGCCCGCGGGGTCGGCCTTGGGGCCCACCATGACGAAATCATTGTACATCAGCTGCACGCGATTGATGCCGAAGCCTTCGCCCACGAACTTGGCCTCGGCCTCGGGATCGTGCACCAGCAGTACGTCCACGTTGCAGCTGCGGCCCATTTCCAGGGCCTTGCCGGTGCCGGTGGCCGTGAACTTGAGCTCGATGCCCGTTTCCTTCTGGAAGGCAGGGGCAAGGTCGTCGAGCAGGCCGGTATCGGCGGTGCTGGTGGTGGTGGCCATCATCAGCACCTTGTCCGCCGCCATGGACTGCGCGGGCAACAGCACGGTGAACAGACAAAGAACAAGAAGCAGACGACGCATGGCATCCTCCGGGTTTGTCGTTGGCGTTGGTCGTTGTCGTTGGGTGTCCGGTCCTTCTCCAATGGGCTTCATTGTTAGCAGCCCAAACAGTCACGAAACAAGCAGAAAACGTGCATAAGGATTGGCACCACCACTCCGAAACAACGACAAGAACAGACCAATCAAAACCTGAAAACACCCATGACGAGCTATCACAACCAAAACAAACATGCTGAAAAAAACAGAACGATATGCGGGCACGGATGCCGGGGCAGCATGTTTTCTCACCAGCCATCACCCGACGACATGCGCCCGGCACCCCGCGCGGTCGCAACCGGACATCTGCCGAAAGGGCGGCAACCCGGGAACCGCAATGGCACGCCCCGCCCCGGAGGTACCGGAGCGGGGCGCTGGGAGTGTCCGTTGTGACATGGCAGGAGGGCGACATGGCCCAGGACGCATGCTGCGGCGGATTCGCCGGTCCGTGGCGTGCGGTTCAGGCCGTGCGGTTCGTGCCGTGCGGTCCGGCAGGCAACGGCTACGAGCCTGCCGCGTCTGCTTCGTTGGCGCTCACGCCTGGCGCATCATCCGGCTCGCCGTCCGGTCCGCCGTCCGGTCCGCCATCCGGTCCGCCATCCGCTCCGTCGGCCAGGCCGAATTCCACGAGCTTGCGGTACACCGTCTGGCGAGAGATCCCCAGCAGTCGTGCCGCGCGGGCCTTGTTGTTCCCGGCCCTGCGCAGGGCGTCGGACAGCAGTTCGGGGGTCAGCCGCAGGCGACGGCCAGCTTCCGCGCCGTAGGGTGCGGGAGCTTCGTCGACCTGGCCGCCATAGCCACTGCCCGCCGGACCTGCCGGCATGGCTGGCGTGGGCAGCGAAGCGGGGCCGCCCGATACCGGCGGTTCGAGGAATGCCGCCTCCCGCCCCCGCACCCCCTCGGCCAGGTGCACGGGGGTACCGTCGGGATAGATGCCGGAATGGTCCGCGCCACCGCCAACGGCTGGCGCCCTGGCGCCCTGGCCGTAAGACGAGGCACCGGTTGGCCAGGTTCCCTGTGGGGGCCGCGCCAGCCCATGTTCCATGCCCCCGTCGCCGATCCGGTCCCCGGCCCGATCCAAGGCTCGCCCCCCGGCCCATGGAAGGCCCGCACCCTGCTGGGGCAGGTCCGTATCGCAGGCGATGCTGCGCAGCACGGGCGCGGCGGTGGCCGCCATGCCCACGGCGGCGCGCACCTCGGGCGGCAGGGCATCCACGTCGATGACATCCCCGCGCGACAGGATGAAGCCGTGCTCCAGCGCGTGGCGCAACTCGCGCACGTTGCCGGGCCAGGAATGCGCCATCAGCGCCTGCAGGGCTACCGGGGTAACCCCGGCCACCCGGCGGTGGAAATGGATGTTGAACTGCTCCACGAAGTGGTCCACCAGCAGGGGGATGTCCGAGCGCCTGTCGCGCAGGGCGGGCAGATGCAGTTCCACCACCCGCAGCCGGTAGTACAGGTCTTCGCGCAGCCTGCCGGAGCGCACCAGGTCGGCCAGGGGCCGGTTGGTGGCGGCGATGACCCGCACGTCCACCTTGACGGTGCGGGTGTCGCCCACCCGCTCGAACTCGCGCTCCTGCAACACCCGCAGCAGCTTGAGCTGCACGGCGGACGAGACGTCGCCGATCTCGTCCAGAAAGATGGTGCCCCCGTGCGCCAACTGGAACCGCCCCACCCTGTCGCGCACGGCTCCGGTAAAGGCCCCCCGCACGTGGCCGAAAAGCTCGCTTTCCAGCAGATGTTCCGACAGCGCCGAGCAGTTCACCTTGACCAGCGGCCCCAGCGCGCGCGGCCCGCCCCGGTGCAGCGCCTCGGCCACCAGTTCCTTGCCGGTGCCCGATTCTCCGGTGATGAGCACGGTGGTGTCGGTCTGGGCCAGTTCGTCCAGCAGGTGGAACAGCTCGGACATGGGCGCGCTGCGACCGATGATCTGGTTCATGCCCGTCCGCTGGCCCAGGGCCTCTTCCAGCCCGGCCAGACGGGTGACGTCGCGCGCCACCAGCAGCGCGCCCAGAAATTCACCCCCCGCTCCCACCAACGGCGCGGCCTCTATCTCGAACACCTGCTCGCGCCCGTCGGTCAGTTGGGCGGAAACCCGGCGCCGCCGCGAAGCCCGGCGCGCCCCCAGGGTTTCGTCCAGCACCGGGCGGAACAACGGCGCGAACAACCCCAGGGCCTCGTCAAAGCGCCTCCCCCCTGCCTGGCGCGCATCACGCGCGCCGCCAGGCAGTTCCCGCGCGGCCAGGTTCATGCGCTGTATCCGCAGGTCGGGCGTCACGGTCACCAGCACGTCGGGCACGGCCTGGAACACCGCTTCCAGATGCACCCGCAGAGTCTCGCGCTCGATAACCAGGGCGCGGCGCTCGTCGTCCAGGGCCTTGTGGCGCAGGGCCGTACGGGCAGCCTGAAGCATCTGCTCCTTGTCCACCGGCTTGGTCAGGTACTGCTCCGCCCCTTCCGCCACCGCCCGCACGGCGGATTCCACGCTGGGCCGCCCGGTCAGCAGGATGACCGGCACGAAGGGGCATCGTTCGCGCACGGTGCGGGCGAAATCCAGCCCGTTCTCGCCGCGCAGGATGATGTCGGTGATGACCAGGTCCGGCGGGCCGCCGTTGGCCGGGTCCAGCGCATGCAGCGCCTCGTCCAGGCTGGCGGCGGTGACCACCACGTGCCCGTCGCGGCGCAGGAAGGCCGAAAGGGTGAAGCGGATGCTCTCCTCGTCGTCAACGAGCAATATCTTCGCCATGGGCGACCTCCCCTTGCCTGCCTGAAACATGCGTGTCTGGCGTGTCTGGCGCAGTTGGCGCCCCCGCGTCGGCTTCAAGGAGGGACTCGGGCGGCGCCTCGGGCAGCACCACCACCGCGCGGCTGCCGGAAACGCCGTCGCTGTCCAGCACCAGCGTGCCGCCGTGGCTCTTGACGATGCCGTAGCTGATGGACAGGCCGAGTCCGGTGCCCTTGCCTTCCGGCTTGGTGGTAAAGAACGGCTCGAACACCCGGTCCAGCACCGCCGGGGCAATGCCCGTGCCCGTATCGGCCACCGTGACGCACACGCACGGCCCGCTCACCGTCAGCCGCCCGCCCCTGCGCCGCGCGGCGCGGCGCTCGGGGATGCATATGCCCCGGCAGCCATCGCCCCCGCCGTCCAGGGACACGCCCTTGCGGGCGGCCTCGCGCTGCGGCCCCAGCGAGGACCGCGCCGCCGTCAGGGTCAGGCGCCTGGGACGCGGGACGGCACCGGGCTCGCCCTGCCCGCCGGTCTCCGCCGCGTTCAGGGCATGGTGGGCATTGGCCAGAAGATTCATGAACACCTGCTGCAATTCGCCGGGGCGGCCCACAACCATCAGCGGCAGGTCGGGCAGATTCAGTTCGATGACCACCCCATCGCCCTCCATGAGGGTGCGGGTCAGGGCCAGGGTGTCGTGCAGCACCTCGCGCAGGTCCACCCGCACGTCGGTGTCGCGCCGGTCGCGCCCGAAGAACAGCAGGTTGCGCACGATGCCCGCGATGCGCTGCCCCTCGCGCAGGATGCGTCCGGCCAGTTCCGGCTGCGGTTCGTGGCGCATGCCGCCCTGTGCCGACACGTCGGCATCGTCCAGCAACAGCTGGGCGCAGTTGATGATACCGTTGATGGGATTGTTGATCTCGTGCGCCACCCCGGCGGCCAGTTCGCCCAGGGCGGCCAGTTGCCCGGCCCGCACGGCCTCGGCCCGCAGGCGGTGCAGTTCGGTCTGGTCTTCCACAACGCCCAGCCCGAACAGGGGCAGGTCGTCGGTGCCCCAGATCACCGTGGAGGTGACGCGGCACAGGCGTATCTCGTCGTCGGGCCTGCGCACCCGCACCTCGAACCTAGCCACCCTGTCGCGCTCCGCCCGGTTGCGCCGCATCTCGTAGGCCAGCGATTCGCGGTATTCCGGCAGCACCAGGTCGAGCACATGCATGCCGCGCATTTCGCTCAGGGTCAGTCCGGTGATGGCGCACAACGCCCGGTTGGCCTCGATGACGTTGCCCGCCGCGCTGGTATGCAGAAGCCCCACGGGCACGTCGTCATAGATGCGCCGCAGCAACCGCTCGTGCCGGCCCAATGCCGCCTCGTGGGCGTGAACCATGCGGTCCTTGCGCTCCAGGGTGGCTTGCAGTTCCTCTTCGGCCCGGCGCTGGGAGGTCACGTCGTGCAGGTACACGGCAATCTGGGCCACCCGGCCTTGCACGTCGAACACGGGCGCCAGGTTGTGGCGCAGCACGCGGCCGCCGTCGTGTTCCTCGAAGTAGCCGCCACGCCCGGTGGCCACGCAGCGCGCAAGCTCCTCGCGGCGTCTGGCGGTCATGCCCGGGGGCATGAGGGCAAACACGCTCTCGCCCACCATGTCCTGCCCATCGCGCCAGGCGTGGCGCGCGGCGGCACTGTTGTGGGCCACGATGGTGCCGTCCGGCTCCATCAGAAAGGCCGCCCCTGGCGCGGCGTCCAGCAGCGCGCGGCGGGTTTCGCCTACCTCGCGCAGGGCACGGCGGGCGGTGACGGCCTCGGTGATTTCCACCCCCACCAGCAGCACCCGGCACATGATGCCACTGCCCGGCAGCCCGCGCCCCGCCAGGGTGATGTTGAACCAGCGATCGCCCGCGTGCCCGCTGACGGCCAGTTCGCCGGTCACGCGCTGCTCGCCGGCAAAGGCCCGGGCCAGCAGGGGGGACAACTGCGCGGAAACTTCCGGGGGCACCAGCCCCTCCAGCCGGTGGCCGCGCGCCTCCATGCGCCAGACGCCGAACAGCGATTCGAACCCCCGGTTGACCATGCGCACCCGCCCGTCCGCGTCGATGCACAACGCCAGCACGGGCACCGCGTCCAGCAGCATGTCCGGGGTTTCCGGGTCGGCATCCAGGGGCAGCAGGCGCGCCTCGGCCTTGCGCAACCGGTGGCGCAGCACGGCCAACTCGGCGCGCAGGCGTTGCAGTTCTTCTTCGGGGGGCTGGACGGAGGTTTGCGCGGTGGGCCGGGAGAACAGTTCCGGTTGGGGGGCGTTCTGCCGCACAGGCATGCCTCCATCTGCCCGCTGCCCGGCCTGATCGGCTCTGGCGGGACAGGATGAGGGGGCGAAACCGGCGGACGCAGGCGATTCCCCCGCTCCGGGCAATTCCGGGGGCGCGCCCCCGGTGCCGGGAGCCGTGCCGGTACGGGAAACGGCGCGCTTGGGCATGGTCTACTTGCTCACCCACAGGGAAAAACGGTTCACCCGGTCGTGCAGCCGTTCACTGACGCTGCGCCCGAACATGCGGCGCATCAGGGTATCCGGCAGGGCCGTGCGGCGGCCCACCGCCACCACGGCGTACCTGTCCTGCTCGGCCACGCGCAGGATGGCTTCCGCCTTGTCGGCCCGGCCTGTGCAGTCGCAGGCGTCCAGCATCAGCACGCGCACCCGCGACGCGTCCACGCCGTTGGCCAGCACGGCCTCTCGCGCGGCGGCGATGGCTTCTTCGCCGGAAAGCGACGCGTCGTCGACACCGCCTTCTCCCTGCCCGTGATGGTCGGCCCGGCCCGGCCCGTTGCCCGGCTCCCTGCAATGCAGCAGGGTCACGGCATGATCCTCGGCGCCGGGGGCGGCCAGCATGAACCCCACATGGTCGGCCATGCGCAGGTTTTCGCCGGATCCGTCCACGCACAGCAGCACGTTGGACAGGTCCGGTTCCGGCTGATGGCACACCCACAGGGGAAAGGCGATCTCTTCACCCAGCAGCCCGCGCGAGACGCTGGTGGTGTAGGTCTGTTCCAGCCAGCCCAGGTACCGGCGGCCCGACACCACCGCGTCGTACAGCCCCTTGTGGGCTTCCTCGACGATGTCGCGCACCACGCCGAACTGGCGGGGCACCGCGCGCGTCTCCACGTGCTCCGGCACAAAGCCGTGCTCCACCGCCCAGCGGCGCGCCCTGGCCAGTTGCTCCAGTCCCTGGCGCATCTGCGCGTCGGACAGGATCACCTCGCCGGGGCCGGAGGCGTAGGCGTCGGGCACCACGTAGAACAACGTCAGTCGCAGGGCCGCCTTGCGGCGAAAGAACCCGGCCACGAAGCGCAGGTTCCACGATTCGCCGCCGTCTCCCCCCATGGTCAGCAGCAGGTGGCGCTCCATGGCGGGCCTACTGGAACAGGTAGCCGTAGCGGACGGAAATGCCGTCGGTGCGCTCGGCGATGTGCGCCACCAGGTCTTCCACGCTTTCCGCCGTCACCACGCCCACCTCGCGGGCCAGGTAGTGGCGCAGGGTGCCTTCGCTCTGCGAGAACACCCAGACCACGGAGTAGGCCGAGCCCACCGAGGGGCGCGACGGGAATTCCGGCGTGGTGGAAAGCAGCACGCGGATCTTGGGGGCATCCTTTTCGGACAGCACGAACAACGAACTGGAGTTGAAGGTATCCTTCAGGCGAAAGGCCAGGCGCGCGCCCAGGCTGTCGGTGCCCTCCAGTTCCACGGCCACCTGCACGGCCCGGTCCACATGGGGGGCGGGCTTGTCGGCCACGGCCTTGGGAGCGGCCTCGGCGGCCAGCGCGAAACCGCCCCCCGTGATTCCGGAAAGCGGCGGGAATTGGGGCAACAGTGCGGCAGCGATCAGGAACAGCGAAACGGACAGCAGCAGGGGCGCCCATGGGCGCGGCTTCGATGCGGGCGTACGGAGCGGGAACGGGCGCGACATGACACAACCTCCTTGCGGTTCACGGATCGTTCCACAAGGGTAGTCGCTGCCGGACCATTTAGCAAGACGCGCCCCGCGCGGGAACCCGCATGAACAGTGTCGCCACCAGCGAACACCCGGCCAGCGCGGCCCCCAGATAAAACGGAATGCGAAAGTCCATCATCCACAACATGCCGCCCACGACGGGCACCACCACCGCCGCAACGTGGTTCACCGCCACGCTCACGGCCATGCTGGGGGCGATGTCCGCCGGGTCGGCTATCTTCTGGAAGTAGGTGCGCACGGCCACGATGAAGTTGAAGAATATCTGGTCCAGCACGTACAGCAGGCCCACCAGCCAGCGGTCCTCCACCACGGTGTAGGCCAGGCAGATGCCCGCCAGCGACAGGCATTCCATCACCAGCAGCCTGCGTTCGCCCACGGCGTTGATGGCCTTGCCGATGAGCGGGTTGAGAAACCAGTTCACCGCGTTGTTCAGCATGAAGAACAGCGTCATCTCGCGCACGCCGAATTCGAACCGCTCCACCAGCAGAAAGGCCGAAAACACGATGAAAATCTGCCGCCGCGCCCCGCCCAGCAGGGTAAGCAGGTAAAACAGCCAGTAGCGCTTGCGCATGACCATGCCCCGCCGCTGCACCGGCAGGCCCCGGGCGCGCGGGTCCTGCGTCAGGGCCCACAGCCCGGCCAGCACCGCCAGCCCGCCCGAGATGGCGAACAGGCCGGAAAAGGGCAGCACCCCGGCGGCCAGAAAGATCACCGCGCCGATGGCCAGATTGCCCCCGGCGTTGAGCCCGCGCAGCCGCCCGATGATCAGCGGCGCGGTGCGCACGTCGAAGTATTGCAGGATCAGCGACTGGTTGGTGGTCTCGAAGTAGTGGAACCCGAAGGACATGAGCATGGTGGTGAACACGATGCCCCCGAACGACGGAAAGAACCCGGCGGCCAGCACGCCCGCGCCCAGCATGATTACCGAAAGCGCGGCCAGGCGGTGTTCGCGCAGCACCAGCAACAGCAGGATGACCCCGATGGACAGCAGGC
Organism: Nitratidesulfovibrio sp. SRB-5; assembly: GCF_019931275.1. Taxonomy (NCBI): domain Bacteria; kingdom Pseudomonadati; phylum Thermodesulfobacteriota; class Desulfovibrionia; order Desulfovibrionales; family Desulfovibrionaceae; genus Nitratidesulfovibrio; species Nitratidesulfovibrio sp. SRB-5. Next base: position 690,587 of record NZ_JAIOTY010000001.1, on the reverse strand, counting down.
CCGGCACCTCGCGCAGCGACTGCACAAGGCCGTTCTGCGCGCCGGTAAGCCCCGCCTCGTGCACGGCGAAGTTGGTGTAGAGCGTGCTCCACCCCTGATACCCCACGGCGTTGGCCAGAGTGAGCACCAGCAGGAAGATGTACATGGGCCTGTTGGGAATGGTGGGCAGATCGGGAACGCGCTGCACGCGATACTCCTGCGGGCGCACGCGGAAAACGCCGCGCCGGATGGGGGACGGGAAGGGGGCATGGAGCGGGTCGGGAACCCGCGCACGGCGCAGATGCCGGAAGGCGTGCCCTACCTCCGCGCGCGAGCACTGTCAACGAGGGGAGCACGCACTTCGCCCAGGCACGACCACGTGCGGCCAGTTGCGACCAGTTGCGACCAGTTGCGGCCAGTCGAGACCCGTTGTGACCGGACATGCGCGCGGACGGGGGGGCCGCCCGAACCGATGGAACGGACCGATGCAGCGGGCCAATGGAACGGGCGGCGGAACGGACCGGCGCGGTGAAAGGACACCAACCGGGAACGGCAGGCAAGGAGTGAAGACCGGGAGATATGCGCAGCGGCAGGCGGGGGTTACAGGTCGCCGAACACCTCGGCCTCGAACCAGTACAGTTCGGTGCGCCCGTCCTGCCACGCATCACGCCATGTGTCGGGCGGCAGCCCCGCCTTGCGGCAGGTATGGGCCAGAAAGGTCTCGCGGTCCCAGCCCCATTCCACCGGCACCTGCGGCAGCAGCACCCCGGAACGATAGCCCTGCCGGACCAGCAGCCCATGCCGCCCCACCCGCACGAGGGACGGGTCCGGGCAGCGGGTAAGCGGGCCGAGCACGGAAATGTCCAGTTCCAGCGCGGATGCCTCGGCAGCGGTCACCGGCGGAAAGCGCGGGTCTTCGAAGGCCGCGGCGCGGGCCATGCGGGCCACGGTGAGATACAACGGTCCGTCGCCGACCATGGAGCCGATGCAGCCGCGCAGGTGGCCGTCCTTCTTGAAGGTGACGAAGGCCCCCAGGGAACGGTGCAACACGCCGGGGGGCGGCGCGGGCACCCCGGAGACATCCGGGCCGGTCGCTTCCTCGTCCCCGTCCGGCATGGTCCCTGCTTCCGCCAGTCGGTGCAGCACGGCCCAGCGGGCCAGGTCGAGCAGCCACGCCCGTTCGTCGGCGGACAGTTCCAGCCGGAACGCACCGGGATCGGCGTCAGGCGAGTTTGGCACGTGCGTCGCATCGGTGGGGTCATGGGGCGCGGACATGGGAAACTCCCTTGCGCGGCCCGGTTGCGGCACCATGCCGTCGACGATGGCCGTGCAACCCCATGGTGCCAGAGCCCGCCCGGCGCGTCCACAGGAAGGGCGGAAGGGCTGGGCCGGGGTCTTCCGCCTCCCAGCCCCACAGGCCATTCCCCGATCCGTTAGCCAGCCCGTTCCCCAATCCATTGCATGGACCGGGCAACGCCCTGCGCCACGCCTTCGCGCGTCCATGTCGTCGCGCGTCCATGCCGTCGCGCGTCCCACCGGCAGCCCCGCCGCCCACCCGATGGACTTTCCCCACTGCGCACTATAGGATTCCGGCGCATCGCCCAACAGCGAGAGGTTACATGGCGCAACCAGACCACGCCGCCCCCGGCCAGGGGAGTGTCCCGACTCCTGGGCACATCTCGGCCCACGAGAATGGCCCGAACCGGGGCATCCAAGCGGGTCGCGGGCCGTGGTTCTCGCGTCGTGTTGTCCTGGCCGCCGTGGCCGTGGCGGTCATCGGCATGCTCCTGACGGCTACGCTGACACTGACACGCGAACCCGCCACCGTGCGCATCGGCTTTGTCGGCCAGCTTGAGGGCCTCACCTCCGACCTGGGCGTGCAGGGGCGCAACGGCGCGCAACTGGCCGTCGAGCACCTGAACGCCGCCGGGGGCGTGGCCGGACGCCGCCTTGAACTGGTGGCCGAGCATGATGGCAACACCCCCGAGGAAGCCCGCGCGGCGGTCTCCCGGCTGCTTGCCCGCAAGGTGCAGGCAGGGGTGGGGCACATGACCAGCGGCCAGACCGTGGCCGCCCTGCCCCTGTGGGAAGCCGCCGGGGTGCCGCTGATCTCTCCCACCACCAGCGCTCCCGCGCTGGAAGGCAGGGAGGACGGCTTCTTCCGCGTCATTCCCGCCAACACCACCTGGGCCGAGGCACTGGCCGTGTACGCCCGTTCCACCGGCCTGCGCGAAATGGCCGTTGTGCGCGAGACCGCCAACGCCCCCTTCTCCACCCCCTTCGCCGAGGCCTTCGTGGCCCGGTTCCGCGAACTGGGCGGCACCGTGGCCGCCGACCTGCCGTACGCCGCCGCCGACCGGAAGGAGTTCGCCCAGGCGCTCCGCCACGCCCGGCAGTCCGCCGCCTCCGGCGTGCTGCTGGTGTGCCCGGCGCGCGACGTGGCCATGGCCGCGCAAGGCTTTCACCGCGACGGTTTCTTTCCCGCGCTGTTCAGTTCCTCGTGGGGCTACACCCGCGAACTGTTGCTGGCGGGCGGCAGCGACGTGGAGGGCATCGTCTTTGCCCATGCCTACGCCGCCGACCTCGACGACGACTCCTTCCGCAACTTCCAGGCTGCCTACACGGCGCGCTTCGGCTGGATGCCCAACTTTGCGGCGGCCTTCGGGTACGAAGCGGTGATGGTTCTGGGCGATGCACTGGCCCGTGCCGGAGGCGACCCGTCCAGGCTGCGCGAAACCCTTCCGGAAGTCCGCAACCTTACCGGCGTTCTCGGTCCCATCAGCCTTGACCGGTACGGCGACGTGCACCGCCGCTCGTTCATCCTGACCATCCGCGACGGCGAATTCGCGACACTGCAATGAACCCACCCACCACCACTCCCTGCGGCCAGCCCCGCGCCGACGCCCCGAAACCGCCCGGCCATGCAGGCCATACGGGACACCCCGAACAGGCGCCCGCCTCCGGTCGCGCCACCAGACGCGCCCCGCGCTCGCTGCGCCTTCTGCTGCATACCCGGCTGCTGGTCTGGCTGGTGCTGCTGGGACTGTGCATCCTGGCCTTCGCGGGCACCTTCACCTACCTTGGACGCAAGGCCGACTTCGAACGGCAAAGCGCGTTGCTGACGACCACCCTGGCCCGCTACCTTGAAGAGCACGTGGATAACGCCGCCCTGTCGCTGGCCCGGCTGGCATCGGCCCTGCCCGCCTCGCCCTCGCCAGCCCGCGTGGCCGAGGAACTGGGCCGCCGACGCTCGCTGCGCCAGCACTTCGCGCGCATCATGCTGCTGGACGAAGCGCAACGGGTGGTGTTTTCGCTGCCGGACGGCCCGATAATGGTGGACTTTCCCGTACTGCGCGGCCCGCAGGGCAACGGTATGGACGGACGGGGCTACCGGCTGGGCAGCCCCGCGCCCCTGCCGGACACCGGCGAGGTGGTGGTGTACGTCAGCGAGGCCATCGAAGGGGGCTGGCAACTGGTGGGCGCGCTGCGGCTGAACACGCTGCAAGAGCACGTGCTGGAACTGCTGCCGGGCGACGACAACGCAGTGCTGCTGGCCGACGGCTACGGCAACCTCATCGCCCACCCCGACCTGACCCGTGTGCAGCGCCAGGAAAACATCGGGCACCTGCCCTTCTTCAGGCCCGCTGGCGCGGTGGCGCGCAACGTCGAACCCACCGTGCAGCGCGTGCGCTACGACGATGAAACCTGGTTTGCCTGCACCGCCATGGTGACCGGGCCCGACTGGACCATCATCACCCTGAAGCGCCAGGGGGCCGTGCTGTCCGAGGTGGCTGGCGAGATGGTCATCTTCCTGCTGCTGCTCACGGTGCTGCTGACCGTGTTCGCCGTATCGCTGCTGGCCGAACTGGAGTGGACCATCGCCCGGCCACTGGCCGGATTCTGCCAGTCCATCCGGCTGGTTTCCGGCGGCAGCTACGACCTGCCGCCCTCCGGCGGGGAGCAGCTGGCCGAACTGGCCGACATGGACCGCGAATTCCGCGACATGGCGGCCACGGTGCGCCAGCGCGAGGCCGCGTTGCGCCGCACCCGCGCCTACGTGCAGCAGATGATGGACGCCATGCCCTCGGCCATCATCGCCCTGGACGGGCATGGCCGGGTGGTGCGCATGAACCCGGCGGCCCTGCGCCGTACCGGGCATGCCCTGACCCCGGCGGGCACCCCCCTGTCCGAACTGCTGCCCGATCATGCCGACACCGCCGCGCGGCTGACGGCAGCCATGGCCCGCCGCACCCCGGTGGACCGCGAACGGCTGGTCACCCTGAACGGCGGCCACTACCGCTACGAGGACGTTTCTCTGTACCCCATGGGCAGCGGCATGACCGGCGCACCGGAAGGGGACGGGGGCGTGCTGCGCATCGACGACGTGACCGACCGGGTGCGCATGGAAGAGGTGCTGGTGCAGTCGGAAAAGATGCTGTCCGTGGGCGGGCTGGCGGCGGGCATGGCCCACGAGATCAACAACCCCCTGGGGGCCATCCTGCAAGGGGCGCAGAACATCCAGCGGCGGCTGGCCGACGGCCTGCCCGCCAACGAACAGGCGGCGGAACGCCTGGGCTGCTCGCTGCCGGTAATCCGCGCCTACCTCGCGGAGCGGCGGGTGCTGGAATTTCTGGACAGCATCCGCGAGGCGGGCTGCCGCGCCGCCAACATCATCACCAACATGCTGGAATTCAGCCGCAACAGCGGCGCGCGTCGCACCACGGTGGACCTGCATGCCCTGCTGGACCGCACCCTGGACATTGCCGCCAACGACTATGACCTGAAGAAACGCTACGATTTCCGCAACATCGCCATCGTGCGCGAGTACGAGACGGAACTGCCGCCACTGGTCTGTTCCGAGCAGGAGATAACCCAGGTCGTGCTGAACCTGCTGCGCAACGCGGCCCAGGCCATCGCGGCACGGCCGGAACACATGCGGCCGGAACACATGCGGCCGGAAAGCAGGCGGCCAGAGGGCAGGCCGCCAGACGGGGCACGCCCGGCAGGCGAGGGGGCGGAAGGCGCGGCAGCCTATGCGCCGTCGGCCCCGTCCGGCGAAACCGGATGGGACGAGCCGCGCATCGTGCTGCGCACGCGGCGCGAAGGGGTGTGGATGCGCATCGACGTGCAGGACAACGGCACAGGCATGCCGGAAGACGTGCGGCGGCGGGTGTTCGAACCGTTCTTCACCACCAAGGAGGTGGGCGTGGGCACCGGGCTTGGGCTGTCGGTGTCCTACTTCATCGTCACCCGCAACCACGGGGGCACCTTTGACGTGGCCTCGGAGCCGGGCCGGGGCACCACCTTCACCCTGCGTCTGCCGCTGCCCGGCAGCGACCAAGCGCCCGAAGTGCCGCGCGATCATCCCGGCTGCCCGGTGTAGCGACCCGCGCCCGGCATGATTCGTTCGAATGCGCGGCATGATTGGGCCCGATGCGTGGCCCGCGTCCGCCTGTGCCCGAAAGCGTGATCGGAACCGTGCTGGCCCCGGCTGACAGAAACTTGCGGCGGCCTGCCCCATGTTCACGGACGGACGGGCAACGCGGCCCTGCATGCGCCCCTGCACGCGCCCCTGAACGCGCCTCCGGATGACCCGGCCTACCCGCGCAGGAAGGACACCACGCTCCACCCCGCCAGCAACAGCAGCAGCGCGCCGGTAAGCCGCACCAGATGCAGGCCGTGCCGCTCGTAGAAGCGGCGCATGGGCGCGGTGTCCAGAAAGCGCACGAAGATGGTCCAGCCCACCAGCGCCTCCAGCACGATGACCGCGCCGTAGGCCACCCGCTCGCCCGTGGGCGTGCCGGGGGCCACGAACTGCGTGAACACCGAAAGGATGAACAGCGTCACCTTGGGGTTCAGCAGGTTGCAGAACAGCCCGTCGCGAAAGCCCTCGCGCAGGGTGGGCGGCGCTGCTCCCTCGCCCCCTTCGTCGGCCCGCGCCCGCAGGGCCTTCCACCCCACCCAGGCCAGATAGCCCGCACCGGCCAACTGCACAGCCTGAAACGCGCGGGGGCTGCCCTGCAACAGGCCGGTGCCCAGCACCGCCCAGGTGACGTGAAAGGTAAGCCCCAGACAAATGCCCAGCACGCAGGCATAGGCCGCGCGCGTGGGACCGCCCGCGCCGTGGCGCACCAGCAGCATCATGTCCGGGCCGGGACTCATGCGGCCCACCATGCACAGGCCGAACAGGGCAACGAGATTGTACAGCATGACGGGGAAGGGAGGGGGTTAGGGAAGTAGACGCGGGTCGGGAGAAACACGAAACCGTTCTGGGCCAAAAGGCATACGTCTACCTAGTGCAACGCCCAGCATCGAAGGTGCCTTTCTTCCTTATACTCCGCGCCGGTCTTTTCGGCGCGGATGGCTGGTGCGGACACGATGCAAGGAATTACGAATTTTTGTGGCCGGGCAAGGCGGCGCGTGATTTTCACGCGGAACGTACTGGCGTACGTGAGCAGGGAAAATCGCGCGCCAACGCCGCCCGGCCCAAAAAGACGGATTCCGCTGGCAGCGTGTGCGCGCTACCGCGAGCAAAGCGACATCAGGCCCGTCTAGAATCCCTGTTCCAGCGGCGGCCAAACCAGCCACGGCCCATCGGGAATGCCCGGCGCCGCCTTGCCGTCGGACCTCGACAGCACCCGCACCACCCGGCCCTCCACGCGCAACCGACCCTCGGCCAGCCACTGCAAGGCTTGCGGGTAGACGCGATGCTCCATGGCGTGAATCCGCGCCTTCAGATCATCCAGCGGCTCGCCCGGATGCACCGGCACCGCAGCCTGCACGATGACCGAACCATGGTCCATCTGCTCGTCCACGAAATGCACCGTGCACCCGGCCAGCGTCACCCCGTACGCCTGCGCATCCGCCGCGCCGCGCAAACCCGGAAAGCTGGGCAGCAGCGCGGGGTGAATGTTCACCACCCGCCCCGCGAACGCCGCCAGAAACCCCGGCGTGAGCAGCCGCATGTACCCGGCCAGCGCCACGGCATCCGCCCCATGGGCGCGGATGGCCGCCACCATGGCCGCATCAAAGGCTTCCCGGTCCGGATAATCCGCCGGAGAAAGGGCCACGTGGGCAACACCCGCCGCGCGGGCGCGCTCCAGCGCGCGGGCCTCTGGCTTGTTGCACAGCACAAGGCACACCCGGGCATCCAGCGCGCCGCTGGCGATGCGGTCGAGAATGGCTTGCAGGTTCGACCCGTTGCCGGAGGCCAGCACGGCCAGTTGCAGCGTCATGAGACTCCCTGAACACGGAGGGATCGAGGGTTATCGGGGCGCGGGCGGAGGGGCACGCCCGCACGGGCAGCTACCCTTCCGTCATGGCAACGGCATCCCCGGCGCGCAGCACGCCGCCGCGCAGCACTTTTGCGAACACCCCTTCGGTGGGCATGATGCAGAAGCCCACGGTCTTGTGGATGTTGCACTTGGAATGGCAGGTCTTGCCGATCTGGGTGATTTCCAGAAGGATGTCCGGCCCGGCGGTGAGCCGGTCGCCCACCTTGCAGCGGGTCAGGGGCAGCCCTTCCACCAGGATGTTTTCCGCAAAGTCGCCCGCCGCCAGTTCCGGCATGCGCGGGCGCATGATGTCCACGCTTTCCACGGCCAGCAGGCTGACCTGCCTGCCGCTGCCCGCGTGGACGTCTTCTTCCACGCCATAGTCCTCGCGCAGGGTGATGGCGTCCACCACCCGCTTGCGCTCGCCTTTCCGCTCGCTGATACAGACGGCTCGCACGATGCCCATGAGGTGTCCCTCCCTTGAATGTCCGTAAGGATGCCGCGCCCGGCACGGGGCCGGGCGGGATTGCGGACCGGATCACTCCGGTCACGCATTCCTCACAACACGGGACGTTTCACCTGTCAAATACCGTCGCACTGGCGCACGGTCCTGCACCGGAACCATCAGAAAACCCGGGCTGAACCAACATCAGGAAGATCGGCGCAGGACCGGCATGCGATCAAATCCGGCACCGGGCGGCATCCGCAGGGGACGCCACCCGCGCCGGACGTCGTCTACAGTTCGGGCAGGCGCGCAACCAGTTCGTCAACCAGCGCGGGGATGGTGAAATCCTCGGGCTGGATGTGGCAGGTCAGGCCGTAGCCTTCCAGCGTCTTGCGGGTGACGGGGCCGATGCAGGCCAGCTTCACCTCGGGATGGGCCTTCACCATGTCCACGGGCACCAGCGAGAAGAAGTTGTCCACCGTGGACGACGAACCGAAGGTGACGCAATGGATGCGCCCTTCCTGCATTCGGGCCAGCACGTCGTCCTTGCGGGCGGTGCTGGGCACGGTTTCGTACACCGGCAGCACGTCCACCGCGGCCCCGGCCTTGCGCAGTTCGTCGGGCAGCACCTCGCGCGCCTCGCGGGCGCGGGGCAGCAGCACGCGCTTGCCGCCCATGCCGCGCGCCAGCATGCCTTCCACCACGCCTTCGGCCACGTACTTTTCGGGGATGAAGTCCGGTTCTATGCCCTTTGTCCGCAGCACGTCGGCGGTGGCGGGGCCGATGGCGGCCACCTTGCGCCCGGCCAGCGCGCGCGAATCCTGCCCGCACGCGGCAAGGCGGTTCCAGAAGTGCTTCACGCCGTTGACCGAGGTGAACACCACCCAGTCATAGCCGGGCAGATCGCGGATGGCCGCGTCCACCGGGGCGTAGTCGGCAAGGGGAATGATCTCGATGGTGGGAAACTGCACCACGTCGGCGCCCAGTTCGCGCAGGGCCTCGGCAAGGCCGCTGGCCTGCTCGCGGGCGCGGGTGACCACCACGCCCTTGCCCAGCAGGGGCTTCTGCTCGAACCAGTTCAGCCGGTCGTGCAGGTTGACCACCCCGCCCACCACGATGAGCGAGGGATTGGTGAAGCCATGCTTCGGCCCTTCTGTCGGCAGGGTGGCGATGGTGGCCACAAGGCTGCGGTGGCGGGCGGTGGTGCCCCAATGGACGAGCGCAGCCGGGGTTTCAGCGGGCATGCCCGCCTCGATGAGCTTGCGCGAGATTTCGGGCAGGTTCTTCATGCCCATGAAGAAGACCAGGGTGCTGGCGCTTTCGGCCAGGGCCTTCCAGTTGTGCACCGAGCCGGGCTTGGTGGGGTCTTCATGCCCGGTGATGAACGACACGGACGAGGAGTAGGAGCGGTGCGTCAGCGGAATGCCCGCGTAGGCGGGACCGGCCACGGCGCTGGTGACGCCGGGCACTTCCTCGAAGGGAACGCCCGCATCCAGAAGTTCTTCGGCCTCTTCGCCGCCGCGCCCGAACATGTACGGGTCGCCGCCTTTCAGGCGGGCCACGGTCTTGCCTTCCTTGGCCTTGTCCACGATCAGGCGGTTGATGCCGTCCTGCGTCAGGGTGTGGTCGCCACCCTTCTTGCCCACGTAGATGATTTCCGCGCCGGGCTTGGCGTAGGCGAGGAACGCGTCGTTGGCGAGATAGTCGTAGACGATGACGTCCGCCGATTCGAGGATGCGCTTGCCCTTGAGCGTGAGCAGACCGGGGTCGCCGGGCCCCGCGCCGATGAGATAGACCTTCATCCTTCCTCCGGTATGTGTCGCGCCGTTCGTGGGCGCGCAAAATATCCTTGCGGTATCCCAGCTAAAAACCACAACTTCCCGAGCGAAGCAGTACCCCGGCCACGGCCACGGCCAAGGCAGGACAGTACAGGTCAGTACAGGGCAGGGGCGAAACAGCCCACTCGCCCGACCACGCATGAGAGTGCGTGCATGCCCGCTTTTTCGACCGCCGCAGCCTACAGGTAGCGGGGCGTTTCGGCAAGGGCGCGCAGGAAGGCGTCGCGCCCCGCCGCGCGGATGTGGTCGTTGCTGGCGCGCCACTTCTGCTCCAGCCGAGGCGGCAGGCCGGTGTCGGCGCAGGGGTAGTCCGCGCAGTCGGCACAGAAGTCCAGCCCGCGCGCGGCGGCGCACCCGGCCACCTTGCAGGTGGGCAGGCAGGTGCGGCGCTCCGTCTTGCAGCCGGGGCACGTCCCCTCCGCCAGCGCATCCAGCACGCGGGCAAAGGCCGGGTATTCGGCCAGGGCCGGGTTCATGGCCGCAAGCCGCTCGGCGAACGGGCCGAAGCCGGGGCCGAGAATGTCGCGGATGATCTTGGCATGGGCGGCCACCTGCCCTTCGCTACAGTTCACGCAGCGCGAACAGTCCAGCCCGCAGGGGGCCACCAGATGCAGGGGGGCGGTGTCGGTCATGGGGGCCTCGAACGTTCTTCGCAGGGGGATGGAGGTGGCGCGCACGAAAACCGGGCAAAACTTGGGGGGCAGGCATTACCGCACCATCACGGAACGCGCATGCCCGGTATGGCGGATTCATGCCGGGGTGACAAGCCGCGCCGCCGCCCGTGCGAGACACGCAAAACGCCGCGCCGGTTGCCCGGCGCGGCGTTGTCAGGTACCAGCAACCATACCCAGCGCGTCTCCCCCAATTGAAGGTTTTTGGAGGGAAGGGGTGGGGGTTCGAGGGCGGGGAAGGGAACCTTTTGCGCGTTGCGGTCGCCATCCGTAAGGTTCGCGCTTCGCACTCACCTAACGGCTGCCGCAAAAGGTATCACCTTCCCCGCCCCCGTTTCATACTTTTCCCGAACTAGCCAATGGCCTCGCGGAACCGCTGCTGCAACGCCTCCAGCTTGGCCTTGGCATCGGCCAGTTCACCGGCGCGGGCGCGCTCCTTGGCCACCACCTCGGCGGGGGCCTTGTCCACGAAGCTCTCGTTGGCCAGCTTCTTGTTTACCTGCACCAGATCCTTTTCGATCTTGCCCAGTTCCTTGTCCAGGCGGGCAAGTTCCGCCTCGAAGTCCACGGCGCCGGTCAGCGGCACGATGACCTCGTTGCCGGACACCACGTTGCTGGCCGATGCCCTGGGCGCCTCGATGGCGGGGCCGAACTCGGCGTTTTCCAGCCGGGCCAGCACCAGCAGCATCTGGCGGTTTTCCTCCAGCACCTGCCGGTCGTGCTCGTTGGCCGTGCGCACCAGCGCGGTCAGGCGCAGCGAAGGCGCGATGTTCAGTTCCGCCCGGATGGTGCGCACCGCGCCAATGACCCCCTGGACCAGTTCCATGCGTGCGGCATCCTCTGCCCGGACGCAGCCGGGGCGCGCGGCGGGGAAGGGCTGCACGGCAAGGTCGGTGCCCGCGTTGCCGGGCAGGGCCGCCCAGATTTCGCAGGTGATGAACGGCATGATGGGGTGCAGCAGGGTAAGCGTTTCGCGCAGTACGGTAAGCAGCACGTGCTGCGCCGCGGCCTTGCGTTCGCCGCCAGCCTGCATGTCGGGCTTGATGAGTTCCAGGTACCAGTCGCAGAACTCGTTCCAGATGAACCGGTACATCCCCTGCGCCGCATCGTTGAAGCGGTAGCCCGTGATGGCGGCGTCGGTGGATTCCTTCATCTCTTCCAGCCGGTGGAGAATCCAGCGGTGGTGCAGCCCCTGCACGGTGTCCAGGTCCACCGGGGCGGGCGCTTCGTCGTCGGGCAGGTTCATCAGCGCGAAGCGCGCTGCGTTCCACAGCTTGTTGACGAAGTGGCGGTAGCCCTCGATGCGCTCTTCGCTCAGCTTGATGTCGCGCCCCATGGCCGCGAAGGCCGCCAGGGTGAAGCGCAGCGAGTCGGTGCCGTACTTGTCGATCATTTCCAGCGGGTCGATGACGTTGCCCGTGGACTTGGACATCTTGCGGCCTTCGGCGTCGCGCACCAGGGCGTGGATGTACACATGGCGGAACGGCACCTCGTCCATGAAGTGCAGCCCCATCATCATCATGCGGGCCACCCAGAAGAACAGGATGTCGAAGCCGGTGACCAGCACCGAGGTGGGGTAGAAGGTCTTCAGTTCGCGCGTGTCGTCGGGCCATCCCATGGTAGAGAACGGCCACAGCGCGGACGAGAACCACGTGTCCAGCACATCCTCGTCCTGCGCCAGGTTGGCGGAACCGCAGGAACAGCGTTCCGGCGCGTCCACGGACACGATGAGCTTGCCGCAGTCGCCGCAGGTCCACGCGGGAATGCGGTGGCCCCACCATATCTGGCGGCTGATGCACCAGTCGCGGATGTTGTCCAGCCAGTTGTAGTAGGTCTTTTCCCAGTTGTCGGGAAATATCTGCGTGGCGGCGGGCACGGCGGCGCGGGCGCGCGGGGCCATCTTGCTGGCCGCCACGAACCACTGGGTGGACACGTGCGGCTCGATGACCGACTTGCAGCGGTAGCAATGGCCCACGCTGTGGTCCAGTTCCTCTTCCTTCACCAGCACGCCCTGGGCGGCAAGGTCGGCCACCACGCGCTTGCGGCATTCTTCCTTGGTCAGGCCCGCGTAGATGCCGGCGTGCTCGTTCATCACGCCGTTCTCGTCGATGACCTGAAGGAATTCCAGCTTGTGGCGGTGCCCCAGCTCCCAGTCGTTGTGGTCGTGCGAGGGGGTGACCTTCAGCGCGCCGGTGCCGAATTCACGGTCCACGTAGTTGTCTGCGATGACCGGAATCTCGCGGTCCGTCAGGGGCAGCTTCACCATCTTGCCGATGAAGGCGGTGTAGCGCTCGTCTTCGGGGTGCACGCACACGGCGGTGTCGCCGAACATGGTCTCCGGACGGGTGGTGGCGATGACCAGTTCGCCGCTGCCGTCGGCCAGCGGGTAGCGCAGCTGCCACAGGTGGTCCTTGCGCGGCAGGTGATCCACTTCGTCGTCGGCCAGGGCGGTGTGGCAGCGGTTGCACCAGTTGATGATGTAATCGCCCTTGTAGATCAGGCCGTCGTCGTACAGCTTCACGAACACCTGGCGAACGGCGCGCGAAAGGCCCTCGTCCATGGTGAAGCGCTCGCGCGTCCAGTCCACCGAGGCGCCCATGGCGCGGATCTGGTTCAGGATGCGGGTGCCGTATTCCTCACGCCATTCCCATACCCGCTCGATGAACTTCTCGCGGCCCAGGTCGTGGCGGCCCTTGCCTTCCTTGGCCAGCCCGCGCTCCACCACGTTCTGGGTGGCGATGCCCGCGTGGTCGGTGCCCGGCACCCACAGCACCTTCTTGCCCTTCTGGCGGGCATGGCGGCACAGGATGTCCTGGATGGTCAGGTTGAGGGCGTGGCCCATGTGCAGGGCCCCGGTGACGTTGGGCGGCGGTATGACGATGGAGAATGGTTCGCCGGGGGCGTCCAGGTCGGGGGTGAAGGTCTTGTTCCCCTCCCAGTGGGCACGCCAGCGGGATTCTACGTCCCGAGGCTCGTAGCCCTTGGGCAGCGCGTTGTCCGACATGTTGTAATCTCCGGAAAAGATGATGTAGGGTGCCGCACCGGCGGGCGATGCGCGCGGCGGCGGCCTGCGACGGCCACCCGCTGCGGGCAGCGCAACGAACGCCCGGACACGGGCGAAACGCCGCGCCGGGCATGCCGCGCGGACGTTTCGTCATGACGGCAAGGCCCGGCGATGCCCCCGGTAAAACGGCTTCCCCACCCTAATGAGCGGCAGAGAGATGTCAACCCTTCACATACTTTGGGACGAATCCCACGTCTGGGGGCTGCTGGCCTGGCGTGCGGTTGAGAGCATGGGCCTGCCGTACCGGCTGGTGCGGGCGCAAGAGATAGCCGACGGCCTGCTTTCCCGCAATCCCCCCGCCCTGCTGCTGGTGCCCGGCGGCACCGCGCGCCTCAAGGCCGACGCCCTGGGCGAGGCGGGCATGCAGGCCGTGCGCGACTACGTGGCCGGGGGCGGACGCTACCTTGGCTTCTGCGGCGGCGCGGGCCTTGGCCTTACCGGTGAACACGGCCTTGGGCTGTGCCCGTGGTCGCGCGCGTCGTTCACCGACCGCATGCAGCACTTCGTGTCCGGCCACGTGCACGCCACGGTCAGCGCCGGGCACCCCCTGACCCCAGCCGCCCTGCCGCCGGAACCGGCCCTGCCGGTGTGGTGGCCGGGCCGCTTTGCCCCGGAAGACGGCCACGACGTGGAAATACTGGCCCGCTACACCGAGCCGGGCAGCGATTTCTGGGTGGCCGACCTGCCGCTGGACACCCTGCCCCCCGGCACCTTCGCCGAGTGGGAAGACCTGTACGGCATCCGCCTGCGGCCCACCTTTCTGGTCGGGCAGCCGTGCATCCTGCACGGCAGGTACGGCACGGGCAGCTACACCCTCAGCTACACCCACCTCGAAACGCCGGAATCGCCCCAGGCCAACCTGTGGCTGGCGCATCTGGTGCAGCGCCTGACCGACGCCCCCCCCGCTTCCGGCGTTCCCGGCGTTTCCGGTGGCCTGCGCGCCGCAACCCCGCTGGTGCCCGCATGGGAACTGGACGCCCTGCCCGCCCGCTGGCACGACGACGGCCTGTTGCGCGCCCGCGCGCTGTTCGACGACATCGTGACCATCGGCATCAACCACTGCCTGTTCTTTCGCCGCAATTCGTGGCTCATCGGCTGGCGCGCGGGCATACCCGGCGCCAACCTGAACAACCTGCACGCGGCGGTGTGCACCGCCGTGTCCACCCCGCCCACGCCCGCCGCAGAGGACTACTGGCACGGGCGCAAGGCGGACTTCCTGGCCCGGCTGGCCCTGTTCCACAAGGGCGTCACCGGCTACCTGCTGGCCGAACGGCTGGCCATGACCCTGTCCAAGACCTTTCCGGAAACCGTCTCGCGCCAGAGCCTGAAGGAACAGCGCGCCGCCCTGTTCGGCCCGCCCATGGCCAGCGGCGGCCTGTACGCGGAACTGCTGGACGTGCTGGACCGGCTGGTGTTCCTGCAACTGCACGGGTAGTCCGGCATACGGATTACTATACATGACCATCCCACCCCCAAGGAGAACGCCATGCGCACGAGCCTTGCTGTTCTGTTACTGTCGCTTCTCATGACCGGCGGAGCATTCGCCCAGGACACCGGGACCATCAGGATATCCAGCACCATCGGCCCGGTGGACGCAGGCATCATTCCCTTGCTTGCCGATACCTTCGGGCAACGCACAGGCATCAAGGCGACCTATGAAAAGGCGGGCACGGGCGAAACCCTGAAAAAGGCCCGCACGGGCGACTTCGACATGGTCATCGTGCATGCCCGCAAGCTTGAGGACAAGTTCATCGCCGACGGCTTTGGCGTGGACCGCCGCGACGTGATGTACAACGACTTCGTGATCCTGGGCCCCAAGGAGGATCCGGCGGGCATACGGGGAATGAAGGACGCCACGGAAGCCTTCAGGCGATTGGCAACCCGCAAGGCCATGGTGGTCACCCGTGGCGACAATTCGGGCACCCACGTGAAGGAAATGGAAGTCTGGTCCGCGGCAGGCATCGAGCCCGGAGGGGACTGGTACGTGGTCTACCCCGACGGCGCCAAGGGCAACAAGGCCACCACGCAGTTCGCCGACGAAAAGAACGCATACGTGCTCATGGACCGCGCCACCTGGTTGACCCTCAAGGACAGCTCCCGTCTGGCGGTGCTGGTGGAGAAGGATCCGCTGCTGCTCAACTATATCGCCCTCATCCGGGTCAATCCCGAAAAATTCCCGCAGGTCAACACTGCCGGGGCCTTGCAGCTGGCCGACTGGCTTACGGGCGAAGAAGCGCAGGGCATCATCAAGACCTTTGGGGTGGAGAAATACGGCGAACCGCTGTTCTTTCCCAACGCTACCCCCCGTTAAGCGCAACCGCCCCCTTCCGGGAGGGCTCATCGCCTTCCCGGAAGGGACGCCCCTACCGACGCGGTTGTAGCCTGCCTGCATGCATTCGGTTGCAGGATGTGCCAGCTGCAACCTCCCGATGGGC
Source organism: Nitratidesulfovibrio sp. SRB-5 (assembly GCF_019931275.1). Taxonomy (NCBI): domain Bacteria; kingdom Pseudomonadati; phylum Thermodesulfobacteriota; class Desulfovibrionia; order Desulfovibrionales; family Desulfovibrionaceae; genus Nitratidesulfovibrio; species Nitratidesulfovibrio sp. SRB-5. The sequence continues at coordinate 674,881 of NZ_JAIOTY010000001.1, read as the reverse complement.
CACCCAGATGCAAATGGTGCGGGCCATCTTTCCTCGTCCGTGCCCGCCAGTGCAGCCCGGTGAACCGGACGTTACCCGACTTCGACATGGGGGCTGCGCAGTGCAGCATAGGGAATCCCCCCACACTCTTGTGTGTGCGTCCAACCGACTGCCATTGCAGTTCATTTTTCCGGACTGGCGGCATGCCCCCCGCGCCCGCGCGGCCACCTTCGCCAAATACAGCGCGCACCCGCCTTCACGATGCAGTACCCGCCCCGCCACAAGACGGCATGGACCCGTATGGACCGGCACAAAGGTGGGCATTCCACCACCTTGTCCAAAGCCGGAAATCGCGTATAGCCGTACACCATGGATCGACCCGCAACCGGAGAAACCACCGCGCCCCGGCCAGCCACCGGTGCCGTCTGGCTATTCTCCGCCCTTTCCGCCTACTGCGCCGCCACCTGGCTGGACGCCAACGTCTTTGCCCTGGGCGTGCACAACCTGACCCCGCTGCGTCTTGGGGCCGGGGTGGCCATGGTGGTGTGCCTGCGCAGCGGCTGGCAGTCCATGCCGCTCATCGCGGTCCTTTCCCTGGCCGTGGCCCTGCTTTCCGGGCCAGCGCGCCACGCGGCACTGCCCCTGTCCTGCGTGCTGTCCGCCGCCGTGTCCGACGCCCTTGCCGGGGGCATGGCCGCCATGCTCCTGCAACGCGTGTTCGCCGCGCCACCTGCCAGCGTGCCCGACCTGTTCCGCGCAGTGGGCAGGGTCTGCCTGCCCGCCGCCGTCTCCGGCGCCGGGGTCATCGTCCTGCAACAGGCTACGGAAGGATACGTGCCGTGGGACCAGGCAGAATACCTGTTCGCCACGCTGGTCATGGCGGTATGCCTGGGGCTGCTGCTGGTCTACCCGTTGTACCGGGCCTGCGCCGCATACCGCCACCTTACCGGCAGGGAATGCCGCTGGCTGGGGGGCGTGCTGGGCGGCAACCTGGTGTTTCTTCTGCTGTCCTTCAACGGGTATGGCGGGTGCATCTACTTCATCATGCCCCTGCTGGTGCTGCTGGCCTACAATGCCCGCCTGCACGGGCTGATGCTGGCCCTGGCCCCTTCCATGATGGCCGTGGCCTACGGCGCCACCATGGGCTTCGGTCCCTTCCAGATGCCCACCACGGGCGAGGCGGCCTTTCTGCTGGCCACATTCCTGTGCAGCACCACCATAGTCACCCTGGGAGTGGCCCTGCACAACCGCCAGTTGCTGAACGCCGACAGCAACCGCGAAATGTGGGAACAGAAGGCCATGCGCGACCCGCTGACCGGGCTGTTCAACAGAAGTCGTCTGGATTGCGCCCTGGAAGCGGAACTGCGCCGAGCCCAGCGTTCGGAGGACGTGCTGTCGCTGCTGATGGTCGATGTGGACAACTTCAAGTCCTACAACGACATCCACGGCCATCTGGCGGGTGACACCTGCCTGCGGGCCGTGGCGCACACCCTGCGCACGGTGGTCCACCGCGCGCCCGACATGGTGGCCCGCTACGGCGGCGAGGAATTCGCCTGCGTGCTGCCCGGCACGGCGGAAGCGGGGGCGGCACAGATGGCCGAACGCATTCGTTGCGCCGTGGCCGAACTGTGCATCGTCCACCCGGGCAACACCCCGGCGGGCCACGTTACCGTCAGCGTGGGCGTGACCACGGTGCGCGGCGGGCGCAACGCCACCCCGGACCAGGCAATCGACATGGCCGACCGGGCCTTGTACCGGGCCAAGTCCAAGGGGCGGAACACGGTGGCCACGGCACAGGACATCCTGCCCCCGCAGGCCTGCCCGCACGCCGATCTGCTGCGGCTTGCCTGGAGCCGTTCGTACGAATGCGGCGAGGCACGCATCGACGCCCAGCACCGCCAACTGTTCGAGATGGTCAACCGGCTGTTGGCCGCCTTTCTGGACAACGCCCCCCGCGCGGCCTGCCTGGCCATCATCCACGAACTGCTCACCGCCCTTGCCGAGCATTTCCGCGACGAGGAAGCCGTGCTGCGCAGCCGGGGCTACCCCGACGCCGAGCACCACGCGGAACTGCACGCCACCCTGCTGGAAGCGGCGGGCGACCTGGCCGCTCGCTACGAGCACGCCAACCTTCCCCTCGACACGGCGCTGCGGGTCATCTCCCACGAGGTGGTGGCGCGCCACATGCTGGACGACGACACCAAGTTCCACCCATACGTGCAGGGCACGTCCGGACAGCGTTCCGCCGGGCGGCATCTCTCCTGACCGGCGGGGACACAGCCACCATATCGGCCCGCCGCCCGGCGCGGCGCGCGCATCGCGCTGCTTCTGCCGTATCGTCCGCAGGCATCCGGAGCCTGCCCGCACACGCGAAAAGCCCCGCAAACGATAAACGGCGGCCAGGGCCGCCGTTTCGCATGGCGCCGCGCCGCGTCCCTTCCCGGAACCGACGGCGCGGCACGTGCCGTGTGTCGTCATGCATAGGGAATCTCGCGTTCTCCGAAGGATTCGTAGTCGGATACCGGCGCAAACTGCGGCAGCGGCGGAATGGGGTCGTCCAGTTGGCGGATGCGCCTGCGCGCCCGGCCCAGCAGGCCGTCCGCGATCATGGAGGGGCCGTTGCACGCGTTGACAACGTAGTCGCGCACGTCGGCGATGCTCTGGAACACCACGGCCCCGCGCAGCACGCGATGGCGCGGAAAGTTCAGGTAAAACACGGAGGAAAGCACGAAGCCCCCCGCTTCGGACCGGTACAGGGCCAGTTCCCACCAGTTGGGGGCTATGCCCATCCATTCGCGGTCATCCACCGTGGCCAGGTGTTCGCCGCTGAATACGAGGTCTTCGCGTCCGTTACGGTGCAGTCTGATTTCCTGCATGGTGCCACTCCTGCGGTTTGAGGGTGGAGGGGGTGACCGCATGCCCTCCGCGCCCCGACATGATGCGGAGCCCGGACGGGAGGAGAGAATCCTGCCGCCAGTGTACACCAGAATGGGCGCCAGTGTGAAATGATTTTCCGAAAAACCACCACGCATTATCATCGATATCACGCGCCGCGCCCCGATACCTTGGCAATCCATCGGGTTACGAATATCATGATCCCTGCCTGCCTCCTTCTTCCCGCCCCTACAGGAAAACACCATGCCGTCCCGCACGCCGCATCCCGGCCAGCCGCCGCAACCGCCCCTGCGCCGTACCCTGCTTCGTACCCTGACATGGGCATTGCGCGGCCTGGCCCTGTTGCCGCTGGGATACCTGCTGGCCGTGGCCGTGCTGGGCAGCATGCCGCGCCCGACTGATGGAGTGCCCTTGCCCGCATGCTGCCAGCCCGTGAGGACGGCACCCAACGCCACGGACCAGCGGAACGACACGCCTGCGCCCGCCATACCGCTCGCGCCCGGTGCGCCCGGTGCGCCCGATGCGCCCGGTGCACCGGACGCGCAGGGCACGCCGGGCGGAGAAAACGCGGGGATGGCGGACGCCGCAACGCGCGAAGCCCCGCCAGTGACCATCCATGTGATCAGCAACGGGGTGCATGCGGACATCGTGCTGCCCGCACGAGTGGAAGGAGAACCGGGGTTGGCGGACGTGCTGGGACTGCCGGACGTGCCGGGGCTTCTGGACGCGCCGGGGAAGAACGGCGGGACGGGCAACGGACCGGGGAATGCGTCAGGCGGCGGGACCGGTGGCGGACCGGGCAGCCAAAGGAGCGGCCCTACCGCACTGACAGCACTGACAGCCCTGACTGCCCTGCCGGACAACGCCTACCTGGCGATAGGCTGGGGCGCGCGGGAATTCTACCTGGCCACGCCCACTTGGGACCAGATGCGCCCCGGCGTGGCCCTGCGTGCGCTGGCCCTGGCGCCCGCCGCCCTGCACGTGGAGGTAATGCCCGGCCCGCCGTTGCCCGATGCGGATACCCGCATCCTGCACCTGTCACGGCAGGGCTACCGGAACCTTGTGGCCTTCGTGGCGGCCAGCCTGCGCCGCGATGCCGCTGGGCGCCCCATGCGCATTCCGGCCACGCCGGAAAACGGCGGCGCGGGCTACGGGCCTGGCAGCCTGTTTTTCGAAGCCACCGGGCGCTTCAGCCCCCTGCGCACCTGCAACACCTGGGCAGCCGACGCGCTGGCCGCAACCGGGGCGCGCACCCCGGTGTGGACGCCCCTGCCCCACTTCGTGCTGCATCACCTGCCCGCCACGGAACGCTGACGGACTGCGCCAGTTCTCCCGGCGCCTTTCCGGGCCATGTGGATTTCTGTTCTCTGGAGAGGAAGAACTGTCTTTCATGAAGGGAATATGCCGCGGCCGTCGGCAAGCGCGCCGCGCGAGCCTTATGGATGGGGCAAGGCCCGCAAGCCCGCCCTTCGGGTCGGAAGACAGGGGGGCCAAAGGACCGTAGCCCGACAGGCCCAGAAACGGCGACAGGCCGAAGGGACCGCCCCTCCGGCCTGCGACCACATGACTCGCCCAGGAGACAGGGCGTTGCCAACTTCGCATTGCGGTCGTGCCGCGCGGCGGCAGTTGGGCCGCCGCGCGCACGTTCCGCCACGCAAGGTTCCGGCACGCATTTGTGACGACCCCATGCGGCGGAACGAATGCGCACGTTTCCAACACGGGTGTACGGGCACCAGGGTGTCGGAAAGCATGGCGGATTCGCCTGCCGGGAAAGCCGGTGTGGAAGCGGAGGACGGCAGCCCGCGCGAAGCGGGCCTGCCTGGGGGGCACGGTGGGTTCCGGCGGCACCCCGGCATGGGCACGATCGCAAAAGATCGGCCAGCCAGCCGGGTCGCGGGCGGGAGCCGCCGCGCACGGGGCGCGGCGGGCGCATGCCTGCCGGAGTCACGCGTGGCACTCTGTCCTTTTACCTGAGAGTTTCGCCGCCCCGGTTCCCTGCGAGGACACGGGCGGTTTGCTCCTTCGGTGCTCCACGGATGGAGGCTCTCCAGAGGTTCGTCGGGCAGCAGTCCTTTCGCCTGAAAGATTCACTTCGTCGGCGCCCCATGCCGTTTGCCGCCGGCTGGGGTCTCTCCTGCTGTCGTCATCCGAAACCAAGCGTGAATGGGGGTGTATCCGGTTGCCGGGGGAAACGCAAGCTCTGTCGCAACATACCAATATCACAAGCGAAACATACCGTTCACACAAACAGTCCACGCCTATTTCTCAGGGATACGCAACTGCCCGTTACAACCCGCCCCGCCCTCGCGCGCCTTCCCCTCACCCTCATGCGCTCCACGCGCACGCACAGACTGACCAGCGCATACTGCTCCCGGTTCCCCCGCGATGGCCCGGCAACCCACGCCATCCATGGACAATGCCGCCGCCCTACCCTTGCGCCAGGGGGCGTACGGCCAGCAGGCGGGCCTTCAATTCCGCCGGGTCGGTAATGGGCGGCGAGCAGGCGTAGTTCTCGCACAGCCAGGCCGTGGCGCGGTCTTCCAGCGGGGCCAGGTGCGCGGTGAACGGCACCAGCGCCGCAAGATCACGCGCGTTGTCGGTGGTGCGCAGGTGCAGCACCGTGGTGGGCGCGTAGGTACCCCGCACGGCGGCCAGCATGGCCTCGGTATCCGGTTGGTCCGGCTCTCCCGCCACGATCACCGAGCGCCCGCCGCTGAGCGCAAAGTCCACCCCGCACAGGAACATGGTGGAGCCAATGGGATGATGGCGCACCTGCGTGGCAAAGGCACGCAGCACGCCCCGCGCCCGCTCGCCGTATTCGGGACGCCCCAGCAGCAGGGCCAGGCGCAGCAGGTTGAACAGCGCGGCGGCGTTGCCCGAGGGCAGCGCACCGTCGTGCCCTTCCTTGCGGCGCACCAGCAGGGCATCGCCGTCCGCCGGGGTCATCCAGTACCCGCCGCCCTCGACGTCGTGAAAGAAGGTGTCCTGCACCTCTTGCAGACGCAGGGCGCGCCGCAGCCAGCGCACCTCGCCGGTGGCGCCGTACAGTTCGATGAGCCCCCAGATCATGAAGGCGTAGTCATCCAGCAGGCCGGGCACGGCGGCCTCGCCATCGCGCCAGCGGTGCAGCAGCCGCCCTTCCGGGGTGGCCATGCGCGCAAGCACAAAGTCCGCTGCTGCGGCGGCGGCCTCTGCCAGATGCGGCGCATCGAAGGCCTGGGCGCAGCGCGACATGGCAGCGATGGCCAAGCCGTTCCAGTCTGCCAGCACCTTGTCGTCCAGATGGGGGCGCGGGCGCCGTGCGCGCAGGTCGAACAGGGCGGCGCGGGCCGCTTCCAGCCGTTCCTCCACCTCGCGCGGGGGCAGGCCCAGGTCGCGCGCCAGCCCTTGCGACGTGCGGGGCAGATGCAGGACGTTGCGGCCCGTGCGGCTGCGCGTGGCCTCGTCCTCATAGTTGCCGTAGGCCGTGCAGCCAAAGGCCCGGGCCGTCAGGTCCGCGTCGGAAATGCAGGCCGGGTCCGCGCCGGGGCCGTGAAGGTCATCCGCACCGCCGCCCTCACCGCCCGCATGCGGCCCCACATCCAGCGGGGCGCAGGCCTCTTCGATGTCCGCCAGGGTGAAGGTATAGAACAGCCCCTCGCCGCGCGCGCCGTCCAGTTCGCTGTCGGCGTCCTCGGCACTGTAAAAGGCCCCTTCCGGCGATGTCAGGTCGCGCAGGACGTAGGCGGCGGTCTCTTCCGCCGTGCGCCGGAACTCGCCGTCGCCGGTGGCCAGCCACGCCTCGGCATAGGCCAGCATCAGC